>NZ_VTPZ01000013.1 GCF_008638305.1 Pseudomonas profundi
CTCAAGAGTTGAGGCCTCCACGAAACCCGGTGTGATTCATGCAGTGTTTCAAGTACAGCCAAAAGTAACTCTTTGCTCGACGTCTTTATATCGCGATCTGGATGCCGAATCCAAGCTGCGTAAGCAGCGGTCGTATCCTGATCAATTTGATTAAACGTCGAAATCCCACGATCTTGAAGCCACTGGGAAAAATTCAACAGGTTTCTGGCGAACGGAATAAATGTTCCAGCCTCCGGTCGCTTCTTCGATTTATAGGCCCCAAATTTCCAGTAGGCTAAGGTGGCTGCTTTACAGGACTCAATCAAAGGCTTGCAGAGGTTTCTTTTGTTCCAGTAGATCTGACTTGCGCCCCTACTCCTATTTACAACCTTGATGTAAGGAGAGAAATCCCAAACATCGTCTCCATACCGCGAAAGTACAATCGGTTCATTGCCGGGAATGCTAAGAACTGATATAGGTAGGTCTGAGGGGGGCCTAGAACCACTCTCGAAGATGCCCACAAAGTTCGGCAATGAACTTGCCACTAATCGCTTAGACATCGCTTACTCCCAGCATGGCGCGATCCTTCCACATCGGATGTGGCGTATTTTTTGCGCGCTCTCTCGCTTTAGAAACGGCAGCCAGCGGAAACTTCTCGCTGATCACGTCGTCAATGTCTCGAATGACCCATCCATAAAGTTTTGTCCACCTCGTTGCCCCCAAGAATGCGCGTTCCTTGATTAACAACCAGTAGAAGCTGAACAAACGATACAGGTCATCCTGAGTAACCACCTGATTGGGGCAGCGGAAACAACTCAGGAAGTCAGTGCACGGGGAGTCGTCTTTTGGAGCAAAGCGCCCATTCATCGGATCAGAACAATGTGCAACACCTGTGGGAACAATGGAGCTTGGCGTAGACCGCTCCTCTCTTACGTTGCCGTCCCCTCGAAGCGATTCAACCAGTGCAATACCGCAAAACTTATGGTTCCGCTCCATCTCTGGCGTCACCGCGAGATAATGCGAGTTGCTAACCTCAATGGTGTGCCCGGCTAATCGAGCCGTAACAAATGGGTCGCCGCCGGACAGCTTCCAAAGGCGGTTCACAAAGGTCTTTCGTAGAGCGCCCACAGTGATTCGCAGCGGCGAACCATCATCTCGACGAAGGTTGTGCTTGGCTGCGACGATGCCCCCATACCGACTCAACGCCTGCTGATTTAAGCTCGTAAGCTGTCCCTTGTGCTCGTACAGCCAGAGGCGTTCTTGGCGCGCAGACGGAGCCTTCTCCGCCGCCTCGGCACTTATCGCAAGCGCGCTCTGAAAGAGACGAACCACGCCGGCTTTAACTGTTGTACCCCCTTCATCGCCAGTAGCAAAACTCTGAGTATGCGTATGCCGACCGCGCCGCTTATGCGTTATAAGCAACCATCTATCCTCTCTAAGAGGATGGGATCGCAAAGCATCACGATTTAGCTCTAGCAGAGACACAGTGTTGCGACCTGTGGCCGCCGCAATCAAAAGTAGATGAACTGTGAGTTGCTCTCCGATCCGAAGCTCTGACTTGCCTGCATGAATATCCCCCAGCTCCTGAAGCAGTGCCACTTGCAGAGCGCGTCTTTCTGACTCGGAGAGCGCTCTCTCACCCTTCGTTCGCCTGGCTACGTTTGGATAAGGGCTTGCAGGAATGAGCCTATGACGCGCTGGTAGAACGCCTTTCTTTGACAGGTATACCAAAAGCGTTCGGATGCTGGAGAATCGCACCCTCTGCGTTGCAAAGCTAAGCGTCTTCCCTGTTTTCCCTATCGTTACACCCAGGAAGTGGACGTACTCTTCCATCAGAGGCAGACTGATATCACTGAGGGTTATATCTCTTCCGAGAATTTTTGCCCGCTCAGCTAGGTATGCCACAAAGGGTTCAAGTCCCTTAACGAAGTAAGTTTCAATCGAGCTGATAGATCGGGTACCTGATCCATAAAGTTCCCAGAGCGCCTGATGTAGCTGCTCGACGACCTCATCGCAACCGAGGCCGTAGAGCCGCCCAACATCCAGATTTCGCTTGATGGCGTGGACAGATCCCTCCAAACGAATAATATCCGGCGACCTGACGCGATTAACTATAGATGTGATATTGCTCTCATCGCGCTCATCAAGCAGATAACTCTTCCGTTTCGCCATATTCTTCAATCCAGAAGCGAAACGGCAAGCGCAACCTGTCGTTCGGCAATTTTCGACCACTTCTCGCCAGAGGGAGCATTCCGATTGAATGCGAGCGGACTGGTATGAGGCATTGGAATGACATAAAGGACGTTGCCTAGCGCATCCTTAATCTCCTTATGAGCTTGTTTGGCACCAACGAAAGCTCGCCAGTCATTATTTCGTTCTCTCTCTAGGATTTTCGAGTACAAACTACCTGGCCCACAAAATATCGAGGTTGGGGTTCCGCCAACAGCAAGGATCACGCGCGGGCGACAAGACTCGATAAGATCGGCCAGAAACGGTAAACAAGCCGTTATTTCCTTCGCTGTTGGCTTCCGATTCTCAGGTGGGCGGCACCGGCAGATGTTGGCACGCCCGTACGCCTCTCTTTCAATCCCATGATCTGCCAGAAGCCGATTCAGCGTCTTACCTGCCGCTCCTACGAACCCTTCTCCTTTGATATCTTCATCGGCCCCTGGCGCCTCACCAACGGCGAGAAGACCGCCGGAAGGGCACGCAGAGGCAACGACGATTTGTGTTCGGCAGGCGAAAAGGTTAGAGCAGCGAACGCAGGTGGTATTCCGCCAATTATTTAGTTTTTGCTCAAACAAAACTTTCATCCTGAGTTAGCTGGTCAAGGTCATACTGATAAGCTGCGAGGTATTCGTGCTCCAGCTCGGCCAGAAGGTGTAAATAAACTTCGGTCGTCTTGATGCTGGAGTGACCTAGTCGCTCCTTAACCCACAACAGCGCCATATCTGTACGCCCTGTCGACTCACGCATGGCGTGCAGTTCGTGCGTTGCGAATGAATGGCGAAGCATGTGTGGATGCACGTAGAAACCGAGCTTCTCGCTAGCACGGCTCAACACTTTGTTGAGCATCGTCGGCGAATAGCTGCCCCCCTTGTCGGCGATGAAAATACTCGGATCCGCTTCTCTTCCCGAACGCTGGCATCGTGCTTGGTACTGCGAGCGTACTACTACCGCGTAATCCCATAGCTCTCGCATCAATGAGCGCGTCATGAAGATCGACCTCGGCCGATTCCCCTTTATCTCCATATCGGTAGGGTTAAGAGTGACCTTAATAGAGACTCGATCGTCGAGCCGGGTATCCGGGTTGAAGATGTACGACCTTGGGAATGACAGGATCTCCTCTCTCCGGAGCCCTGTGGCTAGAGCGAGCTTGACCATCAAAAGATGCGTAGGGTTGGGCTTCAGAAATGTTAAAAGGTCGCGGATTTGTGCGCGTGTCAGCAGCTCAATAACGCTAGGCCTGTCTCGAAGCGTTACGTCAGGCGTGTTTGCGTGGCGCCCTCCAGATGAAACGTGAGCTAGAAACCCACCGCTGCGACCATGAACCACTTTCGCCTCCCCATCCCAAGGGAGGGTTGAGATCCAGCCTCTGGCATGCGCAAAGCGATAGAAGCGGATAATAGTTCCAAGTCGTTGGTTTACAGTCTTGGCCACGTTGCGCTTAGCTGCCCAGTTGCGATATATCGCAACAACTGTTGGCGAGCCGACCTCTAGGTTCTCATTCCAGTTGAGTTCGTTAGCCTCCAGAAAGGAAAAGTAATCGTAGAGATGCCAGCCATAGGTGCTCCACGTCTTCGGGCTCTCTGAGCCACCACGGTGGACAGCAACATGAATAAGGAAAGCGTTTGCAGGATCAACGAGCTTTAATCTGTCATCGAGCAAGAACGGGATACCAGGATATGACAGCCCCTCGATCTTGAAATCTTCGGTCGTAAAGAAGAGGCGCACGCAGTTAGCCACTCTTTAAGCTCCAGATAGACTTGCCAACACCGTAGGTTCTTCGTCAGCAAGTCTATTGACTCTGATTGTCGTAAAAATCGATGGATTCATCAGGTACCTTCTGTTTACAACGGTGATGGTACCCGTAAGCAGGTAACGTTACAACGTCCACTTATCCTGACCGAGAATCACCACCTTGACGTGCTCAAGCGGCGTACTGTTCAAGGCGTTGAATATCAGCGGACCGGGGGGATAAATCGTCTTGCCTGACGCTTTCTGCTCAAGCAGAAATGCCTTCAGCTCACGCATGTAGGGCTTTTCGAACTCCCCGGCCAGCGCCCGCCGCCAACCCGGCTCCAGCTGGATGTTTGATTGATTGACCATCGCGATCAGAGCACCGGCACACTCTGCGCGTCGCAGCGCACCACGCGCTGACGATTATCCACAAGCAAGCCGGACAGGCCGTTATGGCGGCTGTCGTGAAGCACCAGAACCCCATCAACGCATTCCGCGACCTGACTTGCCGGTTTGCTGCGCACTTGTCCGGCCTCTTCGCTGCCCACCGTGATCAGGCTGAACTCGGCGACCAGCAAGCCCTCCTCCTCCCGTACGAAATTGAGATACCCGTAAAAGTGCAGGATCGCGACAGTGGCCAGCACTGTCCCTATGGCGGTGAGAATCATGGGTAACTTGTTGATTTCGTGATCGTCAGACATCAAAGGCTCCATCAAAGAATATTGGCATAGTCGGCCTCGATGCGATCCAGGCTCAGGTTGGTCAGAAAGCCCGAAAAACACATCCAGGCGCTGAGTGCATTCAAGTCAGCAAAAGGTTCTGGCAGGTAGCGCGGCGGTACCACCAGCCCCTCCTCCACCAGCTGCCCCAGCGTGCGCATATCCTCGAGCGTAGTCTTGCCGCAGAACAACAACGGAATCTGCTGCAACTTGCCCTTGCGTACGGCCAGCTGGATATAGTTGTAAGTCAGGATGAAACCCTTCAGGTACGCCAGGTCCTTGGTAAAAGGCAGACCAGAACTGCTTGACCCGCGGAACACCCGGCTGGCATTGGTGTAGCTGTCCTGTTTCGAATAGCCTTCCTCTTGGTAGAACCTGAACACGTCCATGAAATCCGCACCGGTTTCAGCCAGCTGGATCGCCCGGGTACGGTTGGTCAGTTTGCGCAGTCGGGCAGGATAGGAAGCAAAGGTAATCACTTCCATAAGGATCGCCAGGCCCTCCTGGGTCACCGTGGATGACGGTGGCCCCTTGGCCAGGAAGGTGCAGATAGGCTGATGCTGACCGTTCAGACTGGTCGCCACATGCACCATGCCTTCGTGCACGGCAAGAATTTTCAGGTCACGCTGATTGAACATGGCGTCACTGCGGATCTTGATGTAGTCGGCACCTGCCGCAGCATCGGCGACGATACCGTCGGATTCGAACACCCGCACCGCCTGATCGTCCGGAAACGCCTGATTCATCTTCTCCTGCAGGATTGCCACCGCCTCGGGTGCTGCGATGTGCTTGGGTTCCCGACCAAGGTCCGAGCCAATATTGGCCAGTGATTCGCTGAGCGTGATACTCAAATCGGTCAGCGTCGGATCGCCCGCATGAAAGGCATCCGAAGCGGACCCATAGAGTTCCTGAGAAATACGTCCAAGCTCCGGTGTGCCCCGCCCTTCCAGCATGCGGATAACCATGCGGTATTCGCGACACATGCGGCGCATGATCTGCCCGACTGGGTTGAAGGTGCCGAGCTGGCGGGTGATATCGCGCTCGATATCCTGAAACACCTGCAAGCGCTCGGCAGGATCGAAGTTCAGCGGGCGCCCGGCGTAGTAGTCCGGACCCACGTCAGGAATGGTATTGCAGCCCTTGCGGAAGAATTCGTCACGCAGGCTGTCGTCCCACTTGATGGCATCGAGTATGCGAATCGGCGCCTGCGCCTCGACCAGCCTGTCTGAGAGGCTGCGTATGACCAGCTGGTATTGCTCGCTTTGCTTGATTGCCATGCTGTTTATTCCTGCTCTTAGTGCCAAGACATTACGAGGCATCAGGGATAGGTGCAACGCTCTGCCGGATCGTTGAACTGCTGGACACGCCGCAAGTACGTCCCTGTAGGCTCGGCGATAGCCATCCATGGCTATCGACGGTCCATCAGTTCAACGAACCGGCACCGCAGAAAGGCTCCGAGCTCGCCAAGAATCTCAGCCTACAGCGGCATTCATAGCGTACGCGGAGGTGGACCATGGCGGACCGTCGATGGCCATGGATGGCCATCATCGAGTCCCAGGGATGGCTCGCAGCGTGTCCGCCATGGTCCACCTCCGCGCACACCACCCCAAACCAGTTCGGATCGGGGTTTATGTGTCAAACCGAAACTCAGTGCTCAGGCCGCATATGCGGAAACAGAATCACGTCGCGGATCGAAGGCGCATCGGTCAGCAGCATCACTAGACGATCAATACCGATGCCCTCGCCTGCAGTCGGCGGCATGCCGTATTCCAGCGCACGGACGAAGTCCGCGTCATAGTGCATGGCCTCATCATCACCCGCATCCTTGTCGGCCACCTGGGCGTGGAAGCGCTCGGCCTGATCTTCGGCATCGTTAAGCTCCGAGTAGGCATTGGCGATTTCGCGGCCACCGATGAACAACTCGAAACGGTCCGTCACACTCGGATCATCATCGCTGCGCCGCGCCAGCGGTGACACTTCGAACGGATAACGGGTAATAAAGGTTGGCTGTTCCAGTCTGTGCTCAACCAACTCTTCGAAGATCATCACCTGCAGCTTGCCCAAGCCCTCAAAACCGAGAATCTTGGCGCCGGCTTTGGTCGCGATAGCGCGGGCGGTGTCGACATCTTGCAGATCGGCAGCGGTGATTTCGGGGTTGTACTTGAGGATCGCGTCGAATACTGACAGCCGCGCAAAGGGTTCGCCAAAGTGAAATACCTTGCCCTGATAGGGCACGTCTGTGCTTCCCAAGACCGCCAACGCCAGCTCGCGAAACAGCTCCTCGGTCAGGTCCATATTATCTTCGTAATCAGCATAGGCCTGGTAGAACTCGAGCATGGTGAATTCGGGATTGTGCCGGGTCGAAACGCCTTCATTACGGAAGTTACGGTTGATCTCGAACACCCGCTCGAAGCCGCCCACAACCAGACGCTTCAGATACAGCTCCGGCGCTATGCGCAGGAACATCGGGAGATCCAGCGCATTGTGATGGGTTTCGAAGGGCTTGGCCGCGGCACCGCCGGGGATCGTCTGCAGCATGGGCGTTTCAACTTCAAGGAAGTTACGCTCGGCCAGGAACTGGCGGATATGCGAAATCACCTTCGAGCGCACCTGGAAGGTGTGGCGCGTTTCCTCATTGACGATCAGGTCGACATAACGCTGACGATAGCGTTGCTCGGTATCGGTCAGGCCATGGAACTTGTCAGGCAACGGCCGCAGCGACTTGGTCAGCAACTGCACATCGCGCATATGGACATACAGATCGCCCTTGCCAGACCGCGCCAGCGTGCCCTCGGCAGCAATGATGTCGCCCATGTCCCAGCTCTTGATCGCCTCAAGCGTCTCGGCGGGTAGGCCCTTGCGATCGACATACACCTGAATGCGGCCGCTCATGTCCTGGATCACCATGAAAGCGCCACGGTTGAGCATGATGCGTCCGGCAACCCTGACCGGAAAAGCCTCTTCTTCGAGCTCCTGCTTGCTCTTCTCGGCGTACTGTTTCTGCAGCGCGCCGGCATAGCTGTCACGACGGAAGCGATTGGGAAAGGCGTTACCCTTGGCCCGCTCAGCTGCCAGCTTCTCCTTGCGCAGGGCAATCAAAGTGTTCTCTTCTTCGTGCTGAGCTTGCTGGTCTTGCGGCTGATCGGTCATTTTTCGCTAATCCTGAAAAAACTGTATTGATAGTACCGAGTCCCGCTGCCCGCTCACCGGCTTATACCGGCCTGGCAACGGGTGGCGAACCCAGATGGGACCATGGCGCTACGCATTGCGCCCGCGAGGGGTCAAAGCCCCTGTTTGAGGCTTGCCTCGATAAACTCGTCCAGGTCGCCATCGAGCACTGCGTTGCAGTTGCTGTTTTCGATGCCGGTACGCAGATCCTTGATTCGTGACTGGTCGAGTACGTAGGAGCGTATCTGATGTCCCCAACCGATGTCCGACTTGGTATCTTCCAGCGCCTGAGCGGCCGCGTTGCGCTTCTGCATCTCCAGCTCATAGAGCTTGGCGCGTAGCATCTTCATCGCGGTATCACGGTTGGCGTGCTGCGAGCGCTGGTTCTGGCAGCTGACCACAGTGTTCGTCGGGACGTGGGTAATCCGGATCGCAGAATCGGTGGTGTTAACGTGCTGGCCACCCGCCCCGGATGAGCGATAGGTGTCCACGCGCAGATCAGAGGGGTTGATGTCGATCTCGATGTCATCATCAATTTCGGGTGACACGAATACTGCCGAAAATGACGTATGCCGACGGTTGCCCGAATCATAAGGGCTTTTACGGACCAGGCGGTGCACGCCGATTTCGGTACGCAGCCAGCCGAAGGCGTATTCACCCTTGATATGCACGGTCGCGCTCTTGATGCCCGCCACCTCGCCAGCGGACAGCTCGACAATCTCGGTCTCGAAGCCGCGCTGATCGGCCCAGCGCAAATACATCCGCAGCAACATGTTCGCCCAGTCCTGGGCCTCGGTACCGCCGGAGCCAGCCTGGATGTCCAGGTAACAGTTGTTCGGGTCCATCTCGCCACTGAACATGCGACGGAACTCGAGTTTTTCCAGACTCACCTGCAGGCGCTCCAGCTCGGTGACGACATCCGCCACGGCTGACTCGTCGTCTTCTTCGGCGGCCATTTCGAGCAACTCGGAGGCGTCAGCCAGACCGGCATGCATCCCGTCCAGCGTCTCGACAATTTGCGCCAGCTGCGCACGTTCCTTGCCCAGACCCTGAGCACGTTCCGGATCATTCCAGACGCTGGGGTCTTCCAGTTCGCGCTCTACTTCAGTCAGGCGATCACGCTTGTGATCGTAGTCAAAGATACCCCCTGATAGTCTCGGAGCGACTACGCAGATCTTTGATGGTATTGAGAATCGGGTTGATTTCCATGGTGACAGATCCCGTCAGGAAAAAGGGCGTCATTGTAGCGGAATTTCGCAGCGCCGTGCAGCGTTCTCAGCGGCACCGCACAGACATGAGGGTCCGGTTCGTACGCGCAAACCCGTGCACTCCCCTACCTCACGGAGACGCTGTTCCGCCATGACAGCGAACCTGCCAGGGCTTGATACAGGTCAGGAAGGCAATCTCCGAAATCACGCTAGACTGGATGTATCCGCTAGCCACCATTACCCGTCAGGAGTCTTTTGTGAGCCAGTTATTACCCGACCAGAGCATTCTCGATCAACACGCTGAAGAGCATGCCACATTCGCCGAATGGCGCGCAGGCTATGGCGTCATAGACCACAGCCCGGCCACGCAGGCGGCAGTATACAGGCTGGCCCACCAGCTTCAGCAAAGCGGCATGCAGCCCGATGTGGACACTGTCTATCGAATGCTCACCGCACTTGATCGACTGACCAGTGCCGGGCTGTGGCTGGTGGTGCATATGACCTACGCCAAACGCTGCCGCCCGGACGGCACGCCGTTGAATGCAGAGGACTTCAAACGCAATCCGGAGGGCCACACGGGCGGCGCGCTGAACATGGTGCCCGGCTATGCTGCCTATCTGGCTTTGAACAACCTCACCGGCAGCACCCGTAGCTGGTTGATGGGCCAGGGGCACTGCGTCGCGGCAATCGACGCGCTGAATATCCTCACCGGCAATCTTCACCCCGAACAAGCCGAACGCTACGGCGAAGACGGCGGCCTCGACCGGCTGCTGAAAGATTTCTACGGATACGCCCAGCAACCCGACGGGCGACCTGCCGCCCCCCTGGGAAGTCACGTCAACCCTTACACCGCTGGCGGCATCATAGAAGGCGGCTATCTTGGTTTCGCCGAGTTGCTCTATGCTCATATGCCGCTGCCGGGCGAGAAGCTGGTTGCGTTCCTGTCCGATGGTGCGGCCGAAGAGCAGCGTGGTAGCGACTGGATACCGCGTTGGTGGCGCGCCGAGGATTGCGGCGTCGCGATGCCGGTGATGATCGCCAATGGCCGGCGCATAGAGCAGCGCACCGAGCTGGGAACGGTGAAGGGCCTGGATGGCTTCGTCGAGCATCTGACCGCGTGCGGCTTCGACCCGATACGCTTTGACGGCCGCGATCCAGCGGCTTTCGTCTGCACGCTGTATGAAATGGAGCAACGGCTTGATCGTCGTGTAGAGGAGTGTCAGCGGGGCCTGCTGAGCTATCCCCTACCGATTCCCTACGCCATCGCCGAAACCACCAAAGGGTTCGGCTTCTACGGTGCCGGGGAAAACGCCGCCCATAACCTGCCATTGCCAGGCAATCCACGGCATGACGAAACCGCACGGAATCTGTTCAACCAGCACGCCGGCAAACTCTGGGTCAGCCCTGAGCAACTGGAGCAGTCCAGAGATCTTCTGACCCAACATTCCGAGCAGGGTCGGCCGCTGGAGCGTGACCATGATCTGGCCAAGCGTCATCCGGAGACGCCGGTGCTGCCCGAGCCTGAATGGATAAGCGAACCGGCCTCGCCGATGCTGGCCGTGGACAGATTTTTCGTGAAAATGACCGAGGCCAACCCGGGTCTGCGCGCCCGCGTCGGCAATCCGGACGAGTTGGCCAGCAACAAGCTCGGCGGTGTGCTGCGCACCCTCAAGCACCGCGTAAGTGAGCCGGAAAGCGACCTGGAAGCAATCGACGGCCGGATCATTACCGCCTTGAACGAAGAAGCCGTGGTGTCGGCCTGCCTTGGCAACAAGGCAGGCCTGAACCTGGTCGCCAGTTATGAGGCCTTCTGCGTGAAGATGCTCGGCGCTGTGCGCCAGGATATTATCTTCGCACGGCATCGCAAGGAGGTTGGCCGCCCGGCTGCCTGGCTGGGCTTTCCGGTTATTGCTACCTCCCACACCTGGGAGAACGGCAAGAACGAACAATCCCACCAGGACACAACTTTCTGCGAGGCGCTGCTGGGCGAGATGCACGACGTCATGCGCGTCGTGCTGACGGCAGACTACAACAGCACCATGGCCGTATTGCCGAGCATCTACACCGAGCGCGGCCGGCTGAGCTGCATGGTTATCGCCAAGCGCGACCAGCCCTCACGCTTCACGCCTGAACAGGCAGTGCAACTGGCGGAACAAGGCGCGCTGGTGTTCGAGGAGCACAAGGGCAATGGCGATCCCGTGCTACTGGTGGCCTGCGGTGCGTACCAGATGGGCGCCATGCAGCGCGCAGCGGAGCGCTTGTCTGCACATAACGTCAGCTGGCGTCTGGTGTATCTGCAGGAACCCGGCCGCTTCACTATCCCCCGCGACGAGCTCGAAGCAGAATACGCCGCGAGCGAGGAGCTGATTCAAGGAATATTCCCCGGTGAGATAACCCGTCGGATCATGCTCACCCACATGCGCCCTGAGATCTTCCGTGGCCACCTGCACAAGCTGCTGCCCGACCCGCAACACAGCCGCGTGCTTGGCTATATCAACCGCGGCGGTACACTGGATGAAGCCGGCATGCTGTTCACCAACCGCTCCAGCTGGGCCCATGTAGTCGCCGCAGCGGCCGAAGTCAGCGGCGTTGAGCCTGCTCAGTGGCTGGAAGAGGAAGAACTGAAAGCGGTACAGGGCCAGGGAAGCCCGAGCGTGTTGCGGTAAGGTCGCAAAGGTTTCGTTGCCCTCGTGCGACGAAACCTTTCAGGTTCGGGGAAGACCTCGCTCGCCAACGATGCCTTCCGCAAGCACATCAACATCCAACCCCGCCAAGGTATTCAGCACCGGCTTGATCATGCTGGCCGATAACGGGCGGCTGAACCAGTAGCCTTGTATGTAGTGACAACCTTCAGTGCTGAGAAAGTCCATCTGCTCGATGGTCTCGATGCCTTCGGCGATCACGTCCATGCTCAGGCCGCGACCCAGCCCGATAATGGCGCGGCTGATGGCCCGCAGCCGTTCGTCATCCGGCGCGCGGGAGATGAAGCTTTTGTCGACCTTGATGATATGCAGCGGATAGCGATGCAGATAGCCGAGCGAGGAAAAGCCCGTACCGAAATCATCGAGGGCAATCCGAATGCCCAGACTTTCCAGTTCACGCAGCGTAGCGAGGGTATCGGGGCCGTCCTGCATGAGTAGGCTTTCGGTTATTTCCAGCACCAGGCTGCTGGCGGGAAAGCCGGTTTCTTCCAAGACCGCCGCGACAGTTCCCGCGAAATTCTCCTCCCGCAGCTGGCGGCTGGACAGATTGACTGAACAGCGCAACGCCGGGTGACCGTTTTCGTGCCACTCGCGCACCTGCGCACAGGCCTGGCGCAGCACCCATGCGCCTACTTCGACAATCTGGCCGGAATCTTCAAGAGCAGGAATGAATTCATCCGGCGGAATCATCTTGCCGTCACGCCACCAGCGCAGCAACGCCTCAACGCCGATGACGCTGGAGCTGTCGCCCTCTACCTTGACGATGGGCTGGTAGTACAGTTCGAATTGCTTGCGATTCAGCGCCTCGCTGAGCGCACTCTCCAGCGCCAGGCGGTGGTGAACCTCGTGCTGCAGGTTTTCGCTGTAGAGCGCCAGCTGCGATTTGCCGAAGGTTTTGGCCCGGTATAGCGCAAGGTCAGCTTCGCGCAACGCATCCTGCTCCTGATCGTGCCCCTTGAGCGGGGCCAGGCCGATGCTGGCGGTCACGGTGAGGCGTTGCTCGCCGATCAAAAGCGGCGACAACAATCCCTGCATGATGCGCTTGGCGACCTTTTCTGCATCAGCCGGCTCGGCCATATCGTTAAGCAGCACAACAAACTCGTCCCCGCCGAAACGGCACAGGTGGTCGCCGGGCCGCAAGCAACGCTCGATACGTGCGGCGACCTGGATCAACACCTGATCACCAACCTGATGCCCGAGACTGTCATTGATCAGTTTGAAGCGATCCAGGTCGATGAACAGTACCGCCGCATGCCGCGCGCCAGGCTTGGCCTGTCGCTGCAGGGCCTGCAGCAGCAGCTGGTTCATGCGTTCGCGATTGGGTAGTTTTGTCAGCGGATCGTGCAGGGTGGCGTGCGCCAGCTCCTGCTCGGCTGTCTTGCGAATGTGAATATCTGTGAGGGAGCCCGACAACAGACGGTCGCCATGCACGTCTTCGGTCACCTCGCCACGCACCAGTACCCAGCGATACTCCCCCCTGGCGTGACGCAACTGGCACTCGATCTTCAATTCGGATCGATAGCCCTCCAGATGCGCCATCACCGACGCCTTGAATCCGCTGCGCTGGCTTTGCGGCAGCATATCCAGCCACTCGTCCAACCTTACCGGCGCGTTAGTGGCATCAAGTCCAAGCACGGCCAGCCAGCGCTCGGATACTTCAAGCCGATCATCCGCGACGCGCCATTCCCAGATACCGTCGTTGGTTCCGTGCATGGCACGGGCGTAGCGGGTCTGACTTTCCTGCAGCGCAAGCTGGCTGGCGGCAGAATAGGTATCAACCGCCAGGGTCATGTCGAAAAACACCACCTTGAGCAGACAGCTGAACAGCCGGTGCACCAGCTCCGGCTGCCCGGGCCAGCGCTCGCGAAGCTGTGCATGCATGAAATCCAGGTAGAAATGATAGCTGGCCAGCGACACATTTTGTCCCAGCCCGACGCTCTCATGAGTGATACCGACCAGCAGGCGCAGCCGCACGTATTGCATGTCGTAGGGGCCACGCAGCATTTGCTGGTAGTAGTGTCGCTGCTGCTCCTTGAGGCGCACCAGCATACCCGGACGATTGAGCAATCCAGCGGCATGCGGGAACTGCAGCAGATGCTCATGCAACGCATCTATGCATTGGACATGCAGAGCTTCCAGTTCGGGAAGATAGTCAGCCAGCTCTCTGATGCTCTGATCATCCACTAGCAGCAGACGTAGCCGCGTGCGGATGTTGTCCACATTCAGGCCAAGATGGTTCTGCATTCCCTTCAGACGTTTCTTCAAGTCAGGCAAGACCTGGCTCTCCCTGGTATCGAACACCATCATGCAACTGCTTACGGGTTACCGTTTCGCTCGGATTTGTGAAGCATTACACACATTTGTCTCATCATGAAATCTATTTGAAAACCGTCCGATCATCATTCCGCATGCGTTTCTCTAGCTCGAGCACCGCCAACACTGCCACACCCGCGGCAACCGGGATCAGCAATAGCGGGAGACTCAAAACCGCTGACTCGAACAGCGTGTGCATGAATCCCGCATAGGTAAAGAGCATCTGCAGGGCCGTCACCAGTAGCACCACAATCCACACCGCCGGCGTGCCCAGCATCCCGCGCAGGGTAATCGACGGGCTATCCAGATAGCGCACCGCAAACAGATAGAACACTTCCATCGCTACCAGCGTATTAACTGCCAAGGTGCGGGCAATTTCTGTGCTGTAGCCGGTCTGAACCGCCCACTGGAAGCTGGCGAAAATACCCGCCAGGAACAACAGCGACACCAGCACAATGCGCCATACCAGAAAGCTGTTCAGTAGCGATTCGCCGGTACGCCTCGGCGGCTTCTCCATCACGCTGGGTTCGGCCGGCTCGAAGGCCAGTCCCATCGCCAGCACCACGGAGCTGACCAGATTGACCCACAGGATCTGTAAGGCGGTTATCGGCAGGGTGAGCCCGATCAATAGGGCAACGATCAGACTGGCTGCTTCGCCGCCGTTGATCGGCAGCAGAAAGCTGATGGCTTTCTTGAGATTGGTATACACCGTGCGGCCTTCACGGACCGCAGCGGCAAGGCTGGCGAAATTATCATCCAGCAGCACGATATCCGAGGCTTCACGGGCTGCTTCCGACCCCTTGACGCCCATCGAGATGCCAACATCCGCGCGCTTGAGCGCTGGCGCATCGTTTACGCCATCGCCAGTCATGGCTACCACGCCATGCACGGATTGCAGTGCCTGCACCAATCGCAGCTTGTGCTCCGGACTGGTCCTGGCAAACACGTCGACATCCTGCGCCAGCTGCATTAGCTGGGTGTCATCCAGGCTGTCCAGCTCATGCCCGGTGGCGACCCGCTCGGTGTGACGCAGACCGAGACGGGCAGCAATTGCCCGCGCCGTCATGGCGTGATCACCGGTGATCATCTTGACCCGGATACCAGCCCGGTGACATTCGGCTATCGCCTCCATGGCCTCCTGCCGCGGCGGGTCGAGCAGCCCGACGACCCCGATCAACTGGAAATCGTCGCCCAGCGCATCGCCATCGAGTTCGTGCTGCTCCGCCCCTACAGGCTTGCGCGCCAAAGCCAATACCCGCAATCCCTGCCCCGCCAGCTCGTCGATGTGTTTTTGCCAATCGGCAAAGTCCAGCGCCACGGGCGCCCCCTGTGCATCCAGCGCGCTGTTACACAACGCCATGACGCGCTCCGGAGCGCCTTTGAGTAATGCCACAGCCTGGCCGTGGTGATCATGATTCAAGGTCGCCATGTAGCGCTTGTCAGCGTCGAAGGGGATTTCATCGCGGCGCGGCCATTCCGCCGTGTAGGAGGTTGCATCCAGCCCGGCCTTTGTGGCCAGCACCGACAGGGCACCCTCCATCGGATCACCGATGACTTTCACGGTCTCGCCCTGGCGCTGCAGCTCGGCGTCATTGCAAAGCAAGGCTGCCTGAGCCATATGACCGAGCAACAACGGCGCCGGCTCGCCGGTCTGCTCATCGCCGATCCGGCCTTCAACCGCATAGCCTTCGCCACTGACCGGATAAATGTTCCTGTCCAGCAACAGCGCGGCGACCATCATTTCATTGCGGGTCAGGGTACCGGTCTTGTCAGAACAGATCACTGATACCGCACCAAGGGTTTCGATGACCGGCATGCGCCGCACCACGGCCTGGCGAGACGCCATGCGCCGCACCCCTATGGCCATAGTGATTGTCAGGATGGCTGGCAAGCCTTCGGGTATCGCCGATACAGTCAGTGCAACGACCGCCATGAACAACTCATTGAGCGGGCGTTCGCTGAACATCCAGCCCGCCAGAAATACCAATGCGCCAATCACCACAATGACCAGTGAAAGGTATTTGGCGAAGCGATTCATCTGTTCTAGCAACGGGGTTTGCAGTGTAACCACACCGCTGAGCAAACCCGATATCCGACCAATCTCGGTCTGTTCGCCCGTTGCGACGACAACGCCACGCGCCGTGCCGACATTCACCAGCGTGCCCGAATACGCCATATTGAAACGCTCTGCCAATGGCGCGTCGCCGGGCTGTGTGTCGGTCAGCTTGTCCACGGGCACCGACTCGCCGGTCAACAACGCTTCGTCGATCTTGAGGCCGTGCAATTGTTCCAGGCGCACGTCCGCCGGGACGCGGTCGCCCGCCTCCAGCAACAGCACATCCCCTGGCACCAGCTCGCTGGCCTCGATCCGTTGGCGCTCGCCGTTGCGCATCACCGTGGCCTTGGGCGCGAGCATATGGCGGATAGCGGCCAGCGCCTGCTCGGCCTTGCCCTCCTGCACGATACCGACCACAGCCTGCAGCAATACCACTGCCAGGATGACCGATGTATCCAGCCAATGGCCAAGCAGCGCAGTAACCAGCGCCGCCACCAGGAGCACATAGATCAGAACGTTCTGGAACTGGGCAAGCAACCGCCGCCACCATGGCCGGGCATTCGCGGCGCCAAGCTCGTTGGGCCCGTATTGAGCAAGCCGCTCAGCCGCCTCGGCAGCAGTCAGACCCCTATCGTGGCTGTCGAGCTGCTGTCGGACCTCTGCTACAGATTGCGTGTGCCAACTGGAGGGTGACTGCTTCTGATCCATAATGATTTCCCGGCAACGAATGACGACGGCAACAGATGGCAGTGTAGCCGCCGACATCGGGCCGGGCATTGGCGCAGGTCAAGATCTGGACGCCCGCTGCGGGAAAGCGACCAATCAGGCCGGCTGAACGTGTTTGACCAGCAGCTGCAGGCTCTGCTGCCCGCGAAACTCGTTGATATCCAGCGTATAGGCCAGCACAACTCGCTGGATGGCCGGATTTGGCCAGATGGCAGGATCGATATTGAAGGCAATCGCGTCGAGCAAGTTGGTGCAGCCGGGTAGCTGTACCACCATTTTCAGGTGACGCTCGCCTACGAGACGCTGCTGAATGATCTGGAACTCGCCATGGAAGCCCGGCTCGGGAAAATGTTGGCCCCAGGGGCCCGCCTCGCGCAGCTGTGCTGCCAGCGGAAGCGTGAATTCCTCGGCGCAGAGCTCACCGTCGGACAGCACGCGCCCGGTCAAGTCATCGGCCACCAGTTGACGGCGCACTTCTGCGTCGAAGGCAATGCGGAACTGCTCGAACAGCGCTTCAGGCAGGGACAATCCCGCTGCCATGGCATGCCCACCAAACTTGCTGATCAGACCGGGATTCGCCGCCGCCACCGCATCCAGCGCATCACGAATATGCAGGCCCGCAACCGAGCGGGCCGAGCCCTTGAGCATGCCGTCTCCGGCATCGGCGAAGGCAATGACCGGGCGGTGGTAGCGATCCTTCAATCGCGAAGCAAGAATGCCGATGACGCCCTGGTGCCAGTCGGGGTCAAACAAACACAATCCAAACGGGAGCTCCTGTTCAGTGACGCTCACGGCTTCCAGGCTAGCTAGGGCCTGCTGCTGCATGTCCCGCTCGATGGCCTTGCGATCCTTGTTCAGCCCGTCCAGCTCGCGGGCGATATCCCTCGCCAGATCTTCGTTGTCAGTGATCAGGCATTCGATCCCCATGCTCATGTCGTCCAGGCGCCCCGCTGCATTCAGGCGCGGCCCGACGATGAAGCCCAGATCGGTGGACACCAGCCGCTGCGCCGGCCGCCCGGCCACTTCCAGCAGCGCGCGAATGCCCGCGCGACACCGGCCGCTGCGAATGCGCGCCAGCCCCTGGTGCACCAGAATCCGGTTATTGGCATCCAGCGGCACCACGTCAGCCACGGTGCCAAGGGCCACCAGATCGAGCAGCTCCGCGAGATTCGGCTCGGGGCGCATGGCATTGAACCAGCCGCTTTCGCGCAGCTCGGCACGCAGCGCTAGCATGACATAGAAGATGACCCCAACCCCGGCAATCGCCTTGCTGGGGAAATCGCATCCGGGCTGACTGGGGTTGACGATGGCATCGGCGGCTGGCAGTTGCTCGGCCGGTAAATGGTGATCGGTGACCACTACCGACAACCCCGCCGCCTTGGCGGCAGCCACCCCATCGATGCTGGATATGCCGTTATCCACGGTCACCAGCACCTGGGGTTTATGTGCCAGCGCCACTTCGACAATTTCCGGCGTCAGGCCATAGCCGTATTCAAACCGGTTGGGCACCAGGTAATCCACGTGACCGGCCCCAAGGGCGCGCAGCGCCAGCACCGCAACACTGCTGGCGGTCGCGCCGTCACAGTCGAAATCCCCCACCACCAGGATCGGCTGTTGCAGTTCTAGCGCGCGGCGCAGGACTGCCACCGCTTCGCGCATACCCTTGAACAAACCAAACGGAAGCAATGATTTCAGACTACGGTCCAGCTCAGCAACGGACACAACGCCGCGCGCAGCGTACAAGCGCTGCAACAACGGAGGCAGATCACCCAGTTCGGGCAGATGAGCGGGAACGGGGCGGGATTCGATGCGCATCAACGCTCGCCCTGTAGCCATTCGAGCGGCAATTCGTGTTGCATGCGGGCATCGCTCACGTAGAGCACGCCATCACTGATCATCAGCCCCCAGTCGATACTGCGTGGCAGATCAATTGCCAGGACATCAAGCGGCTCCTGGGGTAACACGGCAATATTCAGGTTCTTCAACCCAGCGACGGCGGGCAGGGTCTTGCTCGCCCAGACGCGGATATTGCCGTAGGCCAGCAAGGAGAGTTTCTCGGACCGCCGCGAGCACCAGGTGAGCCGATCGGCATCCGGCTGGCCGACCTCGATCCAGTGCTCGACGCGGTCATCAAGGCTTTTATGCCACAACGCCGGCTCATCGACGTCCGACAGCCCGCGACCAAAGGCGAGTCGCTCCTGATACCACAGTCCATAGGCAAGAATGCGTGCGGTCATGCGCTGTTCGGTTTCGGACGGATGACGCGCGATGGTTATGCGTACCGACTCGTAGATGCCACGGTCAACGTCGGACAGACCAAGGTGAACTTTGTAGGGTGTCGCTTGCAGGGCCATGGGGTTCATCGACGGGAAAAAGGGCACGCAGTGTACCCTAAACGGCCACGCCGCTGCAGCGGGCGGATCCTGCTACGGGTTCCAGGCTGCGGTTGGCGAACCCACCAACCGGCCGCCAAATCGCGGGCATACCGATCAGCCGGAACGCATTCGCTTGCGCCTCAACCCGCAAGCATCTGACGGTAGTACTCCGGAATCTTCAGCAGCCCGTACTGCGCGGCAAGCTCTCGCACCTGATTACGGCTGCCGTCGAACTGCTTTGTCTCGCTGATGACATGCTCGCGACCGTCCAGCATCAGTGCCCAGGCAAAACACACCGTGCCATCCAGGTCATCATCCTCCGCCTCTGCCGCACCGGTGTCGGATATCGCCATATTGGATTTGCTATTGCGCAGCGCGCCAAGCGCCATTTCTCTGGCTACGGGTTCGCTGGTCAGGCCGTGCTCGTTGATAGTCTCGAAACTGACCCCCAGGCAATCGTTTTTGGCTTCGGGCGCATACACTACATATCCCCTTTCAAATACCGCACCGCAACCCGGAATGTCGGCCAACTTGGTTGCCATCAAGCCCGCCGTGCACGACTCGGCGGTAGCCAGTTTCAGTTGATGCGATTTGAGAAAATCGATCACCACTTTGACACTTTGCATGTTTGCTCTCCCCCCTTTGTTAGTGCGCAACGAGCTGTCTGAATAGGAGGCAATCGCAGGTGCCAAAGTTCCGGCGATTTACTTTTGTCGACCACTCCACAAAACCGGAACTAAGCCTCCCGAATCAGGTCATCAAAGTAAGCGGATCTTCTATTCGCAGCAGCAGCCCCCCCTTGCTTATAGCGCGCGGATCAGAGGCCTTTTGCCACGGATGGCTCGGTCAGCACTGCGCACCGAACAAGTGCACAGCACTCAGACAGGAGCTGCCTCGCCAGACGCACGATTATCCGGAGGATATGGAGTATGGGAAATGTTGTTTCAACAGTGCGATCCGCCGATCCGGCTCAGGTAAAAGTCCGGCCACAGCTTCATGTGGAAAGTCAGCAGAACCAGAAGAAAAAAGTGCTTTTTGTGACGCCGGAATTTTCCGATCTGATTAAAGTTGGGGGGCTCGGGGATGTATCGTCTTCATTGCCACGGGCGCTGTCGGAGTTTCACGATATACGCGTGGTGATACCCGGTTATAGCCAGGTCATGGACAGCGGCCATCCGATCAGAATTGTTGGCAAGGTAGAGGGTCGGGCGGCTATTCCGCCATGCCGGATCGGACGTATGGATCTGGCTGATGGACTCATTGTCTACGTACTTATCTGCCCCGAACTCTACGAGCGTGAAGGCAGCCCCTACGGCGACGCCCAGGGCCGTGACTGGCCCGACAACCATATCCGTTTTGCCCGCCTCGGTCTGGCGGCTGCCGACCTCGCCTCGGGGCACGCCGGAATCAGCTGGTGCCCCCAACTGGTGCACGCCAATGACTGGCCCGCCGCTCTGGCGCCGGCCTACATGGCTCTGCGTGGCGAGCGAACGCCTAGTGTGTTTACCGTCCACAACCTGGCCTACCAGGGTTTGTGCGATGCAGAATGCTTGCCCGAGCTGGGCATTCCCCAGCAAGCATTCGTACCCGAAGGTGTCGAATTCTACGGCAAACTATCCTTTCTCAAAGCTGGCGTCGCGTATGCCAGCCACACCACCACCGTCAGCAAGACCTATGCCCAGGAGATCACCACCGAAGAAGCCGGCTGCGGACTTGATGGCTTGCTCAGGCGCCGCGCGATCGAAGGCCGCCTGACCGGCATCACCAATGGCATCGATCGCAGCTGGGAGCCGGGCAGCGATCCCCACCTGATAGAAGGTTTCACCGACCTGGAAGCAGAAGGCAAGGCCGAACATGCCCGCTACATCGAAGAAACCTTCGGGCTGGATCACAGCGATGGGCCCCTGTTTGTTGTGGTCTCGCGCCTGGTCCATCAGAAAGGTATCGACCTGACCCGGGAAATTGCCGGCGATATCGTTGCCGCGGGTGGACGCATCGCCGTCATTGGTCGGGGTGAACCCACGCTGGAAGCTGAAATGGTCGAGCTGGGGGAACAGTATCCAGGCCGTATCGGAGTCAACATCGGCTTCAACGAGCTGGACGCACGGCGGATGTTTGCCGGTAGCGATTTCCTGCTCATGCCATCGCGCTTTGAACCTTGCGGCCTCAGCCAGATGTACGCCCAACGCTTCGGCTCGCTGCCTATAGCGCACCGTACAGGTGGCCTGGTCGATACCATCGAAGACGGCGTAACCGGTTTCCTCTTCAGTGACGCCACTGCGGACAGCTATCGTGATGCCGTCATGCGCGCTATCAACATCTTCCAGCATCCGGAGCTGATGAACGCCATGCGTCGCCGTGCCATGATGTCCCCCATGTACTGGGCCGAGTCGGTCAAACCCTACGACGAGCTCTACCGCAGCCTGGTCCGCGAACGCGTATCCCGCGCGCTAGCGGCTGAAGTTGGGAGGCGGAGTTGATGGCAGCCGCGCCCACCCATGGCGCACTGGTGCTGGCCAACGGCGATACCCGTTTCAGTCTCTGGGCTCCTGATGCACGCGAAGTATCGGTTGAGCTCGTCAGCGGTGCGATCCATAACCTTGGATCCACTCCAGACGGCTGGTTCCGCGGGCAGGTACCCTGCCCGGCCGGGACCGGATACCGCTTCATCATCAACGGCGACCTGCGTGTGCCCGATCCCGCCTCCCGCGCTCAACTTGGCGATGTGCACGCCTTCAGCTCGGTAGTCGACCACGACGCCTTCAACTGGCAGACCGCTGCCTGGCAGGGACGGCCCTGGCACGAGACCATCATCTACGAGTTGCACGTCGGTTTGCTCGGCGGGTTCAAAGGCGTCCAGGCTTATCTGCCCTACCTGCAAAAGCTGGGCATTACTGCGGTAGAACTGATGCCGCTGGGGGAATTTCCAGGCGCGCGTAACTGGGGCTACGATGGGGTACTGCCGTTCGCCCCGGATTCGTCCTATGGCACGCCCGAAGAGCTGAAAAGCCTGATCGATGCTGCGCATGCTTTAGGGCTGATGGTCTATGTCGATGTGGTCTACAACCACTTCGGCCCCGACGGGAATTACCTTGGTCACTACGCCGGTGATTTTTTCCGCCAGGACATCGAGACGCCCTGGGGGCCGGCAATTGACTTCCGGCGCCCCGAAGTCCGGAACTTCTTCTGCGAAAACGCGCTGATGTGGGTCACCGACTACCGTGTGGACGGCCTGCGCCTCGACGCGGTGCATGCCATCAGCGAAAAGGATTTTCTGGTCGAACTGGCGCAGCGGGTACGCGACGCGGCAGGTCCGGATCGCCATGTGCATCTCGTGCTGGAGAACGAGGATAACTCGGCCAATCTGCTGCAACGCGGCTTCGACGCCCAGTGGAACGATGATGCGCACAACATACTGCACACCCTGCTGACCGGTGAACAGGAAGGCTATTACGCCGACTTCGTCGAAGAGCCAACCCTGAAGCTGTCCCGATGCCTGGGTGAAGGGTTTATCTTTCAGGGCGAGAACTCGCGGCACGGTTCCAGCCGCGGCGAGCCCAGCGGCCATCTGCCGCCTTCGTCCTTCGTGCTGTTCCTTCAGAATCATGACCAGATTGGTAACCGCGCCTTTGGCGAGCGCCTGACGAGACTGGCCGATGAGAGCACCCTCAAGGCTTCCATTGTGCTTATGCTGCTCTCTCCCATGGTGCCGCTGTTATTCATGGGCGAGGAATGGGGCTCGAAGAAACCCTTCCTGTACTTCACCGACCATAACGAAGAGCTGGCACAGGCCGTGCGTGAAGGGCGGCAGAAGGAGTTCAGCGAGTTCTCGCTGTTTGCCGAACATCCCGAACGCAAGATTCCCGATCCCAACGCCGTTGAAACCTTCTCGGCATCGCGTCCCGACTATGTCGCCATAAGCCGGCCCGAGTATCAGCACTGGCGCGACTTTTATACCAGCCTGCTGGAGCTGCGCCATCAACACATCATCCCGCGTCTCGCCGGTGCGCGCTTTGCCGGTACCAGCGTGCTGGCCGACAACGCCGTGTCAGCGTCCTGGCAGATGGGCGATGGGAGCCTGCTGCGGATCGATATCAATCTCAGCGACGCCTACGTCACCTGCGATCCGCTAGCGGAAACCGCCCAGATACTGTTTGCCTACAATGGTGAACCGCAAACCGGCGTGCTTGGGCCTCGCAGCACCCTGGCCTCTCTGGAGCCTGCAGCATGAGCGACACCTTGCTAACTCAGCTGGCCAGAGCGGCCGGTATCAATATCGAGTGGACTGATGCCTTCGAGCAAGAACAACAGGTGTCAGTGGAGGTCCAGCGCAATCTGCTGGAAGCACTCGGCCACGCCACTGGCGACGACGCGCAGATCAGGCAGAGCCTGGCGCACCTGGAGGACCAGCAGAGCGGCAAGGAGCTGGCTCCTCTGATGACCCTCGAAGCAGGTCAGAACCTCTCGCTGACGCCCCACTTCGGCCCCGGCACTGCATTCCGGCTCACCCTGGAGAACGGCGAATCCCGCGAGGGTAAACTGGACGCCTCGGGAGCGCTGCCGGCTATCGCGGACTGGGGCTACCATCAGCTGGAAATCAGCGACGAACGGATTATCCTGGCCACTGCACCGCCTGCCTGCCCCAGTATTGACGAACTGACCGGCGAGACCAATGCGCATCTCTGGGGCCTGACTGCGCAGCTCTATTCGCTGCGGCGCGAAGGTGATGGCGGTCTGGGTGATACTGCGGCCCTGTCCGACCTGGCAAAAAGCGCTGCCGCTGCCGGCGCAGATACCCTGGCGATGAGTCCGGTCCATGCGATGTTCAGTGCCGATACCGGTAACTACAGCCCCTACTCCCCCTCGAGTCGAATGTTCTTCAACATACTGCACTCGGCGCCGGCCAGCGTTCTGGGCGAGCAGGCGGTAGCGCAGGCTATTGCCGAGTACGACCTGGCTGCGGAAATGCAGCGGCTCGAAGCATTGGATCTGATCGACTGGCCAGCGGCATCACAGGTGCGGCTGACCTTGCTGCGTCAGCTATACCGCAATTTCACCGGGACCCAGAGCGAACTCCACGAGGACCTGACCCGCTTCGAAGACCAGGGCGGCGAAGCGCTGGCCCAGCACTGCCGTTTCGAGGCCCTGCACGGGTATATGCTTGCCAGCGGTCAGCCAGGCGATTGGCGGCAATGGTCGCCAGCCTTTCGCGACCCCCACAGTGCAGAAGTCGAACGCTTCGCCAGTGAACACGCTGGAGAGGTCGGATTTCATGTATTTGCCCAGTGGCTCATCGACCGTAGCCTGCGCAGCGCCCAAAAGTCCGCCTGCAATGCGGGCATGCGCCTGGGGCTGATCGCCGATCTGGCCGTCGGTGCCCACGGCTCCGGCAGCCAGACCTGGACACGTCAGGCAGAATTTCTGCCCTCTGTCAGCGTTGGCGCTCCGCCGGACATACTCAACCGCTCGGGTCAGAACTGGGGGATATCGGCGTTCTCTCCCTCCGGCCTGCGCGCTAACGGTTTCCGCGCTTTCATCGAAATGTTACAGACCAACCTGGCGCACGCTGGCGGCATCCGCATCGATCATGTGATGGGCCTGAAACGTCTATGGATCGTCCCCCATGGCGCCTCGCCTGACCAGGGCGCCTACCTTGATTATCCGTTCCAGGATCAGTTACGGCTGATCGCCCTGGAGGCCTGGCGCCACCGCGCGCTGGTTATCGGCGAAGACCTCGGCACCGTCCCGCCGGGACTGCGCGAAGAACTTGCCAGCCGCAACATTCTGGGAATGCGCGTACTGCTGTTCGAGCAGGACGAAGGGCGCTTCATACCGCCCGGCAAATGGCCCAGAGACGCACTCGCCACAACCACAACGCATGATTTACCCAGCCTGTGCGGGTGGTCAAAGGGTCGCGATATCGATTGGCGACTCGAGGCCGGCCACAGTTCTGCCGAGCAGACCGAGGCTGACCGCCCGGAACGGGAAAAGGAAAAACGCGCGCTGACCGCAGCACTCACCAAAGCCGGCTGCCTCGATGTGACCGAGGCGGGACTGAGCAAGAAACTCGAGGCAAGCATCGAGTTCATCGGCAGCACGCCGGCCTCGCTGGCGCTGTTGCCCATTGAAGATGCCATGGCCAGCGAAGAGCAACCCAACCTGCCGGGGCCAGGCAACGAACATCCCAACTGGCGCCGCCGCTGGCCAATGGCAGCGCGGCTCATGCTGGAGGACAAACAGGTCAAGGGCCGCTTGCAACGCCTGGCGACTGCTCGCGCCTCGGCGCAATCGCGCAGCAGCAAGCCTTGATCAAAAGCAATACATTTCAAGCGGAACAGCACACCATGAATGATCTGCGGGCGACGCTAAGACTGCAATTTCACAAGGGCTTCACCCTCGACGACGCGGTACCTCTGGTCCGGTATTTCTCCCGGCTGGGCATCAGCCACCTCTACGCCTCACCCCTGCTCACCGCCCGACCCGGCTCGATGCATGGCTACGACGTCGTCGATCCGACCCGGATCAATCCTGAACTGGGAGGCGAGGCTGCGCTGGAGCGGCTGGCCAACGAATTGCGGGACCACCGCATGGGGCTGATCCTCGACATCGTGTCGAATCATATGGCGGTGGGCGGCGATGCCAACCCCTGGTGGCTCGACGTGCTGGAATGGGGCCCGATGAGCCATTACGCACAGTTCTTCGACATCCAGTGGCAGTCACAGGATCCGTTGATGCATGGTCAGTTGCTGGTGCCCTTTCTGCGCACGGATTACGGCGAAGTGCTCGCCACCGGCGAAATCGAGCTGCATTTCGATCAGAAGGAAGGCGCTCTGTATGCCAGCCACTATGACCACCGCTTTCCGTTGTATCCGCCGACCTACGCCGACGTATTACAGGCAAGTGAGGATGCGACCCTGGTCGCGCTGTCGAGCAAATTCGCCGAGCTGGAAAATACCGCTGGCGCATGGAAAGCGGCCCGGGTGCTGCGCCGCGACCTGTCAATTCAGGCGGCCAATACCGACACGCTGAAGGCCATCGAAGCGGCGCTCGCGCGTTTTGATCCACAAACGCCGCAGGGCAAGGAGAAGCTGCACCAACTACTCGAACGGCAGCATTATCGTCTCGCCAGCTGGCGGACCGCGTCAGACGACATCAACTGGCGGCGCTTCTTTGACATTAACGAGCTGGGCGGGTTGCGGGTCGAGAATACGGCCGTCTTCGAGGCGACCCATGCCAAGATATTCGAGATGATCGAAAAGGGCTGGATCAATGGGCTGCGCATCGATCACGTAGACGGGCTGGCTAATCCCCGCGCCTACTGTCGCAAGCTACGCCGGCGCGTCAACAGCCTCCTCGAAAAGCGTCCGGCTGACCTGCTCGGCGAGCAGTTTCCGATCTATGTCGAAAAGATCATTGCTGAAGGCGAAACCCTGGCCGATGACTGGGGTGTCAATGGCACCACCGGCTATGAATTCATGAACCAGGTGTCGCTTTTGCAACACGATCCCCGCGGTGAGGCCGCCCTCACGGAGCTGTGGGCCGAACTGAGCGGCCGACCGGCGGATTTCATGGTCGAAGTGTATGAGGCGCGCAAGCTGGTGCTGGCCAGCTCCCTCGCCGGCGACCTGGAAACCGTGGCACAGGGGCTCCTGCAGATAGCTCGACAGGATATCGACACCCGGGATCTGACACTGGGTTCGATACGCCGGGCACTGACCGAGCTTGTGGCGCATTTCCCGGTGTACCGGACCTATGCCGGCGCGTGCGGACGCTCCCACACCGACCAGGCGTTTTTTCAGCAGGCCTACGAAGGCGCGCGCGAAGCACTGTCGGAAGCGGACTGGCCCATCCTCGACAAGCTCGATCAGTGGCTTGGCGGGCAACCCCTGCGCGAACTTCCACCGGGCAATGAACGCCACCTGCGAGAGAAGATTCTCGCCCGGTTTCAGCAGCTGACTTCGCCGGCCGCGGCCAAGGCAGTCGAGGACACAGCCTGTTATCGCGCGGGTGTGCTGCTGTCACGCTACGACGTCGGCTATGACCCGCAGCACTTTAGCGCGCCACTGGAAAGCTTCCACCAGATCTGCCTCGATCGGTTGATTCACTTCCCGGAAAACCTGCTGACCACTGCTACTCACGACAACAAGCGTGGCGAAGATACCCGTGCGCGGCTGGCTGTTCTCAGTGAGCGCGCCGAATGGTTTGCCCACCGGGTGCAGGACTGGCAGGCACTCGCAGCTCCGCTGCGTCAGGAACTGGCGGATGGCGTCGCCCCCAGCGCAGCGGATGAGTACATCCTGTATCAGACGCTGATCGGCAGCTGGCCGCTGGATCTGCAACCAGGCGAACCGGCGAAAATGGATGACTATTTGCAACGGCTCATCGGCTGGCAGGAAAAAGCCCTGCGCGAAGCCAAGTTACGCAGCAGCTGGAGCGCGCCCAACGAGCCCTATGAGACCGCCTGTCGAGAATTTCTGACCCGGCTGCTCACCGATCCAGGCGCGCGGGAACTGTGTGAGGACATCGCCGCAGCTGCCGCCTCGATTGCCCCCGCCGGCGCCCTGAACAGCCTGACCCAGAGCCTGTTACGCATGACCGTTCCGGGCGTACCGGACCTGTACCAGGGTGCGGAATTCTGGGATTTCAGCCTGGTCGATCCTGATAACCGTCGCCCGGTTGATTTCAGTGCCAGAGTCAACGCACTGAAACACCTGCCAGACAAGCAGGAGCTGGTGGAACATTGGCGCGATGGCCGCGTCAAACAATGGCTGCTGCGCTGCATTCTGGCTGTACGTGGCGCCCAGCCCCAGATGTTCAGCCGGGGGGCCTATGTTCCGCTGGAGATCGAGGGCGAGCACGCCGACCGTGTTATCGCATTCGCGCGACGCTATGAAGGAGATTACATGATCATCGTCGCGCCCTTGCATTCATCCGATCGGCTCGCCGAGCACGACACTCCGCACATTCCGCCCGAGCAGTGGGGGAATACTCGGGTCCGCCTGCCCAGCCCGCTTAGTGAGGCCGCGTTGACCGGTGTGTTTTCCACGCGCGCCATCGAGCCTGACGCGGGCAGCATTGCACTGTCTGAAGTGCTGGCTGACTTTCCAGTAAATCTTCTTTGTTCCACTCCACATTGTCAGGAGTTCCTGTTATGACCGCAGATGAAGAACGCATCCGCGAATTCGCTTACCAGATCTGGGAGTCCGAAGGGCGACCCACCGGCAAACATGACCGGCACTGGGAAATGGCCCGCAAACTGGTCGAGGCCGAAAACCAGGAAGCGGCCAGACCAGCCGTACGCAATCGCAAGGTGACCAGACCCACCGAAGCCAACCTGTCGCCAGAGGCCGAAGCACCGGTGGCGGTGCCGGGCGCACCCACTGGCCCAGGCACACCGAAAAAACCCCGTGCTCCTCGCTCATCCGCTGCCAAGACCACCAAGGAAGCGAAAGAGCCCAAAGTGCCAAAGACCCCCAAGGCACCCAAAACACCAAAAGCGCCCAAGAGTAAATAACCTGCCCGCGGGCAGGTTTTGAGGAGTTAGAGCATGAGCAGGCAACACAACGAAGCCACTCCGCTGGTACCCGAATTCAAGCAGACGTCCCGCGTCACCGAAGGCTCGCCCTTCCCTCTGGGCGCGACATGGGACGGGCTGGGCGTCAACTTCGCATTGTTTTCGGCCCATGCCACCAGGGTCGAGCTTTGCCTGTTCGACAGCAGCGGTCAGGTTGAACTGGAACGCATCGAGCTGCCTGAATATACCGACGAGATATGGCACGGTTATCTCCCTGATGCCCATCCCGGGGTTATCTATGGTTACCGTGTCTACGGCCCCTACGAGCCGGAAGCCGGACACCGTTTCAATCACAACAAACTGTTGATCGATCCCTACGCCAAGCAACTGGTAGGCAAGCTGGAATGGACCGATGAGCTATTCGGCTACACCATCGGCTCGCCGGACGGCGATCTGAGCTTCGATGAACGAGACAGCGCGCCCTTTGTCCCCAAAGCCAAGGTCATAGACCCGGCTTTTACCTGGGGAAATCAGCATCATCCGCGCATTCCCTGGAACCGTACCATCGTCTACGAAACAAACGTGCGCGGTTTCACCATGCAGCATCCCGCCGTGGCTGAGTCCTCACGTGGCACCTTTTCGGGGCTGATGCACAACGAAGTCATCAAGCATATCCGCTCGCTTGGGGTCACCAGCGTCGAGCTGTTACCGATTCATGCCTTTGTCAACGAACCGCACCTGCAAGAAAAGGGACTCTCCAATTTCTGGGGTTACAACACAATCGCCTTCTTCGCGCCGCATGCACCCTATCTCGCCAGCGGCAAGATAAGCGAATTCAAGGAAATGGTCGCGCGCATGCATAGCGCCGGCCTCGAAGTGATTCTCGATGTGGTGTACAACCACACCGCCGAAGGCAATGAGCTGGGCCCCACTCTATCCATGCGCGGTATCGACAATTCCAGTTACTACCGCCTGATGCCCGACAACAAGCGCTATTACATCAACGACTCCGGCACCGGCAACACGCTCGATCTCGGCCACCCCTGCGTGTTGCAGATGGTCACCGATTCGCTCCGTTACTGGGCCACCGAGATGCGAGTGGATGGCTTCCGCTTCGACCTCGCCACCATTCTAGCGCGGCATCACGACGGCTATGACGAGCGCCACGGCTTTCTGGTCGCCTGTCGCCAGGATCCCGTGTTGAGCAAGGTCAAACTGATTGCCGAGCCCTGGGATGTTGGCCCCGGAGGCTATCAAGTGGGCGGCTTCCCGCCGGGCTGGTCGGAGTGGAATGACCTGTTCCGCGACAACGTACGCGCCTATTGGCGTGGCGACGAGGGCAAGCTGCCGGACATGGCCAGCCGCCTCACCGCCTCGGGAGACCATTTCAACCAGCGCGGTCGCCGGCCGAACGCCTCGATCAACTTCATCACCGCCCACGACGGCTTCACTCTACGCGACATCGTCACCTACAACGACAAACACAACGAAGCCAACGGCGAAGACAACGAAGATGGCAGTGACAACAACCTGTCGTGGAACCACGGTGTCGAGGGCTACACCGATGATGAGGAAATCAACGAGCTGCGCCTGCGACAAATGCGCAACATGCTTGCCACGCTGGTTTTCTCCCAGGGCACGCCCATGTTGCTGGCCGGCGACGAATTCGGTCGGACTCAACATGGCAACAACAACGTGTATTGCCAGGACAACGAGATCGGCTGGATCGATTGGGAACTGGACGATGAAGGCTCCGCACTGCTCAGCTTCACCCGCCGGCTGATCGCGCTGCGCCAGGCGCACCCGGTTCTGCGCCGCGGTCGTTTTCTGGTCGGCCATTACAACGAGGACCTCGGCGTCAAGGACGTCACCTGGCTGACACCCGAAGGGGAGGAGATGTCAGAAGATCAGTGGCATGACACCAACGGCCGCTGCATCGGCATGTTGATGGACGGCCGCGCCCAACCAACGGGTATCCGGCGGGGCGGCGAGGACGCCACGCTGTTGCTGATCATGAATGCGCATCACGAGACGGTGAACTTTTTACTACCAGAGGTTGCCCAAGGATCTGGCTGGGTGTGCCTGATCGATACCAACAGGCCTGAACTCAGACGAATCGAGCACCATGAGTTCGATAGCAACTTTGCGGTGACCAGCCGTTCATTGCTGCTGTTCGAGTTGCAACACAAGGACCAGCGGTAAGGCTTCGGGCCAACCTCGGGTATTAATAGCGCTGACTCTCCTACGGAGCTGGGAACACGATGAACTTTGATATCACCAAGGATGGCTCCCCGCTGCATGCCTGGAAAAGCTCGGAGCGTATGGCGTCGGTCCCGGTGATCGCTTGCGAACAGCTGGTTCCGGCACATGCCCGCGCAGTGATCATTTCACCCCACCCGGATGATGAAGTGCTTGGCTGCGGCGGGCTCCTGCAATTGCTCGCCCGGCAGCAACGCAACCTGATGCTGGTATCCATCACCAACGGCAGTGCCAGCCACCCTGGCTCCAGGCTCTGGACGGCGGAGCGGCTCGGCATTATCCGCCCGCAGGAAAGCGCCGAAGCCTTGCGGCGTCTGGGGCTGTCGATGAATCATCTGCAATGGATTCATGGCGGCTTCCCTGACGCGGAGCTAGCTGGTCGACAACCTGCCCTGATTGAATTTCTCCGCACTTATCTTCGCCCCACCGATGTGGTATTCACGCCCTGGCGAGATGACGGCCATAGCGACCACCAGGCCGTAGCCTTGGCGGCCCTCGCGGTCGGCGCGGAGATCGGTTGCGCGGTGCATGAAGTTCCGGTTTTTGCCTGGCAATGGGCAAGCCCTGAGGATCCGCGGATTCCCTGGAAACGCGCGTGCAAGATTCATCTTGACCGCTGGACCCAGGCGCGTAAACGCCATGCTATCCAGGCCTTTGCCAGTCAACTCAGCGGCGACCCCGAGGCCGGCCTCGCACCCCCGCTGACTCCCGCCATGCTGGAACGCATGCAGCAGCCGTTCGAGGTTGTGTTTGTTTAGGGTGTGGTGATTACCTGATAGCCGCAGCAGTGAGCTCGGTATTGCTCCACCTCACGCCGATGCTCATCCAAGCCTGCCGGCTGTCAGGGTGGAGCAAGTGTTGAAAACAGGGATGTTTTCACCAAGCCCCCAGGGATGGGTTTACGGCGTCTTGCGCCATCCTGACAGCCGGCGGGCGCCCTGCTCCGGCCATGTCGGCGGCAATACCCACCGATTCAAACAAATTCCAAGCAGTTCGCTGGGTGGTTCACCAGAGTCAGCTGCCGCAAGCCGACAGCCCTGCGCCGACACGCTGCAAGTACCTCCCTGTAAGCTCGTCGATGACATCCATGTCATCGCACGGTCGGCTCAGCCCCGTCGCCTCGCTTCGCAATGAACACTGGAGTTGCCTGAGAGGAAAACCAAAGCGGTTTTAATTTCCACCTCACGCCAATGCTCATTCAAGCCTGCCGGCTGTCAGGGTGGAGCAAGTGTTGAAAACAGGGATGTTTTCACCAAGCCCCCAGGGATGGGTTTACGGCGTCTTGCGCCATCCTGACAGCCGGCGGGCGCCCTGCTCCGGCCATGTCGGCGGCAATACCCACCGATTCAAACAAATTCCAAGCAGTTCGCTGGGTGGTTCACCAGAGTCAGCTGCCGCAAGCCGACAGCCCTGCGCCGACACGCTGCAAGTACCTCCCTGTAAGCTCGTCGATGACATCCATGTCATCGCACGGTCGGCTCAGCCCCGTCGCCTCGCTTCGCAATGAACACTGGAGTTGCCTGAGAGGAAAACCAAAGCGGTTTTAATTTCCACCTCACGCCAATGCTCATTCAAGCCTGCCGGCTGTCAGGGTGGAGCAAGTGTTGAAAACAGGGATGTTTTCACCAAGCCCCCAGGGACGGGTTCACGGCGTCTGCGCAGCCCTGATAGGCGGCGGGCGACCAGCTCCAAATCAGCCAGGTAACTCGCCGAAGTTAATCCCCCTAGCCCCCTTTTGCCAAGGGAACTGTCCGAGCGGCGGCTGGTTACCATTCCAAAAAGAAGCAATTCTGGGCTTCAGCCACTCAGATAGCCGACCAAGGCAGCCACAGCAGAACCTTAAATTCACCCCCGCCGTGCTACTTTTTCGGCAGCGGTCCAGATTCGCCGGCCACAAAAAAACTGAACCGTCACCGCGCCCTCAAGTCCGAAGGAAGAGGTCTGTATTGATCTGTGATTCGTTCAGCTTATTGCGAGGTTCCAGTATGAAAGCAGTTACGCCGCCGAAAAAAGACGAGGATATCCGGCCCGAAGATCTACCCGATCCGGACCGTGGGTCACGAGAGAATCTGGAGCACCCCGAAGACGAAGAAGACCGCGTTGACGAGACAATCGATGAGTCTTTTCCGGCCAGCGACCCGCCAGCCAAATATTGATCACACCATCGGCAGCAAAAGGACGCTGAATGAGCGATATTCGCATCGGGATTTCCGGTTGGCGCTACCGCCCCTGGCGCGGAGATTTCTATCCCGATGGGCTGGTGCAGCGCCGAGAGCTGGAGTATGCGTCACGAGCGGTCAATAGCATCGAAATCAACGGCTCCTTCTACGCATTGCAAACGCCAGAACGTTATGCCAGCTGGGCTGCCGAAACGCCCGAAGATTTCGTCTTCAGTGTAAAGGGTCCACGCTTCATCACTCACACCAAACGGCTCCGCGACATCGAGGAGCCCCTGGCGAACTTCCTGGCGTCGGGGCCGCTGCATCTCGGTCAGAAACTGGGTCCGATGCTGTGGCAGTTTCCAGCGAACTTCAAACTCGACCGGGAGCAATTCAAGGATTTCCTTGAGTTATTGCCGCGCAACACCGACGACGCAGCCAAACTCGCCAAAGGCTGCGCCGAACGGTTGAAAAAACCCGGCTATCTGGACATCGGCGCGAAACGCCGTATGCGCCATGCCGTCGAGATCCGTAATCCAAAAGGGCTCGATGAGGATTTTGTCGAGCTGTTACGCAGCCAGCAAGTCGCATTGGTAGTCGCCGACACCGCGGGCAAATGGCCCTATCACGAGGATCTCACCAGCGACTTTGTCTACATCCGTCTGCACGGTGACAAGGAGCTATACAGCAGCGGCTACTCCGACGAAGCGCTCGATCGTTGGAAAAAACGCATAAAGCTATGGGTCAAAGGCCGCCAGCCCAGGGATGCCACACTCATTGCGCCGCATCACGACACGGCCGAGCAGGCCTGTGATCTGTACTGTTATTTCGACAACGATATCAAAGTCCGTGCCCCCTACGATGCCCGCCAGTTGCTGGAAAAGCTGGGCCAGGCGAAGAAACTGGAAGTCGTACCGGGGCAGTTGCCGGACGAAGGCAAGGGAGCCAAGCAGTGACCGAAGCGTCTTATTCCGCCCACGCCAAAACTCAACTCGCCCCACCGGTACATTCCCTACGCATCATGACCGCGAACGTACACAAGGGTTTTACCTTCTTTAACCGGCGCTTCATTTTGCCGGAGTTGCGCGACGCGGTTAACACCACATCGGCTGATGTTGTGTTCATGCAGGAGGTGATAGGCGCGCACCGGGTACACGCCGAACGCTGGCAGAACTGGCCTGATACGCCACAATACGAATTTCTCGCCGATACCATGTGGCCGGATTTTGCCTACGGGCGCAACGCGGTCTACCCGGACGGCGACCATGGCAATGCGCTGTTGTCCAAGTTTCCGATTCTGCGCTACGACAATCTTGATGTCAGCATCAGCGGCACCGAGGAACGCGGCATGCTGCATTCGGTACTCGACGTACCGGGACAGCGCGATGTGCATGCCATCTGCGTGCATCTGGGCCTGCGCGAAACGCACCGGGATGAGCAGCTGCGCCTGTTGAGCAAATTTCTTGAAGGCTTGCCGGCTAACGAAACGGTTATCGTTGCTGGCGATTTCAACGACTGGCGCCTGCGCGCCGACCGCATCATGAACGAATGTGGCATGACTGAAGCCTTCGTCAACGCCTTCGGTAAACCGGCGAAAAGTTTCCCGGCGCGCTTGCCGCTGCTGCGTCTGGATCGCATCTACGTGCGCAACGCGACGACCCATGCGCCTGCAGTACTTTCACAACGGCCGTGGTCTCATTTATCAGATCACGCTCCCCTGGTTGTCGAGGTACGACTATGAGATTCAACTGGCAGGAAGGCAATGACGTCGAGCTGCTTATCAATGGTGAAGAATTCTTCCCCCGCGTGTTTGAGTGCATTCGCGCCGCTCGCAAGGAAATCCTGCTCGAAACCTTCATCGTTTTTGACGACAAGGTAGGTCAGGATCTGAAGGAAGCGCTGATTGAGGCGGCCTCGCGTGGCGTCCACGTGGAAATGATCGTGGACGGTTACGGCACTGCAGAACTGAGCAGCGACTATATCGCCGAGCTCGCCGCAGCCGGTATTGTCATGCAGATGTTTGATCCGCGGCCTCGCCTGCTGGGCATGCGCACCAACCTGTTCCGCCGGTTGCACCGCAAGATAATCGTTATCGATGCTGAGGTCGGCTTCGTCGGTGGCATCAATTTTGGCGCTGACCATCTCGCAGATTTCGGTCCGCTGGCCAAACAGGATTATGCGGTGCAGGTACGCGGACCCATCGTGGCTGACTTGCACCGCGCCAGCCGCGCAATCCTCCAGCACAGCCCGGTCACCGAGCCGCTGCCGGCAATCAAACCCGTTACGGCACGTGCCGGTAACGCGCGCATCCTGCTGTCAATCCGTGACAACCAGACCCACCGCACCGACATTGAAGAGCAGTACATCCGCGCTATACGGTCCGCCAATTACCGCTTGCTGTTGGCCAACGCCTACTTCTTTCCCGGCTACCGGATTTTGCGGGAGTTACGCAATGCCGCACGGCGCGGGGTGAAAGTGACACTGATCCTGCAGGGCCAACCGGACCGGGCATGGGTGCGGGCGCTGTCGGTGCTGTTATATAACTATCTGCTGCGCGACGGCGTCGTCATCCACGAATATTGCGAGCGGCCGCTACACGCCAAGATCGCACTGGTCGATAAGGAATGGTGCACCGTAGGCTCCAGCAATCTTGATCCCCTGAGTCTTTCGCTCAATCTCGAGGCGAACCTGTTCATTCGCGACGCTGACCTGAACCAGCAACTTTATGAGCACCTTGTCGAGCTGGGCAACAGCAAATGCCAGCCGGTTACCCTGAAGGTCGCTGCGAGGGGCTATTGGTGGCGGGCTCCGCTGATTTCAGCCAGCTTCCACTTCCTGCGTCATTTCCCGGCCATCATCGGTTGGCTGCCCGCGCATACCCCCCGATTGGAACCTGTAACGGACGAAGTAACGCCGGTCGATACGGACGCCACAAATCCGGAGCTAGCCTGCAGCCAAGAGAAGTCACCGTGAAGAAAAACCACTCTGAAGCATCCCCGAAGAACGATAAACGCGCTCGTAGAATCACCTGGCTCAAACGCGGGGTCACACTGTTCTTTTTCATCGTAATCCCGGTTCTGCTGTTCAACATGATCAAGAATGTCGAATGGCAGGAAGTGAAAGAGGCCCTGCAGAGCTATAGCCTGCCGACCTTGTTGGCAGGTGCCGCCATCACGCTGGCCAGCTATCTGGTGTTCAGCAGCTACGATCTGCTCGGGCGTTACTATACCGGTCACAAACTGAAGGTCACGCAGGTGCTGCCGACGGCCTTCGTCTGTTATGCCTTCAATCTCAATCTTGGCGCCTGGGTGGGCGGCATTGCGTTGCGCTACCGGCTTTATTCCAGGCTGGGGTTGAGTGTCGCGACTGTGACGCGTGTTCTGAGTATCAGCCTGCTGGCCAATTGGGTGGGTTACATGATCCTTGCCGGGACGGTGTTTTCGCTGCGCCTTATGGAGCTGCCAGAGAACTGGGCCATCGGCACGACGACCTTGCAGCTGATCGGCTTCGCCCTGCTGGCGGTGTCGCTGGCATACCTGCTGGCCTGCCGGTTCTCGTCCAAACGCATCTGGAAATGGCGTGACCACGAGATCGAACTTCCCTCGCTGCGGCTTGCGCTGATGCAAGCTACGCTCGGTGCGGTCAACTGGTCGCTGATGGCAGGGCTGATTTATATGTTGCTGCCCGAAGAAGCGTTCTTTCCGTCTATTTTGGGCATTCTGATGGTCAGCAGTATCGCGGGGGTGGTGACGCACATTCCGGCCGGGCTGGGCGTGCTGGAGGCGGTCTTTCTGGCGCTGCTTCAGCATCAGATCCCCGCAGGCACCCTGCTTGCGGCGCTGATCGGCTATCGGGCTATCTACTTTCTGTTCCCGTTGTCCATCGCGCTGATCATGTATCTGGTAATAGAAAAGCGCGCTAAAACCCTGCGCAAGCAGGCCGGGACAGACAAACCCGACCCGCAAGGCGCACAGTCAGACGATGTCACCCGCCTGCGGACGCAGGATGAGCGTGCCTAACGGCGGGAGATCCAGTACCAGCGATACCGGCTGACCATGGGCGACCTGATCCTCAGTCATGGTCTCCGTGGTACAACCCGCGTTGGAGCCGGCGTACTGCTCGCCGTCGCTATTGAGCAACACTGTCCAGGCGCCTTCCAAAGGCACACCAATCCGGTAATTATTGCGCGGCACCGGAGTGAAGTTATGAACCACCAGTAACGGCGCGCCCGCTTCTCCCTTGCGCAACCAGGCATAGACACTATTGGCCTCGTCATCCCCTATCAGCCATTGGAAACCAGCTTCCTTGCCATCCAGCTGATGCATGGCCGGCTCTTCACGGTAAACGCGATTCAGCTCCTTCATCAGCGTCTGTACGCCCTGGTGCTCGTTATAACGCAGTAGATACCAGTCCAGTTCGTGGTCATGGTTCCACTCGCGCCAGGATCCGAACTCACAGCCCATGAACAACAACTTCTTGCCGGGGTGCGTCCACATGAAACTCAGGTACAGACGCAGGTTGGCGAATTTCTGCCAGCGGTCACCGGGCATCTTGTCCAGCAGGGACTTCTTGCCGTGCACCACTTCGTCGTGCGAGATCGGCAGAATGAACTGCTCAGTGAAGCCGTACAGCAAGCCGAAGGTCAGTTGGTGGTGGTGATAACGCCTGTGTACGGTTTCTTCGGCCATATACGTGAGCGAATCATGCATCCAGCCCATGTTCCACTTGTAGGAAAAGCCGAGCCCCCCTTCCCGGGTCGGATGACTCACGCCCGGAAAGGCGGTGGATTCTTCAGCGATCACCAGCGCGCCGGGGACTTCGGTCCCTACTACATCGTTGAGATGTCGCAGAAAGTCGATCACCTCGAGGTTTTCCCGGCCACCGTATTTGTTCGGGATCCACTCGCCATCCTTGCGCGAATAATCCCGATAAAGCATCGATGCCACGGCATCCACGCGCAGCCCATCGATGTGGAACTGACGTAGCCAGTGCAACGCCGAAGCCAGCATGAAGCCGTGCACCTCGGTCCGTCCGAGATTGTAGATATAGGTGTCCCAATCCTGATGGAAACCCTCGAACGGATGTTCGTATTCGTAAAGTGCGGTGCCGTCGAAACGTCCCAGACCGTGTTCGTCAGTCGGGAAATGCGCAGGAACCCAGTCAAGAATCACCCCGATACCGACGCAATGGCAGGCATCCACGAACGCAGCGAAATCCTGCGGCGTGCCGTACCGCGCGGTCGGCGCGAACTGTGAGAGCAACTGATATCCCCAGGAGCCTCCAAACGGGTGTTCCATGATCGGCATCAGCTCGATATGGGTGAATCCCAGGTCCTTGATGTAGGGAATCAGGCGTTCGGCGAGTTCATGCCAGCTGTAAAAACGGCCATCACCATCCTCACGCTGCCAGGAGCCGGCGTGCAGTTCGTAAATCGACATCGGGGCGGAATGCGACTGCCGTTCAGGCCGCTGCGCCATCCATTCCTGATCCTGCCAGTGATGCTGCAGCGGGTCGGCAACCACCGAGCCCGTGGCGGGTGGCGCTTCGGTGGCTAGCGCTACCGGGTCCGCGCGCAGCGGCAGAATGCCGTGCTGGCCGAGTATTTCGTATTTGTACACCTCGCCAGGCTGCAGGCGTGGAACGAACAGCTCCCAGATCCCGGAGGGATGTCGCTGGCGCATCGGATGGCGGCGGCCGTCCCAGCTATTGAAGGGGCCAACCACCGAAACACGGCGCGCATTAGGCGCCCAGACCGCAAAGCGGACCCCATCGACGCCGTTGATATTCATTACCTGCGCGCCAAGGCAATGTCCCAGGTCACGGTGATTGCCCTCGGCGAACAGATACATATCCATCTCGCCGAGCAGCAGACCGAAGCAGTACGGATCTTCTGTTTCCTGCATACCGCTGGCCCAGCGAATGCGCAGTCGGTATGCACGTCGATCCGGCAAGCGCCCGACGAACAATCCCGGAATCTGCGGCTGCTCCATCTGCCCCAGCACCTCGCCGCTTTCTGCGTCGATCAGCTCAGCGCTCAACGCGTTGGGCAGATAACTGCGTACGACTATTCGCCCGTTAATTTCGTGCGGACCGAGTACCGCGAAGGGGTTCCAATGTTCGGCCCGTACCAGCGCCTGGGTATCGACTTCCGCCAGGCGAAGATCGTCGTCGGACGTTTGGCTATCCATCATAAGTTGTCCTCAAGCTGCTGAACGAGCTCGGCCAGACCGTTAAGCGGAACGCTTATCCAAGTCGGACGATGCTCTGTTTCGTAAAGAATTTCGTAGGCAGCCTTCTCCAGACTGAACAGAGTGAGCGCTGCGTTTTCACCATCAGCGTCGGCCCAGTCATGTGCAATCTCGGCTGCGGCCTGCCGATAGGCCTGCAGGAAGGCGGCGGTCGATCTGTTTCGATAATCGCGAACGATCTCCTCGCGGCTCTGTTCGGCTTCGTCAGAACTGTCCGTGCTCTGGGCGTTGAGGCATGCCATGGCGACGGCGTAATCGATCGAGCGCAGCACGCCGGTCACATCCTTGTAGGGGCTGAGCTTGGCGCGGCGCTCCTGCAATGGACGGGACGGCTCCCCCTCGAAGTCAATCAGATAGGCGTCGCCCTTGACCACCAGAACCTGGCCAAGGTGCAAATCACCGTGGACCCTGAAACGCAACCCGCCGACCGCTTTCGCCGCCAGCTTGTCGATCTGCTGATCGAGGCGCTGTTGCTGTTTGCGCAGACTGCGAACCAGGGCAACGTCCTCCTCATCCAGCTGGGCTTCGCTGCCTTCAAGGGCACCCAGGGCAGACTTGAGCTGCTCGCGGATACTTTGTGCCCATCCCTGCGTGTCTTCCTCGCGGGTAGGCTCCGGGGCGAAGTCAGGATTATCGGTGGGGGACGAAAGCGCAACGTGCATTTCGCCCAGGCGTTGCCCGAGCGCTGCGGAGAATTCCTCCAGCTCGGTCAGTGCGCCGTACTGGTTCTCGTGTTGCGATATACCGCCAGCCATCTGGTCGCGGATTGCGCGGTCCAGGGTGACCAGGGTCCATTGCCAGGCATCGCCCTGGTTGTCCAGATAACCCTGCAGAACCATGAGTGCGTAGGGTTCGCCGGAGGGGTCGGTGCGGGTGACCTGACCCAGCATCGGCGCGCAGTTTTCGAAGCCGCGATCGGTCAGATAGGCACCGATCTCCAGTTCAGGATGGATACCTGCGTGTACGTGCCGAATCAGTTTGAGCACCATCCTGCCGCCGATGATGACCGAGCTGTTGGATTGCTCGGCGGACAGATATCGGATTTCGACATCATCCTCAAACTCCATCGACGACAAGGCTTCACTGCCCTGGAAGGCCAATGCCCCGCGCTCGGTCTCGACAGATTGCCCGTCACGCAGCTGCTTGATCAACGCGCGGATGAAGCTTTCCATGGTGAAGGCGTCGGTCAGCAAACCGACCTGGCGCCCACGACGGATGCGCGCCATCGCCAGCTGTTCGGCCAGTACGCTGCTATCGTCCTCTCCGATGAAACCCAGCGGCAACTGATAGTAGTCGACCTGATCACCGGTCTTGACCTCAACCTCACTGAGCAACGCCTGATGGGCGCTGTCCCCGAAGGGAACCGCATACAGAATACGCGCCTTTGGCTGCCGCGCTCCCGCTCCGGCAAACCAGCGCCGCTTGGGCAGATAGGCCGGCAAGGTCTCCTTCTCGAGGATTTTGAGCGGCTGCTCATCGAGCACTTCCTGAAGTTGTCGTTTCAGAACCAGGGTCGCCATTTCGGGCATCCTCTCTGGAGGTTCGACGTGCCAGCTAGGCATCTGCGTCTGTTCTGCCAGCAGGAACCAATAGAAACCATAGGGCGGCAACGTCAACAGGTAGCTGAGCTGGCCGATGGGCGGAAAGGCACTGCCGCCGATCATCTCGACTGGCACCTTACCGACATACTGACTGAGATCGAGCTCTACCGCCTGGGCAGCTCGGGACACGTTGGCTACGCAAAGAATCGTATCTGTCTGACCCTGTTCATCCGTGTACTCACGCAGATAAGCGAGAATCCGCCGGTTGGGCGGTGCCAGCATTTTCAGCGTACCGCGGCCGAAGGCCTGCTGCTGCTTGCGCACCGCCAGCATCCGCCGCGTCCAGTTGAGCAGCGAATGCGGGTCAGCTGACTGCGCTTCGACGTTGATCGTCTGATAGCCATACAACGGGTCCTGAATCGGTGGTAATACCAGACTGGCCGGGTCCGCGCGGGAGAAACCACCGTTACGGTCCGCTGACCATTGCATGGGCGTGCGCACACCATCGCGGTCGCCGATAAAGATGTTATCGCCCATGCCCAGCTCATCACCGTAATACAGCGTCGGCGTACCGGGCATCGACAGCAATAGGCTATTGAGCAACTCGATACGCCTGCGATCCCGCTCAACCAGCGGTGCGAGCCGGCGACGGATACCCAGATTGATGCGCGCCCGGCGATCCGCGGCGTAATAATTCCACAGGTAATCGCGTTCGCGGTCGGTCACCATTTCCAGCGTGAGCTCGTCATGGTTGCGCAGGAAGATGGCCCACTGGCAGTTGGCCGGAATGTCCGGCGTCTGGCGCAGGATGTCGGTGATCGGGAAACGATCCTCCTGAGCGATCGCCATGTACATGCGCGGCATTAGCGGGAAATGAAAGGCCATGTGGCACTCGTCACCCAGGCCCTCCTCGTTGCCACCGAAGTACATCTGGGTGTCTTCCGGCCACTGGTTCGCCTCGGCCAGCAACATACGGTCGGGGTACAGGCGATCCAGTTCCGCGCGGATCTTTTTCAGCACCACATGGGTTTCGGGCAGGTTCTCGTTATTGGTGCCGTCGCGCTCGATCAGGTAGGGGATGGCGTCAAGACGGAGACCATCGACCCCCAGATCCAGCCAGAAACGCATGACCGATAGCACTTCCTTGAGCACTTGCGGATTGTCAAAGTTCAGATCCGGCTGATGGGAATAAAAACGGTGCCAGAAGTACTGCCCGGCGACCGGGTCCCAGGTCCAGTTTGACGTCTCGGTATCGAGAAAGATGATCCGCGTGCCGTCGTATTTTTCATCCGTATCAGACCACACATAGTAATTGCGCGCCGCCGATCCCGGCTTGGCCCTGCGAGCACGCTGAAACCAGGGGTGCTGATCCGACGTATGATTGATGACCAGCTCGCTGATAACCCGCAGGCCACGCTTGTGCGCCTCGGCAATGAAGCGCTTGGCATCGGCCATCCGGCCATAATCCGAATGCACCTTGCGGTAGTCGGAAATATCGTAGCCGTCATCGCGTCGCGGTGAGGGGTAAAATGGTAGCAACCATATGGTATTCACACCCAGGTCGGCGATGTAATCAAGCTTGGCGATCAGCCCCTGAAAATCCCCGATACCATCGTTATTTGAATCGAAGAACGATTTGACGTGCACCTGATATATGACCGCGTCCTTGTACCAGAGTGGGTCATCGATAAAGGCTGCACTACGTTGTTTTTTTGGCATTATTGGTCTCTCTGATGTAACGGCCGCAGACGCCAGATACCAAAGGGCTGGTTCCATGGCTCGATACGCATCCATTGGGTCATGCCATACCAGGTCCAGGTATGGCCGGTCATAAGGTCTTCGCCAATCATCTCGGCATCTTCGGGCAAGCCGAACTCCCACAACGGCAGTTCGAAGTGCGCTTCCTGGGCGTTGTGTGGATCCAGGCTGATGGCGATCAGGATAAAGTTCTGAAGATCCTCGGTGCGTTTGCCGAAATACAGAATATTGTCATTCCAGGCGGTGTAGGCCTGGAATCCCAGGTGCGTCTGCAATGCCGGATTGGCGCGGCGGATACGGTTGAGATGGGTGATCTCGGCGACAATGTTGCCTGGGGCATGGTAATCGCGCGGACGGATCTCGTACTTCTCCGAATCGAGATACTCCTCCTTGCCCAGAACCGGGGCAGACTCACAGATCTCGAAGCCTGAATACATGCCCCAGGACCCCGCGCCCATCGTTGCCAGGGCGGCCCTGATCAAAAAGCCGGCTCGCCCCGATTCATGCAGAAAGTACGGATTGATATCCGGCGTATTGACGAAGAAATTCGGCCGATAACAATCACGCCAGGGCTGCTGATTGAGCTCGGTGAAGAATTCCTGCAGCTCATGTTTGGTATTGCGCCAGGTGAAATAGGTATAGCTCTGGCTGAAGCCGAGCTTGCCCAGGCGGGCCATCATGGGTGGCCGGGTGAAGGCTTCAGAGAGGAAAATCACGTCAGGATGACGGTCCCGGATATCAGCTATCAACCATTCCCAGAACGGCATGGGCTTGGTATGCGGATTGTCGACCCGGAACATTTTTACGCCATGCTCGACCCAGCCGAGCACCACATCGCGCAGGGCTGCCCACAGCGATGGCACCGCGTCGTCCGCGTAGAAATCAACGTTGACGATGTCCTCATACTTCTTCGGCGGGTTCTCGGCGTGCCGAATAGCGCCGTCCGGTCGCCAGCTGAACCAGCCGGGATGTTCCTGGAGCCAGGGATGATCAGGCGAGCACTGGATCGCGAAATCCAGCGCAATCTCCAGCTTGTGTGCCTGGGCGGCCTCGACCAGAGCGTGGAAGTCATCCAGCGTACCCAGTTGCGAATGAATCGCCTCGTGTCCGCCCTCGTGGCTACCGATGGCATAGGGGCTGCCGGGATCATTCTCCCCCGCAATCAGCGAGTTGTTAGGGCCCTTGCGGTGGGTGCGACCGATTGGATGAATCGGCGGAAAATACAGCACATCGAAATTCATCGCGGCGATATCCGGCAACCGCTCGATCACATCGCGAAACGTCCCGTGGCGCTGCGGATCATCTGTCACGGAACGGGGAAACAGTTCATACCAGCTGGCAAATTCCGCAGCGCGTCGATCCACCTCTACCGGGTAGGCCTCGCTGCGCACTTTGTGCGGGTGCGATTCGCTGGCGATCACTGCGTCAACGGTTTGCGGTGCCAGCATGATGCCAACTTTGTCATCAACTTCAGAAGTCTCGGCCAGCTGGCGCAACACATCGTCGAGCACGCTGACCTGCTCGGATGGCGCGTGCTGCTTGACCTGACGCAGCAGCTGCTCGCCCTCCTCCAGCTCCAGCGGGACCGGGACACCTGCGGCAAATTTCTTTTTCAACTCGTCGCAGTAGGTTGCGTAGGTATCCACCCAGGCTTCGATGGCAAACTCCATTCGCCCCAGCTGATCAGGCACGAACCGGGCTCGCCACACATCGTTGGCAATGAATTCCAGTGGCACACGTTGCCAGCCGTCATCCCGGATCGAGCGCCAGATCAGGCGCCCACCGAGCTTGTCGTGACCGTCGGAAAAGACCACGGCGGAGACCTCAACGGGTCTGCCCTGAATAGCCTTGGCTGCGAACCGACCCGACTCAACCTGCGGTTGCACGCTTTCAATAGCAATGCGCGGAAGCCGGACCGCATCATCAAGGGATAGAACAGCACCATGCGAATGCTCGTTGGTATGTTCAGACGACATCTGTTTAGGCTCCTGAAGCCCGGATTGGCCGGGCAGTGGAAAGTCGGGCGGTGCACTCATCGGCTATCAACCGTTAACGACACTGCCACCGTTGATGTGAAGAACCTGGCCACTCATATAGCTGGAGTCGTCACAGGCAAGATAGACGTAGGCCGGGCCGAGCTCGGCGGGCTGCCCGGGACGTTTCATCGGGGTATTGGCGCCGAAGGTTTCAACATTCTCGGCGTCAAAGGTGGAAGGAATCAGCGGCGTCCAGATCGGACCGGGCGCCACCCCGTTGACGCGGATCCCGCGCTCCGCCACGTTCATCGACAACGAACGGGTGAAGGCTGTGATTGCACCTTTGGTTGATGAATAGTCGAGCAGCATGGGGCTGCCCTTGTAGGCGGTTACCGACGTGGTATTGATGATAGACGCACCGGCCTGCATATGCGGCAAGGCTGTCTTGGTCAGCTGAAACATGCCGAAAATATTGGTGCGGAAGGTCTGCTCCCATTGTTCCTGAGGGATATCCTCAAGGTTCTTGCGCGGATGCTGTTCGCCGGCGTTGTTGACCAGCACGTGAATCTGCCCCCACTCGGCGACCGTTTCCTCTACCACTTTTCGGCACAGGGCCTCTTCGGCCACATCACCGGCGTAAACCTTTACCTTGCGCCCGGCACGCTCGACTTCCTTGCGGGTGTGCTCTGCGTCGGCATGCTCTTCGAGATACAGCATGACGATATCGGCCCCCTCCCGGGCGAAGTGCACAGCCACGGCACGCCCGATACCGCTGTCAGCGCCAGTCACGATTGCGACCTTGCCCTCCAGCTTGCCTGCGGCTTTGTACTGCTCGGAAATATAAATGGGTTCTGGATGCATTTCGCCCTCTTTGCCGGGGCGGTGTTTCTGATGCTGGGGGGGAAGCGTCTGCTCGGACATAATGACCTCCGAAGGTGAAAACCACGTGTATCTTCGGACAGAACCGCGGAAACATTGGTTCCTGTCAATCGGGACGGATCGGCAATAAGCGGATGAAGTGGAGACGGGAACGCCCGCAGATGAATTGCTTCGGGGTGGTTGTCCGGACCTGGCCAAGGTGTCGCGGGGCGTCTTATCACCGCGATGTGCCCGCGGGACGCCCCTGGATCTAGCCGCGTGAGGCCCGTTTAGGTTTTGGCGCCTCATCTTCCTTGTCGCTGCTCTTGGCCTTGCTGCTGCGCGCAGGCGCCTTGCCGCCGCCCTTGCCCCCAGGTTTGCCGCCCAGGCTGCGCTTGAGCAGTTCGGTGAGGTCGGTAACATCGGCGCTGCGACGTTGCTCGACGCTCTCTTCTTTTTCCACCGACTCGATCTTGCCCTTGGCCGCCTTTTCTTCGACCAGCTCCATGATCTTGTCCTGGAAGTCGTCGCGGTATTCCTCCGGCTGCCAGTCGCTGCTCATGTCCTTGATCAACCGGGTAGCCATATCCAGTTCCTTCTTGGTCACCTTCGCCTCGGTTACGGCATCGGTCAATTCAAGCGTTTCCAGCCCACGCACATCGGCTGGCCAGCGCAACATCACCAGCATCAGAGCGCCGTCAAGCGGCATCAGCGCAGCAAGGCGCGCCTTGGTCCGTATCACCACATTGGCAAGGGCGACCTTGTTGGTCTCCACCAGGGCTTCACGCAGCAAGGCGTAGACCTTTTCGCCGCGCTTCACCGGGCTCAGGTAATAGGGCTTTTCGAAATTGGGCAGCGGAATCTGCGCACTGTCGACGAATGAAAAGATATCTATCGTCTGGGTTGCCTCCGGGTGCGCAGCGCGGATTTCATCCTCGCTGATGACCACGTACTGACCCTTCTGCAGCTCGACGCCCTTGACGATATCGTCGCTGGTGACTTCCTTGCCGGTGGTCTTGTTGATGCGCTTGTAGCCGACCGGATCCATGCTGCGCTTGTCCAGCCAGTCAAAATCCACTCCCTGCGAGGAAGTAGCCGAGACCAGACCGACAGGAATATGGACCAGACCGAAACTGATTGCACCTTTCCAGATTGATCGGGGCATTGCCGTTACTCGCGTTGAGCCTGTCTTCGGATGACCTTGATGTACCGGGAAAAGTTTCATTCCGGCCTGGGGATGAGCGGAGAGTCATTCACCCTCAGGGCCCGCGCTCCTCCTCGCGCCGCATCATCAATGGCAGGAGATGCAGAATAACCAGAGCGATCAGGGTACTGACCATCGCGGTCATCTCATGCCCAAGCCCGACCGCGACACCGATAGCCGCGGTGAACCAGATCCCCGCTGCGGTAGTGAGCCCTTTGACGTCCATAAGGCTTTCGGTCTTGATGATAGTCCCTGCCCCGAGGAAGCCCACCCCGGCGACGATACCCTGGATGACCCGACTCATGGCGTCATCCATGGCGCCGTCCTGCAAGGACGCTACAACGAATAGCGCAGCGCCGAGCCCTACCATCATGTGCGTTCGGATGCCGGCCGCCTTGCCCTGCTGCTCACGCTCGTAGCCAAGCAGCCCTCCGAGAAAAGCCGCGATCAGCAAACGCATGGTCACCCGCGTTGCGCTCTCGATGTCATCCAGATCGGAAAACTCGCTGATTATGGTGGCGAGTATCGTGTCCCACACTTGTTCTGCCTCCTCATTCCTCTATCGCTCCATGCCGAGCAGCAGCGACCCAACGCCCCGCTTCTGCTGTGACTACCGCTCAGCTTAGTAGTTTGATTGCCTCCTGGCGGCGACGGAACTAATGGGTGTCAGTCCAAGGTCTACCTGAGTATCACACCCCAAAAATGGAGAGACCCATGGCTAAGAAAAACCTGTTCCTCGTGAGCTACATCCTGGACAACCAACCGCAGACCTGTGAAATCGAGTCCGATGCCCAGACGCTGACGCCTGAGCAGGCGCTTCCGCTGATCAAGGATAAAAACACTGACATTGGAACCGGAAACGTGACCGATGTGCAGGTTCAGCACATGGTGGAACCCAAGGAAGAAGGAACAACCCCTTCACACCATATTCAGTCCTGAGCAGACCCGACCGACTGTCTCAAACAGAAATAATTCGGGAACTATCAAGTGGCCATGTTCTCGAAGGAGCACAACAGCGTATCGCGAATGACCGCTTCGCTTGTTCAATTTACGGCCGAAGCGGTTGTGCCCCAGCACCTGCCCAATACTCAGGGTTAACGCTGGTAATGATACGAGCTGGCATTTATGACGCACGGAGCCCCGGCAGGTTTTCGTGTTAAACCAGGGAGGTTGGCCATGAGCCCGGAAAGTTATGTATTACTGTTAATCGCCTGCTGGCTACTGCTGGCCAGCTCAACGCTTTGGGGAATACTACGCGTCACCCGTCGGCACTACCCCGAACATCCCGACACCGCAAACGAGCCGATCTCTGAGCAAGACCTGGCGCATCGCAACCCCGCTCGCCCACGCCTGTGGCTTATAACCAAAGGATTCAGGCTGCTGATCGCCATAGCGCGACTACCCTCGACGATCACACCTGCGCTGTTGCTACAGAGACGGACCAGTACGGACTGATCTACCTTTAACAGTCGCGTCCGCACTCACCAAACCCAACGCCCGCCTCAGAACCCCGTCCACGGGTTGGCTGTTCCGCACCGCTTTATATTGCAAAATATAATAACGCTGACTATTTTTAGCTTAACTTAGTCAATTCCAACGCTCAATTCCTCAGCGTGCCCCGAACTATTCCGGATATATTTTCGATATTTGTACCATTGCGAGACCATACTGCATTTGCTCGTCGCAAATCTTAAGCTACTCTCAGAATTCGCTTGCTCACAAGTTACGGTACTGCTAAAAAAGTAACTGCTAAGACCAAAAAAATTAAATAGCGAAGGAACTTCTGACGAGACTAGCGAAGCAATGCGTGAAGAATGGAGTCGGACAGGTTCCGCTTGACGACTCAGCCTCACTGCAGCTTTGCGCTGATCTGTGGCGCCTTTCAATCCGCCTGTTCAGCTTCAGGACCTTCTCCGTAATAACGGAATATTCGGTGAGCATCCCGACGGCCAGTGTCCATCTGCCGACGCATTTCGGTTTGTTGCCACGATCTTGAAACAAGGGACGAGCAACCTTATATCGAGCGTATGGGGCAATCCAATGAGCACAGGGCTAGCCATGAAGAGGTCTGAACACCTAACCGTTACGGACATCGAAACCGTATTGAACAATTCCATGCGATCAGTGCGTAGCAAATGCAGAGTTGAAGCGGATCGCACCCTTACCGTCCAGCTCAATTATCAGGATGAAGATTTCACTGTAGTGGGTATCAGCCGAGATCAATACCGTGACGTTCAGTCACTGCGGCAACTAGGCCGACATCTCCTCGAAGAGATTGAAGCGACGATTATCATGAGCGCTATGCGCAACAACACATCACTGCGCGCCAAGGCTCAGGCCCATTGAGGGCCGCCCAGATAAATCGTGCTACTTACTGTGCTCTGGAGAAGCCGGCGCTTTCGCCATTCCCCGGGGCCCCATCCGCGCCCAGATTATCCAGCCGATGACGGGCAACAGAAAAATAAGCGCAATCCACCCGTACCGGGTCTGCTTCGGCTTGTCGCTCTTGAGGATATTCGCCGCCAGCCAAATATCTACCAGCAAAATAACCACCAGCGTTACACCGACCAGTAAAAAGGGTTCCATCGTTCCGCTCCTCAACTAAAACTGTCTAGTAGTATGGCTGCACCCGCTCGGCCAAGTTCAAAAATTCCACGCCTGCCACACCGTTCATCCCCCGTGATGAACTCGCCAAACCGCGTCCAGTCATAACTCACACAATCGAAACGACTTGTCATTGGCGGCGAGGAGGATATTCCATGCCACGCGGAAGCAAGGACAAATACACCGATAAACAACAGCGCAAAGCCGAGCACATAGAAGAAAGCTACGAAGAGAAAGGCGTCTCCGAAGGTGAAGCCGAGGCGCGAGCCTGGGCCACCGTCAATAAACAGTCCGGTGGCGGCGAACGCTCCGGCGGCTCCGGAAAAAAGAAATCTTCACAACAAAAACACCAGGATGCCAGCCAGTCCGCGCGGCGCGCAGTCGCAACCAAGCGGGGTGAGCCTCGAGAGGATCGTTCGCTTGAGTCTGAAACCAAGCAAGAGCTCATGCAGAAAGCGCGGGCAAAGAACATTCATGGCCGCTCGTCGATGCGCAAGCAGGAACTGGTTCAGGCGTTGAAAAAAGCATCCTGACAGAGCAGTTGAATTACCGTTGCAACTCATAGCGATCGCGGCGGCCGGAACAATAGCTACATAACACGCCGGCTTCCGGTCGCCTCAAGACCACATTCTGGAACTGATAAGTTTCCAACCGGGAGAACTCATGAATACCTTGCGAGCATTGACTATCGGGGCCGCTACCTTAGGGGCCGCCGCGTTTATCTATCATAAGATGTCAGAGCAGAAGAGCTTTGGGCCAGCGCGCTTTATCGATACTGCAGCAGCCAAGGGATTCTCAGAAATCGAAGCAGCGAGACTCGCTCTGGAAAAGACCAATTCGGTCGAGGTGAAATCCTTCGCCTATAAAATGATTGAGGATCACCTTGAAATCAACAAGGAACTCAGACAGTTAGCCCGCGAAAAAGGCCATGAACTGGACGAAGAAACAGACCTGATCAATAGAGCTCGCTCAATGCTGCTCAGCCTGCGGGAAGCGGATAGCTTCGATGTTGCTTATGCGGACCATCAGGTCGCGGCACATGAGCAGATCGTTGCCATATTCCAGCAAGGCGCTCAACTTGACGATTTTGAAGTGAGCAATTTTGCCCAGACCACGCTGAGCAAACTCGAACACCATCTCAAAATGGCCAGGGCCCTGACCAAAAACCTGCGCGAAGCACCAACACATCCAATCGACAAATCCGAAGCCGACCGTAAATCGCCCGGAGACGACGCGGGGAACAAGCCCGCCCCGCAGACGAGCAGCATGCCGTTGGTCGATAAAGATGCGCCCGAGGTCAGCACAGGAACACCCCAACAGAACCGCGGAAATGCCGCTAATCCGAAGCACTGACCATACCCGTCGGGCTAGAAGATCGAAGCTGGAAGCTATCGCTGGAGGCTGAAGGCTCGCAGCAGAAAGATATCGCCTGGAATAAAACAACAAACAATAACTCGGACCATTCCCCCCTTTGACAAAGGGGGGTCAGGGGGGATTAACTTTTTCAGCTGTTTGATTCGCGCGCACAACAAACTTCGAACACGCCACCGCGCTAAAGCGCAGCGCAATCCGGTTAGAATGATTCGATATTCGACGCACCGGAGCTGGCATGAACGCGAACAAACCCCTGAAGGGCCTCAAGGTAGTCGAACTCGGTACGTTGATCGCAGGTCCGTTCGCCGCGCGAATATGCGCGGAATTTGGCGCAGAGGTCATCAAGGTCGAGTCGCCCGATGGTGGGGACCCGCTCCGCAAATGGCGCAAAATCTATGAAGGCACATCCCTTTGGTGGTTCGTACAGGCGCGCAATAAAAAGTCGCTCACGCTGGATCTCAAGCACCCGGAAGGCCAGCGCATCTTGCGCGAACTCCTGGCCGACGCAGACATACTGATTGAGAACTTCAGGCCTGGCACCCTGGAAAAATGGGGACTGGGCTGGGAAGCATTGCACGAACTCAATCCGGGCCTGGTCATAGTTCGACTCTCAGGCTTCGGACAGACCGGTCCGATGAAAGATCAACCGGGGTTTGGCGCAGTCGGCGAATCAATGGGAGGTCTGAGATATATCACCGGTTTCGAAGATCGCCCACCGGTACGCACCGGCATATCGATCGGGGATTCCATCGCTGCCCTATGGGGAGTGATCGGCGCGCTCATGGCGCTGCGTCATCGCGACGCCGGCAGCGGCGAGGGCCAGATGGTCGACGTGGCGCTATATGAAGCGGTTTTCGCCATGATGGAAAGCATGGTGCCGGAATATGACGTTATGGGATTCGTGAGGGAACGCAGCGGCAACATCATGCCGGGCATCACGCCCTCTTCTATCCATACTTGTGGTGATGGCAAGGCCGTTCAGATCGGCGCAAACGGCGATGCCATCTTCAAGCGCTTTATGCATGCTATTGGGCGCAACGACCTGGCGGAGGACGCCAGCCTGGCCGACAATGCCGGGCGGGATGTGCGCCGTGACGAACTTTATGCGGTAATTGATGAGTGGGTAGAAAGCCAGACACAGGAACAGGTATTGGATGTACTCGCGCGCGCGGAAGTCCCTGCAAGCCGAATATTTTCAATCGCCGATATGTTCAGCGATCCGCAATTCCTGGCTAGGGAAATGTTTACTCAGGGCACACTACCAGACGGCAAGCCGTTCAAGATGCCGGGAATCATCCCCAAACTGTCCGCTACCCCAGGGTCGACGGAGTGGACCGGGCCAGCCCTTGGAGAACATACCGATGCGGTACTGTCAGACCTCGGGTATGCACAGGGACAGATCGAAGCATTAAGACAACGCAAGATCGTTTAAGCGGACGGCGCCGTGCCTGCACGACGCGACCGCTTTGCGAGGCGCCTTATGTTACGCGCCATCGTTTAGGCGATTAACGGAATCCAAGGAAGGAAAGGATAGCCAGGACAATTACCACAGCGCCAACGATGTATACGATGTTATTCATGAGGTTACCTCTTATGAAATTAAGAGCTGAACCGCATGTATCTGCGGTCCCATTTATTTAACGGTCGGGCCTGAATACCCCTAGGCCGTTCCCGTTGAAATTTTGGACAGCGCAACGTCCATAAAAGTTTGTTCTGATCTCACGTTAGCATTCATATAATTTTGCGCTGCGGGCAACTTACGGCGGTCAACTCAGGCAGGTGCAGCAACCTGCCTATAATCTTGCGCGAGCGGTGCGAGATATGACGGAAGCCCTGCTTATTGAAAATGCCGCATCAGGTTCTAGTCAGTAAGAATCGCGGGGGGCAGCCCTTGGTCTTCACGCCGGCGCGCCTGCATGCGGATTCCGAGTATGCGACCCCACGGCGAATCTACTGGCGCCTGCCATGCCTGGCGATGCAACCAGAGCAGAGAGGTTGCATCGCCAGCCAGGGCACTCTGCTCAACCTTGTCCAGCGCTCGCGGCCCCTGGTCCAGACAATCATGGCAGAGATGCTCAAGCCAGGCAGCACGTGGACCACGGCGCCTGTCCCGGGCGAGTGAGACTTGCAGGGCATTGATTCGCGGATGAATGACCGCTTCATAGAAAGCCGGGAAATCACTGCTGGCCGTCTCCAGCCCGCGTGTGTCCGCAAGCCCATCGACCAGGTCCGAGCCTTGCGTCTCCTCTGGAATCATCAGCAGCTTCCGACGACGCAGCCCTTGCCCTACCCGCACTTTGCCCAGGATGACAAATATCGGTGCAGCCAGTACCAGTGGTAGCGCGACCGGCAGAGACCAGAGGAAAAACATCGGGTCCAGCCACCAGGCAAAGGAGGACCAGGAGATCGCCAGCAACGTCCCTATCGCCTGGTTGAGAATGGCCTTGCCCCAGCCAATTTCACCCGCACGGTTCTGCCCGGCCCAGCGCAAAGTGACATTCAGCACCGCCTCCAGGATGTACCGTGAGTGCGCCAGCATGCGAATTGGCGCCAGCAAGGCCGAGATAAAGATCTCCATCAAAACGCCTGCAGTCATACGCACGAACCCACCGAACGCCTCGGCCCGCCCGCTCAACAGCGCGTCGATCAACGCGAGGAATTTAGGCAGAAACAGCAACGTCATGGTAATGGCGACCAGGACGACAGCGCGTATCGGCTCCCACTGCGGCCAGAGCGGATGGAGCTGGTGCGGATCCGGAAAATAATCGATAGGCATCAGCACCATGCGCGCTGCTTCGACGGTAGTCAGCACCAGGAATGCCAGCCAGAGTGGCGAGGCAAAATACGACATGATGCCGTTGACTAGCGCCATGCGGTGCGCGGCGCGCATGCCCTTGCCGCGCAACAATAACCATAGATGTTGCATATTCCCTTTCGCCCAGCGTCTGTCACGGGTCAGCTCTTCTACCAGGGTCGGCGGCGACTCTTCATAGCTCTGATCCAGCCCTGGCTCAAGCCAGACCTCCAGACCGGCCCGTCCCATATAAGCGGCCTCGACAAAGTCATGACTCATGATCGGTCCGCGAAACAGCCCCCAGCCCGGCAGCTTGCGCAACCCGCAATGTTTCATGAAGGGTTGGGTCCGCAGAATTGCGTTATGTCCCCAGAATGCAGCTTCGCCCAGCTGCACTGCTGCCAGGCCAGTGGTGAACAATGGGCCATACAGCTGATTGCCGAATTGTTGTACGCGGGCAAATACCGATTCGCCGTTGAGCAACGCCGGAGAGGTCTGCAGAATGCCCACACGGGGATGACGCTGCATCAGCTGAACCATGCGCACCAGCGTTCGTCCACCCATGAGGCTGTCGGCGTCGAGCACAACCATATACGGATAATTACGTCCCCAACGGCGCAGAAAGTCTCCGATATTGCCGCTTTTGTAGTTCAGATTCAGCGTCCGGCGTCGGTAGAACAACCGGCCCTCGGCACCCAGCTCCTTGCACAGGCCCGCCCAGGCAGTCTGTTCCCTTAGCCATATGTCCGGATCGCGGCTGTCGGAGAGGATATGGAAGTCAAAATGGTCCAGCTGGCCGGTGCGCTCGAGGCTGCGATATACCGATTTCAGCCCACTCAGACTGCGCTCGACCGACTCGTGGTAGATCGGCATGACGATCGCCGTGCGCGCGAGCGCCGTGCCCGCCAGCGTGGCCTGATCCTGCTGTGCCAGAAGTGAATGACGATCGCCGCCCATCCGACGAATGCAGAAGCCGATCAACCCCACCCAGAAGCCGATGGAAATCCAGGTGAACAGAATAGCGAACAGCACCGCCATGGCTATTTCCAGCGCGGTGCCGCCGTTATAAGGCAGCACTGAAAGCATGAAATAGGTAGCAACGGCCGTCTGCAGCAACACCGCCAGCAGCAGGAAGCTGCGGCGCCACGCCGCGGCACAGCGCCAGCGCGACGCACTCAGGTGCCGGTCGGCTTCGGGTAACTCTGAACGGAGGGCAGTCATCAGTGCGTGCCGTAACCGATACTGCCGCGGCAGATCGGCGGGGCCGGCACCGGCACACCGGCAGGCAATAATTCGAAGCGCTCTTTGACCATCTCCATGCAAGTCTGAAAGAAATCCGGCGCATCCGCTTCAAGCGCCTCGGCGACAATGCGCAAGGCCTGTCGCTCGACGCCTGCATCGATGTTCACACCAGTCCATTGTAAATACGCAAGCACCCTGGCAAGCGCAATTTCAGCCCGGATCGGCTGCATGGAAAGCTCCTTATTTGCGCTGGATCACACCGAGCACGCCGTTGCCAGGCGGAAGCTCGTAGCTCCACGTTTCGCTGAGAGTGTCTTCGTGCTGACCGAGATAGGCGCGCAGTGCCAGGGGTTTGTCCGCTACCGGCCGCGCCAGAACGGATAATCGCCAGCGCTGCAGCGGTTCAACATACTCGACAAAATGCTCGAGCACTTCGGTGCCTTCCAGACCGCTGACATGGCCAACGACCGGTGCGTCTGGCTCAAGATCAGCGAGCGGGCCATCAGCAAAGTCCACGATCACCCGAACCGAACCTGGCTGGGTCCCGCCGCCCACGCGCATGCCATCACCAAGATAGGAATCTACCGCACGTCCCAGAGGTTCATTCGCCACCCGGTCACCGCCAAATCGTGCGGTGTAGTTGAAATGCAGCGACTGCTCCTTGCTGATCTGGCCATCAGTGCGCCAGAACGCCACCACATTGTCGTTGGTTTCGTCTGAGGTCGGCAGTTGCACCAGTACTACATGGCCCTGGCCCCAGTCACCTTCAGGTTCGATCCAGGCGCTGGGTCGCGTTTCATACCGGGCCTCAAGATCCATATAGCTGGTGAAATCGGTATCGCGCTGTAGCAGACCAAAGCCGCGCACATTATGCGTAGCGAAGTAATCAATACTCAGGGTTTGGGGATTGCGCAGCGGTCGCCACAACCATTCATCACTGTCGCCGTCGTGTATCAGCAAACCATCCGAGTCGTGAACTTCCGGCCGCCACTCACCGGGCGGCAGCAAGGTATTCTCGCCGTAATAGAACATGCTGGTCAGCGGCGCAAGCCCGAGCATTTCCACCGGATTGCGGGGGAACAGTGCCGATTCGACCTTGAGCGCAGTCTGTTCGCCGGGCATAACTGTAAATTTGTAGGCGCCGGCGAGGCTTTCGCCATCCAGCAGTCCATAAAAGGTCATGGCTTCCGCGTTACCTGCGGGCTTCTCGAGCCAGAACTCAATAAACGAGGGAAATTCCTCGCCGCTGGGCAATCCGGTGTCGACTGCTATGCCGCGACCCGACAGGCCAAAATTGTTTTCCTTGCCCACCGCGCGGTAGTAGCTGGCGCCAGCGAAAACGAGGAACTGGTTCATGACATCAGCCCCCTCAAAGGGAAAGGTCAGCTTGAACCCTGCGTAGCCCATATCGGCGGGTACCAACCGCTCGATATCCGGATTGGGGTAGGTGAACTGCCGCTTCTCGAAGTTGACCGGATCCACTGCTCCCTGATCCACGACGTTGATCCGCACCGCATGGTTATAGAACAGCCCCGGCGGGATCATCATGACCTTGAACGGCGTCTCGTCGTCGTGCCAGAGGCTGCTCTCTGGCTTGAAGCGAATCCCCTGATAATCCTGGTAATTGAGATCGCGAAGAAAGCGCGGCACCTGAGCGGGTGCCGCATAGGGATTCAACGCCAGTTCTCTGGCTTTTCCGATAACAGTTTCGAAGTCGAAATTCTGTTCCTGGGCCAGAAGCGGCATAGACAAAACGAAGGGCAATGCCCTGAGGAGAAACCTGATCATCATTAAGCCGTTCCTTGCGAGCATTCAAGCGCTAAACAGTTGACCCCGAACGGGCCGTTAGGGTCGGTTTCCGTTTGATCGCGGGCTGCGATGAAACGGGACCAGCCCTGGTGTCCTCGGCCGCCAGGCCGTCGGCCACTTCCCTGACCACGCACACAAATACGCAGCTGATTAGTGCCAGGAACCATCATGAAGTTCCGGACTCACCCGGACGGGCGTATTCTGCAACCGGCCGCTACATCCTTTACACTGTTTGGGTACACAATCAGGAGCGCTACATGGCCAAGCCAAATTACTCGTTTGAAAAACGTCAGCGAGCGCTGAAAAAAAGCAAACAGCAGGAGGAAAAGCGTCAGGAAAAGCTCGCACGTAAAGCCGCAGGTGATAGTGAGACCGACCCGACTGCGGGCGATCCGGCTACCGATGAAAATGCCCAGGACGACACCGGCAGGAGTGAATAGCCCGCGCTTGTTGATTTGCCCATTGGTAATTTCAACTGCCCCTGAAAAGGGCATGCGCCCGCGTTGCCTGATCCATAACGTGCGTTTACGGAGGAGACTTTGCTGACACTGCCATTATTCGTTCTGGCCCTGTTATTGCTGAGCATGACACTGCTGGCGAAAATCCGCCTGCACGACTGGTGGCTGCGCGCGTGCGAATTTCCGCGCCTGCAGATCGCAACCCTGGCCTTGCTGGTGATCGTGCTTTCAGCCTGGAGCGAAGAGCCATGGCAGATCCCGACGCTGGTCTGCGGAGGCCTGGTTCTGGCAGGCCAGCTGTACCGTATTCTGCCCTGGACGCGATTGTGGAAATTGCAGGTATTGAGCGCCGATGATGCGGACAAGGACAGTTGCATTACGCTGCTCATCTCCAATGTGCTGACCCCCAACCGCAACGCGGAGGGTCTGATCAGCCAGATTCTGGAACATCAGCCAGACATTATTCTGACTCTGGAGTCTGACAGCTGGTGGGGTGAGCAACTGGACGCCGCGCTGACTGACTGGCCACACCGGGTCAGCATTCCCCAGGACAACCTGTACGGCATGCATCTGTATTCACGCTTGTTGTTGCAGGATATCGAGGTCAAGCGCTTGATCCAGGACGACATTCCGTCGATTCATGGTGGCGTCGAACTCAGGGATGGCAGCACCATCAATTTTCATGCTTTGCATCCACGCCCACCCGCGCCCAACGAGAGCAAGGAGTCACTCTGGCGTGACGCCGAGCTGTTGCTGGTCGGCAAGCATATTCATGAACGTAACGAGCCCGCATTATTGATTGGCGATCTGAATGATGTCGCCTGGTCCCGTACCACCCGCACGTTCAGCCGCGTGAGCGGGATGCTGGATCTGCGCTGTGGCCGTGGCATGTTCAATACCTACAATGCCTGGCACGTGCTGCTACGCTGGCCGCTCGACCATATATTCGTTACCCGGCACTTCAAACTGTGCGCAATCAAGCGACTGAAAAAGTTTGGCTCTGATCATTTCCCCATCATGGCAACGCTCTGCTACACGCCGGACGAAGCGCATGAGCACGAAAAGCCGACAGCGGACGCCGAGGAGAAAGAGCAAGCCCGCGAGACAATCGAAGAAGCACGCTCACGCGATCAGGAAGAGTGACGTGCGGCGCCGCAATGCACCCCGCCTTTACACACAAGGCGGGTAGATCACCACCGGTAACGTTACCGCTGCAGCAGCGACGGCGGATAACAGATAAATGCCGCCGCTGATACGGGCGATGAATTTCCGATGCGAGTCCTCGGTGGCGCTGGTATCCGGCCCGGCTTTCCAGCATCGATAAGCGGCAATGAGCAGCAACAACGTGACGCACGCCCCCAAGCCCAGCAGCAGCGCGTTAATCCATGTCCAGGGGCCGAGCTCCGCAGCGGGCGGTGCGACATTGCAGCCTATTCCCTGCAGCCCATACAGCACAGCAAACCAGCCTGACCAGATGATCAGCCCCATGACCAGCTGTATCGGATGTGAAATCGAAAACATCAGCTACCTCCCCACCCCATAGGCAGCCAGACGAAAGCCGCGACAGCCAGCCAGAAGATCGCCAGCGTATAGACCCACAGTGGCCACACCACGAAAGGCTCGTAAGGTACGCGCACACTGACATAGCCGAACTGGACTCGCATAGCCTGCATCGCCGTAACGACAGTCGACAGACCACTGTGAATCAGCAGATACATGAGCATGACAGTCAGTACCGAATCATGCGCAAGCTCGGTCGCTTGCAGGGGCGCACTGAGCAGCACCCACAACAGTAGCGCAAAGTGTGCCAGGCCGATGACAGACGAAATCCAGAACAGGCCCTGCATGCCCTTGGCGTTTCCTGCGCGCAATCGACCTACTGCATAGCGAAACACCAGCGCAGCGACCGTCAGCAGCGCCCCACTGAGCAGTAACGGCCATAACGCAAGCGGACCCTCCTGCGGTGCCTGCCATTGCGGCGCGGCGGTCCACAGATAAAACCAGCCGAACAGGAGTGACGCGTAGAGCGTCCCATTGCCCATCATCGCCACGTTCATGCCCCATAACCCCGGGCTGTTGAAGGTTCGCGAATGCAGCGGTGGATCGGTGCGTTCATCGGCGGTCAGCGGCGCGCTGCTGGCATGGGCACCGTTATGCCAGCTCCAACGCAACAGGGAGAGCACCGCAAATACCGCCGCTACAAGCGCCACCCAGTAACTTTTGGTCAGCAGGCCCAGACAGACCACAGCAATGATCGCCCCGCTTTGCAGCGGTAGCCATGAGTTCGTGGGCAAATGTATGACCTGCATGACCTTGCCGGTGCCGGCTTGCGAGCCGTATATCTCGCGCCGGCCATGGCTGACATCTGCCAGGCCGAATTTACCATCGGCAATATCCTGCGGGAGCGCCGGATCCTCGAACAGGGGATGCCGGGTCGGCACGTTGGGCAGACTGGCAAAGTTGTACGGACTGACCGGCATTTCAACCGCCCATTCAAGCGAGTCGGCGTTCCACGGGTTCTGCCGCGCCGGCCTGCCAAAGCGGAAATGCAGCAACACGTCGACGATAACCGCAGCGATACCGATGGCCATGATGAAACCGCCGATCGACGAAATCAGGTTGAACAGATCCCAGCCCAATCCCGCCTCATAGGTATAGACGCGGCGTGGCATGCCAAACAGGCCGGTCAGATGCATGATCAGAAAGGTGACATTAAAGCCGATAAACGTAAGCCAGAAGCCCCAGCGACCCAGCGTGTCCGAGGGCATGCGCCCGGACACATGGGGTAACCAGTAATAGAACCCGGCAATCAGCGGAAACAGCATGCCGCCGACCAGTACGTAGTGCATGTGCGCGACCACAAAGTGCGTGTCGTGCACCTGCCAGTCAAACGGCACCAGCGCCAGCATAACGCCCGTCAGACCGCCAGCGACGAAGATGATCAGAAAGCCGAGAATCCACAGCATGGGCAGGTGAAACACCACCCGCCCGGTCCATAGTGTGGCGATCCAGGCGAAGAACTGGATAGCGGTGGGTATTGCCACCAGCATGCTTGCCATCGAGAAGAACGCCAACGCCAGCGAGGGAATGCCCACGGTAAACATGTGGTGGACCCAAAGGCCGAAACTGATGAAGCCCATCAGAATGATCGCCAGCACTATCCAGCGATAACCGAGCAGCGGGCGCTGGGCAAATACCGGAATCAGTGTCGAGACTATTCCCGCACCCGGCAGAAAGATGATGTACACCTCTGGGTGCCCGAACAGCCAGAACAGATGCTGCCACAACAGTGGATCACCACCGCCTGCCACTTCGAAGAATACCATGCCTGCGGCGCGCTCGAGCTCAAGCAGGATGCTGCCGAGAATCAGCGGCGGAAAACCAAAGACGATCATCAAGGCCATCGCCAGAATGTACCAGCAGAAGATCGGCATCTTGCGCAGCGACATGCCGTTGGCCCGGGTGCGCAGGATCGAGACGACCAGCTCGACCCCGGCGGACATTGCCGAGATTTCTACAAAGGTAATGCCCAGCAGCCAGAAATCCGGACCCAGCCCCGGGGAATAGAAAGAGCCACTCAGGGGCGTGTACATAAACCACCCGGCGTCGGGGGCCATGTTCAGGAACAGACTCGAGACGATGATGATCCCGCCGAACAGATAACAGTAATACCCCAGTGCGCTGAGACGCGGGAATACCAGGTCACGGGTCCCAATCATCTTCGGAATCAGGTACATCGCTGCGCCTTCCAGCACCGGAATGGCGAACAGAAACATCATCACCGTACCGTGCATGCTGAAAATCTGGTTGTAAGCGTTGGAACTGAGAATGTCCTGTTCCGGCAGCGCCAGCTGGGTGCGCAGCAACATGGCCAGAATGCCGCCAATCAGGAAAAACACCATGCCGGTGACAACGAAACGCAGCCCCACAGACGTATGGTTGACCGCGGACAGCTGGCCCCAGCCGGGCAGATTCCCCCATACCCGATCAAACTGTTCCAGCCGCCCTCGGTTGCCTGTGTTTCTGAGTTCACTCATCGGCCTGCTCCTGCATCAGCCAGGTTTGAAATGCCTCTGGTTCGAGGGCCTCGACCACAAAATGCATATGCGCGTGGCCTGCCCCGCAAAATTCGGCGCAATGACCACGGTACGTCCCGGGTTGGTCCGCCTGAATACGAATGACATTGGTACGGCCCGGGATGACATCCAGCTTCCCGGCCAGACGCGGCACCCAGAAGGAATGGATCACGTCTGCGCTGTTCAGGTGTACGTCGACCGGCTCACCGGCAGGAATCACCAGCCGGTCCTCCAGCACAATATTGCTGTCGGGATAGCTCACGTCCCAGCGCCACTGCTGCGCCATAACGTTAAGTCGTAGGGGTTCACCGTGCTCCAGTGGCAGCGGCAACATGGCCCGCCCTATTGGCAATCCGAACGCCAGCACCACTGTTAGGCTGACCCCCGGAAGAACCAGCCCGCCCCAGATGACCCAACGGTTCTGCAACCGTTGGGACTGCTGCTGGTCTACATCGCCTGGATCCCGGTGCATGGCATAGAACCACAGGGCAAACACCACCAGCATCACCAGCGTGAAATAGCCGAACATTCCCCACCACAGCCAGGACGCGGCGGTGGCGGACGGCCCGGCCGGATCCAGTGCGGAGAACGGCCCGCCGCAACCGGTGACAAGCAGGCACATGCCAAGCAGCCCTGCGCCTGCTAACCTTCTGAAGAACGACCCGGAACGGAAACCGGCGATGACTTCTCCGAAACCACGAGGATCACGATGAATTCCGCTTCCATTGCCAGCAAACTCGCCATTCATGGTCACCCCATCCATCCGATGCTGATTCACTTTCCGGTGGCAGCGCTGCTCGGTGTTATCGGTACCGATGTCGCCTATGTGCTTACGCAGGATCACTTCTGGGCGCGTGCTAGCCTCTGGCTGGTCGGTATTGGCACCCTGGGCGGATGGGTATCGGGCACCATCGGGCTGCTCGACCTGGTGATCGTCAGCCAGATCCGCCGCCTGATCACCGCCTGGTGCCACGGCATACTGGCGGTGATGATGCTGTCGCTCGCCACGCTCAATTGGTTGATACGCCTCGACGAACCGGCCAGCGCGCTGTTTCCGTGGGGGATCTATCTGTCGCTGCTGAGCGGCGTGATGATTTCCCTGACCAGTTTCCTCGGCGGACAGCTGGTTTATGACCATGCCGTCGGCGTGTCTCACGAGAAGATCAGAGAACGCGCCGAGCGGCTGGGTGTTGATCCCTGACACGCGCCTGCTCATGGCATAACCTGCAACGGCGGCTTGGCCAGCACCAGCCAGACGATTCCGATCATCAACAGGCATTGAACGAGGCCGAGGGCCCAGCACCATGGAAGGGTCGGCTTGCCGTTGCCCGACTCGGCACGCAGGATCAACAAACCGGTCGCTGCGTGTGAGAGCACCAGCCCTGCCACCAGCGTCAACTTGGCGATCAGCCAGATATCCACCGTATGATCAATCAGGAAAACCAGCGTCCCGGCAATGATTGCAAACAACGCCGCCGGGGTAGCAATACGCGTAAATACCATGCGTGCGATCGAATCGAAGGGATCAGCGGGCTCGCGGAACGCGTTTTCCCGGACCAGACTTCCGGCAATCAAGGCGGGGAGATACAGCAGCGAGGCAGCCCAGAACAACAAACCAATCAGATGTGGCACGAGAAACCAGAGCATGCGCTGGGCCGTCTCCTTTTGTTATTTGCCGGGTCAGTTCACAGTATGTTGACAACAGCGACACTAAAAGTTGCGCATACCAATGTCACAGCGAGGATCACCAGCAGCCCGTCGTTGACGACCAGCGACAAACCAAAGGCGGCCAATGCCAGCCCCACCACCGAGGCGGAAAACGGCACAATCTCCATCATTGGCAGTCCAAAACCGATCACCACACAGATCAAGGCAATGGCGTAAGCGGCGCCATTGGTTACCAGCACCGTCCACCGCGGACGTAGTACAGAGTCGACGCGCCGCGCAACCGGGCGCACCCAGGATATTGCCTTGATCAGATGGTCATGTTTGACCGAGCGATTGAGAAGCCAGGCTGGCAGCCAGAACTGTTTGCGCCCGAACAGCATCTGCACGGCAATGAGCAGGATGAATATAGCCATGGTCGTGGCCATGCCGGGGATTCCGCTGAGCGGGGACGCCAGAATGATACCGGCCAGCATCAACAGTGGTCCGAAGGAACGCGTACCGATGGACTCCACCACCAGCCGCAGCGAGACCTCGTCGCGGCCCCGGTTAAGCCTGGCGAGATGATCCAGTAGCTGTTGAAGGTTTCGCAGGGGTCGACGCATACCGTGGAGGTCATCCTTGCTGAAGCTCAAAGCTTGGAGAGACATTCGGCTGCGTTAGTTCGTTCAGAAACGACTGCGGCCCGGATCGCTCCGGGCCGCAGGGCAATAGCAGCAGCTATCGTTTTCGGCGCGGCCGCCAGACCTAGAGCGGTTTGCCCCGGTTGCCATGTGCAGCAACGAACTGTTGAACGTCAACCAGGTGGTTCGGCAGTACGCTGTAGCGTTCTTCGCGCTCGAACAGGTCCGCCAGATGCGCAGGCAGCGTCGGCTCTTCAGCGATCGAAGACTGACGCACCGCATCGGGAAACTTGACCGGATGCGCAGTGCCCAGCGTGATCATCGGCAGGCTCATGGAGCGGCGGCACTCACGGGCGGCACGCACGCCAATCGCCGTATGCGGATCCAGCAGCTCGCCACATTCCTTGTAGACCTCGGTGATGGTGGCGCAGGTTTGCTGGTCATCCACAGCGAGCGAGTCAAACAGGCGGCGGGTTTCGGTCCAGCGTTCTTCTTCCACTGAAAGTTTGCCCGTCTGGCGGAACTGATCCATCAGCTTGGCTACCTGCGGACCGTTGCGTCCGTGCATGTCGAACAGCAGGCGCTCGAAATTGGACGAGACCATGATATCCATCGATGGCGACAGCGACGGATGCAGCGCGTCCTTGTCGTACTGGTTGCCGCTCATGAAGCGATGCAGGATATCGTTACGGTTGGTCGCCACGATCAGCTGACTGATCGGCAGACCCATATTACGCGCCAGGTAACCGGCGAAAATGTCACCGAAGTTGCCGGTGGGCACGGAGAATGCCATCGACCGCGCTGGCCCACCGAGCTGCAGGGCTGCGTGGAAGTAGTAGACGATCTGCGCCATGATGCGCGCCCAGTTGATCGAGTTGACTGCAACCAGCCGCGTACCCTTGAGAAATGCCTGATCGGCGAAGCTGGCCTTGACCATCTCCTGGCAATCATCGAAGTTGCCTTCGATGGCAATGTTGTGAATGTTGTCCCCGGCAATGGTAGTCATCTGCCGGCGCTGCACTTCCGACACCCGGTTATTCGGATGCAGGATGAAAATATCGACGTTCTCGCAACGGCGGCAACCTTCAATTGCTGCAGAGCCTGTATCACCCGAGGTCGCCCCCATGATCACCACGCGCTCGCCGCGCTTGACCAGGAAGTAGTCCAGCAGACGGCCGAGCAACTGCAGGGCGAAATCCTTGAACGCCAGAGTCGGGCCGTGGAACAGCTCCATGACCCATTCGTTAGCGGCCAGTTGACGCAGTGGTGCGACCGCCTGGTGCTCGAACACGGCGTAGGTCTCGCGCAGGATTTCGCGGAAATCGGCATCAGGAATGCTGCCCGCAACGAAGGGCCGCATCACATTGAATGCCAGCTCGTGATAAGGCAGCCCGGCCCAGGAGGCGATCTCTTCCTGGGTAAAACGCGGCAGATTCTCGGGCACATACAGGCCACCATCAGTGGCCAGACCTGCAAGCAGTACATCTTCGAAATTCAGGGCCGGTGACTGCCCGCGGGTGCTTATATAGCGCATCGTAAAACCCTTCAGGTTTTTGCCTGAAGCCACAAGCCCGAAGCTTGAAGTCGTATGCTTCCAGCCTCCAGCCTCCAGCCTCCAGCTTTTTTAATTCAGTTGTTCTACACGGATCCGCATCAGCGGCGCCGCGATATCATCCAGCGCTTCCAGAGCGGCGATGGCCTCGTTCATGCTCTGTTCACGCACCCGGTGCGTCATCAGAATGATCGGAACCAGACCATCCTGCTCCTCCGCTTCCTTCTGGATAATCGATTCGATATTGATGCCGCGCTCGGACAGGATTGAAGCGACTTTGGCCAGCACACCGGGACGGTCCTTGGCATGCAGACGCAGATAGTAGGCGGTGTTCACATCCCCTACCGGCAATACCGGGAAATCAGACAGCGAGTCGGCCTGGAACGCCAGATGCGGAACCCGATTGTTCGGATCCGTGGTCAGCGTTCGCACCACATCAATGATGTCCGCAACGACTGCCGAAGCGGTAGGTTCCGCACCTGCCCCGGCCCCGTAGTACAGCGTGGAGCCAACCGCGTCACCGTTGACCATGACCGCGTTCATCACACCTTTGACGTTGGCCAGCAGGCGATCGGCTGGAATCAGTGTGGGATGTACCCGCAGCTCAACGCCGGACTCGGTGCGTCGGGCAATACCGAGATGCTTGATGCGATAACCAAATTCCTCGGCATAGTTCACGTCAGCCGTCGTCAGCTGGGTAATGCCTTCGGTGTAGGCCTTGTCGAACTGCAGCGGAATGCCAAAGGCGATGGAGGCGATGATGGTCAGCTTGTGCGCCGCATCGATACCTTCCACGTCAAAGGTCGGATCAGCTTCTGCATAGCCAAGCGCCTGCGCTTCAGCCAGTACATCGGCGAAGGCACGGCCCTTGTCGCGCATCTCGGTGAGAATGAAGTTGCCGGTGCCGTTGATGATTCCGGCAACCCAGTCAATGCGGTTGGCCGCCAGGCCTTCACGCAGCGCCTTGATGATCGGGATACCGCCTGCCACGGACGCTTCAAAGGCGACCATGACCCCCTTCTCCCGTGCAGCCTCGAAGATCTCGTTGCCATGCACCGCAATCAGGGCCTTGTTGGCGGTGACGACGTGCTTGCCGTTGGCAATGGCCTGCAGGACTACTTGCCTGGCGACGTCATTGCCACCGATCAGCTCGACGATAATGTCGATGTCAGGATTGTTGACCAGCGTGAACACATCGTCGACCACCTCGGTGTCGCCGAGGCTGCACGCCGGGTTGAGTCGCCGCGTGGCAATCTGTGCCACCTCGATGTCACGCCCGGCGCGCCGCACGATTTCCGCTGCGTTGCGTTGCAGGACGTTAAAGGTGCCACCGCCAACGGTGCCCAGACCACATATTCCAACTTTGACCGGTTTCAAACTAAGGCCCCTACTTATCCGCTGTGTTGTTTATCTGAATTGAGAACCATCCAGGTATGTCCGGATCGAACTGCCAACCCTATTGGTTGGCGAGGGCTTCCTTGGCCAGTGCTGCAGCCGGCTTGTAGCCAGGAATCAGCACGCCATTACCGAGGAAAATCGCGGGGGTACCCTGTACCCCAACCTGACGACCCAGCTCAAAATGCTTGGCGACCGGGTTATCGCAGGTCGCTTCCTTCACGCTGTCGCCCTGCTTGGCGCGGGTCATCGCAGCCTGTTGATCCTCCGCGCACCAGATCGACTGCATGGTGCGTGCTGTCTCGGTCGACATGCCGCCGCGGGGGAAAGCCGCGTAGCGGACTTCGATACCCAGCTTGTTCAACTCGTCTACTTCGGCGTGCAGCTTGCGGCAATAGCCGCAATCGGTATCCGTGAACACGGTGATATGAGCCTTCCGCTCTTCGGCGGGAAAGATCACCAGTTCGTTTTTCGGGATCGCATCAATGGCTTCACCGATGCCCTTGGCTTCCGCCTCGGCGGTCAGGTTGCGCGGCTGCGCACCGCTGACATCGAATATCGCACCCTGAATGATGTGGCTGCCATCTTCGCTGGCATACAACAGACGACCGCTTTCAAGCTGAACCTGGTACAGACCGTCAACAGGTGCGGGACTTACCGCCTTGATGTCGCCACTCAGGTTGAGTTTGTCGAGGCTGGCACGGATGACTTTTTCGGCATCAGCCGAGACCTGCGCAGCGCACAGGGCCAGCAGACAGCCGGCAACATATCTGAAACGCATTGGTTCGATCCTCCGGAAGACGCGCAAGCTTAGCATGAAACCGCCCCCTCACCCACGTGGATGATGGCTGGCGTGCAGATCCTTCAGGCGATGGCGTGCGACGTGAGTGTAGATCTGCGTGGTAGACAGATCGGTATGTCCAAGAAGCATTTGTACCACACGCAGGTCAGCGCCGTGGTTGAGCAAATGGGTGGCAAACGCATGCCGCAGGGTATGCGGCGACAACCCACCGCGAATATTCGCCTGCACGGCGTGCAGCTTGATTCGGTGCCAGAACGTCTGCCGGGTCATCTGCCGCGCCTGCTTGCTGGGAAACAAAACATCACTGGGCTGACCATTGAGCAAAGCCGGACGGGACTCCCGCATGTAACGATCAAGCCAGCTCAAGGCTTCCTCACCGAGTGGGACCAGGCGCTCCTTGTTACCCTTGCCTGTTACCCGCACGACACCCTGGCGGATATTGACCTGATCCAGGCGCAGCTCAACCAGCTCGGTAACCCGCAGACCACATGCGTACAGCACCTCGAGCATGCAGCGATCGCGCAGCCCCAGGGTGTCGTCGACATCCGGTGCATCCAGTAGCGCTTCGACATCCGCCTCGCTGAGCGACTTGGGCAGCGAACGCCCCAGCTTGGGCAGTGCGATGTCCAGCGTAGGATCTTCAGTGATCAGACTCTGGCGCAGCGCGTGGCGGTAAAAGCCGCGGATGCAGGACAAATGCCGAGCAGTGGAGCGGGCGTGATAGCCCTTACCGATGCGCCAGGCAAGATGCTCCATCAGCATTGTTCGTGTGGCTGCCAGGAGGCCCGAGCGGCGCTGATTCAACCAGCCGCCCAACAACTCCAGATCGGTGCGATAGGCGGCCAGGGTCTGACGCGAAAGCCCGCGCTCCAGCCACAGGCTTTCAATATAGCGCTCGATGGCACGCACATCAGCTGTGGCCAGCGCAGCTTCAGGCGAGGCTGCCGCCCCGGCACCAGATACGTGTTTCGCCGGGCGACCCCGATTAATACTGGCGGACATGCTTATCTCATCTTGGTGGCTGTCCATCATAAAACCATCAGGCAACAAAAAAGCAGCCCGAAGGCTGCTTTTTGTGCTGCAGGACTGAAATCAGCCCAGCTTTTCCTTGATACGTGCGGCCTTGCCGGACAGGGCACGCAGGTAGTACAGCTTGGCCTTGCGCACGTCACCGCGACGTTTGACGTTGATGCTGTCGATCAACGGCGAGTAGGTCTGGAAAGTACGCTCCACACCGAAACCGTTGGAAATCTTGCGCACTGTGAAGGCAGAGTTCAGCCCACGGCTACGCTTACCGATAACCACGCCTTCAAAGGCCTGCAGGCGCTGACGATCACCTTCCTTTACTTTTACCTGAACAATAACGGTGTCACCCGGCGCGAACGCGGGGATCTCTTTGGTCATCTGTTCAGCTTCGATCTGGGCAATAATATTAGACATCACAAACTCCTGCACAAGCCGCCGGACTTGCTAATGGTTATCGGTTTCCTGCTCGCGGATAAATTCCGCCAACAGCTGTTGCTGTTCTTTGCTCAGCATAAGATCCTCGAGCAACTCTGGCCGGCGTTGCCAGGTTCTGCCCAGGGACTGCTTGAGTCGCCAGCGCCGGATCAACGCGTGATTACCACTGAGCAGCACCTCCGGTACGCGCTGCCCTGCAAACTCTTCCGGCCGAGTGTAGTGTGGACAATCCAGCCACCCTTCCGAAAACGAATCTTCTACCGCTGAATCCGCATGCCCGAGCACACCGGGAATCAGCCGGGTCATTGCATCCAGGAGCACCATGGCTCCCAGCTCACCACCGGACAGAACGTAATCGCCGATGGACACTTCTTCATCGACACAGCGCTCAATGATCCGCTCGTCAATGCCTTCGTAGCGCCCGCAGAGCAGCACTACGCTTTCCAGCTGCGCCAGCTCGGCGGCGCGCTCCTGGCTGAGCGGCTGCCCCTGGGGTGACAGGTAGATCACCCGTGGCGGCGTTGGGGCCTGCTGCCGGATAGCCTCGATGGCGTCGAGCAGTGGTTCCACCTTCATCAGCATTCCCGGTCCACCACCAAATGGCCGGTCATCGACTGTTCGATGACGATCATGGGCGTGATCACGGGGATTGCTGAACGCAACGCTCAGCTGGCCACGCTTTACCGCACGACCGGTTACGCCGTAATCGGTAAGCGCTGCAAACATCTCGGGAAACAGGGTAACTACACCGGCCCACACCGGTCAGAACTCCGGATCCCAATCAACCTGCACAATGCCTGTGCTCAGATTGATGTCTTTCACGTACTGGTCCGGCAGATAGGGCAATAGCCGCTCACGCTGGTCCAGACTGCCTTCGCAGGGCTTGACTACAAACACGTCGTTGGAGCCGGTTTCCAGTAGATGGTCTACGCGACCAAGCAACTGACCTTCAAGGTTCACTACCTGCAAACCTTCCAACTGATGCCAGTAAAACTCACCTTCGTCGAGATCAGGCAATGCGCTCTGCACTACACATATCTCGAAGTCCGTCAGATCAAGCGCCTGGTTGCGGTTGTCCAGCCCTTTGAGCTGCACTACCAGCACCCGCCCCTGAAGCCGGGCATCGGTGAAGGTTACTGTCCGCTTATCGGCGCCCTTGCGGAGCGTCCATCGCGGATAGTCCAGAATGTTATCCAGCGGGTCGGTATGCGAATACACCTTGACCGCCCCGCGAATTCCATGAGCCCCGACAATCTTGCCGAGAACCACCAGAGGCGATTCAGCGGACTCAGGCACGCTGGTCATACTCAGGCGGAAGCCTGATTTTCCTTCAGCAGTGATGCAACACGCTCAGACGGCTGTGCACCCTGGCTCAGCCAGTAAGCTACGCGCTCCTGGTTGACCGACAGGCGGGTTTCAGCACCGGCAGCAACCGGGTTGAAGAAACCTACACGCTCCACGAAACGGCCATCACGGGCGTTGCGGCTGTTAGCGACGGTCAGATGATAGAAGGGGCGCTTCTTGGAGCCACCACGAGCTAGACGAATGGTTACCATGTGGACATCGTTTCCTGTATTTGAGTAACGCTACAATATTTCAACGAGCCTATAGCCCGAAAGGTCGCGTATTCTACGGAATAACGCGGCCATTGAAAACAGTTATTTGCCTGGCGCCGATTCAGCGACAGGTCTGATCAGAACTTGGGCATTCCGCCACCGGGGGGCAACATGCCGCCGCCACCGCCTGCGCCGCCCATTCCACCCATGCCGCGCATCAGCTTGGCCATACCGCCCTTGCCGCTGACTTTCTTCATCATCTTCTGCATCTGCTTGTGCTGCTTGATGACGCGTCCGATATCCTGAATCTGGGAACCGGAACCGGCGGCAATCCGGCGCTTGCGCGAACCGCTGATTATATCAGGGTTGCGCCGCTCAGCGGGGGTCATCGAGTTTATGATGGCCTCCATCTGCTTGAACTGTTTTTCAGCCTGGGTCTGGGCCGTTTCCATCTGCGACGGATTGATCTTGCCCATCATCGGCAGTTTGTCCATCAGCGACCCCAGCCCACCCATACCACGCATCTGCTGCAGCTGGTCACGGAAGTCTTCCAGGTCGAAGCCCTTGCCCTTCTTGAGCTTCTTGGCAAGCTTCTCTGCCTTGTCCTTGTCCAGTTTGCTTTCGGCCTGCTCGATCAGACTGAGCACATCGCCCATACCGAGAATACGCGAGGCGATACGATCCGGATGGAACACTTCGAGCGCGTCGGTTTTTTCCCCGACACCCAGGAATTTGATCGGTTTGCCGGTGATGTGACGTACCGACAATGCGGCGCCGCCACGGGCATCCCCGTCGACCTTGGTGAGAATCACACCGGTCAGCGGCAGCGCCTCGTTAAAGGCCTGCGCGGTGGCAGCCGCATCCTGACCGGTCATGGCGTCGACCACAAACAGGGTTTCGGCCGGTTTCGCCGCCGCATGCACTTCGCGGATCTCGTCCATCATGTCGGCGTCGATCGCCAGACGGCCGGCGGTGTCGATAATCAGGACGTCCATGAAGCGGTTTCGCGCTTCACGTATAGCCGCTTCGACAATGGCCACCGGACGCTGACTGATATCCGACGGGAAGAAATTGATATCGACTTCGGCCGCCAGTGTCTCGAGCTGCTTGATCGCCGCCGGGCGATACACATCAGCACTGACCACCATCACCTTTTTCTTCTGGCGTTCGCGCAGGGTTTTGCCCAGCTTGGCAACCGAGGTGGTTTTACCTGCACCCTGCAAACCGGCCATGAGGATGATCGCTGGGGGCGCAACATTGAGATTAAGACCCTCGGACTCTCCCATGACCGCTTCCAGCTCGGTCTTGATGATCTTGACGAACACCTGACCGGGCGACAGGCTGCGCGAAACCTCCTGCCCAACCGCACGTTCCCGCACCTGATCAACAAAACTCTTCACCACGGGCAGCGCCACGTCGGCTTCAAGCAATGCCATGCGCACTTCGCGCAGCGTGTCCTTGATGTTCTCTTCGGTCAGCTTGGCCCGGCCGGTAACGCCGCGCAGACTATGGGAAAGGCGTTCGGTAAGATTTTCAAACATCGATGATTCTCCTTTGCTTCACGCGCCCGCCACGGGTAGAGAAGCCTGTTAGCCGGCAAGTATACCTATGCCTATGCGCAGATTACAGGGAAGCGCTTTATCAGCACCGCGGCTTATGCCACACTCCATTTTATTGATAACCACTCTCAAGGACGTATGACTGCTCTGATCCCCAGCATGCTGGCTGCCGGGCTTTACCTGGGCGGCACGCTTTATCAATTTCAGTGCTTCAGCAAGCGCCTGACAGCGAATGCCCATATTTTGCGTGTGGTCGGGTTCGTTGCGCTTCTGGTACACGCGGTCAGTCTTTTTCTGCAGCTGTTCTCTGGTCAGGGACTGTCGCTCGGTTTTTTCAATGCGGCATCACTGATTGCCTGGCTGGTGGTGGGACTCACGCTTGCGTCCAGCTTCCGGGCTCCGGTGATGACGTTGCTGCTGAGCCTGTATCCATTGGCTCTGGTTACCGTTTTGCTGGCTGCATTATTACCCGACCATGGCACTATTTTCGTTGCCGACCGCCACGGCCTGATTGTGCACATACTGCTGTCGATCCTGGCTTACGGCATCCTGTCAATTGCCGCGTTCCAGGCAGCGATGCTGGCAATCCAGGAATATCAGCTCAAACACAAGCGCCCAACCCGCTTCATCCGCACTTTCCCGCCGTTACAGACCATGGAGCGCCTGCTGTTCCAGTTCCTCATGTGCGGCGAGGTCCTGCTGACCCTGGCACTCATATCAGGTTTTGTATTTCTGGAAAACATGTTCGCCCAGGACGTCGCGCATAAAACCCTACTATCCTGTCTGGCATGGGTCCTGTTCGGCATTCTGCTATGGGGCCGGCACGTACGCGGCTGGCGCGGCAGCAATGCAATTCGTTGGACCCTCGCCGGTTTCCTGGTGTTGATGCTCGCGTATTTCGGTAGCAAACTGGTACGCGAATTCATACTCCCACTGTGATCACTTCTTATAGTTCCGAGGCAATCCCTTGAACGAAGCCCCCATCGGCATGCTGATGCTCAGCCTGGCAGTGCTGATCCTTCTTTCCGCTTTTTTCTCCAGCTCCGAAACCGGCATGATGAGCCTCAACCGTTATCGGTTGAAGCATCTGAGCAAGGAAGGAAACAAGTCCGCCAGACGCGCCTCGCGCCTGCTTGAGCGCCCGGACCGTCTGCTGGGTACCATTCTGGTCGGCAATAATATCGTCAACATCCTCGCCGCCTCGATCGCCACCATTGTCGCCGTGCGCATATGGGGGGACGCCGGCATTGCGATTGCGACCATCGGGCTGACCGTCGTCATTCTGATATTCGGCGAAATCACGCCGAAAACGCTGGCCGCGCTGCGCCCGGAATTGATCGCCTTCCGCGTCGGCATCATTCTGGAACTGCTGCAGCGGCTGTTCTATCCCCTTGTCTGGGTCTGTAACGCGCTGAGCAACGGCCTGCTCAAGCTGATCGGGGTCAATCCTGCCGACGCGGACGAAGGCCAGCTCTCCACCGAGGAATTGCGCACCGTCGTCCGCGAGGCCGGTCTGGGCATCACCCGCAGCCGCCAGAATATGCTGCTGGGTATCCTCGACCTGGAAAAGATGACGGTTAACGACATCATGGTGCCGCGTAACGAAGCGATGGGCATCGATCTCGACGATCCTCTATCGACCATCCTCAATCAGTTGCGCACCTGCCATCACACCCGCTTGCCGGTCTACCAGGGCGACATCAACAATATCACCGGCATCGTGCACATGCGCTCGATTGCCCGCTTGCTGAGCCGCGGCACCCTGACCAAGGACTCGCTGATTTCGGCTTGCAAGGAGCCCTATTTCATCCCGGAAAGCACGCCGCTGCATACGCAGCTGTTCAACTTCCAGAAGAACAAGCGCCGGATTGCCTTTGTGGTGGATGAATATGGCGATGTGATCGGGCTGGTCACACTGGAAGATATCCTCGAAGAGATCGTGGGCGAGTTCACCACCGATCTGATGCCGAGTCAGGATGTACACCCCCAGGATGACGGCACCTTTGTGATTGATGGCAGCGCTGCGCTTCGTGATGTGAACCGTCAGCTGCAATGGAAACTGCCGGCGGATGGCCCTAAAACGTTGAATGGATTGATTACCGAACAGCTGGAGAGCATTCCCGAAACCAGCGTCTGCCTGGCGATAGGGCAGTATCGGATCGAGATACTTCAGACCAAGGACAACATGGTCAAAAGCGCCCGCGTATGGAACCGGGCGCTGGATCAGATCATGGCCGCAAAACCGCTTTAACTTCTTTCAGGCGGCACACACCTCGGGTTATAGCCTGACTTCGATCGAACCTGCCGCGCGCATCGCTGTGTCGCGCGCCTCTTCCACCGTTGCGCCGCGTGCCAACGCAACGCCCATACGTCGCCGACCCTCCACCTCGGGCTTACCAAACAGACGCAGCTGGGTATCAGGCTCGGCAAGCGCCTGCTGCAGGTTATCGAAACTGACGTTGTCCGACGTGCCGTTGACCAGCAGAACTGCCGACGCGGACGGTCCTAACTGGCGGATCAACGGAATCGGCAGGCCGAGTATGGCGCGTGCGTGCAAGGCAAATTCGGACAGGTCCTGGGAGATCATGGTGACCATGCCGGTATCGTGCGGGCGCGGCGACACTTCGCTGAACCAGACCTGATCGCCCTTGACGAAGAGCTCCACGCCAAACACACCACGCCCGCCCAGGGCGTCCGTCACCGCCAGTGCGATCCGCTGCGCCTCGGCCAGCGCGGCTTCGGACATCGCCTGGGGCTGCCACGATTCATGGTAGTCGCCCGCTTCCTGGCGATGGCCAATCGGGGCGCAGAATTGAGTGCCGCCGAGATGGCGGACGGTCAGCAGCGTGACCTCATAATCGAAATCGACAAAGCCTTCGACAATCACCTTGCCCTGCCCCGCCCGACCTCCCGCCTGGGCGTAATCCCAGGCGGGAGCCACGTCTGATTGATTACGTACCAGACTCTGGCCCTTTCCGGATGAACTCATCACCGGCTTGACCACGCAGGGCAAACCCACCGCATCCACCGCGGCAAGATATTCATCATGGGTTTCGGCGAACTGATAGGCCGAAACAGGCAGACCGAGCTCTTCAGCGGCCAGCCTTCGTATGCCCTCGCGGTTCATCGTCAGCCAGGCAGCTTCGGCGGTCGGAATCACGTGATAGCCTTCCTGCTCAAGCTCGACCAGCATGGGCGTGGCAATCGCCTCGATCTCGGGAACGATATAGTCAGGCTGTTCAGCTTCGATCACCTCACGCAACAATCGACCGTCCAGCATGTTGAGTACGTGGCGACGATGCGCCACCTGCATCGCTGGCGCGTTATCGTAGCGGTCGACGGCGATCGTCTCACAGCCCAGCCGCTGCAGCTCGATGACCAGCTCCTTACCCAGCTCCCCCGAACCCAGCAGCATTACCCGCGTAGCATTCGCCGCGTGGGGCGTTCCGATGGTAGTCATGGCGGGTTTCCTCGAGTATCTGTTGACGCACTGATCCACAAGCCCTGGTCGCGTGCACGCTGCTCGCACAGCTTGAGAATTTCCTGCTTCTCGGCATCGCTGATCCGGCCCCAGCGGGTGATTTCCTGGCCGGTGCGCTGACAACCGGTGCAGATATCCTGATCATCCAGCACGCAAATGCTGACGCAGGGAGAACGTACTGTCGTATGCATAACCAGTCAATCGCGTTGCGGCTTGAGGTCGCGACGGTAGCGCTGGGCGTTATGCACATAGTGCGCTGCGCCCGCCTCAATCGCCCTTTTCTGGTCTTCGCTCAATTGTCTGACGACCTTGCCTGGCGAACCCATTACCAGCGACCCGTCGGGGATTTCCTTGCCTTCGGGTATCAGAGCATTGGCACCGATAATGCAATGCTTGCCAATTTTCGCCCCGTTAAGCACCACGGCGTTGATCCCGATCAGGCTGTAATCGCCCACGGTACAGCCATGCAGCATGGCGTTATGTCCCACGGTAACGCCCTTGCCCAGGGTGAGCGGCGAACCCGGGTCGGTATGCATCACCGCGCCGTCCTGCACGTTGCTATGCTCGCCCAGCAGGATCAGCTCATTGTCTCCGCGCAATACCGCTCCGAACCAGACGCTGGCGCCCGCTTCCAGGCGCACCTTGCCGACGACCACAGCGGTCTCTGCAATCCAGGCATCGTCTGCCATTTCTACGCGGCTATCTCCGAGGCTGTATTTCATCGTGATTTCTTCTCCTGGTCCGACTCATAAGGGACGCTCAACGGGATATTGGCATCAAAGGCGACGTTCATCAGTTCAGTCAACATCAGAGCGGTCAGCCCCCAGATCTTGAAACCCTCATAACGGTAACTGGGCACGTACCAGCTACGGCCTTCGTAATCGATACGGTGGGTCATTTCGCGGGGATCTTCGAGCAGATACCTCACCGGCACGCAAAAGATCTCTTCAATCTCGTCCGCGTTCGGCGTCAGTTCAAATTCGTCCGGGAGGATGCCTACGTATGGGGTGACCTTGATGCCAAAGCGCGATACCAGACTGTCCATCGGGCCGATCACCTCGATCAGCTCCGGGCTCAGCCCGATTTCTTCATGGGTTTCCCGCAAGGCAGTGAATTGCAGGTCAACATCGCCCGGGTCACGTCGCCCTCCCGGGAAGGCGACTTCCCCTGAATGCGTCGATAATCGCCTCGAGCGCAGCGTCAGAAGGATCTCAGGTTCATTGTGCACACAGGTAATCGGGATCAGCACGGCAGCCTCCGGCAGGCCCGCCGCTTCGATGATGCGCGGCTTGTGATCCATTACCCGCATGCGCAGCTTGTCCAGCATGCACATACCTCGCTGTTTGCCTTGAGTCTGTGGATATCGACGGCGCCGTGGAGGCTCGACTGATTCGGCATTCCGCTCGCCCGCGCGACCATTGAGATAAGGTTCGCAGGACCGGTCAAACGCTGCGGGATATCGACAGACACGTATGATGTCATGATCATCTGATGAGAACCAGAACCCTGCCCGGGCTGAATAACCCCTTATAGAAGCGGAGTGTACCGGCCGCTGCGCTCGCAGGGCTTGCCGCATGACCGGATGAACCGCAAGATATGACACAGCATGTATCTTCCACGAAGCGAAGCCGTTACCAGATGAAATTTTGCAGCCAATGCGGGGAAGCAGTCTCCGAACGCATTCCAGCCGGCGATAATCGCGTGCGTTTCGTCTGCGCTCATTGCGAGACGATTCACTACCAGAACCCGCGCATTGTCGCCGGTTGCCTGGTGACCCACGAGCACCAGGTACTGCTGTGCCGCCGGGCAATCGAGCCACGCCATGGTTTCTGGACCCTCCCGGCCGGCTTCATGGAAAATGGCGAGACCACCGAGCAAGCAGCGCTGCGCGAGACCTGGGAAGAAGCCAGAGCGCGGGTGGAGGCGCAGCAGTTGTATATGCTGTTCAACCTGCCGCATATCAATCAGGTTTACATGTTCTTCCGCGGACAATTGGCCGACATGGAGTTCGCCGCCGGTGAAGAGAGCCTGGAGGTTCGGCTGTTCGGCGAATCGGATATCCCCTGGGACCAGCTGGCCTTTCCCACCATCAGCAAGACGCTGCGCCAGTATTATGCCGACATACACACCCGCGAATTCCCGGTTCGCATGCTCGACATACCCTGGCCGCCACATCGACGCCCTGGCTCACTGTCATGACACGACTGTTGGTGGCGCTCCTGTCCGTCCTGTTCGCGTCGTTGTGCTTGGCCAGCCCTCCGCCGATCGACAAACTGCTGGTGCACAAGCAAGAGCGCCGGCTGGAAGTAATCAGCGACGGCAAAGTCATCCGGGAATACCGGGTAGCGCTCGGCAAGCAACCGGTAGGGCATAAACGCCAGCGAGGGGACCAGCGCACCCCGGAGGGCATCTACAGGATCGACTGGCGCCACAAGAGCCCTAATTACAATCTGAGCCTGCATCTTGATTATCCGAATCTGAAGGATCGCGCAACGGCCTATGAACGCGGCCTGGACCCGGGCAACATGATCATGATCCATGGCACACCGGAGGACGAGGAATATCCCGAGTGGTTCTTCAAGGGGCTCGACTGGACCAACGGCTGTATTGCGCTGGACAACAAGAGCATGCAGGAACTGTGGGACCTGGTGCCGGATCAAACCATTGTCGAAATCAGACCTTGATTCAGGTCAACACCTGTCTCTGGCATTTAAGGGAGACTCTTCATCAAGAACACGGCGGATGAGCCTGTTGACGTTCAAGAGAGGAGATTTCCATGAAGATCAAGCTGCTGTATCTGGCCATCGCGGCCAGCCTGGGCCTGAGTCCGGCGGCCATGGCCGATCGTGCCACCAGCGAGCCCATCCAGCCCATTCAGGAAGCGAAGGTAACAGAACCGGCCAAGGTCGAGCTGGGCAAGAAGCTGTGGTTTGACCCTCGCCTGTCCCGTTCCGGCTTCATCTCTTGCAACTCCTGCCACAACCTCAGCACCGGGGGCAGCGATAACCTGCCCACCTCTATCGGTCACAACTGGCAGGAAGGTCCGATCAACTCGCCAACCGTGTTGAACTCCAGCCTGAACGTGGCGCAGTTCTGGGATGGCCGCGCTGCCAACCTTCAGGAGCAGGCTGGAGGCCCGATTTCCAACCCTATGGAAATGGCTTCCACCCACGTACTGGCGCTGGACGTGATCAGTTCGATACCCCAGTACCTGCAGGCATTCGAGGAGATCTACGGCACCCAGGAAATCACCATCGATAACGTCACCGACGCCATCGCTGTGTTCGAAGAAACGCTGGTCACGCCCAATTCACGCTTCGACCGATGGCTCAAGGGTGATGACAAGGCATTGAGTGAAGAGGAACTGCTCGGTTACCAGACATTCAAGGATATCGGCTGCGTTGCCTGTCATAACGGCCCCGCGGCTGGCGGCACCTCCTTCCAGCGCATGGGCGTGGTCGAACCCTATCAGACCACCAACCCGGCCGAAGGCCGTGTCGCCGTCACCGGCAAGGACAGCGACCGCTTCAACTTCAAGGTGCCAACCCTGCGGAACGTGGAGTTGACCTACCCCTATTTCCACGACGGCGCCTATTGGGAGCTGGAAAAGGCCGTGGATGTCATGGGCCGTTTGCAGCTGGGCCGCCAATTGAAGGAAGACGAAATCGGCAATATCGTCGCCTTCCTCAAAACCCTCACTGGTGATCAGCCCGACTTCCAGCTACCGCACCTGCCACCGTCCACCAACGATACACCGCGTCCTATCCCGTTCGAGACCAGTCCCGAACCGAACACAGGGAAGAGTGAATAACAGCTACATCGCAAGCGACCTCGCTCGGACTATGCAACAGGCGCCACGGACGGCGCCCTGCCGGAGGCTCGCGCTGCAGTCCGCGACGCCTCAGAATTCAGCTAACAACCACACATCGTAGGCCGGTTCTTCATAGGGATGAGCCGCCTTCAACGCAGCGACTGACTCGGCGACCAGATCATCGCTGCACACCAGTTCCACCCGGTATTCCGCCACCTTCTCCAGCTCGCCCGGCTTGCCGATAAACGGCTGCGCGCCGGCCCCCGGACGAAACTGACCCTGACCCAGCACTTGCCAGCAACAGTGTTCATAATCGCCAATGCAACCACCTCCGGCGTCGAATATGGCCTGCTTGACAGGCTCGAGATGGGATTCAGGGACATAAAAGCACAGCTTGTACATGGGAGCGCTCCGGCACACAGAATTCAGTGAAGTGTTGCAGTGCTCGGCGCTTTTCACAAATGCCGCCCGACGCGCAAGCGGAATCAGGCTGCAGAGGATCAACGCCCAATAAAAAACCCGAAGCCAGGCTCCGGGTTTCGTCTTGCTACCAGGTCTTCTTAACCGACCCAGGCCCGCGCATTGCGGAACATGCGCATCCAGCCGCCATCCTCGCTCCAGTCCTCCGGATACCAGGAGTTCTGCACCGCACGGAAGACCCGCTCAGGGTGCGGCATCATGATGGTTACGCGACCGTCCGCGGTCGTCAGACCGGTAATGCCACGCGGTGAGCCGCCCGGGTTGGACGGATAGCGCTCGGTCATGCGGCCGCGGTTGTCGATATAGCGCAGGGCAACGCTACTGTTTGCCTCGCAGGCATCAACGGCGGCGCTCGAGGAAAACTCGGCATGACCTTCACCGTGGGCAATGGCGATCGGCAGTCGCGAGCCGGCCATGCCGCTGAGGAAGACTGACGGAGACGGCTGCACTTCAACCATCGCCACCCGCGCCTCGAACTGCTCGGAACGGTTGCGTACGAAACGCGGCCAATGCTCGCTGCCCGGAATCAGCTCGCGCAGATTGGACAGCATCTGACAGCCGTTACAGATCCCCAGCGCGAAGGTTTCCGGACGAGCGAAGAAATCACTGAAGGCCTGGCGTGCGGTGTCGTTGAACAGAATCGACTTGGCCCAGCCTTCACCCGCGCCGAGCACGTCACCATAAGAGAACCCGCCGCAGGCAACCAGCCCGCGGAAGCTGTCGAGCTCGATTCGGCCGCTGAGGATATCGCTCATGTGAACGTCGATGGCATTGAAGCCCGCACGGGTGAACGCCGCGGCCATTTCGACCTGGCCGTTGACGCCCTGCTCACGCAGGATGGCCACGCGCGGACGGATACCCGAATTGATATAGGGTGCTGCGACATCCTCGTTGATATCGTAACTGAGCAGCGCTTGCAGACCGGGATTGGCGTCATCCGCCAGGCTTTCGAATTCCATATCCGCGCAATCGGCGTTGTCACGCAGCCGCTGGATCTGCCAGCTGGTCTCGCTCCAGGCCTGCTGCCAGGCACCGCGGGTACCGCTGAGCACGATCTGTTCGTTGTAGGTGAAGTTCAGCGTCTGCTCCTTCACCGGACAGCCGATCACCGCACTGCAGTCACCCAACCCGACCGCGCTCAAGGCATTGAGCACCTGCTCGGTAGCCGCCTGGCGTACCTGAATCACCGCGCCCAGTTCCTCGTTGAACAGCGCAGCGGGCAGCTCGGACACCTGGTCGGCCAGTACATCCAGATTGATTTTCAGCCCGCAATGCCCGGCAAAGGCCATTTCCGCCAGCGTTGTCAGCAGGCCACCATCGGAACGGTCATGGTAGGCAAGCAGCAGCCCATCGTTGTTCAGGCCTTGAATGACCGCAAAAAATGCTTTCAGATCCTCGGCATCATCCAGGTCCGGGGCTTTACTGCCCATGCGGTTGTACACCTGCGCCAGTGCCGAACCACCCAGACGGTTCTGCCCACGTCCCAGGTCGATCAGGATCAGATCGGTGTCACCCTGATCCAGGCGCAGCTGTGGCGTCAGGGTCTGGCGCACGTCCTGCACCGGAGCGAAGCCTGTGACCACCAAGGACATCGGTGACGTCACGCTCTTCGCTTCGTCACCCTGCTGCCAACGGGTCTGCATGGACATGGAATCCTTGCCCACCGGAATGGTTATACCCAGCTCCGGGCATAGTTCCATACCGACCGCGCGGACGGTTTCATACAAGCGCACATCCTCACCGGGATGCCCGGCGGCAGCCATCCAGTTTGCGGACAGCTTGATATCCGAAAGCTTGTCGATCCGCGACGCGGCCAGATTGGTCACCACTTCGGCCACCGCCATACGACCTGAAGCAGGTGCGTCCAGCAGCGCCAGCGGAGTGCGTTCGCCCAGCGCCATGGCTTCACCGGTGTACACATCGAAGCTGGTTGCCGTCACCGCACAATCAGCCACCGGCACCTGCCAGGGGCCGACCATCTGGTCACGTGCCACCAGACCGGTGATGCTGCGATCGCCGATAGTGATCAGGAAGCTTTTACTGGCCACAGCCGGCAGTCTGAGAACGCGGCCAACGGCTTCGGACAGTTCAAGCTGGGTGCCGTCGAAGTCGTCGCCCTGCTCGGCTTCACGCTGAACGCTGCGGTGCATGCGCGGCGGTTTGCCAAGCAGAACCGAGAGCGGCATGTCTACCGGATTGTTGCCGAAATGGCTATCGCTCAGCGTCAGCAATTGCTCTTCGGTGGCTTCGCCGACCACCGCAAAGGGGCAACGCTCACGCTCGCAGATCGCCTGGAATCGCTCGAAATCCGCCGGATCGACCGCCATCACGTAGCGTTCCTGCGATTCGTTGGACCAGATCTCCAGCGGGCTCATCCCCGGTTCATCGTTAGGAATGTTACGCAGCTCGAAACGGCCGCCCCGGCCCCCATCGTTCACCAGCTCGGGGAAGGCATTGGACAGGCCGCCGGCGCCGACGTCATGGATAAAACGGATCGGGTTTTTATCGCCCAGTTGCCAGCAACGGTCGATCACTTCCTGGCAACGACGTTCCATTTCCGGGTTCTCGCGCTGCACCGAGGCAAAGTCCAGATCCTCGGCACTGCTACCGGTCGCCATCGAGGAAGCCGCCCCGCCACCCAGACCAATCAACATGGCCGGACCGCCCAGGACGATCAGCTTCGCACCAACCGGTATCTCGGCTTTCTCGACATGATTGGCGCGGATGTTGCCCATACCACCGGCCAGCATGATCGGCTTGTGATAACCGCGGATCTCCGGCCCACGGGGCGACGCCAGGGTCTGCTCGAAGGTGCGGAAATACCCGGTCAGATTGGGCCGTCCGAATTCGTTATTGAACGCAGCGCCGCCCAGCGGGCCTTCGATCATGATCTGCAGGGGCGTGACGATACGATCCGGTTTGCCGTTGTTCTCTTCCCACGGCTGTACGAAGCCGGGGATACGCAGGTTGGATACCGTGAAACCGGCGAGTCCGGCCTTGGGCTTGCCGCCGCGGCCAGTAGCACCCTCGTCACGAATCTCACCGCCGGAGCCGGTCGAAGCGCCCGGGAACGGTGCGATCGCCGTCGGATGATTGTGCGTCTCAACCTTCATCAGAATGTGCACCGGCTCCTGGTGAGCGCGGTACTCGCCGCTGGCCGCATCCGGGAAAAAGCGCCCGGCGACGAAGCCTTCGATGACCGAGGCGTTGTCCTTGTACGCAGAGAGCACGCCTTCGCTGTGCATCTCATAGGTGTTCTTGATCATGCCGAACAGGCTTTTTTCCTGCGCCTGGCCGTCAATATCCCAGGTCGCGTTGAATATCTTGTGTCGGCAATGCTCGGAGTTGGCTTGGGCGAACATCATCAGCTCGACGTCGCTGGGATTGCGCTCCAGACCCTTGAAGCTGTCTACGAGGTAATCAATTTCGTCATCGGCCAACGCCAGGCCCAGCTCGATATTGGCCTGCTGCAGTGCGTCGCGTCCGCCGGACAGGATATCGACGGTGCCCAGCGGCTTGGGCTCGGTGTGCTTGAACAGGTTCTCCGCCGCCTGCAAATCCTCCAGCGCCAACTCGGTCATGCGATCATGCAGCAAATCCGCCACGATCAGGCGATCCGCAGCGCTCAGCTCGCCACGAATGTAATAGGCTGTCCCGCGTTCCAAGCGAACCACAGCATCGAGACCGCAGTTATGCGCGATATCGGTGGCTTTACTCGACCAGGGCGAGATGGTTCCAAAGCGCGGGACAACCAGAACAAGATTATCGCCGGGCGCTTCTACCGTGACCGATGGCCCGTACCTGAGCAGGCGCGCGAGCACCTGTTCGCTGTGCGTATCCAGCTCCGCCGCCAGCTCGGCGAAATGCATGAATTCCGCATACAGGCCCTGCACCGCAGGCACACTGGATTGAAGGCGCGCGAGCAGCTTGTCACGGCGAAAATCGGAAAGGGCTGGGGCTCCACGCAGAATTTGCATGTCGATATAGGCCTCGGGGTGCTGGAAGGAAAATTTGAAGGCCCATAGGATACCTCAAGCGCTGCCTTCCCACCACGCTGGGGAGCGACTCTGCCAGTCTGCTGATACGCAGCGGCGGCCCGTGCAACACTACTGCAACCGCCGCTATTGCGGGACGACGGATTTGCATATACTTGCGCCCATGCGTCCCATCCCTTTGATCAACACCTCTTCGCAGGCTCCACGCGAGGCAGCCAGGACACGGCCAGATATGCTGCGAAGCGCGCCTACTTCACGTTCGCGCTCACCAGGCCTGTTTGGGCGATGCGCTGGGTGGGCAGCAGCCAATTGGTCATGCAACGCCCGCGCAGCAACCTGGGCCATGTTAACTCTGGCCGTGCTGTTGGTCGGCTGCGAGAAGCCCAACCGACTGGAGCAGATTCATGAAGAGGGTGTGCTCCGCGTGATCACCCGCAATACGCCCACCACCTATTATCAGGACCGTAACGGCGATACGGGTCTCGAGTACGAACTCAGCAAACGTTTCGCCGATAGTCTGGGTGTGGAGCTGGATCTCAGCACATCCTATACGCTCGACGAAATTTACCAGCGTCTAGGCGCAGAGAACGGTCCGGACCTGGCTGCAGCGGGCCTGACCATCAACCCGGCCCGCGAGGGTCAGGTCCGCTTCGCCGAACCCTATCTGGATGCCACACCACAGGTGGTCTATCGACGCGGCACCCGTCAACCACGCAACCTCGGTGATATCTACGGCAAACGCGTCATGGTACTGAAGGGCAGTACGCTGGCCGACCAGTTGCGTGACCTGCAACTCGAACACCCTGAACTGATGTTCGAGGAATCCGACAATCTGGAGGTCGTCGACCTGCTACGCCTGGTCAACGATGACGAAATCGATCACGCAGTGGTGTATTCCAACGAGCTGGTAGTCAACCAGGCGTTCTACCCCGCTGTCCGGGTCGGCTTTGATCTCGACCAGCCCCGCCCTATCGCCTGGGTGCTGCCGCACAGCAACGACGACAGCCTGCTCGAAGCGATCTCTTCATTCTTCGAGACGATCAAGGCAAACGGCACCCTTGATCAGCTGGTTGAACGATTCTATGGCCATTCCGATGTGCTTGATTATGTCGGCGCACGGGCCTTCGCACGCCATATGCAGAGCCGGTTGCCGCGGTTTGAGACCCACTTCCGTCAAGCAGGTGATCAATATGCCCTGGATTGGCGGTTGCTTGCCGGCATGGCCTATCAGGAATCGCTGTGGGACCCCGATGCACGCTCGCCCACCGGCGTTCGCGGATTGATGATGCTGACCCTGCCGACAGCGAAATTTGTCGGCGTGACCAACCGCATTGATCCCAAGCAGAGCATTTTTGGCGGGGCGCGCTATCTGGTCTGGGTGCGGGATCAACTGGCGACGGATATTCCTGAGCCAGACCGCACCTGGTTTGCCCTGGCCGCCTACAACGTCGGCCTCGGGCATCTGGAAGATGCACGCATTCTGACCCGCAACAACGGACGCGATCCAGACCGCTGGATTGATGTAAAAGACCATCTCCCCCTGCTCGCCAAGAAGCAGTGGTACACCCAGACCCGTTACGGTTATGCCCGCGGCGTGGAACCGGTCAACTACGTACAGAACATTCGCCGGTATTACGAAATCCTGCAATGGATAACCCAGCCGCAGTCTGAAACAGGTCGTCTGCCGGACAGCAACTACCATACGCCCGGTATCCTGGAGCAGCTACCGCAGGGGATCTGATCAACAATTTGCAGGACTCTGACGGGGGGACGAGCGTCCAGGAAGGTAGCGAAAGAAGGTGCCCCGGGTTTGAGCGAACTAGCGCTCCCGGCGCGCCCTGAAAAATGCCGTCAGAACAGCGGAACACTCCTCTTCCAGCACGCCACCTTCCACTTCAACGCGATGATTCATCCATGATTGCTCCAGAATCCGGCTACGGCTTACCACCGCGCCCGCGCGGGGCTCGCGGGCACCAAACACAAGCCTTTTGACTCGGCTATGAATCAGCAGCCCCGTGCACATGGTGCAGGGCTCGAGCGTCACGTACAAAGTGGAATCGGGTAAGCGGTAGTTCTGCTGCGCCGCAGCCGCCTGACGCAGCGCCACCATTTCAGCGTGGGCGCTGGGATCATGACTGAGGATGGGCTGATTGAACCCCCTACCGATAATCTGGCCATCCTGAACCAGCACGGCACCAACCGGCACCTCGCCACGGGCGGCGGCCTGCTCGGCCTCCGCCAGCGCGAGGCGCATGAAGTCGATATCGGCCGGCTTCATGGATCAGATCAGCGAACGTTCACGCAGCAGACCAACCACCTTCTCCACACAGCTATCAAGGTCCATTTCCGCCGTGTTCAGCACTAGAGCAGCGTCTTCAGGTTCCTCATAGGGGTAGGAAATCCCCGGTACGGTGTCATCCGCGTTGGCCGCGTAGAGGCCGGACGGATCACGTGCCTGACAGACCTCGAGCGGCGCATCCAGATACACCAACAGGCAGCGATCGCCAAGAATGTGCTTGGCTGCGGCGCGACCTTCCTCGGTCGGAGCCATGAAAGCGCCCAACGCAATCAGCCCGGCTTCGTTCAGCTGCCTGGCGATACGAGCGCCCTTCTGCAGGTTTTCGGCACGACCCAGAGCGTTCTGACCCAGCCCCTTGCTGAGATCCTGACGCAGCACCTTGCCATCCAGCACGTAACAGGCACGGCCGCTGTCGAACAGTTTGCGCTCCACCGCGTAGGCAATGGTGCTCTTGCCGGAACCGGACAGCCCGGTAAAGAGAACGGTGACCGGCTCCTGACCGAAACGCACAGCGCGTTCCGACGCGGTCACATGGGCCAGCCGGCCATGGTGACTGCCCGTGGTGTTCTGCCCAATCAGCCCCTTGGCCACGATCATTCCCGCGCCCACGGTGCCATTGGTCATGCGGTCGACAATAATAAAGGCGCCCGAGACGTGATTGGCCCGGTAATCATCATAGGCAATTGGTCGCTCCAGCGCCAACTCGACCCGACCAATCTCATTCAGTTCCAGCTGCGCAGCCGTCTGCTTTTCCATCGTATTGACATCGATCTGATGCAGGATGCGCGTGAAGGAGCCCGGGCTGGTGCTGGTTGCACGCTTGATATCGTATTTGCGTCCCGGCTGCATCGGCTGCTCGGCCATCCACACGATATCGGCTTCGAACTGATCGCCGATCAACGGACGGTTATCCACGTGGGCCAGCATGTCGCCCCGGGAGATATCCACCTCGTCTTCCATGGTCAAGGTCACCGCCTGACCGGGCCCTGCGCTTTCCAGTTCGCCGTCGAAGGTCACGATGGACTTGACCCGGCTGGTCTTGCCCGAAGGAAGCACCACCAGCTCGTCGCCCTTGTGAACGATGCCGGACGCAACGGTACCGGCAAAGCCGCGGAAGTTCAGGTTCGGCCGGGTAACCAACTGAACCGGAAAGCGCAGATCGGTGAGATTGCGGTCGGCAGCGATCTCAACCGTCTCGAGAATCTCCATCAGCGAGGGCCCGGTATACCAGGGACTCCGCTCACTGCGATTGACCACATTGTCGCCCTTGAGCGCAGACATCGGCACGAAGTGCACACTGCTGCCATCCAGCAGTTCAAGGCCACCGGCGAACTGGCGGTAATCGTCGCAGATCCGATCGAAGACAGTCTGATCAAACTCCATCAGGTCCATCTTGTTGACGGCAACCACGATGTGCTTGATGCCCAGCAGCGAGGCGATAAAACTGTGCCGACGCGTTTGCGTCTGCACGCCATAGCGTGCATCGATCAGGATAATCGCCAGGTCACAGGTAGACGCCCCGGTGGCCATGTTGCGGGTGTACTGCTCATGGCCGGGAGTGTCGGCAATGATGAATTTACGCTTGGCAGTCGAAAAATAGCGGTAAGCAACATCAATGGTGATGCCCTGCTCGCGCTCGGCCTGCAGGCCGTCAACCAAAAGTGCGAGGTCGACTTCCTCACCCGTGGTGCCGGACTTTTTGGAGTCTCGGGTAATGGCTTCCATATGATCTTCATAGATCATCTTGGAGTCATGCAGCAGGCGGCCGATCAAGGTGCTTTTGCCGTCATCGACGTTGCCGCAGGTCAGAAAGCGCAGCAGCTCCTTACGCTCGTGCTGCCCCAGATAGGCCAGGATGTCTTCGCTTATGAGGTCTGACTGGTGTGACATGATATTTTTCCGGTTCTTTAAAGCTGGAAGCTTGAAGCTGGAAGCTTGAAGCAAAACCAGTGAGTTATTTCGTGCCATCCGCTTGAGATTGCGAACGGATAGTATTTATCAAGCTTGCCAGCATGGCGGCTATCTCGCGCGTCTCATTGACCGCGCGTGCAGCGTACTCAGGCAGCAGCATTCCAGCTGCTTGGCCGATATAAAGCTGCGTGCGCAACTCCGCACAAGAACCTTTGGCAATGAGTAGAAAACGGACCTTTTCACGCGGTCCTTCCCTACTCATCCCTTCTGCGATATTGCTCGGGACGGACAAACCAGAGCGGGTAATTTGGTCCCGATATCCCCAGTCGCGGTGGCCCGACACGTTCTTGTACAAACTCACCGACAATCGCGCTGAACGCTTCCACACTTCAAGTTTCTCGAAATCCATGACAATCTCCGTGTCACTTCAAGCTTCAAGCTTCCCGCTTCAAGCTGCCAGGCATTTCCGCCTTCGGCTAGAAATACCCCTGCCTCTTCTTCTCCTCCATCGATCCGGCTTGATCGTGATCGATCACCCGGCCCTGGCGCTCAGACGTGCGGGTCAAAAGCATTTCCTGAATGATTTCCGGCAGGGTGGCGGCGGTGGATTCCACTGCGCCGGTGAGCGGATAACAGCCGAGGGTGCGGAAACGAACCATCTTTTCCTCTGGCACTTCGCCCTCTTCGAGCGGCATGCGCTCGTCATCGACCATGATCAGCGAACCGTTGCGCTCAACCACCGGACGCTTGGCGGCGAAATACAACGGCACAATCGGGATGCTTTCGAGGTAGATGTATTGCCAGATATCCAGCTCGGTCCAGTTCGACAGCGGGAAGACGCGGATACTTTCGCCCTTGTGTACCTTGCCGTTGTAGATATTCCACAGTTCCGGACGCTGGTTTTTCGGATCCCAGCGGTGATGCTTGTCACGGAAGGAATAGACGCGCTCTTTCGCTCGCGATTTTTCTTCATCGCGGCGGGCGCCACCAAAGGCCGCATCGAAGCCGTACTTGTCCAATGCCTGCTTCAGACCCTGGGTCTTCATCACATCGGTGTGCACAGCGCTGCCATGGGTGAACGGACCGATGCCCTGGGCTACGCCTTCCGGGTTCTTGTGGACCAGCAGGTCCAGCTCCATTTCGTCGACGATGCGTTCGCGGAAACTGTACATTTCGCGGAATTTCCAGCCGGTGTCGACGTGCATGACCGGGAACGGCAGGCGGCCTGGATAAAAGGCTTTGCGGGCCAGGTGCAACATGACCGCAGAGTCCTTACCGATCGAATACAGCATCACCGGATTCTGAAACTCGGCGGCCACCTCGCGAATGATGTGGATGCTTTCGGCTTCCAGTTGCTTGAGATGTGTCAGTTTTTCGAGCATGGCGTACTCACGATGAAGGACTTCAGATAGGCCGGCATTGTAACAAAGGCACTTGCATCTAATAAGACGCCTTTTAATACCTTTAAAGCATATCCATATATTGGGCAGACCAACTCAGCGCAACCGGGTCGGCAACCAATCAGACCGGATTATCGATATCGACAAAGCGGTGCTCGATGCCGAAATGCGCGGCGAGTCTCTCACCCAGCGCTTGTACACCGTAACGCTCGGTGGCGTGGTGGCCGGCGGCGAAGAAATGGATCCCGTTTTCCCGCGCACTGTGAACGGTCGGCTCGGATATTTCACCGGTGACGAAGGCATCCATCCCGAGCGCTATGGCCTTCTCGATGTAGCCTTGGGCTGCGCCCGTACACCAGGCAATACGCTTGATCGGCCGGTCGTTTCCGGCAATGTGCAACGGCATCCGCCCCAGGGCGCGCTCGAGACTCGCCGCCACCTCGGCCCCCGATTGGGCTGTCTCGAGTTCGCCATGCAACCCTACCGACCGCGGATTGGCCGGCTCGAGGCCGCCGCGAATCTGCCAGCCCAGCAACCGCGCAAGCTGGACGTTATTGCCTACCTCGGCATGCACGTCCAGCGGCAGATGATAGGCAAGCAGGCTGATATCGTTTTCCAGCAGGGCCTTGAGTCGTTTTTTCTTGATCCCTGTTAGCGGAGCACCTTCGCCCTTCCAGAAATACCCATGATGGACCAGTAGCATATCCGCGCCCTGCTCTATCGCGGCATCAACCAATGCCTGACTGGCAGTGACGCCGGTAATCAATCGCCGCACCTGGTTGCGGCCTTCGACCTGCAACCCGTTCGGGCAGTAGTCCTGAAAGGCCGAACTCTCCAGCATGGCGTCGCAGTAGGCAACGAGATCGCTGCGCGTGACCGAGCGTTGATCGCTCATGATATTCTCCAGCCAATGGACAGACCCTGCATTCTCGGACCCGGACGGAGTCTTTTCAAGAACTTGCGCTCCACAGGACTGCGGCATGTACTTATAATGATCGGTTTAGACAGGCCGACCATGATTCAAGGGACAGATTAATGAAGGACCTCGTGCGTAATCTCGCGTGGCCGGTGGCCTGCGGCCTGCTGGCGGCACTGCTGATCGTCCAGAAGTATCCCCACTGGCTCGGTTTACCTGAAAAAAGCAATGTAGCGATTCAGGTCGCTCCGCAGGCGGCGGCTCCGTCAGTGGGTCCCGCCTCCTATAGCGACGCGGTACAACGCGCAGCGCCCGCGGTTGCCAGCATCTTTACCAGCAAGGAACTCAGCGAGACCAATGGGCAGCCCCGAGCGCCGACCCTCAGGGATTATTCCGACACCATGCCCGCACCCGCGCGGCGTCAGTCCAGCCTGGGTTCAGCGGTAATTCTGAGTCCCGACGGCTATCTGCTGACCAATAACCACGTCATCGCCGACGCCGACGAAATTCTCGTAGCCTTGCAGGACGGTCGTGAAGCGCTGGCGCGCCTGATCGGCACCGACCCGGAAACCGATCTCGCAGTGCTCAAAATCGATTTGCCCAACTTGCCAGCGGTCACCATCAGCTCCAACGACGAACTCAGACAGCGCACCGGCGATGTGGTCATGGCAATCGGTAATCCCTTCGGCCTGGGCCAGACGGTAACCATGGGCATTATCAGCGCCACAGGGCGCAATCAGCTGGGGCTGAACACCTATGAAGACTTCATCCAGACCGATGCTGCCATCAACCAGGGCAACTCGGGCGGTGCGCTGATAGATGCCCACGGCAATCTGATCGGCATCAATACCGCGATTTTCTCCCAGTCAGGCGGCTCCCAGGGAATCGGTTTCGCCATCCCGGCGCGACTGGCCTATGAGGTCATGCAGGAGATCATCGCCGCTGGTCGGGTAATCCGCGGCTGGCTCGGCGTGGAAGTGCAACCGGTAACACCGGATCTGGCAGCGTCATACAATCTGAAGCAGAGCGAGGGCATCGTGATTACCGGACTGTATCGAGATGGTCCCGCCTGGCAGGCGGGCCTCCAGCCGGGAGATCTGATTCTGCGTATTGATGAACAGCCCGCCAGCAGTGGTCGCGACGCCATGAACCAGGTCGCGCGCGCCGATCCCGGAGAGAAAGTAACCATGGAGGTGATGCGCGACGGCAAGAAGCACACCTTTGTCGCGCAAGTCGGGGTTCGGCCTAGCTTCAAGCCCTGAGCGGGCTCGCGCAGTGAGGGGCTTACGGCCCCTGCCGGCCAACGAATCAGATGAGTTGTTTCAGCGCCTCGAGCAAGGCCTGATTCTGTTCTTCAGTACCGATGGTGATGCGCAGAAACTGGTTGATCCGTGGCGCATTGAAATGCCGTACGATGACCCGCTGCTCACGCAGACCCTGCGCCAGCCCCGCAGCGTCACGCTCGCGATGCCTGGCAAAGATAAAGTTGGCCGCCGAGGGCAACACTTCAAATCCCAGCGCCTGCAATGCCTGGCTCAGATTCTCCCGGCTACGCATGACGGCCTGGCACGTTGTGCGAAAGTATTCCTCGTCATCAAAAGCCGCGACCGCCCCCAGGATAGCCAGACGATCCAGCGGGTAGGAATTGAAGCTGTTCTTAATCCGCTCAAGCGCTTCGATAAGCTCCGGATGGCCCACCGCGAGACCAACCCGCATGCCAGCGAGCGAGCGCGACTTGGACAGGGTCTGGGTCACCAGCAGATTGGGATAACGGTCAACCAGTCCGATTGCCGTCTCGCCGCCGAAATCGACATAGGCTTCATCCACCACCACCACTGATTCGGTGTTGGTCTGAAGAATGGCTTCGATCTTGTCCAGGCCCAACAGTATGCCCGTGGGTGCATTCGGGTTAGGGAAAATGATACCGCCGTTGGGCTGCTGATAATCATCCGGACAAATAGTGAAATCATCTGCCAGTTCTACCGTACGGGCTTCGATCCCGTAGAGCCCACAGTACACCGGATAGAAGCTGTAGCTGATATCCGGGAACAATACCGGCCGGCCGTGCTGGAACAGACCATGAAAAATATGCGCGAGCACCTCATCGGAGCCATTGCCCACAAATACTTGCTGTGGCGTGACCGAGTAATACCCGGCGATGGCCGACTTCAGGCTATCGGCATTGGGCGCAGGATACAGCCGCAGGCCAGCATCCACCCCGCCGCGAATCGCTTCGAGTACCCGCGGCGATGGGCCGTAGGGGTTTTCGTTGGTGTTGAGTTTGACCAGGTTATCCAGCTTCGGCTGCTCGCCCGGGACATAGGGCACCAGGTCTTTGACAAAGGGACTCCAGAAGCGGCTCACTAATCAATCCTCGGTATAAACGTCAAAAGCTGGAAGCTGGGAGTGACAAGCACCCAGCCGATGGTCAGCTTCGGCCATTAATCTTTTATTCGGTATTCCGCACTGCGCGCATGCGCCGTCAGGCTTTCGCCCCGCGCCAGCACAGATGCGGTTTTTGCCAGCTCGGAGGCGCCCTCGGGTGAGCAAAAGATCACCGACGAACGTTTCTGGAAGTCATAGACGCCAAGCGGCGAGGAGAACCGCGCGGTACCGGATGTTGGCAACACGTGATTGGGACCCGCGCAGTAATCACCCAATGCTTCAGGCGTGAAGCGGCCCATAAAGATGGCGCCGGCATGGCGGATCTGCGGTAGCAGCGCATCGGGGTCCGCTACAGACAACTCCAGGTGCTCGGGCGCGATACGATTGGATACTTCGATCGCCTGTTCCAGACTGGCTACCTTGATCAGCGCGCCGCGGGTTTCGATCGACACGCGCACCATATCGGAGCGCTCCAGACTGGACAGCAGCTTGTCGAGACTGGCCTGTACCGCGTCGAGAAACGCGGCATCCGGCGACAACAGAATCGACTGGGCATTCTCGTCATGCTCAGCCTGCGAGAACAGATCCATGGCGATCCAGTCCGGATCTGTCTGGCCGTCGCAGATCACCAGGATCTCCGAAGGTCCGGCAATCATGTCGATACCGACCTGACCGAACACTGCACGCTTGGCGGTGGCGACATAGATATTTCCCGGCCCGACAATCTTGTCTACGCGCGGGACACTTTCGGTGCCGTAGGCCAGCGCAGCGACTGCCTGGGCGCCACCGATGGTAATCACGCGATCGACACCGGCCAGGCAGGCGGCAGCCAATACCAGCTCGTTGATTTCGCCGCGTGGGGTAGGCACCACCATGACCACTTCAGGTACGCCAGCGACCTTGGCAGGTATGGCGTTCATCAGCACCGAGGACGGATAGGAGGCCTTGCCCCCGGGAACGTAGAGCCCGGCCCGATCAAGTGCAGTGATCTGCTGGCCCAGCACCGTGCCGTCAGCTTCAGTGTAGCGCCAGGACGCCTGACGCTGATGTTCGTGATAGACGCGCACGCGCTCGGCAGCCACTTCCAGGGCGGTGCGCTGTTCGGGCGTGATACGTTCAAGGGCGACCTCAAGGCGTTCACGGCCGAGAATCAACTCAGCCATGTTCGCGACGTCGAGACCGTCGAAGCGCGCCGTATATTCGACCAGTGCGGCGTCGCCACGCTGGCGTACGGCCTCGATGATCTCCTCGACGCGCTGGTTTACCGCCCGATCAGACACGCCTTCCCACGCCAGCAGCGCATCCAGATGCTGATTGAAATCGACCTGGTCGGCGTCGAGACGGGCGATTTTCAATGGCGTGTTCATGGGATAGCTACCTTTGTTGAAAGAAGGACAGGTTATTCGGTTTCACTGCGACGCTCCACAGCATCGCCGAGCACATCGATCAGCGCCTTGATGCGGGCGTGCTTCATCTTCATCGCAGCCTTGTTGACGATCAGTCGCGAGCTGATATGGCAGATCAGCTCCTGCGGTTCCAACCCGTTGGCGCGCAACGTATTGCCGGTGTCGACCACATCGATGATCTTGTCGGCCAGCCCCACCAATGGCGCCAACTCCATCGAACCGTAGAGCTTGATCACCTCCACCTGACGCCCCTGCTCCGCATAATAGCGTCGCGCAACATTGACGAACTTGGTGGCCACGCGCAGCCGGCCCTTGGGCTCGGGTGTGTTTACCGGGCCTGCGGTCATCAGCCGGCAATTGGCGATTTTCAGATCCAGCGGCTCATACAGGCCCTGGCTGTCGTACTCCATCAGCACATCCTTGCCCGCCACGCCCAGATCGGCAGCGCCGAGTTCGACGTAAGTCGGCACATCGGTGGCGCGCACGATCAACAAACGCACATCCGGATCGCTGGTGGGAAAGATCAGTTTGCGGCTTTTCTCCAGATCCTCGATCGGTTCGATGCCGGCGAGCTTCAGCAGCGGCAGCGTGTCGTCCAGGATACGGCCCTTGGACAGGGCAATTGTCAGACTCTGGCTCATTACTGCTCCCTCAAGCGGGCACCCGACGAATGCAGGCCCCCAGCGTTTGCAACTTTTCCTCGATGCATTCGTATCCGCGATCGATGTGATAGATGCGATCGACCAGCGTCTCGCCATCGGCAACCAGACCGGCAATCACCAGACTTGCCGAGGCGCGCAGGTCGGTAGCCATGACTGGCGCACCCTTGAGCCGCTCGACTCCGCTTACGATCGCCGTGTTGCCTTCAATCAGGATGTTGGCGCCCATGCGGTTCATTTCCTGAACGTGCATGAAACGGTTCTCGAAAACCGTTTCAACGACAGTCCCGGTGCCTTCGGCCACCGCATTCATGGCTATAAACTGAGCTTGCATATCGGTCGGGAACGCCGGGTACGGCGCCGTGCGCAGATTGATCGCCTTGGGCCGGTTGCCCTTCATATCCAGGCTGATCCAGTTCTTGCCGGTATCGATCAAGGCACCAGCCTCTTCCAGTTTGAGCAGTACCGCTTCCAGGATGGATGGGTCGGTATCCTTGAGCTTGACGCGGCCCCGGGTGGCGGCAGCGGCGACCAGATAGGTACCGGTCTCGATCCGGTCCGGCATGACCGAGTAGCGCGCAGCGTGCAGCCGCTCGACGCCTTCAATAACAATCGTTGCCGTGCCATGACCAGTAATATTCGCGCCCATGGCGATCAGGCATTCAGCCAGATCGATGACCTCCGGTTCACGGGCGGCGTTTTCCAGCACCGTGCGCCCCTTGGCCAGGGTCGCTGCCATCAGTACGTTTTCAGTACCGGTCACACTCACGGTATCGAAGAAGAAATGCGCACCGCGCAGACCGCCCGGAGGCGTCCTGGCCTTGATGTAACCGCCATCCACGGTGATCTCCGCACCCATGGCTTCCAGGCCACGGATATGCAGATCGACAGGACGCGTACCGATAGCACAACCGCCCGGCAACGCCACTTCAGCCTGGCCGAAATGTGCCAGCATCGGCCCAAGCACCAGGATCGATGCGCGCATCGTCTTGACCAGCTCATAGGGCGCAACCAGGGTGGTGATGCGAGTCGGATCGACTTCAACATTGAGCCGCTCGTCGACCACGGGCTCGACACCCATCCGGCCGAACAGCTCGATCATGGTGGTAATGTCGTGCAGGTGCGGCAGGTTGCAGATAGTAACCGGCTCATCAGCCAGCAGGGTGGCGGCCAGAATCGGCAGGGCCGAATTCTTGGCCCCGGAAATGCGGATTTCGCCGTCGAGGCTGTCGCCGCCGGTGATGATCAGTTTGTCCATGCGGGTCTCTTTAGTCGGGGCCTTTTCTCAGGAACGGCTTGCCCAGGTTTCACGGGTAAAAAATTTCATTGTCACGGCATGTATGCTGCCGTCGGTTATCGGCTGATTGAGCAGCGCATAGACCTGTTGCTGGCGCTTGACCGGTGGCAGCGCCGCCAGTTCGTCACTGATGACGTTAAGCTGAAAATTGCAGCCTTCGCCTTCCACTTCCACCTGGGCTCCCGGCAATTGCTCTTCGAGCATCTTCTTCACGTCATGTGCATGCATGAGGTTCTCTCCTGTGGCGTTTCGGTGCGGTTCAGCTGGCCTGGGGTGACTCGGTCACCGACGCCAGCCACTCATCAAGCTGACATACGGTGGCAATGCTCCGCAGTGCCTGCGGGACCTCGGTCAGGCGTAGATTGCCACCCTTTTCGGTCTGTTTACGGGCAGCGACCAGAATAAGTGACAGACCAACACTGTTCGCCCGGCTGACACCGGACAAGTCCAGGAGGACGTCATCCCCGGCCTTACCTATCGCTCTTTCGAGCTCGGAGCGTACGGATACCGCCGTGACGAAATCGAGCTCGCCTTCAATTTTTATCCTGCTGCCATCATCGCTGACGACGCGTGCACTCACTGCTCGACACCTTCTTCGACCTTCTCGCGGGACTGGGCAACCACCCCGCCCCAGTTGTCGATAACCTTGTCCAGATCGTTGCCATGCGCCTGCATGGCCTGGGCGAACTGGTCGCGGAACAGCAAACCAATGTTGATGCCTTCGACAATCACGTTACGCACCATCCACTGACCATCCTTGTTGACCATGGTGTAAGTGGCCGGGTAAATCGTCCCGTTGGCGGTCTGGATTTCCATATTGACGCTGGCGCGATCATCACGCTGCTGGTCGCGACTACGCGGCGGCAGAACCTTGATCTTGCCGCTATCGAATTCCAGCAGAGCGTTGCCGTAGAACTGCACCATGCTTCGCTTGAAGGTCTCGATGAACCGCTGGATCTGTTCCGGGCTGGCGTCACGGCTGAAACGCACTGTCATGACGCTGCGTGCGATGCCTTCGTAGTCCACCACAGGGTCCAGCACTTCGCTGAGACCTTCCAGGAAGGCTTCAGAATCCTTTTTGTACAGCTCCCGGTTGGAATCGAGCACGTCCATCACACGGTTTGACGTATCTTCCACCACTTGCTGCGGGGTAGCGGAAGCCGCGTGCGCAAACAGGGGGACAGACAGAGCCAGCATCAGGGCCAGCTTGATTACATTTCGCATTTTTCTCTCCGGTTATTCGTCGCTGCTGCTGACGGTATTGAGCAGGAAGCGCCCGATCAACTCTTCAAGCACCAGGGCTGACTGAGTGTCATAGATTTCATCACCGTCGGCGAGCATCATGTCATCCCCACCGACTGAAATTCCGATGTACTTCTCACCAAGCAGACCTGCGGTAACAATCGAGGCGGCACTGTCCGACGGCAAAGTATCCACATCGTCAAATATCGCCATTTCCACGCGGCCGGTGTAGCGGTTCTTGTCGAACTGGATATCGGTCACCTGGCCGATAGTTACACCCGCCATGGTGACGCGGGCGCGGGTGGTCAGTCCCGACACGTTGTCGAAATGGGCGTAGACCTTATAGACATCCCCGGTCGCATTCGTCGACAGGCCACTGACCCGCACGGCAAGAACCGCGAGAGCCAGCAATCCGGCGAGAATGAACACGCCAACTGTCAGTTCCAGAGTACGCATACGCATCTTGGGTTTCCTTGGGTAATCAAAACATCAAAGCGGTAAGAATGAAGTCCAGGCTCAGAACGGCCAGAGACGCGTAGACGACAGTGCGGGTGGTCGCCCGGCTGATGCCTTCGGAAGTCGGGTCGCAATCATAGCCCTGGAATACTGCAATCCAGGTCACCACGAAGGCGAACACCAGGGCCTTGATCAGTCCGTTGAGTACATCGTCACCAAACTGGACGGCGTTCTGCATATTCGACCAATAGGAGCCGGAGTATACGCCGAGCCAGTCGACCGCGACCATTGCGCCGCCCCAGATTCCCACCACGCAGAAAATCATTGCCAGTAAGGGCATGGAAATAAATCCGGCCCAGAGCCGCGGCGCGATCACGTATTTGAGAGGATCAACGCCGATCATTTCCAGGCTGGACAACTGCTCGGTGGCCTTCATCAAGCCGATTTCTGCAGTCAGGGCCGAACCGGCGCGACCCGCAAACAGCAGCGCGGTGACCACCGGCCCCAGCTCACGCAGCAGGGTCAGCGCGACCATCTGGCCGACCGCTTGTTCCGAGCCGTAGCCGGACAGAATGTTATAGCCCTGCAGCGCCAGCACCATGCCGATGAACAGCCCGGACACCACGATGATGACCATCGACAGTACGCCGACCGAATACAACTGGCGCACCAGCAGACCGAACGCGTTACCAAACCGTGACCTACCCGCCAGCGCCTGAAACAGGAAAATCCCGGAGCGTCCCAGCGCGGCGACAATATCCAGGCCAGACCGTCCCAATAGCGCAACCCGGTCAGTCATCGAAGCTTTCATCGGCTCTCCCTGCCCAATAGATCATCGACGTAGCCATTCGCCGGATAATGGAAGGGGACCGGACCGTCCGGCTCGCCCTGCATGAACTGGCGGATACGTGGATTATCCGAGTTCATCAGATCCTCGGGCTTGCCGTGCCCAAGCACCTGACCGTCACCTACCACATATAAATAGTCGGCAATGCCGGCGGTCTCGGCCAGATCATGCGAAACGACAATGCTCGAGAGCCCCAACGCATCATTCAACAGCCTGATCAGACGAACCAATACGCCCATCGAAATCGGGTCCTGCCCTACGAATGGCTCGTCGTACATCATCAACTGGGGGTCCAGCGCGATAGCCCGAGCCAATGCGACGCGGCGCTGCATGCCGCCGGACAACTCGTCAGGCATCAGCTGATAAGCGCCACGCAGCCCTACCGCCTGAAGCTTGAGCAAGACGATATCGCGCACCATTTCTTCCGGCAGATCGGTATGAACGCGCAGCGGGAAGGCGACATTCTCGAACACGCTGAGATCGGTAAACAGCGCGCCACTCTGAAACAACATGCCCATCTGCTGGCGCGCCTCGAACAGCTCGCTGCGGCCCAACCTGGGGATATCCTGATCATTGACCATGATGGAACCGCTGTCCGGACGTAGCTGGGCGCCGATCAGGCGCAACAGCGTGGTCTTGCCGCAACCGGATGGCCCCATGATCCCGGTGACTTTGCCCCGGGGAATACGAATGTCGACGTTATCAAAGATCAGGCGTTCTCCTCGCGAGAAGGAAACCTTTTGCATATCAACGATGTGGTCCGGCGATACGGCCATATGAACAAACCTGATCCTTGGGTGCCGCGAAGCTGCGGCAAAAATGAACGCGCTAATATACCAGTTCAACCGGCTCGCCCCAAGCTGCGCGAAATCAGAGCCGATTGACGTTTGATTTCCGGCGATTGCGGCGTGGTTGTTCGTTGCGCGCCGGATAATGCAGCGTTACCCGAAAACCGGCTTCGACCCGGGGTGAGTTGGGCGAAACAAGACGTTATACTCGCGGCCTGACCACACCAAGACGCATATCCCATGTCCGAATTCGATTTCATCGCCTCAGCACAGCGCACCATCAGCATGGAGCGCGACGCCGTTGACAGCCTCCTGGCCCGACTGGACCAGCACTTTAGCCGCGCCTGTCAGACCCTGTTGGACTGCAAGGCGCGCATAGTCGTCACAGGTATGGGCAAATCCGGCCACATCGGGCGCAAGATGGCCGCGACCCTTGCCAGTACCGGCTCGCCGGCTTTCTTCGTGCACCCCGGCGAAGCCAGCCATGGCGATATGGGGATGATCACCCGCGAGGACGTGGTCATTGCCCTGTCGAATTCAGGCAACACCGCCGAACTGGTTACCCTGTTGCCCCTGATCAAGCGCCTTGGCGTGCCGATGATCAGCATTACCGGAAATCCGGATTCCACACTGGCGCGGGCCGCCGTGGCCAACCTGCACACCGGTGTGGAGATGGAGGCCTGCCCGCTGAATCTGGCACCCACCTCAAGCACCACCACTGCGCTGGTAATGGGCGATGCCCTGGCTATTGCCATGCTGGAGGCCCGCGGCTTCAGTGCAGAGGATTTCGCTTTTTCCCATCCCGGCGGCGCACTCGGAAGACGCCTGTTGCTCCTGGTCGATGACATCATGCACGCTGGCGAGCGTATGCCGATGGTCACGCCCGATACACGCCTGCGCGATGCGCTCCTGGAAATGACCCGCAAAGGGCTCGGCCTGACCGGCGTTGCCGATGAAAGTGGCTCGCTGATTGGCATATTCACCGACGGCGATCTGCGTCGCACACTCGATCACAGCGTCGACATCCATAGCGCCAGCATCGCCAGCGTCATGACCCCACGGGCCAAAACCGTGGCGCAGGGTGCGCTGGCTGCCGAGGCGTTGAAGGTAATGGAGGACGCCAAGATAAACGGCCTGTTCGTGGTCGACGACGCCGGCAAACCGGTTGGCGCCCTGAACATGCATGACTTGTTACGCGCAGGAGTAGTATGAACCAGTCCAATGAAATGCACCTGTTTGAACGGGCCCAGGCCATACGCCTGGCGATCTTTGATGTCGACGGCGTACTGACTGACGGACGGCTCTATTTCATGCCGGACGGCACCGAGTTCAAGTCCTTCAACACGCTGGACGGTCACGGCATCAAGATGCTCATCGCCTCGGGTGTCGAGACCGCAATCATCAGCGGACGCAACTCTCCCCTGGTCGAAAAGCGTGCCGCCAACCTGGGCATCCAACACCTGATTCAGGGCCGCGAAGACAAACTCAACGCGCTGGAGGAGCTTCGCCAGCGGGTCAATTTCAAGGATCAACAGATCGCGTTCCTTGGGGACGACCTCCCGGATCTGCCGGTCATGCGTCAGGTCGGGCTAGGCATGGCCGTTGCCAGCGCTGACCCTTTTGTGCGCGAGCATGCCCACGGCGTAACGCACAATGCTGGCGGGATGGGCGCTGCACGCGAATTCTGCGAACTGATCATGCGCGCCCAGGGCACGCTTGACGCCGCGCAGGCTGCTTACCTGTGAGTTTCAATCCGCCTCGCTACCTGGTAGTGGGTGCCATCGTCGGCCTGGCGCTGGCGATCGCATTGGCGATGGGCTACTGGAACATCCGACCCGGCAGCTTCACTGAAACGGTGCTGGTGGATGATCCGACGCAGCCTGATTTCTTCATGGAAAACAGCCAGATCACTATGCTCAATCCCGATGGCACGGTGCGCTACGAGCTGACCAGCCGGCGCGCTACGCACCTTGCCACCGAGGACAGCACCCGACTGGAAGCGCCGAATCTGCTGTATTTCCGTGCAGACGAACAACAGCCCTGGTTAGTGACATCGCAAACCGGGTGGATCACCGAAGGCGGTGACCGGGTGCAGCTGAACGATGATGTCTTGCTCAAGCAGGAAATACCCGATGAGCCGGTATCGCAAATGACCACGTCGGCACTGACGGTATTTCCCGCGAGGGATTACGCCGAGACCGATCAGGACGTTAGAATCGAAGCAGCCAGCGGCGTCACTACCGCCACTGGCATGCATGTCTATTTCCAAGACGGCCGCATGCAGCTGCTGTCCAACGTACGAGGCCTACATGAGGTGCGTTAAATCCCTGGCGCTTGTTGCCCTGTTGCTCGGCCCCTGTTTTCAGGCAATCGCCCTTCCTGAAGACAGCAGCCAGCCCATCCGCATTCAAGCCAATACGGCCAACCTCGATGACCGGCGAAACATCGCTGTGTATACCGGTGACGTCATCGTGACCCAGGGCAGCATGCGCCTGACGGGTAACGAAGTGACGCTGACCACTGACGCCGAGGGCGAAGTCCGCAAGATCGTCAGCGTGGGCAACCCCGCGACATTCAGGCAGACGCCAAACCCGGGCAAGGGCCCGGTCAATGCACGCGGGCGGACCATTGAATACTATGCGGCCGAGGAACGGGTGGTCCTGATCACCAATGCCCACCTGGACCAGGACGGCAACACATTTGAAGGCGAGTACGTCACCTATAACGTTGCGGAGGAAGTCGTTGATGCCGGGCGCCCCGGCGAAAACGCCGAACAGCCCGGCCGCATCGAGATGGTGATCCAGCCGCGCAATCGTACGCCCGAGCCGGAGCCGGCCAGCAATGATTAAGCTACAGGCGCACCATCTGGCCAAAGCCTACAAATCGCGCAAAGTGGTGCGGGATGTCTCCCTGTCGATTACCAGCGGCGAAGTCGTGGGTCTGCTGGGGCCTAACGGCGCAGGCAAAACGACCTGTTTCTACATGATCGTGGGGCTGGTCAAAGCCGATGAGGGCAAGATCCAGATCAACGGCGTGGATGTGACCGGTCTGCCCATGCATGGCCGCGCCCGTCAGGGCATTGGTTATCTGCCGCAGGAAGCGTCAATCTTCCGCAAGCTGACTGTTGGCGAGAACATCATGGCAATTCTCGAGACCCGCAAGGACCTTAATCGCAAGGGCCGCGAGGGCAAACTCGAATCCCTGCTGCGCGAATTCCATATCCATCACCTGAAAGACAGCAAGGGCATGAGCCTGTCCGGCGGTGAGCGCAGACGAGCAGAAATCGCCCGCGCGTTGGCCACTGAGCCCCGCTTCATCTTGCTCGATGAGCCTTTTGCCGGCGTGGACCCCATATCGGTCAATGACATCAAGCAGATTATCCAGCATCTCAAGGACAAGGACATCGGCGTACTCATTACCGATCACAACGTGCGCGAAACCCTGGATATTTGCGACAAGGCTTACATTGTAAATGACGGACACATCATTGCCGAAGGAGACGCGGAAACCGTGTTATCCAATCAATTGGTGAGGGACGTCTACCTCGGTCACGCCTTCCGTCTATAAAAGCCGCTTGGCTTCAGGCATGATCTTAAAGGCAAAGCGCCACGCGGCGCTCCCACGGTTCTGATTCAGCGCACAAGGTAGTTCAACGGAAAATGAAACCAACGCTCGTCCTCAAGATGGGGCAGCAGCTGACCATGACGCCCCAGCTGCAGCAGGCCATCCGTTTGCTTCAACTTTCCAGCCTGGATCTGCAACAGGAGGTTCAGGAGGCGCTCGAAGCCAATCCGTTGCTTGAAATGGCGGATGATGGCGATGACGATTTTTCTGGCGATGCCGGCAACAACGCATCCGATAACGATGACGCCCCGGCGGTCACCATGCCCGAACCCGTCGCCCTTGATGCCATCGAACAACACGGCCAGGCGCAGGAAGAAGGCAGCTGGAATGAGCAGATACCCAACGAACTGCCGGTCGACACTCAGTGGGAAGACGTCTACCAGACCTCGGCTAGCTCGTTGCCCAGCAACGATGACGAAGACTGGGACTTCACATCGCGCACCGGCACCGGCGAAACCCTGCAGAGCCACCTTGAATGGCAGCTGAACCTGGTTCCGATGTCCGAAACGGATTACCAGATCGCCGTAGCGCTGATTGATGGGATCAACGCCGACGGCTATCTGCAGGAGTCACTGGAAGACATTCTCTCCTCCCTCGACCCGGAGCTGGAAGCGGATCTCGACGAAGTCGAAATGGTTCTGCACAGGCTCCAGCAGTTCGAGCCGGTGGGCGTGGCCGCCCGGGATCTGCGTGAATGCCTGCTGCTGCAACTACGCCAGCTACCAGCGGATACACCGATGCTCGAGCAGGCCCGACGGGTAGTCGACAACCATCTGGAGCTGCTCGGAAACCGCGACTTCTCCCAGCTGATGCGGCGTTCCAAGCTCAAGGAAGACCAGCTGCGCGATGCCATTGCCCTGATCCAGACGCTGAACCCCAGGCCCGGCTCGGAGATTGCCTCCGGCGATGCCGAATACGTTATTCCGGATGTGATTGTCCGCCGTGACAGCAATCGCTGGGTGGTCGAGCTGAACCAGGAATCGGTACCCAAGGTGCGGGTCAACAATACCTACGCCTCCATGGTACGCCGCGCCGATACCAGCAACGACAATACCTACCTGCGCAATCATCTGCAGGAAGCGCGCTGGTTCATCAAGAGCCTACAGAGCCGCAACGAGACGCTGATGAAAGTTGCTACGCAAATTGTCGAGCACCAGCGCGGTTTTCTCGAGCACGGCGAAGAGGCGATGAAGCCACTCGTGTTGCATGATATTGCCGAAGCAGTCGGCATGCATGAATCGACCATTTCCCGCGTCACCACACAGAAATTCATGCACACCCCGCGCGGAATCTTCGAACTCAAGTACTTTTTCTCGAGCCACGTAAGCACCAGTGAGGGCGGTGAATTCTCCTCAACCGCCATCCGCGCCTTGATCAGAAAACTGGTTGCGGCTGAAAACCCGAAGAAACCATTGAGCGACAGCAAGATCGCTGGTTTACTGGAGGAACAGGGCATTCACGTGGCCCGCCGAACTATTGCCAAGTATCGGGAATCACTCAACATCGCTCCATCGAGCGAACGCAAACGACTGGTTTGACAGTACAAGGAATCAAGGTGGCACCACCGGGTGATCGGGTTCACCCAGTAACATAAAGCCAATCAGGAGAAGCCGTATGCAACTCAATATCAGCGGTCACCAACTCGAGCTCACTGACGGATTGCGTGATTACGTCACTGAAAAAATGGCACGCATCGAGCGGCATTTCGACAAGATCACCAACGTCCAAGTCATCCTTGAAGTTGAAAAGCTGCGTCAGAAAGCCGAAGCCATTCTCCATGTCTCCGGGGGGGAAGTCGTCGCAAACGCAGAACACACTGATATGTATGCGGCAATTGACATGCTGATCGACAAGCTTGATCGCCAGCTGATCAAATACAAGGAAAAGAACCTCAACCGCCTACAGGGCGCCAACGACCGCTAAGGCCATCAACGCCGCGTGACCATGCAAATAGACCATATCCTGACCCCCGAGCGCACCTTTGCAGGTGTGCAGGGGGCATCCAAGAAACGTGTGCTGGAGCTGATCGGCAAATTGATCTCTCAGCACACCAACCTGGATCCCGACGCGATTTTCGAAAGCCTGGTTGCCCGGGAGAAACTCGGCTCGACCGGATTCGGACATGGCATTGCCATCCCTCATTGCCGCATGCCTGGGTGTACCCAGGCGATAGGCTCACTTTTACAGCTCGACAGCAAGATTGATTTCGACGCCCTGGATGGCGAACCGGTAGATCTCATCTTTGTGCTGCTGGTGCCTCAGGAAGCGACCGAAGAACATCTGCAGATACTCAAAATGCTTGCTGAAAAGCTCGACCAGCAAGCGCTGCGAGAAGCCCTGCGACAATCACCTGATGCCCAGACACTCTATGAAGTGATGATCGGCACCGACGAAGGGAGTTAAAGATCCATGCGCCTGGTTGTGGTCAGTGGCCGATCCGGCTCCGGCAAAAGTACCGCACTGCATCTGTTGGAAGACAACGGTTTCTACTGCATCGACAACCTGCCCGCCGGGCTGCTACCCGAGCTGGCCAGACAGGCCAACGACACCGACCAACACCTGCCGAAGGTAGCGATCAGTATTGATGCGCGTAACCTGGCGAGTGACCTCGAGCGCTTCCCCGAACTGCTGCAACGAGTCCGCGATACCGGAATTCGCTGTGACGTGCTGTTTCTCGCGGCTACGGACGAAGTGCTTATCAAGCGCTTCTCGGAAACGCGCCGCAAGCACCCGCTGACGGATGAAAGCAAATCGCTGGGTGAAGCCATTGCGGCAGAACTGCGCTTGCTCGAACCAATCATTGATCTGGCCAATCTCAAGATCGACACCAGCCATCTGACTCTGTACCAACTGCGTGATCTGCTGAAACAGCGTTTACTCAGCAGCGAGGGCAACGCCCCCTCCGTGCTGATCCAATCGTTCGGATTCAAACGTGGCGTACCGGTCGATGCCGACCTGGTGTTCGATGTGCGCTGCCTGCCCAATCCTTACTGGAAAGCGGAGCTACGCCCGTTTTGCGGCAAGGACAAGGAAATTTGTGATTACCTGGAAGGGGAACCGGACGTTCAGGAGATGTATCAGGATATCTACAATTTTCTGGCAAAGTGGCTGCCCCGCTACGCTGCCGGCGAACGCAGCTATATGAGCGTCGGCATTGGCTGTACAGGCGGGCATCACCGCTCAGTCTATATTGCCGAGCGCCTGGTACGGGAGCTGAGCGCGCATACCCCCAACCTGCAGATACGACACCGTGACTTGCCCTGACATGCCAAAAGCCAATCTCGAGATCATCAACAAGTTAGGCCTCCACGCACGGGCCGCAGCCAAATTCGTCGGGATAGCGAACCGTTTTGATTGCGATGTCCGCATCGGTTGCAGCGAGGATCAGATGGTCAATGGCAAAAGCATCATGCAGGTCATGATGCTGGCGGCGAGCAAGGGAACCGAGATCTGCATCGCCTGCGAAGGCGAGCAGGCTGACCAGGCCATGCAAGAGCTGACGGCACTGGTCAACAACTACTTTGAAGAAGGCGAGTAGTGGCCGTCGCGCTTATTCCCCGCCCACTGTCATGCCGTCGACCAGCCAACTGCCGGTAAGGTAATTGCCCCGGCGCTCTTCGTCTGCACCCACGCAACGCAGCTGGCCGAACATATCGCGAAGATTGCCGGCGATAGTGACTTCCTTCACAGCGTAAGCGATCTCACCTTCTTCGACCCAGAACCCACCCGCACCACGGGAATAGTCCCCCGTCACGCCATTCACGCCCTGGCCCATCAGTTCGGTCACCAGCAAACCGGTGCCCATTTCCTTGAGCAAAGCATCCAGACCGCCCGGAATATTGCAGGACACGTGCAAATTGTTCACCCCGCCAGCGTTGGCGGTGCTCGGCAAGCCCAGCTTGCGCCCGGAATAGGTGCCCAGGATCCAGCTCTGCAGCACACCGCGTTCAATGAAGGATTTCTCCCGCGTCGCCAGGCCATCGCCGTCGAAAGCGGTGCTGCCCAGCGCCTGCTTCAGGTGCGGGCGTTCATCGATCGTGACCCAGTCAGGGAATACCGGCTGGCCTAACGCATCCAGCAGAAAAGTGGATTGACGATAAACCGCTCCGCCAGCAATCGCGCCAACGAGATGCCCGAGCAGCCCGGCGGCCTGATCCGCCGCAAACAGAACCGGCACCCTGGCAGTCTTGATGGAGCGCGCTCCCAATCTCGCCAGCGTCCGCTCGGCGGCCTTCTGGCCGAGTGCCTCGGCAGTTGGCAGACGCTCTGCAATACGGTCCACGCCATACCAGTAATCGCGCTGCATGCCCTGAGCGTCCGCTGCAATGGTCAAGGTCGCTACGCTGTGCCGCGTTCCAATCGAGCTGCCGATGAAACCATTGCTGTTGCCATAGACCCGGCAACCCTGGTGGCTGCTGACGTGCGAACCATCGCTGCTCAGCCGGCTGTCCAGTGCAAGCGCCGCAGCTTCGCTGTCCAGGGCCCGCTGGATGGCCGCTTCGGCGCCGAGCTCCCAGGGATGGTAGAGGTCCAGATCCGGCAAATTCCTGGCCATCAGTTCTGGGTCAGCAAGCCCTGCATAGGGATCTTCGGAGGCGTGACGGGCGATAACCAGCGCCGCTTCGATAGCCGAACGTATTGCATCGTCGGAGGTATCGGAGGTGCTGGCAGAACCCTTGCGCTGACCCGAATACAGCGTGATACCAAAGCCCTGGTCGCGATTGAATTCGACGTTCTCCACCTCACCCTGGCGTACGCCGACCGAGAGGCCGGTATTGTGGCTGACGACCACCTCGCAGGCTGAAGCGCCCTGACGTTTCGACTCGTCCAGAATGAAGGCCACGCGCTGCTCGAGAGCGGCTTGCAGGGCCTGCGGATCATCGTTCCGGGTAGGCAGGTTATCAGTCATAAGTTCTCCTTTGTGGTCGCCATTGTACTCCGGACAGCCGCAGTGTGAACGGGTATCATGGCGCATCGAACAGACCCGGCGAAAGGCCGTAATGGGATCACCATGACAGATTTTAACGACGAAGAGCAGAACGACGAAGACGAGGGCAAGAGTAAAAGCCAGGTAAAACGCGAACTGAATGAGTTACAGGAACTTGGCCGGCGTCTGACTGAACTGAAACCAGCCCAGCTGGACAAGCTCGAACTCACCGACAAGCTACGCAGGGCGCTGGATGAAGCCCACCGGCATACTGCGCGCGGTGCCCTCAAACGCCATCTGAGCTTTGTCGGCAAGCTGATGCGCGATCAGGATATCGACGCCATACAGGCTTACGTTGACCGGCTGGACAGTAGCAGTCAGGCGCACGCTCAACATTTTCATCAGCTCGAACGCTGGCGTGACCGGTTGCTGACTGGCAAACCGGAGGAGCAGGATGCCTTTGTCGCACTGTACCCTCAAACTGACCGTCAACAGCTCCGGCAACTCGTGCGTCAGGCCGGCAAGGAGACTGCGGAAAACAAGCCACCGGCAGCCTCGCGCAAGCTGTTCAAGCTGATCCGCGGAATAGTAGAAGACGAAGGTTGAGCAAAGCTCCGCGTGGGCACCATGGCTTAATCTGGCCTGCATCGGGTTGGCAAAAGCCGCGCGCGACTGCTAGTTTCAGAAGTCGTAGACCTGACGCTGAGGCTTCCCGTGAATATTGCCCTGCCGCTACCGCGCATCGAAAACGCTATACAGCACGACGTACTTCAGGAGAACGCCAGCCTGCTCGACGGGCTGCTGCAACCCACCGCCCGGATTGATTCCAAATATTTTTACGATGATACCGGGTGTCAGCTGTTCAACCGCATCTGCGAGCTCAGCGAGTATTACCCCACGCGGACTGAAGCCGGCATATTTCGCCGCTATGCGCGGGAAATTGCTGACGTGCTGCCCTCAGGCTCGCAGTGGATTGACCTGGGGTGCGGCGACTGCGGCAAATCTCGCGAATGGCTGCACCATGTCGCCCCGGAACGTCTGGTCGGCGTCGATATCGCCGGCGATTTCCTGCAAAGCTCGCTGATCGAAGTCGCGGCCCATAACCCCGAAGTGGAATGCATTGGCGTAGTCAGCGATTTCACCCGTGACCTTGATCTCTCCACCCTACTCAGCGAATGTCCGGATGCGCCGCCGGTATTTTTCTACCCCGGCTCGTCGATCGGCAATTTTGCCCGTGCCGATGCGCTACGGCTTTTGCGTAATATTCGCCGTAACTGTGGCAAGCATGGCAGGCTGCTGATCGGGATTGATCTGATCAAACCGGTCGAGATCCTCGAGGCAGCCTATGACGATGCGGCGGGCGTCACCGCAGAATTCAACCTGCACGTGCTGGACGTGGTTAACCAAAAAATCGGCTCGGACTTTGACCGGACGAATTTCAGTCACCGGGCACGGTACGATTGCGTGCACAACCGCATCGAAATGCAACTGGTAGCCCAGCGTGACCACCGCGTAGAGCTTGGCAGCCAGACCAACCGCTGCTTTCGCGCCGGCGAACACCTGCTCACCGAGTACTCCCACAAATACACCCCGAACGGCTTCCGCGACATGTTGATTGAAGCCGGTTTTGCCCAATGCCAGTTCTGGACCGATCCTTACCAATGGTTTGGTGTTTTTCTTGCGGAGCCAGGCCAATGAGCATGCATCAACCAATCTCTCGTTCGACCCGCGTTGCAGCGCGCTTTCATGAGGTACGCCAGTACTCCCTGGCCTTGGTCGAGGGCCTGTCGGCTGAAGACTGCCAGCTGCAATCGATGGCCGAAGCCAGTCCTGTCAAATGGCATCTGGCGCATACCAGCTGGTTCTTCGAGACGTTTATTCTGTCGGCGTCGCCAAACCCACCCGCAGCCTTCGACCCTGCGTTCAGGGTGCTCTTCAATTCCTATTATGTCGGGGTGGGCGAACGCCATCTTCGCGCGGAGCGGGGAATGTTATCCCGCCCCACACTGGACGATGTGCTTGCTTACCGTGCCCATGTTGACGCTCACATGCGCGCAGCAATCCAAGCCGGCAATCTGACCGAGGATGCGCTGGACCTGATCGAACTGGGTCTGAATCATGAACAACAGCACCAGGAACTGATGCTCACCGACCTCAAACACCACTTTTCCCTGAATCCGCTGTTGCCGGCGTGGCGGTCATCTTCTGCAGACGGCGCGACGGATGTACAAGCAGCCAATACCTTCGTTGCCCTTGACGGTGGGCTGATCGACATCGGCCATCAGGGCAGCGATTTCTGCTTCGACAATGAACGCCCGCGGCACAGAGCCTGGCTCGAGCCCTTCGAGCTTGCCAGTCGCAACGTCAGCAACGGTGACTATCTCGCGTTCATGGCCGACGGCGGCTATGAACGCCCGGAACTATGGCTCTCGGACGGCTGGGACATGGTCTCTAACGAGCACCTCCAGGGGCCCTTGTACTGGCGTCACGATGGGGAAAGCTGGCGTCGCTTCACCCTGCACGGAGAACAGTTGCTCGACCACAGCGCTCCGGTCATGCATATCAGTTTCTATGAAGCAGACGCTTACGCCCGCTGGGCCGGGGCGCGACTTCCCACCGAGGCGGAATGGGAGTTTGCTGCAGCGTCACACCGGGAGCTGCCGGGCCTGTTCGGTGAGGTATGGCAATGGACCAATAGCGCCTACCTGCCCTACCCCGGATATCAGCCCGCGCCCGGGGCCGTCGGCGAATATAACGGCAAATTCATGATAAACCAGATGGTGCTGCGCGGCAGCTCACTGGCCACCCCATCCGGCCATGCTCGCCTCAGTTATCGCAACTTCTTCCCGGCGTCGGCGCGCTGGCAGTTCAGTGGGTTGCGGTTGGCGCGATAGATCTCTGCGCCGGACCAACCTGGGGGTGTAGCGCGCCTGCGCTACGCCAAGCCTGCAGCAACACCAACCCCATCGGCGAGCCCAAATCCGGCCCGCGATACTCACCTATCCCGGCGAGATCCAGGCAAAAAAAGGGCCGCCCCATGCGGGGCAGCCCTTCGGATACCGCAACCGACTTAGTACCCCAGCGCAAAGTCCTCTTCGTCCATATCCATCAGGTTCGCAGAACCGGACAGCATCGCCTCAACGTGCATGCGCGTACGCGGCAGGATGCGCTGGAAGTAGAAGCGTGCAGTCTGCAGCTTCGCCTTGTAGAAGGCTTCCTCGGAAGTGCCTTCAGCCAGCTTCCCGGCCGCAACGCGTGCCATATCCGCCCAGAAATACGCCAGGCATACGTAACCGGAGTACATGAGGTAGTCGACCGATGCTGCGCCGACCATCTCGCGATCCTTCATTGCAGCCATACCGACCTTCATGGTCAGGTCAGCCCATTCCTTGTTCAGCTGCGCCAGGGGAGCAACGAATTCGGCGGTTGCCTCATTGCCTTCCTGCGCCTGACAGAACTTGTGCACGATCTTGGTGAAGCCCTTGAGCGCCTCGCCCTGGGTCATGAGTACCTTACGGCCCAACAGATCCAGCGCCTGGATACCGGTGGTGCCTTCGTACAGCATGGCGATACGTGCATCACGTACGTTCTGCTCCATGCCCCACTCGGAGATGAAACCGTGGCCGCCGTAAATCTGCACGCCGTGGTTGGCCGCTTCGAAGCCAACTTCGGTCATGAAGGCCTTGGCAATCGGCGTAAGGAATGCGAGCAATGCGTCAGCCTGCTTGCGCGCCGCTTCATCAGGACTGTTCTTGACGATATCGACCTGCTTGGCAGTGAAGTACACCATTGCCCGGTTACCTTCGGCAAAGGCCTTCATGGTCAGCAGCATACGGCGTACATCAGGGTGCACGATGATCGGATCAGCTGCTTTTTCCGGCGCCTTCGGACCAGTCAGAGCACGCATCTGCAGACGCTCACGCGCATACTTGATACCACCCTGGAAACCCACTTCAGCATGCGCCAGCCCCTGCAACGCGGTACCCAGACGGGCCGTGTTCATGAAGGTGAACATGCAGTTCAGACCCTTGTTCGGCGGTCCGATCAGAAAACCGGTCGCCGCGTCGAAGTTCATCACGCAGGTGGCGTTGCCGTGGATACCCATCTTGTGTTCCAGCGAACCACAGGTCACACCGTTGCGCTCGCCCTTGTCGCCGCTGGCGTCAGGCAGGAACTTCGGCACGATGAACAGCGAAATACCCTTGGTGCCAGCCGGTGCGTCGGGCAAGCGGGCGAGGACGATGTGGACGATGTTCTCGGCCATGTCGTGCTCACCGGAAGAGATGAAGATCTTGGTGCCGGAAATCTTGTAGCTGCCGTCGGCATTCGGCTCGGCCTTGGTACGCAGCATGCCCAGGTCGGTACCGCAATGTGGTTCGGTCAGGCACATGGTGCCGGTCCACTGGCCGGACACCAGCTTGCTCAGATAAGTGTGCTTCTGTTCGTCAGTACCGTGGGCGTCCAGTGTATTCATGGCGCCGTGGGACAGGCCCGGGTACATGCCCCAGGACCAGTTCGCCTGACCGATCATTTCACTGACCGCCAGTCCCAGTGACTCGGGCAGACCCTGACCGCCATGGGCTACGTCATGGGCCAGGCTCGGCCAGCCACCTTCAACATACTGGGCGTAGGCTTCCTTGAAGCCGGTCGGAGTGGTCACCCCCTCCGCGCTCCAGGTGCAACCTTCGGTGTCGCCAACACGGTTCAGCGGAGCGATAACCTGCTCACAGAACTTGGCACCCTCTTCCAGAATGGCATCGACCATATCCGGGGTTGCCTCTTCGCAGCCCGGCAGGCTCTTGTAGTGTTCTTCATAACCCAGAACTTCGTCGCGGACGAAACGGATGTCACGCAGGGGAGCCTTGTATTCTGGCATGGTAACTTGACCTCAACGGTTATATCGGGATTTCAAGAGCAGACGAACGCTGCAAACAGGGCTGCCAAAGGCAGCATTCAAACAGACGTTTGAAACTTACGTTTACCGCATAGACATGTCAAGCCCGCGCGGTCGCTCCAGGCAAGTATTTTTCGGATTGGGGGAAGCAGGATACGGCGAAGCCGCCCGCTGGCAGCGATTGCAGCCGTGACGTTAGGGTAACGAATCCAAGGAGGGGTTACAGAAAATGTGATTCAGGCTGTTACGTCGAGCAGCGTGCCGAGCACTTCATTGGCTGTATCAATTACCGCTGCGCCGGCTTCGACTTCACGTTGACCGCGCTGCAGCTCGACAAGACTGTCGACCAGGTTGACCGGCCGATTGGAATCGACGGCCGTGGTGGCGGCGGGTTGGCCATTGGCGGGCTGAACGGGAATGGCTTGCGAGGCTGCGGGATCGGATTGCACACCACTGCGTGCGATTTCCGCCGCCGCTGTGTTCGCACGATACTGCCCCTGCCTGACGCTGTTCATCCCCGATGACACAAGATCCAAGCTAGCCATGGCACTTTGCCTCCCTTCAGCCGATACGGCCATTCAAGCACAGCCCGCAGCAAATGGGTAGCGCCGTGTTCAAAGCAGCTCGCTGATATCCAGATGCGCAGCAATCGAGCCGGCAGACGGTTGTTCCAGCCAGGGGACCACGCCGAGACATGGGGCCTCGATCAGTTGCTTGAGGGTAGCCAGGTTCTCATCGGGCCGGCTCATGTCGGGGTCCACGCAGTTGGCCACCCAACCGGCCAATACCAGACCATCGGCCTTGATCGCCTCGGCGGTTAGCAGCGCATGATTGATACAGCCGAGCCGCATACCCACCACCATCACCACCGGAATCGCGAGCAAGCCGGCCAGATCGGCCAGCGTCTGCCGGTCATTCAAGGGCACACGCCAGCCACCCGCGCCTTCGACCAACGTCAGGTCGGCGTTGCGCTCGAATACTGCTTTACAGCCGGCCGACAGCGCGTCGGCTGTCAGCGTCACGTCTTCCTCATGCGCCGCAATATGCGGGGCGATGGCGGCTTCAAGCGCGACCGGGTTGATCAGTTCATAATCCAACGGCGGCTGGCACTCGTTCATCAACGCCAGCGCATCCTCGTTGCGCAGGCCCTCAGCGGTGCGCTCGCACCCGGCTGCTACGGGTTTCACCGCAGCGGTGCTCAAGCCCCGTTGCCGGGCCGAATGCAGTAGCGCCGCGGCAATGGTGGTCTTGCCGATTTCAGTGTCAGTACCGGTAACAAAATAACGCTTGGACATGTTTTCCTCCGGCAGTTACGCCGCCCCCTTGGTCAATACGATCTGCGCAACCTGATAGGTGGCAGGCAAACCTTTGTCACCACGGAATTGCTCGTATGCTTCAGTTAGCGCGCGCAACCTCGCACGTCCGGTCAGCCCGCCGGGGCGTCCGGGGTTTACGTTGTGGGCGCCCAGCGCCTTGAGCTCGCGGGTCAGTTCGCTGAGCTGCGCGTAATGCAGGACGTGCTGTTCGATCTCGCAACGACACTGCGAAAATCCCGCACGCGCCAGCAGTTCACGCAACACGGCCTCCGGCATGAAGCGATTAACGTGAACAAAGCCGTCGACCCGCTCCCAGGCCTGGCGCAGCTCACCAAGCGAGCCTTCAACCAATGTGTTGAACGCCAGATAGCCGCCGGGGCGCAGGGCGTTATACGCCTCGCTTAATGCTATCTGCAGATTCGAGCACCACTGCAGCGCCAGACTCGAGAAGATCAGGTCCTGCGAACCAGCACGTAGCGGCAGCGCTTCCGCATCAGCGGTAACCCAGGGTCCGCAATCCGGTGACGCGTTACGAGCGAACTGCAACATGCCCTCCGCCAGATCAATCCCCATCACCGGACGACCGTAACGCCTTTGCAATTCCCGGGTGAAGTAGCCCGTGCCACAACCCAGATCAGCCGTATTCTCTGGACAATAATCCTTAGGCAAACGCGCCAGCAGATTACTACCCACCGTTCGCTGGAAGGCAGCAGCCTGGTCATAGGTAGTAGCCGCACGGCCGAATGATTCGGCGATCCGGCGCTTGTCGATTGTTCGCTCAGTCATCGCCGATCTGCAGAAACTGGGCTATCTGTTCCGCCAGCCAGAGCGGTTGCTCCAACGGCAAGGCATGGCTGGCTTCGGGATAAACGACAACGCGAGAATGACTGTCGAGCTCCATAAGCGCACCTTCAACTACTGCAGGAACCAGGGCATCCTGCCCGGCAAGACAGTGCAGCGTCGGCAGCTCGGAGCGCCGCAGGATGGCACGACTATCAAGCACACCGAGAATCGCCAGGGCGTGAAGACGCTGCTCATGGTCCGCCTCATCCCACTGCAAGGATCGGCTCAGCGCCCTACCCTGCGCGCTGCCCTGGGTAATCAGCAAAGCGAAACGCTTGAGCGTTTTGTCTGGCTCATCGCGGTAATCAGCATAAAAGGTCTTGAAAGTATCGGTCGGCATTGCCTCGGGCCAATCCCGGCGACTGACGAAACAGGGATTACTGGCGATGGTAATGACTGTGCTGAATTTTTCTGGAAAACGACGCAGTAGCTGCAATGCCAACACGCCGCCCAGCGACCAACCGATCAGCAGACCCTCCGGCAGCCGCTCGCCCAGTTCCGCCAGGTCGCTCTCGATATTGGACATCTGCAAAGGCGGCAAATCATGGCATTGAACCTGCGCCTGGGGCAGCCGCTCAAGCAGCGCACTGCGCAGCGGCTGCATGCTGTCAGCAGACATCGCCCAACCAGGCAACAGGGAAATATTGGTCATCACTCACACTCCGGAACAGCGGCTATGGCTTGTTTGAGCGCATCAAGAAGCTGCGCCACATCGCTCTCACTGTGCGCTGCGCACAGGGTAACCCGCAACCGGGCCGTCCCGCGCGGAACAGTCGGAGGGCGTATCGCCGTGACCAATATGCCGCGCTCACGCAGCGCCGCCGAGACGGCGATGGCGCGCTCGCTGCTGCCCATAACGATAGGCTGGATCGGCGTTGGACTGTCCATCAATTGCAGCCCCAGATCGGACACGCCCGCGCGAAACTGGGCGATCAGCCGGTTGAGATGCTCGCGTCGCCAGCTTTGCTCGCGCAGGATCTGCAGGCTTTTCAGCGTAGCGCACGCCACGGCCGGTGGCTGACTGGTGGTATAGATGTACGGCCGCGCGAACTGGATCAAGGTCTCGATCAGCTCCTCGCTGCCGGCAATAAAGGCGCCCGCCGTGCCAAACGCCTTGCCCAGGGTGCCGATGAGTACCGGGACATCCTTCACATCCAGCCCATAATGCTCGACGATGCCGCCACCTTGCCGACCAAGGCAACCAAATCCGTGGGCGTCATCCACCATCACCCAGGCATCCTTTGCTCGTGCAGCAGCACATACCGCGGGCAAGTCAGCCAGGTCACCGTCCATGCTGAAAACGCCATCGGTCACCACCAGCGTATTGCCGGTGGCCTTGGCCAGACGAGAGGTCAAGCTTGAGATATCGTTGTGCAGGTAACGCGAGAATCGGGCGCCGCTGAGCAAACCTGCGTCCAGCAACGAGGCGTGATTCAGGCGATCTTCCAGTACCGTATCGCCCTGCCCAACCAATGCCGTTACCGCACCCAGATTGGCCATATAGCCGCTCGACATCAGCAGAGCCCGGGGACGGCCGGTAAATTCGGCGAGCGCTTCCTCAAGCTGATGGTGCGGCGTGCTGTGCCCGACCACCAGGTGCGAAGCGCCGCCGCCTACGCCCCAGGTGCGCGCGCCCGCAACGAAGGCCTCAATCACCTCCGGATCATTGGCCAGGCCCAGATAATCATTGTTGCAGAACGCCAGCAGCGGCTGACCATCGACTACTACCCGTACGCCCTGTGGCGTCTCAAGCAACGGTCGCTGACGATACAGATGGGCCGCCCGACGTTCAGCCAGTCGGGCAGTCAGATCGAAGGACATGGTGGAGGCTCGTGGGGAGAGTGATCAGACCGCCGCTGCGTTGGTAAACAATGCGCTATCGCGCTGTTCAACCAGCGCCTGCTCGATTGCTGCCTGATGCACTTCATCATCATGTTCTTCACGCTCTTCAGGCTTGATGCCCAGGCGCTCGAACAGACGCATATCCTTTTCCGCCTGCGGATTGGAGGTGGTAAGCAGACGATCGCCGTAAAAAATCGAATTGGCTCCGGCAAAGAACGCCAGCGCCTGGGTTTGCTCACTCATCTGCTCGCGGCCAGCTGACAGGCGCACGTGCGATTTCGGCATCATGATACGGGCCACAGCCAGCATGCGGATGAAGTCGAAGGGGTCCAGGTCCTCGGCGTTTTCCAGCGGCGTCCCGGCTACCTTGACCAGCATATTGATCGGCACGCTCTCCGGATGCTCCGGCAGGTTCGCCAATTGAATCAACAGGCCGGCGCGATCTTGCAGCGACTCGCCCATGCCCAGGATACCGCCCGAGCAAATCTTCATTCCCGCATCACGCACGTAGGACAATGTCTGCAGGCGATCGCTATAGGTGCGCGTAGTGATGATATTGCCGTAGAACTCCGGCGAGGTATCCAGGTTATGGTTGTAATAATCCAGCCCCGCATCAGCCAGCGCAGCGGTCTGTTCCTTGGTCAGCTTGCCAAGCGTCATGCAGGTTTCCAGGCCGAGCTTGCGCACGCCCCGAACCATTTGCAGAACGTATGGCATATCCTTTTCGGACGGGTGCTTCCAGGCAGCACCCATGCAGAAACGGGTCGCGCCGATGGCTTTGGCTGCAGCGGCCTCTTCGAGCACCTTCTGCACCTCAAGGAGCTTTTCCTTGTCCAGACCGGTGTTGTAGTGCCCGGACTGGGGGCAGTACTTGCAGTCTTCAGGGCAAGCACCGGTCTTGATCGATAGCAATGTCGAGACTTGCACCCGGTTCGCAACAAAATGCTGCCGATGCACCGTCTGCGCCTGGAACAGCAGGTCATTGAAGGGTTGGCGGAACAGGGCCAGTACTTCTGCCGGCGTCCAGTCGTGGCGGGTTTGGGATGCAGTCATCAAAAACATTCCTGGTGTTTGCTTGAAGATCGGTTTGGCTTCAACGTTCATCGCATCATAGCGACGACACGGATAGCGTCAACCCTTGAAATCAACCGTGGTTTACAAGTGGTTAATTAATAACCACACGACATCCTGCCTGCTCTGTCTGAGCTATGGAGTGCATTCCCAACTGGGAATCTGCGAGGCCTGCCGCGCCGACCTGCCCTGGCTCGGATCACACTGTCGGCAATGCGCGCTGCCGCTTCCCCTCACTGAAGGACTGTGCGGCCAATGCATGAACAGCCCACCCGCCTTCAATCAGATCGTGGCGCCCTTTCTGTATGGCTTCCCCGTGGACAGTCTGATCCTGGCTTTCAAGCATCATCATCAACTGACCTATGGCCGGATGCTTGCCCTGCTGCTGCTGGATGCGGTGCGCTTTCATTACCGGGAGCGGCACCAGGCACTACCGGATTGCCTGATTCCCATGCCGCTGCATGGCGCGCGCCTGGCAAAACGCGGCTTCAACCAGGCCATGGAACTGACGCGTCCGCTTGCCAGACGCCTGACCATTCCCGTTGAGCACGGTGTGTTGCTGCGACAGCGTGCGACCCAGACTCAGCAAGGCCTGGACGCCCGAGCCCGACGCCGTAATCTCAAGGACGCCTTCATTTGCCGCAAACCAGAGCGGATTCTCGGCAAGCATATCGCCCTGGTCGAGGACGTGGTGACCACGGGTACAACAGTAAGAGAAGCCAGCCGGGTCCTGCTTGATGCTGGCGCGGCTAGCGTCAGTGTCTGGTGCGTGGCGCGGACTGATGCTTGATGATTGCTTGCGTAGACACTGTCGCATAGGTGCGCGCTGATATTTTGGAAGTTAGCCGCCCGACGCCTGTCAGGACTCCGCAAGACGCCGTGAACCCATCCCTGGGGGCTTGGTGAAAACATCCCTGTTTTCAACACTTGCTCCACCCTGACAGCCGGCGGACTTGTTCCAGCACCCGCGTGGCTCAGACATCAAAACAATCAAACACGCCGGACCAGCTCCCCCCTTGGTAAAAGGGCGGCTAGGGGGATTCCTCGCGACACCTCGATTTGGCTGTTATGAAGCCGGTCGCTGACGGGCTTGGTGGGGTTGAAGACCTGGCGTAGCGCAGGCGCGCTACACCCCCAGGCGGCTCAGGCGACCGTCTGCCTTTACCTCCTGCAACGCAAATCTCCACCGGGCAGCGAGGCGACAGGGTCGCGATGACCGTGCGATGACAGGGATGTCATCGACGAGCTTACAGGGACGTACTTGCAGCGTGTCAGCGCGGCCCTGGCGCCTCGCGAAAGCTGACTCCAGATGCACACCAGATCGATAGCGTTGCCCGCCGACGGGCTTTGGTGATGCGAAAAGCTCGGCGTAGCGCAGGCGCGTGACATCCCCAGGTACAAGCGAACTTATCCATCTCGCCCGTAAATATGACACCATGGAGCATTCCTAAACCGACGGTGCGACGCCATGGACAACCTACACCCTTTTGCCCTGCTCACACCTGATACCGTTCTCGATGCGGTGGAATCGCTCGGCTATGTCAGTGACGCCCGCACGCTTACCCTGAACAGCTATGAGAACCGCGTATTCCAGATCGGTATTGAGGACGGCCAGCCGCTGATCGCCAAGTTCTATCGCCCGCACCGCTGGAGCGATGAGGCAATACTCGAGGAGCATCAGTTCTCCCTCGAACTGGCCGATCTGGAAATCCCGGTCATCCCCCCCATGCAAATCGACGGGCAAACGCTCTTTGAGCATGCAGGCTTTCGCTTCAGTTTGTTCAAACGCTTTGGCGGTCGCGCGCCCGAGTTCGACAATCCAGACCATCTGCTCATGCTCGGCCGCCTACTGGGGCGACTGCATGCGGTCGGTTCAATGCGCCCGTTCAGTCATCGCCCGTCACTCACTCCGCAAAACTTTGGGCATGAAAGTATCGCCTGGCTGCGCGAAGCTGGCAGCGTGCCCGAGAATCTGCGTCCTGCATATTTCTCTGTAGCCGACGATTTGCTCGAGCGCGTCGATGCGATCCATGCCGCAACGCCGCATACCACCATTCGCCTGCATGGCGACCTGCACGTCGGCAACCTGCTGTGGCGCGATGAGCTGCTGTATATGGTCGACATGGACGATTGTCGTCAGGGCCCAGCGATCCAGGATCTGTGGATGATGCTGTCCGGCGAGTGTGACCAGCGCCAGGCGCAACTGGCCGAACTGGCCGACGGGTACAACGAGTTCTACGATTTCGACCCACGGCAGCTGCCGCTGATCGAGTCACTGCGCAGCTTGCGCCTCATCCATTACAGCGCATGGCTTGCGCGGCGCTGGGATGACCCTGCGTTCCCCAAACACTTTCCCTGGTTCGCCAGCGAACGGTATTGGGCAGACCAGATCCTGACACTGCGCGAGCAGCGCGCCGCCCTGGATGAGCCACCGCTTCGGCTGTTCTGATCCGGCGACATAAGTAGTATCAATAGGCGTTTGCAGTCATATTCGGAACGCATACACTGCCAGGCGTTCATTTTCGAGACGAGCGCCATGACAGATACCCTGCTTGATTCCCGCAATCTGGCCTTCGAGTTGTACGAAGTACTGGATGCCGAAAGCCTGACCCAGCGCCCGCGGTTCGCTGAGCATAATCGCGAAACATTTGATGCGGCGCTGGGCACTGCCCGCACCATCGCGGAAAAGTTTTTCGCCCCGCACAACCGCAAGAGCGATGAAAACGAGCCCCAATACGTTAACGGGGCAGCGGAGCTGATTCCTGAGGTCAAGCCCGCGGTCGACGCCTTCCTTGAAGCGGGGTTTCTCAATGCCACCCGCACGTTCGAGCAGGGCGGCATGCAGATGCCCAACCTGTTATCCCAGGCGTGTTTTGCGCATTTCCAGTCCGCCAACGTAGCGACCTCCTCCTACGCCATGCTCACTATGGGTGCAGCCAACCTGATCGAAGCCTTCGGCAATGAAGATCAGAAGCAGCGCTTCCTGCAGCCGATGATCGATGGTCGCTTCTTTGGCACCATGGCGCTGACCGAACCGCACGCCGGCTCTTCGCTGTCCGACATCCGCACCCGCGCCGAACCGGCCGAAGACGGCAGCTATCGGCTCAAGGGCAACAAGATTTTCATTTCCGGCGGGGATCATCCGCTGTCAGACAATATCGTGCACATGGTGCTGGCCAAGCTGCCCGACGCACCGGCAGGTGTGAAAGGCATTTCGCTATTCATCGTACCCAAGTTTCTGGTCAGGGATGACGGCTCCCTTGGCGAGCGCAACGATGTGACCCTGGCCGGCCTGTTCCACAAGATGGGCTGGCGTGGCACCACCTCGACCGCGCTGAACTTTGGCGACAATGACAACTGCGTAGGCTATCTGGTGGGCAAGCCGCATCAGGGGCTGTCGTACATGTTCCAGATGATGAACGAAGCACGTATCGGCGTCGGTATGGGCGCTGTGATGCTGGGCTACGCGGGTTATCTGTATTCACTGAATTATGCACGCGAGCGCCCCCAGGGCCGCCTGCCCGACGGCAAGGACCCGACATCGGGACAGGTGCCGATCATTCAGCACACCGACGTCAAGCGCATGCTGCTGACGCAGAAAGCCTACGTCGAAGGCGCCTTTGATCTGGGCTTGTATGCCGCACGTCTGTTCGACGATACCGAAACGCTGGAAACCGAAGAACAGCGCCAGACAGCTCTGCAGCTGCTGGATCTGCTGACGCCCATCGTCAAGGCCTGGCCATCGGAGTTCTGCCTCAAGGCTAACGAGCTGGCGCTCCAGATACTGGGCGGTTCGGGTTACACACGCGAATATCCGGTGGAACAGTACTACCGCGACAACCGCCTGAATCCCATCCACGAAGGCACCAACGGCATCCAGTCACTGGACCTGCTCGGGCGTAAGGTGGCGATGAACAATGGCGCAGCCTTGAAGCAATTGTCTGCGCTCATCCAGGACTGCTGCCGCCGCGCGAGTGAGTTCGATGAACTGACTGCCCTGCGCGAACCGCTGGAAGCCCTGCACGCTCATATTGGCAAGGTGACCCTGGCACTGCTGGGCGACATGGGTAAAGGCCAGATCAACCAGGCATTGGCCAACTCGGCGCTGTATCTGAATGCCTTCGGCCACATGGCCATTGGTTGGCGCTGGCTGGAACAGGCGATTCGCGCCCAACAAGGCTTGGCGACCGGCTCGGCAGCAGACCGCGAGTTCTATCAGGGCAAACTGCAGGCCGCCCGGTTCTTCCTGACCTGGGAAGTGCCCAGCTGCCATCAGGCTCTGACGGTGCTTGAGCGTCGCGACACCACCTGTCTGGACATGCAGGACGAATGGTTCTGATCAAATTGTGAACTAATCCTGAATTTCTCGCTCTGAACAGACCGCCCTCCCGGGCGGTCTGCTTACATTCGCTATCACTCCTGTCATTGTGACACCTTCCCATGAACTACCCGCAGGATTAATCTGCGCCACCGACCTTAGGGTCTGTTGACGTTTCATCACGGCCGCGACGGAGGCCCGTATGGTGCAGAACAAGGCGCGAGGAGTGAAATTTGTTCAACACATCCATGTGTTTCTCCCCTTCTGGGCTTACGCGCAAAAACGCTCCAGGCGATTTTGTGGTTGTTCCAAATGAGCGACGAGTAACGCAGTGCTGCGCTAAACGGGCCCCGTCCCTACGGGTGGGGCCGCCTAGGCTGCGGTTCCAAATGACGCCATGCGGCGTTGCGGGACTTGGCAAGGGAACAACCATTACCTGCGTCCCGCGCCTTGCGGAACGCCGCCCGGCCTGGCGACATTTGTCACAGNACGCCGCCCGGCCTGGCGACATTTGTCACAGCAACGCGGCTCGTGATGAAACGTCAACAGACCCTAGTAACCCGTATTGTGGATACATCCTTCATGTCCCGGTTTCTCTCGCTTTCCGTCGGCCTGCTGCTGGCTTTCCTAGTCACGTTCGCTGCTCCTCTGCATGCCCAAGACGCACTCACGGGGGCCATCGAATCCCTGCGCACTGAGATCCAGGCGCTCGATGAAGCCTCACTGGGCGAAGCGGAAAAAACCGAGCTCCGCGACATTTACCAGCAAACACTGACGCATCTGCAACGGACCGAGAAACTGACCGAGCAGCTGGCCGAGCTCCAAACGCAGAAGCAAGAGGCGCCCGCCCGCATTCGCAGTGCGAGACAGGAGCTGGAAGACATTGAAGTCGAGGATCTCGACAAGATGCGCGCCAGCTTCGAGGCCAGGGAACTCGGGGAACTGGAGAGAGCCCTGGGCGAGAAAGTGGCTCGCATGTTCAATGCGCAGAATGAGCTGACCGCCATCAACAGCGAGCTGATCGCGGCGCAAACCCGGCCGGAGCGAACGCAGGCCAGCATCTCCAAGAATCAGACCCGCGAAAACGAACTCAACGACCAGATCCGCGCGCTGCAGCGGCAGGGTGAGACGCCAGTAAACCAGGCGCGCATTCGTTTGCTGCGCGCCGAACAGCAGAGCCTGCACTATTCCAGCGACCTGCTGCGCCAACGTCTCGCAGCCAACAACCTCCTTCAGGATCTGGCCGCCCAGCAGCGCGACCTGCTCGCCCAGCAGATAAGCAGCTTCGAGGTCGAAATTCAGATACTGCAAGACGTGATCAATGAAAAGCGTCGCAGCCAGTCCGAGCAGACAGTCACCGAAGCCACCGAACAGGCATTACAGGCGAGCAATCATCAACTGCTAAGCGACCAGGGCGCGATTAATCGGCAGCTGAGCGAAGAACTGTTGCGCGCCACCACCCAGGTAGGTGAGCTCACACGCAAGGGCATCCAGACCAAGCAGCAGGTCGACAGCCTCGGCCAGATTGAAAGCGCACTGGAACAACAGATCGACGTACTGGAGGGTAGCGTACTGCTGTCACGCATCCTGCATCAGCAGAAGCAGGCCCTGCCCAGTGTCCGCTATGACGCAACCCTGGCCGACCAGATTGCTGATCTGCGGCTACGCCAGTTTGAGTTGAACCAGCTGCGGGATGAGATTGTTAATCCCACTGCCTACCGCGACCGCTTGATCAACCGTCTGCCGGAGGAGCAGCGCGAAGAGCTGCGTGATGAGTTTGAAGGTCTGGTGAGCAGCCGGATCAGCCTGGTCGACAAGCTGAGCGACAACATCAACACCCTGCTAAGCCTGGCCATCAGCGTGCAGATCAACCAGCGCCAGATTGAAAAGCTCAGCGATGATCTGGAGCGACGCATCGACGATCAACTCTTCTGGGTTGCCAGCAACCGCCCGGTGGACCGCGCCTGGCTGCTCGATTTACCGCGCAAGGCGGCTGAACAGTGGAATGTGATCGAACCTCTGGTGCAGCTTAAAAAGCTCGGCGACATCCTGCTCGAGCATATTGTCTGGCTGGTCCTGCTGGGTCTGTTGTTGGGCTTTTACAACTGGCGACTGCCCGCGCTGCGTGAACAGTTACGCAATCTGCACGAGGATGTCGGACATTTCCGGCGCGACAGCGTGCACCACACCCCGCGCGCATTGATGCTGACGGCGTTGACCATCATCCCGGTGCCGATGGTGCTGGTTTCCGTGGGCCTGTTGTTGAGTCTGGGTGAGGAACCGGCTATGCCCGCCCTGGGCCAGGGTCTGAGTGAACTGGCGCTGGCCTGGTTCATCATTCATCTGCTGTATCGCGTATTCGATCCACAGGGCATTGCTACCCGGCACTTCCGCTGGGAGCCCGCACAGGTATCGCGCCTGCGCCGTCTGACGCGCCGCGCCGCATGGATTCTGTTGCCGCTGGTGCTGGTGGTCGCGACAGGTGAGATCCTCCCTGAGCAGATTGGCGACGACGTCATGGGCCGCCTGTTCATGCTGGTCGGCATGGTGGGCCTGGCCTGGCTGTTGGGGCGCATGATGCAGCGCAGTGAACCGATCTATGATTCGCGTGTATTGCACCTGCTGGCTGCCCTGATTCTGACGCTGGCACCTTTGGCGCTGGCCGGGCTGGTGGCATGGGGTTACAACTACACGGCCATAAAACTGGCTGACCGGTTCATCAGCACACTCTACCTGATCACCATCTGGATGCTGTTCGAAGGCACAGTGGTGCGTAACCTCAACGTCGCCGGACGTCGCCTCGCCTATCAACGCGCGCTGAGCAAACGTCAGACCGCTGAACAGCCGCATGATTATCCGGAACCGGAAGCCACCATTGACGTGCCCGAGATGGACATCCAGCAGATCAACCAGCAGTCGTTGCGCCTGGCCCGTCTCGGCCTGACCATCATGTTCAGCGTGCTGGTGTATTTTACCTGGTCCGATCTGATCAGCGCCGCCTCCTACCTCGAATCGGTGACCATGTGGGAGTACAACGCTGGCACCGCCGACAATCCTCAGATGGCGCCCATCAGTGCCGGCGATCTGCTCGGCGCGCTGACTATCGTGGCGCTGACCTTCACCCTCGGCCGTAACCTGCCAGGCCTGCTGGAAATGCTGGTGTTATCGCGCATGGAACTGCGTCAGGGCAGCAGTTACGCCATTACCACACTGCTCAGTTACACCATTGTCAGCCTGGGCATTTTCTTCGCTTTATCGGCGCTCGGCGTGAGCTGGAACAAGCTGCAATGGCTGGTCGCCGCACTGGGTGTTGGACTGGGCTTTGGTTTGCAGGAGATCTTCGCCAACTTCGTGTCTGGCCTGATCATCCTGTTTGAACGCCCGGTGCGCATCGGCGATGTGGTGACCATCGGCCCGCTGTCCGGCACGGTGAACAAGATACGTATTCGGGCGACGACCATTACCGATTTCGACCGCAAGGAAATTATCGTCCCCAACAAGACCTTCGTCACCGAGCAGCTGATCAACTGGTCACTGGACGACACCATCACCCGGGTGTCGCTGAAACTGGGTATTGCTCACGGCGCTGATCTGGCCAAGACCAAGGAACTGCTGATGCAGATCGCCGATGACAACCCACGGGTTCTCAAAGACCCTGAGCCCATGGTGCTGTTTCTGAATTTTGGCGATCACCGGCTGGAACATGAACTGCGTATCCATGTGCGCGAGCTGATGGACCGCAACTTCGCCATTGATGAGATCAACCGGGAAGTCGACCGGCAGTTCCGCGAACACGGCATCGTTATCGCCTACCGTCAACTGGATATCAACCTGCGCAACAGTGACGGTCTGGAACGCGTGATAAACAGCCGGACGCTGGCGGCCGGACCTGCACAGCAGGCCGCCAACGGTGACACGCAGCCAGTGAGTATTCATGAGATGCCGACCGCTGGCGCCGCAGACCAGTCACTCCCGAATCAGCGCGGGCCGGATGGCGCCTGAGGTACCGAACGGCACATTCGGATACGCTTGCAGCAGCCGGCTTGCCCACTGCAGAATACCGGCTGCATCAATCATGAGTCCGCCCCATGCCCAGAGCTTCCGAATTGAAGAAAGGCCAGATCGTGCAGATCAATGGCCAGCCCTACATCGTCTCGACCATTGACGTGAAAAGCCCGTCCTCACGCAGTGGCACCACGCTGTACAAGATTCGCTTCAATCATGTTCAGACCAAACAGAAACTCGATCAGAGTCTGACTGGCGATGACATGCTCGCAGCCATCGATTTCCAGAAGCGTGCCGTTCAGCTCCTGTACCAGGACGCTGACGGTTACACCTTTATGGATAACGAGGATTTCAGCCAGTACACCCTCAATCCTGAACAGATCGAAGAGCAGATCCCCTATCTGGCTGAAGGCATTCAGGGCCTGTTCGGGCTGATCGTCGAAGGCAACATGGTCGGCGTCGAGCTGCCTGCCGTGGTGGAAATGCCCATCGAGGAAACACCCCCGGCTATCAAGGGCGCCTCAGCCAGCGCGCGCACCAAGACCGCCCGCTTTGCTACCGGACTCGAAATCCAGATCCCCGAATACCTCGCCACGGGTGAAATCGTCCGTATCAATACTGACACCGGCAAGTTCATGTCCCGGGCCTGAACGGGCCAGGCGCTGAAAAAGGAGAACGACCATGAGCCAATCCCCACTGATCATCGACCCACCTGGCAAGGCAGACGCCTGCGTTATCTGGCTGCATGGTCTGGGCGCTGACCGGTACGATTTTGTGCCGGTGGTTGAAGCTCTGCGGTTACCGCCAGGGCACGGCATCAGATTTATCTTCCCGCAGGCGCCGACCCGGCCGGTAACGATAAACAATGGTTTCCCGATGCCCTGCTGGTTTGACATTCTCGGCCTGTCACCCGCACGCATCATCAACACTGAGCAAATGCAGGAGTCGGTGAGCACGGTGCTCGAACTGGTCGAGCAACAGTGTGATCAGGGCATAGCGATGGAACGCATCATCCTCGCGGGGTTCTCCCAGGGCGGCGCAGTGGTATTGCACGCCGCGCTGCAGAGTCGCCTGCCGTTTGGGGGCCTGATGGCGCTGTCTACCTATGGCCCAACGCTTGAGACGTTGTTACAGGATGCCTCTGCCGAGCCGGTACTGGACATCTTCTTCGCCCATGGCCGCTACGATGATGTGCTCCCGGTGCCGATGGGACGCGACGCACATGATCGTCTCGCAGCCCTTGGCCACGCTACCCATTGGCATGATTACGACATGTCACACGAAGTGTGCCCCGAAGAAATCGTGCACATACGTAGCTGGCTGACGCAGCGTCTAGGGCTCTGAGACGCGCTTGCCACACACAAATTAAAAGACGGACTTTTGCCGGGCACCCATTGACAAGGTGCCCAAGGCTTCGCTAAGCGTCGGGCTTGCTTTACACTGGCCAATTATTATCCACACGCCAGATCGAGAGACGCCTGTGCTCAAAGCACTAAAGAAGTTGTTCAAACCCGGAGAGACGCCCGCGCCGCATGCCGAGTCGGCCAACGCAACATCCCAGACCGCACCGGTAACCCGCCAACCCAAGCCGGCGGCAGACACCGAAGCCTCCGCTTCGCCCAGGTCCAGGCCCAAGCGGAGCACCGCGCCACGTCCCCGCCGCCCATCTGCACCCGTCGAAACCAGGCCCTGGTCGCTTGCAGACTTCGCCGTGGAGCCGATGGAAGGCAAGACTCGTTTTCATGATTTCCCGCTGCCCGACAGCCTGATGCGCGCCATCAGCGAACAGGGTTTCAGCTACTGCACGCCGATCCAGGCTGCGGTGCTGGGCAACACCTTGAAGGGCCATGACGCCATCGGTCGGGCACAGACCGGAACCGGCAAGACCGCTGCGTTTCTTGTTTCGACCATCACCCAGCTGCTGGAAACACCGCCGCCGGATGAGCGTTTCATGGGCGAACCACGGGCATTGATCATTGCACCGACCCGCGAGCTGGTCATGCAGATAGCCAATGATGCCGAAGGCCTGACCAAACACTGCTCGCTGAATGTCATGGGCTTTGTCGGCGGTATGGACTTCGATAAACAGATCCGCCAGCTGGAAAAGAGCTATTGCGACATTCTGGTTGCCACACCGGGGCGCTTGCTGGATTTCTGCAACCGCGGCGAAGTCCATCTGGACCTGGTAGAAGTGTTGATCCTGGATGAAGCCGATCGCATGCTCGACATGGGTTTCATCCCGCAGGTACGCCAGATCATTCGCCAGACTCCACGCAAGGGCGACCGACAGACACTGCTGTTCTCCGCCACCTTCAGCGATGACGTAATGAATCTGGCGCAGCAATGGACCGAAAATCCGGCTGTGGTCGAGATCGAACCCGAACGTCCCGCCTCGGAAAACATCACACAGAAGGTTTATGCCGTCAGCGGCAAGGACAAGTACACTCTGCTCTACAATCTGGTAACTCAGCTGGAGCTGGAGCGGGTCATGGTATTTGCCAACCGCAAGGATGAGGTACGCCGTATCCAGGAGCGGCTGGTCCGTGACGGTATAAACGCCGCCCAGTTGTCCGGTGATGTGCCGCAGCACAAGCGGGTCCGCACGCTGGATAACTTCCGCGATGGCAAATTACGGGTATTGGTGGCCACCGATGTCGCGGGACGCGGGATTCATATCGATGGTATCAGTCATGTAATCAACTACACCCTGCCGGATGATGCAGAGGATTACGTGCACCGCATTGGTCGTACCGGCCGCGCCGGGGCCAAGGGCACCTCCATCAGCTTCGCCGGGGAGGATGATGCATTCCAGGTGCCGCCTATCGAGGAGATGCTCGGTAGCAAGCTGGAATGTCTACCGCCTGAAGAGAAGTACCTGAAGCCTGTGCCGCGCCGCAACCAGACCACCGAGGAAAAAGCCGCCAGCGATGCCAACGAAGCAGAGCAAGGAGCTGCAGCTGCGGCCAATCGCAAGCGTTCAAGGCCTTCAGGGGATCGGCAGCGCAGGCGTTGAGACAAAAACAAGGCGTCCTGCGGACGCCGATCGCGGCGGGTCGCCCCTCCCACAAATGATCCGAGGAGCTTCCCACCTCCTCCAGTGGGAGATTCTATGGTTCACCACAACCCCTTTCAGGCTGT
>NZ_VTPZ01000014.1:0-106129 GCF_008638305.1 Pseudomonas profundi
TAGGAAAACCATACAAGGCGCGACCCGCGGCGATGCTGGCCGCCAGGGCCAGCCAAAACCCCACAAAAAAACCGCGTCGGCGAACCCGGACGCGGTTTTCTTGCTTCAGCCAAGCAGCCAGAATAACTGGCTGTCCGGCTGAACCAGCAGATCAGCTCTTGGTAAAGCGCTCACCTGCCTCGGCACGCTTGACCAGCCCTGCTGCGGGCTTCCAGAACTCGCCCTGGCTCGCTTCAAGCTCGCGAATCTGCTCCAGCACGACATCCAGGCCCAGGCTGTCCGCATAGCTCATCGGGCCGCCACGCTCTTTCGGGAAGCCGTAGCCGTAAAGATATACGCGGTCGATGTCTTCTGCTGACTCGGCAAAGCCTTCGTCAAGAATCCGCCCACCTTCGTTGACCAGCGCCAGAATGCAGCGACGGACAATTTCCTCATCGCCTACATCGCGCTGGGTATAGCCTGCTTCTTCAGCAACTTCACGGGCCAGCATATCGGTCTCTGGATCGTGAATTGCCTGGCGGCTGCCTGGCTCGTACTTGTAGAAGCCGTGGCCGCTCTTCTGACCAAAGCGCTCCATTTCACACAGCTTGTTATCCAGCCACACGATCGGCTCGCCGCGGCCCTGACCCGCCAGCTGACGTGAGCGCCAGCCCAGATCGACACCGACCACGTCATACATGCGGTACGGACCCATCGCCATGCCGAAACCCTGCAGCGCCTGGTCAACCTGCCAGGGTGTAGCGCCCTCAAGCACCACTTCACGGGACTGACGCGAATACATGGAAAGCATGCGGTTACCGATGAAGCCATGGCAGTTGCCCGCCAGTACGGCTTCCTTGCCAATCTTCTTGCCGACTGCCAGACAGGCATCCAGCACGTCCTGGGCGGTGGCCTTGCCGCGTACGACTTCGAGCAGCTTCATGATATGCGCAGGGCTGAAGAAGTGCAGGCCCAGCACCTGAGCCGGACGCTGGGTAGCGGAGGCGATTTCGTCGATATCCAGATAGGAGGTATTGGTCGCCAGGATCGCGGAAGCCTTAACCGCCTTGTCCAGCTCGCCGAAGATCTGCTTCTTCAGATCCATGTTTTCATAGACGGCTTCGACTACCAGATCCATGTCGGCCAGATCAGCGTAAGCCTGGGTGGTGCTGATACGCTCGACACGGGCATTCGCTTCGTTTTCGTCAAAACGCTGTTGGGCAACGGAACGCTTGTAGGTGTTGCGGATGTCCTCGATGCCCTTTTCCAGCATCTCGGCGTTCACGTCCAGCCACACGACCGGATAGCCAGCATTGACGAAATTCATCACGATACCGCGACCCATGGTCCCGGCACCGATAACACCTACCTGTTTGATACTCTCGAATGATGCCATCGCAGCTCACCTCCAGATCTGAAAAATAAGGCGCAGGTGACCAATCGGTCTGCCCGCTGAGGATCGATACATTACGCAAAATCCGGGCGGATTTGAAACGAATCCCTGTGATCGGCTGCATTCACGATGTGAATGCAGGTTCGTGCAGAAAAAGGGGCTAGCTTCGCCAGGGAAGCAGGCTCTCGTGAAATGTGAAGCGGACTCTACGCCGGGTTTGCGCGTTTTGCAGACCTGTCGGCGAGCAGGCGCTCACCAACCCCAGGAAGCCAACCCATTCCGTGCAGGAAATGACTCTCCGAGGCGCTCATCAACCAAGAAGAAAACTCTCGCTTTCAGGGATTGGTTTTCCTGGGGGTGTAGAGCGCCCCGGGGCCGCGTTCGGACTCTACGCCGAGTTTGCGCGTTTTGCAGACCTGTCGGCGCAGGCGCACGCCAACCCCAGGAAAAACTCTAGTTTTCAGGGGTTGGTTGTCCTGGGGGTGTAGTGCGCCTGCGCTACGCCGGGTTTGCGTGTTTAGCCGACCTGTCGGCGCGTCCGAACGCGGCGCGAGGCGCTCTGCAATCCCAGGACTGTCGCTTTTTGCTCAGAACAACGGGCAGCTTCCTGGGGTTGGCGTGCGCCTGCGCGCCGACAGGTCTAGATGCACCGCTTCGATGGGCTGCGAATTCGGCGTAGAGCAGCCGCTCTACACCCCCAGGAAAACCAGTCTCTGATAACAAACGTTTTCTCTGCGGATGCAGAGCGCATCGCACCGCGCACGAACTCCACGCCGAATTTACACAGCCATAATAGTGCGCAAGTTCTTGCGCACCTTCCGAAAAACTCCTTTAAAATAGCGCACTTACCGTTTCGCTAGTGCCGCTATGCAGTACCACTGGCACCCGCTCACACCTCGTATAAGCAGCCTCATGTTCAAACACTCGCGCCTGTCTGTCTTCGCCACCTTTGTGGTGAGTTTTCTTTGTATCTCGCTCCCGGCCCTCGCGGCACCCGTATCCTTTGAAGCAGCAAAAATCCTGACCCGCCAGCAGGTGTATCAGGACCAGAATCAGCACGGCACCTTCTATTGTGGGTGTAATTGGGAATGGGCCGGGCGCTCTGGAGGCCGGGTTGACCTCGAGAGTTGCGGTTACAGCATTCGCGCCCAGGACACCCGCGCGATACGCATCGAGTGGGAGCATATCGTCCCTGCCTCCCTGTTTGGCCAGCAACGTCAATGCTGGCAGCAAGGTGGGCGGTCCAACTGCAAACGTAGCGATCCCGTCTTCAACGTGATGGAGGCAGATCTGCACAACCTGGCCCCCTCAATCGGCGAGACCAATGCCGACCGCAGCAACTACCGCTTCGGCATGCTGCCCGATGCGCCTTACCAGCACGGTGCTTGCGACTTCAAAGTGGACTTCCCGCAGCGTGTGGTTCAGCCCCGCGACGAAATCAAAGGCCAGATTGCCCGGACCTATTTCTATATGCATGATCGCTACGATCTGCGCATGTCCAGTCAGCAACAGCAACTGCTGATGGTCTGGAACCGCCAGTTCCCGCCGACTCGTCGGGAGGAAGAGCGTGATCGGAGGGTGGCCCGCCTGATGGGGCACCATAACGAATTCGTCACCGGGCAGCGCGTCTGGAGTGTGGGCCGCGAAAACATCGGCGACGGTATTCGCGTCGCGGTGACTTCCAACACGCCACGCCCAGAAGCCAATCTGCCGGTGATGGGAAATCGCCGCAGCAAGGTCTATCACCTCCCCAAAGGATGCCCAAGCTACGACCGGGTAAGCGACAAGAACCAGGTGATTTTCACCAGCGAAGCCCAGGCGATGAGCAGCGGTTATCGCAAGGCAGGCAACTGCCGCTGAGCCGCCCTGAGCCAACGCAAGCCCGAGCCCAACCGGATAGATATAAGCATCGGGAATTCTGTCGGCCCGCCCTTCTAGCAGCGATATATCAGGGATCTACCTAACGAGCTTGAACTGCTCAACTATATTTCCGTTGTGAATGTCTGTAAGTGCTGGAGAAGACACGCCTGCCATTCCAATTGACACTTGGCGGAGGGCTCAACTACCTTGATGTGGAAGCTGCGGAACCCCGTTCCGTATAGTAAAACAATAATGTAAAGGCTCTAAATAAGGGGTTACACCATGCTTACCATGTCAAAAGGATTGATTGTCGGGGTTCTGGCAACCGCTATAGGAATGGCTAACGCTGCCGACGATATCACCCTACCCAAGACCCTCGTGATGACCGCCTATGGCACCGGGTCCGCCGGGTACACTCAGGCGGTGTCCATCGGTAACCTTTTGCAGAACGAATACGGGACCTCGATCAGGATTCTGCCGGGAGAAAACGACGTTTCTCGCATGACGCCGCTACGAACGGGCAGGGTCCCGATCTGCGCCTGTGGTGTCGCCAGCTACTATGGGTTTGAAGGCGTACTGATGTTCGCCGGTCCTGATTGGGGACCCCAGCCGATCCGCGTCATTATTACCTCAACAGCCAGCTTCGGCCTCGGTGTGGCTGTCGCCGGTGACATAGGCGTCAAAACCCCAGCCGATCTCAAAGGCAAGCGAGTCTCCTACGTCCGCGGTGATGATGCACTGAATGTCGGAACCGAAGCCTTCCTTGCCTTCGGCAACCTTACCTGGGATGACGTTGAGCGTGTGGAGTTTCCAGGATACGGCCGCGCCTTCGAAGGCATTGTCGGCCACCAGTCCGATACCGCGTTTACCATGAGCGTCGCGCCGCCAGCACAGCAGCTGGCTGCCAGCCCACGGGGCATAACCTGGCCTACTCTGGATCCGGACGACAAGGAAGGCTGGAAGCGGCTGCAGGCCGTCGCCCCTTATTTTCAACCTCACCGAGTAACCGCCGCAGCCGGAAACTATAACGATGACAATCCATGGGTGGGTGCCAGTTACCCATATCCAATCTATGTGGCCAACGAAAAACTCGAGAAAGGCGTGGCGCGCAACCTGGTACGGGTTCTGATCGAAGACATAGATAAGTACAAGGACGCCGCGCCGGGCAATGCGGGTTATTCGCTTGAGAACCAGAATATGTCGTGGGTCATCCCTTTCCATGACGAAGTTGTTGAGTATTATAAGGAAATCGGTCACTGGACCGATGATATGCAGAACCATCAGGATGGCCTGGTAAAACGCCAGGAGACCTTGTTGACGGCATGGAAGGACTACACCGGCGCGAATCCCCCGCGGGACGAGGATGAGTTCAAGCAAGGTTGGATGGATGCCCGGGCCAAGGCGCTGGAATCGGTGGGAATGAACCCCGTTTTCCGTTAAAGGCGCTTTAATTGCGCTGCTGGCCGGTCCTGACGGTGAGGCCAGTAGCCAAATATCTTTACATTCCAGCCGGATACAATAACAACTATGCAAGAACACAAAGAACAGGAAGCCGAAGCGGGCGCCGTTTCTGGCATCCGGCAACTCCCCGAGAAATGGTCGTGGCTACCGCGGCTCAGCACGCTGGTACTCACCGTCACCGCCCTGGATTATCTTCTCAACCTGGGCTTTTTTTCCTTTATCACCTCTGTTGAAAGCCAGTTTTTCTACGCCGTGGTGGCGCTGATGCTTCCGCAGGTCTATCTGCTGTGGCCGATTAGCTCACGGGCCGCGCGCGACAGAGTGCCCTGGTACGACGTTCTGCTTTATCTCGTAGCGTTGATTGTTTGCGGCTATTTCGTCTACCACGGTGAGCGTATCCTCGATCGCGGCTGGGCGTTTGCGGCGCCCGACCATGCCGTGGTGATGAGTTTCCTGATGTGGGCGGTTGTGCTGGAAGCCGTACGGCGGGCCGGTGGCACCCCGATTGCGCTGATCGTCGGGCTGGCGAGCCTTTATCCCATCTTCGCCGATATCATGCCCGGACCGATCCAGGGCTTCCCTTCGAGCCCTGACCAGACCGCGATTTATCACACCATGAGCCGCGAAAGCATCATGGGTATTCCGTTGCAGTCTTTTGCCAACCTGGTGATCGGCTTTCTGCTGTTCGGCGTTGCGCTACAAAAGACCGGCGGCGGCAAATTCTTCATCAACCTCGCCTTTGCACTGCTCGGCCATGTCCGCGGCGGGCCTGCCAAAGTCTCGATTTTTTCCAGCGGACTCATGGGCTCGATGAGCGGCAGCGTCATTACCAACGTCCTCACCACGGGTGTGCTCTCTATTCCAGCCATGCGCCGGGTCGGGTTCAGCCGCTCATACGCCGCAGGTGTGGAAGCCTGCGCCTCGACCGGCGGGGTTCTGATGCCTCCGGTCATGGGCGCGACGGCTTTCGTCATGGCCAGCTTCCTGAATATTCCCTACAGCGATATAGCAATGGCGGCGATCGTTCCGTCAGCGCTGTATTTCCTGGGGCTCTTCATTCAGATTGATGCCTACGCAGCGAAGTACAAGCTAAGTGGACTGCCTCAGGAGGAATTGCCATCCCTGAAGCAGACCATGAAAGAAGGCTGGTACTTCGTATTCGTTTTCGTTCTTCTCATCTGGATGCTCTTTGTACTGCGCCAGGAAGCCATTGCGCCGTTCTATGCCACTGCCCTGCTTCTGGTGATCAACCAGCTGCTCCCGTATCAGCGTTGGGGCTGGGCCGAAGTGAAAGACTTCCTCTCCGGCTCAGCCAAACTGTTCTCCGAGCTGATCGCGATACTCGCAGGCGTGGGACTGCTGGTAGGCGCACTTTCGGTAACCGGCCTCTCGGGCACCATCGCCAACGACCTTATCTACCTGGCCGGCGGAAATATCCTGATCCTGCTCGCAATGGGCGCGGCGACCAGCTTCCTGCTGGGGATCGGCATGACGGTAACCGCAGCGTACATTTTCCTCGCCGTGGCCCTGGCGCCAGCGCTGATCCAGGGCGGCGGCATGAATCCGCTGGCGGTACACATGTTCATTCTGTACTGGGGGATGCTGAGCTTTATCACGCCACCGGTCGCCCTGGGAGCCTTTGCAGCAGCGACAGTAGCAGGCGCCAAGCCCATGGAGACCGGGGTTCAGGCCATGCGCCTGGGCAGCGTCATCTACGTTATCCCGTTCCTGTTCGTACTCAACCCGGCGCTGATTCTGCAGGGGGGCTGGGCGGAAATCTCGGTGGTACTGGTACAGGCCGTTGTTGGCGTGGTGCTGATCGCAAGCGCCATGCAGGGTTATCTGGTGTGGGTTGGCGACCTGACGCTCAATGCTATTTTGCAATGGCCGATACGGCTCATGCTGATCATCGCCGGTATCACCATGGCGATACCCGGTGGTGGCGCCGTGCCGCTGGAGAATATGGAGCTGGCACTGATCAGTGCCGTAATGGGAGTGCCGGCGGTAGCGCTCGCTTGGTGGCAAAACGCCCGGCTCAGGCATTTTGCGGTCTGACAGTCAAGCAAGCCGGCGTCGGCAGCTATTCGGATTCGATGCGCTGCCGGAGCCGGCCCTTGAGGATCTTGCCGGAGGGCGTGGCCGGGAGATCGTCCATTATGATTATCCTGGCGGGGCGTTTATAAGGCGCTAGCCGCTCAGCGGCGAACGCCTTGATCTGATCTTCGCTGGTGGTACTACCTGGAACCAGCTGAACATAGGCGATCACCTCCTCATTGCCCGGCACCGCCCGGCCCACGACAGCCGAAAGCGTCACGTCGGGATGCTGCGTAAGCACCGCTTCAACATCCGGCGGGTAGACATTGAATCCCGAGCGGATGATCAACTCTTTGGTCCGGCCGACAATATGCAAGTGGTCGTTGCCATCGACGCGGGCCAGATCCCCCGTGTTGAGCCAACCGTCCGGGAGCAGGACTTCAGCCGTTTCCTTCGGGCGGCGGTAGTAACCCTTCATCACGTTAGGTCCGCGGATCCATAGTTCACCTACCTCGCCCGCAGGAATCTCGGCACCATCATCGCCTTGCAAGCGATACTCCAGTAACGGCAACAAGCGGCCGCAGGAGGTGTCAGCCAGAGGCTCGCCCATGCGCGTCTGGGAAATGGTCGGAGATGCCTCCGTCAGCCCATAGCCATTGTGCAGCGGCAGGCCGAAAGCGGCCTCGATCCGGTGCTTGACGCCGGGATCCAGTGGCGCGCCACCGACCGAAATATATCGCAGGTTCGGAGCCATGAGTTCCAGCTGATTTGCGTTCAGGTGCTCGAGAAAGCGCTGGAACATCGCTGGTACGCCCTGCAGCACCGAGATGTTCTCACGCGCCAACACTTGCCTCAGACGCGACGGATCAAAGCGCTCAGTCAGATATAAGGTTGCGCCCGCGTAGAGCGAGCCCAGAAAGACCGAATTCAACCCGAAAACATGGGATATGGGCAGAACCGCATAAACCCGGTCGGCGGGTGAAAAACCACGCAGGCCACTGGCAACGGATGCAATGGATAACATGTTGCGGTGAGTGAGCATGACGCCCTTGGGCGTTCCGGTGGTGCCCGAGGTGAATATCATGGTTGCCACCTGGGCTGCCGGGTCGGCCACCACAGGCTTCGGTTCGGCATCTTCATTCAGCGGGCCCAGCGCAATCTCGCCGATGTCTTCGCGCTTCAGGTAGGACGCCCCATGACGGTTGGCATGGTGCCGTGCGTCAGGCGAAGTGGCGGTGGTATAGATCAGACGCCGGGGATCACAACTGGCGGCGATGGCGTCGATTTCGTTGTCGGACAGGCGCGAGCTGACCACGGCACACCAGACATCCAGCTCACTGGCCGCGAATATCAGCGCCACCAGCGCCCTGCAGTTCTCGTTGACCACCATGATCCGGTCGCCGGGGCGGACCCCATAATCAAGCAGGAGCTGGCGTGTGGATGCGATAGCCTGGGCCAGTTCGGCATAGGACCAGCGAGCCTCGGAATCAACAATGGCTTCGGCATCCGGCGTTTCTTCAGCCCATTGCAAAGGGCGGTGACTGATTCGGGCAGGCAGAGCTTCCAGGATTTCGCTTGCGAGACGTCCATTGATCATTTCATCAGGGGCCTGCATGGGGCACTCCTCGTTGTATTGGACATTAGAAACTGGCACGAAGCGAAGTGACCGTCAATTGACACTGACCCGCAGTACCGCCGGGAATCCGCCCTTATACAGCGCAAGTCAGACAGGCTCGCTAATGTTGCATGACGTCACTGTCTGGTATCAGCCCAGTGAGCCTGTATCAGCCGCGCGGCCGTGTCCCGGCAGCACCTCCCATTCAGGCTCTTCAAACTCACCAATAATGGTTATCTCGCAATTTCTGGCGTGTTTTTCCAGAATGCCGCGCACCATCTCGTCGCGTCGATCGTCCTTGGCATCCCGCGCAGCCTTGGACTCCCAGCTGGCGATCGCCAGCAGCGTATCCGGCTCACCAATCTTGCGATGCAGGCGCGTGCCCAGCGCGCCGGGTGTCTGCTGGATAACTTCGCTGGCGCGAATCCAGGCATCCGCGTATTCCTCGACTGTGTAGCCGGGTTTCATTCGCACCTCAAAGATGAACTTCATCGTTACGCTCCCAGGATTCGCTTAGCCGCATCTACTTTGCTGTTACACGAATTGGGACGGTGTGTGCAGGCTGAGAGTTCCGGCTGAACAACCCGCCTCGCCAGAGGTCCATGGAATGGACGCAGCGCAGCGGCCGAGATAATTCATAACGGCGCATTCGCCCCGCTGGAGCTTCTCCTGGCCTCCCCTTGTTCGCCGCATCCTTCTATCAGTATTCCTTGTTCCAGGAGTTGGATATGCCAGTGACGAATGCCCGGAAGTTTCTGATCGTTGGTCTCGCCTGTGGGGCGCTACAAGCGTCTGCGGTTGCCGATACGCTGTCGCTCAAGGTGGAAAACGACGCCTTTTCACGCAATAGCGACGGCCATTACAGCAACGGTTTCGAGGTCTTCTGGTCATTCCAGCCGGAGCAACAGCACTGGTCACGCCGGCTCGCCGACTCGCTGCCCGGTTGGTCCGGAAGCGAGGTAGCCAACGTGTCCTACCGTGGCGGCCATCAGATCTATACGCCCTTTGACATCAACTACCGACGCCGGATTATCAATGACCGGCCCTACGCCGGGCTGTTCTTCCTCGGCACCTCGATATTTACCAATGAACAGCTGGACGGATGGCGCAAGGCCCGCGGCTTGCACCTTGATGCGGGCATGGTAGGACCCGCAGCCGGCGCCGAGAAGATCCAGCGCGCCGTACACAAGGTTACCGACAGCGATGAACCGATGGGCTGGGAACATCAGTTGGAAAACGAGCCCTTTATCAACCTGGGCTACGATCAGCGCTGGTGGAAACAGAACAACCTGCTGGGGCTGGATTTCGAATACGGCCCCAGTGCCGGCTTTACGCTCGGCAACCTGTATACCTACGCCTCCGCCGGGCTTGGGTTTCGCTTCGGGCATCGGCTGGATCGCAGCTTCAGCGTGCCCTCGGTTACGCCTGGGCGCAGCGGCAGTGAATATTTCACTTCCGGTAACGGTGTGAGCTGGTACGTTTTTGCCGACCTCGAAGGACGCTACATGGCGCAGAACATGTTGCTGGACGGCAACACCTGGACAGACAGCCATTCCGTGGATCGAGAGGAATGGGTGGGCGATGCCAAGGTCGGGCTAGCCTTTACCCTGAGCAACTGGCAGCTGGCCCTGGCCCAGGTATGGCGCACCAAGGAGTTCACTGACCAGCACCAGCATGACGAGTTTGGTTCGATCACGCTTTCCAAGGCTTTCTGATCAGCCAGCTGGCGCGGCCATGCGCGCCAGCATTTTCCGCTTCGGTCAGCCGCCCAGCGCCGCCGAGAACGTATCACATTGTGAGATATCGCCGCTCTCGAAGCCGCGACGGAACCACGACATGCGCTGCTCGGAGGTGCCATGGGTGAAACTGTCCGGCACCACATCCTGCCCCGCCTGCTTCTGCAACCTGTCATCACCGATGGCCGAGGCAGCCCTGAGCGCTTCCTCCAGATCGCCCTCTTCCAATAACTGGCGCTCTTCGTTAGCGCTATAACCCCATACGCCGGCGAAGCAATCAGCCTGCAATTCCTGGCGTACCGACAGCTCATTCACCTCGGCCTGGCTTCTGCCCTGACCGGCGCTACGAACCTTGGCGCTGATGCCGAGCAGGTTCTGCACGTGATGCCCGACTTCATGCGCAATGACATATGCCTGGGCAAAATCCCCGGGCGCGCCGAGCTGTTGCTTGAGATCACGGAAGAAGGTCAGGTCGAGGTAAACCTGATTATCGCCAGGACAATAGAAGGGACCGACCGCCGAGCTGGCGGTACCGCAAGCAGAATTCACACGATCGGAGAACAGCACGAGGGTGGGTTCCTGATAGTTTTCGCCTGCAGCGGCAAAAATGCCGTTCCAGGTTTCTTCGGTATCCGCCAGCACCACCGAAACAAAGTCGGAAAGCTCCTGTTCCTGCGGGGTGAGTTCGCGCGGTGCCTGGGCGACATTGGATGCGCCACCGTCGACAAACTGCAGCAGATCGATGCCCAGCATCCGCGCGCCGATAAACGCGACCACACCCAACGCCAATACGATGCGGCCGATCTTGCTACGCAGCATCATCGGCAAAAACCGCAACAACAGCAGCAGCCCGCCCCCGCCTGCTCCGCCCCGCAAGGGTTGACCACGCCGATCTTCGATATTGCTGCTACGTCGTCTGCCTCGCCAATCCATCGAGCCCCCTTAGGTGACACCGTCAGAATTCAACTGTGAGATATGCCGCTCCACTCCCACATATAAAGAGCGAAACGCCTACCTTATCCTAGTACGAAACGTGCAAAGCGGCCGGAGCAGGTTATGGCCGGGCAAGCACTGCCCGGCCGAAGCCAAAGAAATGCGGGATGCGGAGGGTCAGGTAATGCGTGTTGCGGCGGTGGGAGACGCTTGCCGGCTCAACATCAGGCCAAGGCGGTACTTGAGCTGCCTGATCTTTTCCAACAGCCCGCCCCTCGATTGCGCATCATCCGGATGAAACGCCATGCCAGGCACATACATACGATTGGTTTCCACACAGAACACCGGCTTACCGGCTGCTTCCATGATACCCACCGCCTGCGCCTTCTCACTCTCGATAAACAGCACAGAGTCCGGCAGGCTACGATAGACTTCGGCCTTGAACCGATAATGAATACGCAACCGCTGCCGCTCCGCCGCCGAGGGCAGATTCAACATGTGCAACTGCCCGTATCGAACCCCCTGGCGCTCCAGCCACTGCTCGGTTTGTTCGCGGTATTTCTCCAACCGGCTGGTCACCAGATGAGCGACCGGCTGGGAAGGAATGTGCAATGGCAGCGTGTTGTTCAGAAACTGCAGATACTTCTCGCCATCGTCGTTTTCCGCAACGGTCGGATCGAGGCAAAGCACGCCGTCGATATCCAGGCAGGCATTATTGATAAGCGGATCATGCATCATGTTCCATTCGAAGACCCGTGGGCTGTCGACGACGTCAAGATGATGGTCAGCCTGATTAACCTCGGCCTTCTCGGGAAAAGCGATCAGAGTGATCACCTTTCCGGAAAACAGCCTGGCCATTTCTGTCGCCACCTTGCGGATGGGTTTTGACTCATTGTGAACATCGTCCACGACCAGAATTTTTTTCGCATCCCAGCACCGGGCCAGCGAGCTGGCAGCCGTGTTGGCAGGCGTTACCTTATCGTTACGCAGGAAGGCATCAAGGCTGGTGTGGGGCAGGTTCAGCTTCAGCGAAACAATGTCCGCCAGAAGCATTCCGTAGCGACTCGTACCAACAATCAAATCCACATCCGCGGGCAGCTTGCCGGCACCGTAGTTCATGAGAGTCGTCACGTCGCTTATGCTTTTATAATTCACCGATCACTCCTTTGTTCGTTATGCGAGCACCCCGGATGATCCGCAGGTATACCCATGCTGCGACCAGGCTTGGATGAAAGGGTTCCGCTAACCTGGTCAAATGGCGCAGGCTGGCGCACCTGGCAAACTTTCCGGCCGCAATGGACTCAACTGGCATGCATTCATTCTTCTGACGCTGGTTGTTAGCCGTTGAACAAGACTCTGATCGCCTGTGGGCTTGGCATCCTTCTGTTAGCCTCCGGTTTGCCGGTCGCTTACCTGGCGTGGCCTGCCCGCACGCCCGCCTCGGTTGCCATCGCCGAAGGTGCAGCCATTGGCGGCCCCTTCGAACTACGTGATCCCACCGGCCGAACCGTTACCGAGCAAACCTTCCGCGGTCAGTGGACCTTGATGTTTTTCGGCTTCACCCACTGCCCTGATGTCTGCCCAACGGCGCTCACAAGAGTAGCCGCAATTCTGCGAACGCTCGACCAGCAAGCCGGGCAGTTACAACCTTTATTCATCACCCTGGATCCCGAGCGCGACACGCCTGAGATACTGTCCGACTACACCCGGCATTTCGATCCGCGCATTCTGGGTTTGACCGGCACACCCGAACAGATAGACGCTATATCCGACGCGTACCGTGTTTATGCCAGGAAGGTGCCTATGGGCGATTCCTATACGCTGGATCATAGCGCTGTGATGTACCTGATCGGTCCGGATGGCGAGCTGGTCAAGCACTTCACCCAGCAGATGGATACGAACGCCATGGCCCGCGAAATCGCCGACGCCTTGCCCCGCTCCGCCGGAGATCATCAATGAGAGCCATCCGCGAATCGTGGCCACTCACGTTGGGCTTTCTGCTGCTGGCCGGCTTCTGGCTTGGTCCTTTACCTGCAATGAGTCGCACGGCGTTTTCTGCGCATATGCTGCTGCACCTGGGTATCGTTGCGCTGGTCGCCCCGCTCCTGGCGCTGGGGCTGTCCCGCGCTGGCGTTCAGCTGGACGGCATGCGCAATCTTCGCGGCTGGGCGATCCTGGCGTTCTCTGTAGAAATGATCGTCGTCTGGGGCTGGCATGCACCCGCGCTACATGAAGCCGCCGCGCGTCACGTATCCGTCTTTGTCGTACAGCAGCTCAGCTTTCTGGTTGCCGGCCTGGCCGTCTGGTTGCTGGGCTTCGCGGCCCGCTCAAAGGCAGCGGCGAGCACAACTGTGATAGGGTTCTTCTTCAGCTTCGTACATATGACCATGTTGGGCATGCTGCTGATTCTCGCGCCTGCGCTCATCTACCCCGCCGACCTCTGCCTCGGTGCCTTTGGCTTCGAGCAGCTGGAGGACCAGCGATTTGGCGGCATATTGATGGCCGCCTGGGGTGGTTTGATATACATGGCCGGCGGCGTGGTGTTCGGTACCCGCCTGCTGCTGCGTGATGAGCCGGACGACAGCGGCGCCGCCGCGTGATCGGCCGCAGCGCGTCCGTAAGAACTTAAGCTCGATTACTGATTTCCCGACAGCGGCCCCATGATCTTATTCAGCGTGTCGGGCTGCGGTGCACCCTGCTGTTGCTGCAACCGGTTGTTCTCATCCATGAAGTAAATGGCCGGCGTAGCAGAGGCGCCCATCTCGCCCATCAACGCCAGGTTCGCCTGTAGCTGTTCGTCCAGGTCAGCGGGGATATTCTTCATTGCCTTGAGCGTGCTGGCCTTGCCCGCCGCCTCATGTTCATTGAGTGCCTGCTCCGGGTTATCAGCGGCTAACAGCGCTGCGGATTTGCCTGCGCTATCCGGGCGCAGCATACCCACCATGACGTGACGAACCTGCACATCGCCCGCCTCGACCCAGGGGCGCGCCTGTTCCCAGAACATGTTGCAGAACGGACAGTTCGGGTCGGAGAACATGTAGACGATGCGCGGCGCGTCCGCAGAGCCATCCGCAATCCAGGTGCTGTCTTCCAGACGCTGCCACATTTCCTTACCCATTGGCTCATAGACCAGTTGCTCCAGCTGCGGACGGCTCAGGTCTTCGCCCTGAGTATTGACCAGGGTGCCCACCAGCACATGCTCCCCGTCCGGCGTCAGGTACAGGGAAACGCCCTGGCCGTTAAATCGGGCGGCATACCCCTTGAGCCCGCCCGGTGCGTCAAAGCTGCCGACGATTTCAGCGCCACGGGCTTCAACGGCCTTGACCGCAGCGGGCAGCTCCTCGGCGACGCCCAGCGGCGCAGATAACATGGCAACAGCAGAGACAATCAGGGACATCGGAAAAGTGTGTTTCATGGTTGAGCATCCATCTTGAGTTTATCCAGTTCGCGCGCCAGGCTGGCCCGCGACAGCTCACCGAGGTGGCTACCCACCTGGCGACCTTCGGCATCGTAAAAAATCGTTGTAGGGAGCGCGGCCGAGCCCAGCTTCTGGCCTAGTTGCCCGCCGGTATCCAGCAGCACGTTTTCCAGCCCCAGCCCTTGCGAGGCCAGAAATTCGCCTATGACGGTCTCGCCTTCACCCTGATTGACGAACAGGAATGTGAGGTCGCTCTCCTTGCGCTGCGCTTCCGCCAACACGGGCATTTCCCGTCGGCACGGCGGGCACCAGGTCGCCCAGAGGTTGATTACCAGCGGCTTGCCTACATAGTCCTCCAGCGCGACCGGGGCGCCCTGGTTGTCGCGCAGCGCCAACTCCGGCAGCCGCGTGCCCTGCTCGAAGGCGTGCAACACAAAGCTGCTGAACCCCCAGACCAGCACGCCCACAGCCATCGCCGACCCCAGCGGTTTGAGCAGCGTCTGTTCGCGCCACGCCAGCCACGCCCCCAGCAACACCGCCGCCACTACGCCCGGCCAGGCGATGAAGCCGCCATCGCGGATGTCGATTACGCCCCAGGGTTCATCCCGAAAGTGTTCGAAATACACCACCACGAATGCCAGGCGCGCGACCAGCAGTGCCACCAGCAACAACTTGAACAGTTGCGCCTCAGGGTTGAGCTTGCTGCGGCGCCCGACCCACCAACCGGTCAGCGTCGCAAGCAGCAAGCTCACCATTAATATGATGTGCGGCACGGCCAATGCGAGCGGACCTACATTCATCGTCAACATCAGCCGCGCTCCATTGTTTCATTCCAGTTGGCCAGAAATTGTCTGGCATCCACTTCGCCGGTGATGCGCTGCGAGCGTCGCTCCACGCCGTCAGGCCCGATCCAGAGCAGCGTCGGCGGACCCATTACCTGATAGCGACCCAGCAGCTCCCGGGAGGCTGCGTTGGTGTCTGTGACGTCGGGCCGCAGGATGCGCACGTCTTCAAGGGCCGCTTGCACCTCGGCATTACCAAACACCTCCCGCTCCATCACCTTGCAGGACACGCACCAGTCAGCGTAGTAATCGACCAGCGCCCATTGTCCGGCCGCTTTGGCGGCTGCGAGTTCACTGTCGAGCACGGCCGGCTCGCTAAAGCCGACATACCTTTCGCCCATCTCACCAGCCTGAACGGTCGCCACACCACCGGTGAATATCGCCAGCGGACGTAAGGGGTCATGCGCGCCGCCGGCAGCGCCGAGCAACATGGCGATCCCCCAGATACCCGCCAGCGATGCAACCGCCCGGCTCAACGCTTTGTGCTTCTGCAGCTCACGCGCCAGCTGCAGCAGACCGCTGGCCAACACCACCAACAGCGCGCCCCACAGCCCTACCCATAGCGAGTCCGACAGCAGCGGCCGCAGTACATAGAGCGCTGCAATCAGGAACAGGAAGCCAAAGGACACCTTGACGCGGTCCATCCATGCGCCCGGTTTGGGCAGAAAGCGGTTGCCCAGCGTGACCAGCAACACCAGCGGCGTGCCTATACCCAGGCCCAGCGCGAACAACACCAACCCGCCGTGTATGGCATTGCCGCTTTGCGCGATATATAACAGCGCCGCAGCCAGGGGCGCGGTCATGCAGGGTCCGACCAGCAAACCGGAGAGCACGCCCAACACACCGGCACCCGCGAGGCTGCCGCCCTTGCGCTTGCGCCCGGCATTCTCCAGGCGATCGCGCAGGCTAGCCGGCAGTTGCAGCTCGAAGAAGCCGAACATGGGCAGGGACAACAATATGAACAGCCCGGCAAAGCTCGCGATCAACCAGGGCTGCATCAGCAGACCCTGCAGATTGGCGCCAAGCAATGCGGCTACAACGCCGAGTGCGGCATATACCAGCGCCATGCTGACGACATAGGCAATCGCCAGGGCAAAGCCGCGCCGCGGCGTCGCCCCGCTACCGACGACAATCCCCGCAAGAATCGGCAGCATCGGCAGCGAACAGGGTGCAAAGGCCAGGAGCAAGCCCAGACCGAAGAAAACCAGCAGGCTCAGCCACAGCGCCTGTTGCTGCAGGCCACTGACCAGTGCTTCGTCATCGGCCTGGACCGAACCCGACGCACTCGCCGGCCCTGCACCGTCCAGACTGACCTGTTTCGACTGCGGCGGGTAGCACAAGCCGGCGTCCGCACAGCCCTGCCAGCCAAGCTCAATGGAGTTGGCGGCCGCTTGCGGAATGACCACTTCCAGACTGCCCCGGTAGATTTGCGAGTCGCCAAAAAACTCATCGGTGTAAGGCTCGCCCGGCGGCAAGGTGGGTTGAGAATCGGCATCCAGGCCGCCGAAACTGAGACGCTCCTGATACAGGTAATACCCGGGCGCGATATCCCACCGAACCAGCGTTCCGCCCTCCTCCTGCGGCTCGACATGCAGCTCAAATGCCTGATCCACAGGCAGAAAATCCTCTCGCTGCCCGCCGCTTGAAAATAGCGAGGCGTTTGCTGTCTGCAGCAGCCAGACACATGACACCAGTAAAAAAACGATCGCGCGCATAGATCCCTACCCGGTAAACAGTCCAGCGGAGCATGGCGATCCGGGATTAACTGGCGATTAACGTCAGCGGATCGCGGCCAGTATTGCGCACCGGCCCACCCGGCAAGCCAAACGCCACCCGCCCGGGTGCTATGCTCATAACGCTCCGTTAATCCTGGCGGAGTACACATCCCATATACTTTCAACGAACCGTCCCATGCACGTATTGCTCACCGAAGACAACGCACTCATTGCCAGCGGCGTCACTGCCGGGCTTGGAGCCCAGGGCTTTGTGGTAACGCACGCGGCTACGGCCGCGCATGCTGATGCCACGCTGCGTAACGCAGAGGTCGACGTGATGATTCTGGATCTCGGGTTGCCCGATGAGGATGGCTTGCAACTTCTGCAGCGCCTGCGCCGACGCGGTGTTGAATTGCCCGTATTGATCCTGACCGCCCGCGATGCGGTAACCGAGCGCGTCGCGGGTTTGCAGGCAGGCGCTGATGATTACCTGATCAAACCCTTCGACCTGCGCGAACTGGCCGCACGTCTGCACACACTGCTGCGCCGCGCCGCCGGGCGTAGCAGCCACCTGATCGAACATGGCCGGCTGACCTACGATCCGGCAGCCTGCACCGCCACCTTCAATGGCGAGTCGATTGAGCTATCACGCCGCGAGCAGTCGCTCTTGCAGGCACTGTTGCAGAACCCCGGCCGCGTACTCTCGGCCGAGCAACTGAAAGACGCGGTGTACGGATTAAGCGACGAGGTCGAGAGCAACGCCTTGAACGTGCATATCCATCATCTGCGCCGCAAGCTGGGTGGCGGCATTGTCGAGACCGTACGCGGCCTCGGCTATCGCCTGGGGCCGGCGGGGCATTCATCGGATCATTCCGCCTCATGAGTTTGAGGCTGCGGTTGGTCATTACGCTGGGCTCGGCCTTCGTATTGTTATGGAGCCTGGCAGCCGCCTGGATGCTGTTCGATGTGCGCAACCACCTGATGCTGTCGCTGGATCAGCGGCTGGCCGCCTCCGCCCGCATGGTCGCCGGATTACTGATCCAGCTGCCCCAGCCCGAACTCACCGAAGGCGGCGTCACCAGACTGCGCGCCGAACAGCTGGGCAAAGAGAACGGCCTCGCCTGCCAGGTCAGCTCATTGCGCGGAGAGGTCATTGCGCGCAGCCACTCCTCGCCGGATTCTGTACTCGACGCTCAGCAAGTCGGCTTCCGCGATCAGATGGTTGGCGATACGGCCTGGCGCAGCTTCACACTGGTTCAGAACGGCATGCGCATCACTACCGCCGACCGGCTCGACGAACGCGACACACTCCAACGCTCGGTGCTGCTCGCCGCTGCCGTCCCGGTCCTGTTTGCCTTGCTGGGGAGCCTGATCGTGCTGTGGTTTGGGGTGAGTAACGGACTCGCGCCCCTGCGGCGTATTCGCACCGCACTGGCCGAGCGCAGCGCGGATTCAGTCGAGCCGCTGCGTATCGAGCCGCTACCCGCCGAACTGGCGCCGCTGGTCGCAACGCAGAACCAGTTATTCCAACGCTTCGCTCAGACCATCGAACGCGAACGGCGCCTGACCGATGACGCCGCGCACGAATTGCGTAGCCCCCTTACGGCGATCAAAACGCACCTGCAGGTGGCCTCGATGACCACCGGCGAGCGTTCCCGGCAAGCCTTGATTCAGGCCGAGACCGGCGCTGACCGCATGCACCGCACGCTTGAGCAGCTGTTAATGCTGGCGCGGGTTGAAGGGCGCGTGTCCTTCGATGATGGCCTGCGCTGCCTGCCGATCAATGTTGCGCACACCGCGCTTGCCGACGCCAACCAGCAACAGGGCGCGCCGGTGGAGCTGATCATTGCTGAGGACATCCCGGACAGGTTCATCGCCTTGCCCCCGGTGTTGGCGATCGCAGCGCTGCGCAACCTGCTGGACAACGCGCGCCGCCATACCTGCGTCGGCACCAGTGTTGAACTCACGCTTACCGTCCAGGATGTCAACAAGGTTTGCTTCAGGGTCAGGGACTACGGGCCGGGCATCCCTGCCGACAAGCTGGAGCAGATCACCGAGCGCTTCTGGCGCAACAGCGACGGTGACGGCAGCGGGCTCGGTCTATCCATCGTCAAGGCCATCGCTGAACGCTGCGAGTGCGAGCTGCGCTTCGTGTCGCTGGTTGACGGTTTGCAAGTGGAGTTCATCGTCGGGCTGCAGCCAGCCGACTGAGATGGCCTGCGGACCGAACTATCGGTGCCCGGCCTGTCCCATTCAAACAAGAGCGATTAACCGAAGGAGATAACCATGCTTGTATTCGAGCGCGTGTATACCGACGGATTAGCCCAGCTTTCCTATCTGGTGGGTGACAGCAAGGCCGCCGTCGCGGCGGTCATTGATCCCAGACGGGATATCGATGTGTATCTGCGCATGGCCAGGGAGCGTGGTTTGCGCATCGCCTATGTGATCGAAACCCATATCCATGCTGATTTTGTATCCGGCGCGCAGGCCCTCGCGAAGCAAACCGGTGCCGAACTCATTGGCGGGCGCTCGGATGCCTACGAGTTCGAGCTGCGCCAGGTCAGTGGCGGGGAGAATTTCGAGCTGGGTCAGGTCCGTCTGCAGGTGATGCGCTCCCCGGGTCACACGCCTGAGCACATTTCCCTGCTTCTGTTCGACAGTCAGCAGGGCGATCAGCCCTTCGCTCTGTTCACTGGCGACACCCTATTCAACCTGGACGTCGGCCGGCCCGATCTGCTCGGCGATGGCAGTGAGCGAAAAATGGCCGCGAAACTGTTCGATACCCTGATGAACGGGTATCTACCGCTCGGAGAACGCGTCGAGATGTATCCCTGTCACGGAGCGGGATCGGCATGCGGCAAGTCGATTGGCGACCGTCAGCATTCCACCCTCGGTAACGAATTACTGTTCAATCCGGCATTGCGCGAACAACGCAGCGAAGAGGAGTTCATCGACTGGCTACTCAAGGACATGCCGGAGCCGCCTCGCCACTACGCGCGGCTGAAAAAGACCAACACCAAGCGCGCCAGCATGGACGGCCCCGCCCTGCCCCCGCCCCTTTCCCCTCAGGCGTTTCAGAAAATCGCGGGGCAGGATGGCGTGCAGATCGTCGATATCCGCTCCATTCTGGCGTTTGGCGGCGGGCATGTGCCCGGCGCGATCAACATAGCCCTGCGTAACGAGTTCATCAACTGGGCAGGCTGGATGCTCGACGCTGAGCGCCCCATGTTATTGATTGGCGAATCAGCCGATGACGTCCAGCAGGCCATCATGCAGCTCTACCGCATCGGTCTGGATGATGTCAGAGGCTATCTGCGCAATGGCATGACCGACTGGCAGAACGCCGCCCTGCCGCTGGAGCAGATTGGGGAGTGGACCGTCCATGAACTGGACGCCCGCCGCGAAGAGGCTGACGTGCAGGTGCTCGATGTACGCAGCCCGAGCGAGCTGGCCAATGGACGCGTGCCCGGTGCCAAGCATATCTTCGTTGCCCATCTGGCGGAGCAACTCGATGGCCTTGATCGGGACAAGACCACGGTCACCTATTGCGGCTCCGGCTACCGCGCATCCATAGCAGCAAGCATCCTGAAACGAGAAGGCTTCCAGAAGGTCGCCAATACGCCGGGTTCCTGGATAGCCTGGAATGCCGCCAGCTTGCCGGTACAGAAGGACTGAACCGCGAGTCTGCAGGCGCACCATCGCGAGCCGCCTGCTGACGTGCGGAACAAACCCGCCGTTACTGGCGGGCCGAACCGGCGGTCATCCGCGAATGCAGTTCATAAATCCCCATACCCGCCAGCATCGCTGAAACAAATATGACCGGCTCAACCATACCGGTGAACAGCGATGCCACCGCCGGCCCCGGGCAATACCCCGCCAATCCCCAACCCGCACCGAAAGCCAGACCGCCCAGCACCAGACGTCGGTCGATCTGAGTAGCAGTCGGGATACGCATTTCCTCGCCCAGCACGGCTCGAGTGCGCTTCGAAGCAAAGAAGAACGCCACGCTCGACACCAGAATGGCGCCACCCATCACCAGACCCAGCGAGGGGTCCCACACACCGGCAATATCAAGGAAGCCCAGCACCTTGGACGGATCGGTCATGCCCGACAGGATCAGACCGAAGCCGAACACCAGGCCCACTACAAACGCGCTCAGAATATTCATATCAGGCCTCAGCTAATCAGATGACGGACGATGAACACAGTCAGGAACCCGCTGGCCATAAACGCCAGGGTCGCAACCAGTGAGCGTGGCGAACGGCGTCCCAGCCCACACACGCCGTGACCACTGGTACAGCCCGAGCCGTAACGCGTGCCGACGCCGACCAGCAAGCCGGCAGCGATCAGTACTGCCACGCTGGCGTCCACCTCGACTGCCGGAAGCGTGAAGGCGCTCTGGTACAACAGCGGCGCCAGTACCAACCCGGCAATAAATGCCACCCGCCAGAGCACATCGCCCTTCGCAGGTCGCAGCAGGCCGCCGACAATCCCGCTGATGCCGGCAATTCGGCCGTTAAGCAGGATGAACATGGCAGCAGCCAGGCCAATCAACATGCCGCCTGCCAGTGAAGCCCAGGGCGTAAAGTTCGCCCAATCAATTGTCATATCGCTTCCTCCCCGTTTGGCTGTTGCTCACAGTAAAGCTCGTAAAGCACCTGCATGACTGCCATCGCGTTCGCGCTGGTGATGCTGTAGTACACCTGTTTGCCTTCCCTGCGTGTGCTGACCAGACCGTTCTGCCGGAGCACGGTCAGCTGTTGCGAGAGTGTAGGCTGCGTAACACCCGTCGAATCCGCTAGCTCGGCTACGCAGTACTCGCCCTGGGTCAGCTGGCAAAGAATCAAAAGCCGGTCAGCATTACCCAGCACCTTGAGCAGGGCGCATGCCTCGGAAGCAGACTGCCGAAGCGTCTCAATATCGAAAGATGGGTTCACGATGGGTCCTGTGAAATAAGCAAAGCTTTACATTATAGTTTCACAATATATATTTCAATATATCGTTTAGCAGTACGTGGCCGCCTATCTGTTGTCTGGCTCATACCGGGAACAGAGCGCTGATCGGGTTTTCATAATCCTGAAGGCTAATAACCATTTCATGAAACGCCGCCCGCCCGGTGGCGCACAGGATCAGGAGCCGACCATGACACCCAACCAGCAGGACCTTGCAACCAATGATCAGGCCGACCGCGTCCGCCGCTCAACATCCGATGACATCAACCGCAGCATCGATGACCAGGCCGACGCCAATATCCGACGTTTCAGCCAGCGCAGTCATGACGAGATCAGACAGCGGATCGACACCCTGGATCGGGAGTGGGACGTGGAGCGCGTGCTGGAGGTAAATGCTTCAGCGCTTGCACTCACCGGTCTGGTGCTCGGGCTGACCGTCAACCGCAAGTGGCTATTTTTGCCCGGCGTGGTGCTGCCCTTCCTGCTGCAACATGGCTTGCAGGGCTGGTGCCCGCCGCTTCCGATCCTGCGGCGCCTGGGTATCCGCACCCGGGGCGAGATAGATCGGGAAAAGTACGCACTGATCAACGTGCTGGAGAACCCTGCGCAGTCAACTCAACCAGTGAGGTAATCATGATATTTCGCCAGCTATACGAGCCACTGTCTTCGACTTACACCTATCTGCTGGGGTGCGAGGAAACCGGACAGGCCGTGCTCATTGACCCGGTCGTGCCGACCATGGACCGCGACCTGGCGGAGATTGCTCGGCTGGGCTTGAAGCTGGCGTATACCCTGGATACACACATTCATGCGGATCACATCACCGCAGCACTGGAGCTGAAAATGAAGGTCGGCAGCCGCATCGCGGCGCCGGCCATCGACAACCTGCCGTGTACCGATGTGGGAATTGAAGAAGGCGTACCCTTCGAGGTCGGTACTCTGCGTCTGGAGCCAATCCATACGCCCGGCCATACCGACGGGCATTTTGCCTATCTGCTCGGTGACAGGCTGTTCACCGGCGACGCCCTGTTGATCGACGGCTGCGGCAGGACTGATTTTCAGAATGGCAATGCGGATGATCTATTTCACAGCGTCAGGGGAAAACTTTTCGCCCTGCCGGACGACACCCTGGTCTATCCCGCCCACGATTATCAGAACCGCCGCGTCTCCACCATTGCGCAGGAGAAAATGCGTAACCCGCGCCTGGGCGAAGCCATCCCGCAAGAGGAATTCAAAACCATCATGGCCAAGCTGAACCTCCCCTACCCCAAATTCATCGACTACGCAGTGCCCGGTAACAGGCAGTGCGGCGTATGCCCCGCCAACCTCGACGAAAACCTGCGCCAGTACTGCGAACAAATGGAACACAGCCCGCAGGGTTGAGCGGCCGCGTCCATATTCAGAATCCGACGAACGGGCATTTGAATGCCGAACACAGCGCCCAACAGCGAGTCCGAGAGGCATGCAATGCTTTTATCTCCCAGACCAGAACGTGACACTCGAACCCGCGCGCGAGGTATTACCCGGCCTGTGGGTCGGCAAGCACTCCGGCCGGGCGCTGGAACAAATACGTAGAGAGCATCCTTCGATTATTCTCATCGACCCACGCCATCTGGGTAGTTCACGCCATCACAGGCAATCCGAGCGGAGTCATTCGCGGTTTCGTTAGTACGACGCACCCGGCCGCGGCGCCGTCAGCATTCCGGCGTTACGCCAACTCGAGGACGGTAGCGCGTCCGGCAAATGGATGATGCTCTTCCTCAGAAGGTCCCCGGATAGGCCCCGCCATCGATCAACAGGTTCTGCCCGGTGATGTAGCCGCCATGGGCACTACATAGAAACGCACAATACGCCCCAAACTCCTCCGCAGAACCAAACCGCGCCGCCGGTATCGCCTGGCGGCGTGTCTCCGTCGTCGCCTGCAGATCACCACTTGCCTGGCTCGCTGCCTGCAGGGTTTTGTGCAGGCGTGCCGTGTCGAACGCGCCTGGTAGCAAATTGTTCAACGTCACGTTGCGCCCGGCCAGGCGCTGCTGGCGTGCAAGCCCGGCGATGAAACCAGTCAGGCCGCTACGCGCACCATTAGACAGACCCAGAATGTCTATCGGCGCCTTCACCGCGCCAGAGGTGATATTCACCACCCGGCCAAAACCGCGTTCCGCCATGTCATCCACCACAGACTTGATCAGTTCGATGGGCGTGAGCATGTTGGCATCCAGCGCCTTGAGCCAGTCCTCCCGGTCCCAGTCACGGAAATCCCCCGGCGGCGGGCCCCCTGCATTGTTGACCAGAATGTCGACTTGCGGGCAGGCGCTAAGCAAGGCCTGACGCGTCGCAGGCTCGGCAGCGTCGCCAGCGACCGTGACCACCTCGATTGCCGGGAACCGGCCACGCAGCTCGGCAGCGGTTTGTTCCAGGGTGGCGACAGTACGCGCATTGATCACCAGATTAACGCCTTCGCCCGCCAGCGCCTCGGCGCAGCCTTTGCCCAGCCCCTGGCTGGCGGCGCAGACGATTGCCCAGCGGCCTTTAATACCCAGATCCATAATCGGCTCCTTGTTGAATGAGTTATGAGGGTGCGAGCCCGCAAAAAGCACCGGCCCCGGCCCCGGCCTCGTTAGTATCGCGCTGACAGCTCCGATAGCCAGAAAAAACTAACGTTATCCCTTTCGTACCAGCGCAGTCGCCGTAGCAGTAGCAACGGCCTGCCCGCCTCGGCGCTCCACCCTGCCATTGCCACGGATTGCCCCGACTTTTGCCGGCGCATGAAAATTCACGTTCAGGTTTAGAGTCGGCGCGAACTCGCCTTCCCCGAGCGTGGACGCCAGAGCTGGGCCCATTGTGTCGTCGAGCATGGCGGCAAGGAAACCACCCTGGACATGAAGCGGACGTTATTCGGGACCTTGGATATAAGAGAGAACGAAGCTCGCCTGATCTATACACGGACCTCGGCTTGGGTATCAGGGACTAGTAGGTAAGACGAGAGCTAGAGACAGGACAATTTTCGGCTCGACTGACGTTGCGCCAGCGACCATTTGGTAGAAAAAACGGGGGCGGTCACCCCCGTTTAGCCGCTCAGCTGTTGCGGCCGCCGCTGTGGCTATTCTCGCCACCCTTCTTACCGGCTTCCGACGCTTTTTCGCGGTCGTTTGCAAAGTTACCGCCGCTATTCTGACCGCCTTTGTGGCCGGCTTCCGATGCCTTCGCAGGATCATTCGCAAAATTGCCGCCACTGTTCTGACCGCCTTTCTGACCAGCTTCCGACGCTTTCTCGCGATCGTTTGCGAAATTGCCGCCGCTGTTCTGACCGCCCTTCTGACCGGCTTCCGAAGCCTTCTCGCGATCGTTTGCAAAATTGCCTGGATTGCCTTTGGAATCGTTGGTCATGATTACCTCCACATCTAGCCGGGCTACTCGAGTATCAAGCAGCCTCTATTCAGTGGAGGGACTGCAGCGCCAAAAGTTTCCCCGGTTCTTTTAAGTCTGATAAACGGCTCATCAACGAAAAGTGCCATTTATGCAGGCGTTGCTCGAATGCACCTTTAGCTTAGGACTGTCGTTAAGCACCATTGGAGGTCAGTACATACGGCGGCACGCACCAATATCGACCACACCGAGCCCGACGCCTCTTCAATTTACTTGCCGGGCCAGCTCGTTTGCAGGCACCTCAGTAAGCGTTTCCTCGCTCTCATTCGTTTCATTTTCCTCGGCGCGGGGCAGTAGCAGACCAAAGAGAATAGCCAGCAAACCACCCGTGGTGATAGCTGATCCGAAAATGCGCTGCCAAAGATCCGGAAGAAAATTGAGCACCTCGGGCACTAGCTGCACGCCCATCCCCGCGCCGATCGACAAGGCGACACCCAGGATCTGGGCACGGGACAGATTCTGGCTACCCACTATCTGAATGCCAGACACGGCGATCAAACTGAACATGATGAAGGTTGTGGCGCCGAGAACCGGTCTCGGAATGCCTTGCAGGGCAATACCAAGAACGGGTATCAACCCGAGCACAACCAGAATCACCGCGATATAACGGCCGACATGGCGACTGGCAACACCCGTCAGCTGAACCACCCCGGTGTTCTGACTGAAGGTGGTATTGGGAAAGGTGGTAAATATGGCCGCGAGAAGAGAATTCACGCCGTCAGCCAGCACGCCGCCCCGCACGCGCTTGTTGAATAGCGGACCCGATACCGGCTCACCAGATACCCTGGACGTCCCCGTGATGTCTCCTACTGTCTCCAGCGAGGTGATGATGAACATGAAGCCTACCGGTATAAAAGCTACCCAGTCGAAGTGGAAACCGAAAGCCAGAGGCATTGGTATGGCGAAGGCTTGCGCGCCTGAGAAATCCGGCATGGCAAACTTGCCCATGAATACTGCTACTACGCTTCCAACCAGCAGCCCCAGGAACACAGACCCAACCCGCAGCATAGGACGGCCACTCAGCTGGCAAGCCATGACAACCGCAATCACGATTGCAGCCAGACCCATGTTACTACCGCTACCAAAGTCTTCCGCCCCGGCACCGCCGCCTACGTCTCGCAGAGCGACCGCTACCAGACTCATACCAATCAATATCACGATGGTGCCGGCTACCACAGGGGTTATCACTCGGCGCAGCTTCGGTAGAAACCCGGCAATCGCAATTTCTACAAAACTGCCCACAGCGCCAGCGGTGATAAGCGTCGCGAGAACCTGCTGATCGTTGGCACCCCCTTCACGAGCGATCATACCCGCAGTGATGAGGGCAGCCACAAACGCGAAGCTGGTGCCTTGAACACTTAGCAAACCAGAGCCCAGGGGACCGACCTTCTGCGACTGAATCCATGTAGCGATACCCGACACAAATAGCGAAGCGCTAATGAGCATCGGGATATAGTCTTCCAATCCAAGCGTCACCCCTATAACCAGCGACGGAGCGATGATATTTACGAAACCGGCCAGTAGATGCTGAATAGCCGCCAGAGTGGATTCGAAGTGACCCGGTTTGTCTTCCAGACCATAGATTGGACAGACCGGCTGGATTCCGGTGGGCTTACTCTCATCAGGTTTCATGTACAACTGCTCCTTTGTTTGAGGATACCGCCTGCAACGGCATATCAAACAAGGCAAGCACGAATCCTGCCAACTTCACCAAACAGCCCTCTCGGGTGCGTTGGTAAGTGAACCTTGGCGCAGCATACAGAGTTAAGTCGAGGCTAAACGCGGGAATTATGCATCCAGGACCGCCAAGAGACCGCACCGCTGGCTGCCTTCAGCACAGCAATCTCACCGCATCAAGTGGTACTCAGCAGTATCCATGCCCATGGCCGACTGCTCGATCCCCAGACGTTGAAGATCGAAGGGGAGCGGTTGCTGCAGATGGTCCCTGATGGCCGACCACTGATGCCGGAGCGCCTGGACTTTGCGTTCGAAGCACTACCGCAGGCGCACGCCGATGGGCGTGAGCATGTTGGCATCCAGCGCCTTGAGCCAGTCGTCCCGGCCCCAGTCACTGAAATCTCCAGGCGGCGGGCCCCCTGCATTGTTCACCAGAATGTCGACTTGCGGGCAGGCGCTAAGCAAAGCTCGGCGTGTCGCAGGCTCAGCAACGTCACCGGCGACCGTCACCACTTTGATTGCCGGGAACCGGCCACACAGCTCGGCAGCAGTTTGCTCCAGAGTAGTGGCGGTACATGCATTGATCAGCAGGTTGACACCTTCGCCCACCAGGGCCTCAGGCTCTTGCTCGTTGAGCTTTCTGAACTCGACGGCATGCAAAGCCTGGCGCTCGCTCAGGCCGTCACTTGGCAAACGGCCTCCAGATTCACTCCGTCAGGGGCAAGCACATAGGCGGCGTAGTAAGCGGAGTGGTAGCGCGGCCTGATGCCCGGCGCCCCGTTGTCCTGTCCGCCAGCGGCCAAGGCAGCCGCATGGAACGCATGGACGGCCTCATGGCTCTGCGCCATCAGCGCTATGTGCGCCCCGTGGCTGGGGACGGCAGCCTCATGCAGCCAAAGGAATGGCTTTCCCGCTGAACCGAATCCCAGGCGCTGAGGCGTCGACCGCGGAGGTTCGGCCTCAATGCTGACCATCAAGGTGATCCCTAGCGGCTTGAGCGCCAGCTCGTAGAAGAGGCGCGCATGCGACATGTCCGAAACACCAATGCCCACATGATCGATTGCCGATCCAGCAAAATTGCTCATCAGTTAACTCCTGAAATGCCGATCGCTCGGCGGGTTCGCATGGCTCGCAATTCACAGCTTGCGGTGTTGCCAACTGCACGGAGTGGTCGTGTCAGAAGCCAGCTCGACACGCCCACCTGGCAGTCGCTCGGTACCGTTCAGACCTGGGAAGCGCCACCGTCGGCGAACAGCTCGGCGCCGTTGACATAGCTCGACGCATCGCTCGCCAGGAAGAGCGCGGCCTGGCCGATCTCGTGTGCCTGACCGATACGGCCGATTGTGCTCTTTTCCGTAAGGATATCGATTACCTGCTGCGCGTTGTCGGCGAGCATGTCGCGCAGGGACTGAGTTTCCACCGGTCCGGGGCTAAGCAGGTTGATGCGCACACCAGAGCCCTTGATATCCAGAATCCAACTGCGCACCAGTGCTCTCAGCGCCGCCTTGGTGGCTCCGTAGACACTCATACCTGGACCGGGGTTGATCGAGGCGGTCGAGCCGATGACGACCACGCTACTCCCTTCGCCCATCAACGGCAGCGCGCCTTGCACGGTAAAAGTGGTGCCCTTGACGTTCGTCGCAAAGACCCGATCAAAACCTGCTTCGGTGATCGCTCCCAAGGGCTCGAGCTCACCCATCCCGGCGTTGGCGATCAGCACATCGATATGGCCATGAACCGCGCTTATGTGCCTGAACAGCCCGGCAAGGTCGGCAGCGTTCGAGATGTCTGCGCATACGGCGGAGGCGTTTTTGCCCAGGCTGCTCACCGCTTCGTCGAGCTGAGCCTGGCGGCGCCCGGTAATGATCAGAGCGGCGCCTTGGCTGGCGAACGCTTCGGCAATTGCAAAGCCGAGGCCCGAAGAGCCGCCGGTAACCAGAACAACCTTGTTTTTGAATAGCATGAGAAATACCTGTCTGAGTAAGTATGTAGTGAACACTACATACAGCCAGAGCCGCTTGCAATCTATTTAGTGACCACTACAATAGATTGCCTCGAGTGAGTCGCAATTGATCCTGGATGTAGTGATCGTTCCAGTTTTCGTATCCTGTTCAGGAGACCGCCATGAACGAAAAAACCCGTCAGCGCCGCCCCGCCTTCGACCGCGAGCAAGGAATAGCCATTGCACAGGCGCTGTTTCATCAACGTGGTTTCGACGCGGTCAGCCTGTCCGACCTGACCGAGGCCATGAATATCAAGCCGCCGAGCTTCTATGCTGCCTATGGCAGCAAGGCCGAGCTGTTTGAGCGGGCGATGCATCGCTACGCCGATGAGAACGCGCTGCCTGTGGACATATTGCTCGCACCGGATCGACCGCCGGCAGAAGCGCTGACCTCGCTACTGGTTACTGCTGCCAAGCAGTACGGACGCGATAGCGCGTTGCGGGGCTGTCTGATCACCGAGGGCCTGCGCGCGGACGATCCGATCGCCCGAAACATGGCTGAGAAGCTGGGTGACGCCGGCATCCAGGCGATCCGCCGTTACCTTGATCAGGTCCGTCCGGATGCCGCGCAGGCTCTGGCAGACTATCTGCTGGTTACCCTGCGCGGGCTGTCGGCGGCGGCGTGCAGTGGCATGTCTTGCGAACGCCTGGTAGACGTGGCGCAGACCGCCGGGAAAGTGATTTCCTCTGAGCTCGAGCAATAAACGACACCGCTAACAATTTCTCGGCGATTGAAGGTGTCAAGCCTGCGGCTATATATGCGGCCGCCATGCGTCCTGGGTAGCCCGTCGTGCCATAGATCATTAAATTTTCATTGGGCGTGCTGCCAGTTCTTGTAAACAAATTCCAGGCTGTAGCCATCCGGGTCCAGGACATTGGCGGCATAGTAATTCGGGTCGTAGTGCAGACGCGCCCCCGGTGCGCCGTTGTCGACCGCCCCATGGGCCAATGCAGCCGCATAGGCGGCCTCAACTTCGGCTTTGCTGTTTGCCACAAAGCCAACGTGCACAGCTCGCCCTTCAACTTCACCCTTGCGCAACCAGAAGAACATCCGGCCATGGGCACCAAAGCCCTTCAGGTCCGGATGCCCAGGCGGGCCATCTTTGCCATCGAAGTCCAGGCGCGCGGTGATACCAAGGGGCATCAAGGCCCCCTCGTAGAATTGGATGGAGCGCTCAATGTCACTCACAGACAAAAATATGTGATCCAGCACGGCAAAGTCCTCGATTGTTCAGATGATGTAACCGCCCGCGACCTCAATGGTCTGAGCGTTGATCCACGCGTTCCAGACTAAGGGGCATCGTCATCGCGAGCGCAGCCGTTCCTACTCGAAACCTGCCTGTTTCTGCTTTTTACTTGCACTGCACCTGCCCTCCATTCAGCATGGCCAATATGAATAACCAGCTGAATGAACTTCGCGTTCTAGCTGCCAAGGCCGAGAACCGCCGCACAGAGACGGGAATTCCGCGCGTCGCCATGGTTCAGGGAAAGGTTCCTGAGCACATGCTGGCAGCGGTCTATGACCCGATGATCAACCTGATCCTGCAAGGCAGCAAAACCATGACAGTGGGCGACAGCACGCTGCGATATGACCCGGCGACCTATTTCGTCATGTCCGTCGATTTGCCGGCGGTCGGTACGGTGCACTCTTCTGCATCAGGCGATCCCTACTTGGCGGTCAGCCTGACGCTCGATCCCGCCGTGTTATCCACGCTGCTCGCAGACTTGCCCAAACCTGCCGGACGCAACGAAAGCGACCCTGGTTTCTCGGTAGCCGCCGTTACGCCCGAGCTGATGGATGCCTGGGTGCGTATGTTGCGGCTGATGGATGACCCTGAAGCCATCGCAGCGCTCGCTCCCGCGTATGAGCGCGAAATTTTGTTCCGCGTACTGCAAGGCCCCCTTGGATGGATGCTGCGGGAAATCGCGGCCCCGGATACCGCCATGGCCCGGGTAAATCTCGCCATCCAGTGGATTCGCCAGGAGTTTGCCGAACCCATCAGGGTTGAAAGCCTGGCGCAGAAAGCCGCAATGAGCGTCTCGGCCTTTCACCGTCACTTCAAAGCAGTGACTACCCTGAGCCCGCTGCAGTATCAGAAAAGGGTGCGTTTACTCCAGGCTCGGATGCTCATGGTAAGCAGCGGAAAAAGTGTCACGGCCGCAGCTTTCGAAGTGGGCTATGAAAGCCCGACGCAATTCAGCCGGGATTATGCGAGGGTATTTGGCCTTCCTCCTGCCAGGGATGCAGTAAGAATTCTGGGGGAAACGAAGGCATCCGGAAACTAACGGGTGAGGGGACACGAAAATCCCCATGAGGCTTTAGTTTGCCTATCATCAGCGACAGGCGGCGATCGGCCAATAAGCGGACGTCTGAATCGTCAGCGTATGCTCCTTGGCTGAGTTTCAGCAACGCGCCGCATTGCCGCATTAATGATACGTTGCCATTTGCTCATGGATTGCTGTCAGGTATCCATGATTGCTGTTTGGCTCGCGCGCCAGGCCGCTCAGCTGCTGCGCCGTTGTGTCACGCGTCGAGGTGATGCTCATGATTCCCCGAGTTCTGGTATTCATCCCCTGAATATGGCTCGCGACAGATCCAAAGATTCTGTGCGGCGCCGTACCCACGATGTCACTATACCGGCCGGGCTCGACTTGCCGCAAAGGACTCTCGCCTGTTCTCAAGGCCAGCCAGGCACCGCCTGGAGCAAGTGATCACAAGGTGCGATTACAGTCCGCGTATATCTTTAACAACGTACTTAGAAGGGGTTGTCCATGAGTGCCATCACTGCCAAAGATGGGGGGACGCAAGGCCATTTGGTTGGCTACGGCTCCAAGGCGTACCGCAATTATGTGCTATTCGCGCTGACACTGATCTACATCTTGAATTTCGTCGACCGCGCGCTGCTTGCGGTCGTCGGTCCCGATCTGGTGCCGGACCTCGGGATTTCCGACACTCAGTTCGGGCTTCTCACTGGCTTCGGCTTCGCCCTGCTCTACACAGCCGTGGGCATCCCGCTAGCGCGCTTTGCTGATGTCGCCCATCGCGTATGGATAATGACCGTCTGCGTAGCCCTGTGGTCGGTGATGACGGCGCTCTGCGGCCTGGCGACGGAAGTCACCATTGGCTCGGTGACCATCGGCGCGTTCTGGATTCTGCTGATGTGCCGCGTCGGTGTGGGTATCGGCGAGGCAGGCTGTACGCCACCGGCCAACTCCCTGATCGCGGATTATTTCATTCCGCGTGAACGATCCCAGGCGCTGGGCTTCTACGCCATGGGCGTAACACTCGGCACCATGTTCGCCAACATAATTGGCGGTTGGGTTACCGACATGTTCGACTGGCGCACCGCCTTTTTCGTCGTCGGTTTGCCGGGCTTGCTGGTCGCCCTTGTTTTCAAATTGACGGTCAAGGAGCCGCCGCGCGGCTACACCGATCCGCAGCAAGCCGCGCAAAAAGAACGAGCCAGCCTGGGCGAGGCTATCCACGAGCTGATGGGCAAGCCTGCTTTCTGGCTGATGACCGCCGGCGCCACCATTGCCGCTTTCTGCGGTTACGGTATCTCCTCGTTCCAGTCGCTCTTTCTGGTCCGCACCTACGAAATCACCGCCGGTCAGGCAGCGATCTGGATCAACACGCCGGTAGCACTGTCCGCGGCCGTTGGCACCTTCGCCACCGGTTGGCTAGCGACCAGGATTTACAAGAAGCACCCGGGCGCCATCGCCTGGGTACCGGCGGTGGGCCTGGCATTGTCGGTTCCTTTTTATATTTTCGCCTTTACCACCGACAATCTGCTCTACGCTGCAATCGGCCTGGTCATCGGCGGCTTTGTGAAGTACGGCTATCTAGCCGCTCAGTACACGATCGGCCAGGGCGTGGTAAGCATGCGTGTGCGCGCAATGGCCACGGCAGTGATGCTGCTTCTCGTTAACCTGTTTGGCTACGGCTTCGGTCCGCTGTTCATTGGCGCAATCTCCGACATCTTTTTCAAGTCCGGCGTCGCCGAGCTCGGGGTTGCGGCGGGCGAACTGGCGCGAAATCAGTGTCACCCCGCCGTAATCGGTCAACTGAACCAGAACCTGCAGGACGTCTGTGGACAGGTCTACGCACAAAGTCTGCAAACCTCCATGATCATAATGGCCTGCTTGTACTTCGTCAGCGCTCTGTGCTTCCTCTTGACCTGGCGCCGGCTGGGCAAGGATATGCTGGACAGACAGGTTACAAAACCGGTCACTCCATAAGTGGCTAACCAGAGGGCGCATTGCGCCCTCTTTTTTTGCGCTTAAAAGAGTAATTGGGGGCATCATCTGACCCCTATTTTGTGCATTGTCATTGGGGCAGTTAGGGTCTGCTGACTCAGTCCACTTTCGGCCAGGAACCGACCTCGGCAAGCGGAATCTCATGCCAGACCATGAAGGCCCACCTCATTAAGCCACTGATTACAGTGAGTACGATGGCGCTTTGCTGGGCGAACGTGCTGGCCCACGGGAAGCAGACATACCCATCCGTTGCACGCGCGGTCATAGACCGCAGGCGCCAACGCCGTCACTTCCAGGGCCAACCCGCTCGTGTCTCTACTTCGCCACTTCACCGCAATATCAATGTCATGCACTGCCGTTATGGTCTGCGCTTCCATCTCAGATGCTGAAGGCAGTCATGAAGATATTTCAGTTGGCTTTACTTGCCGGGCTCGCGCCTGCTTTTCTCGTTGGGTGTCTGGACAGCTCGTCGTCATCCTCGACCACCGCCCCGCCCGCAGCAGATGGCTCCGTAGGAAATCCTGCGACCGAGACCTCGCGCTTCCGCGTCCAGCCGTATTTGCAACACCCTACTGAGTCCGCCATCAGCGTCGTGTGGTTTACCGATTCAGAGGTCCCCGGTGAGCTGAAGGTAGAGGGCGTGGGCACTTTTATCTCAGAACCCGTACTCGCTGAAAACCTCGGTTATGGAGAGGTCGAGGTGGCCTATATTCACGGCGAGACCAATTTCAGTGCCACGCACGCAGATGTCCCTGCAGACGCGGCGCCTGCGCTGCCATATCGGCACCATGTTCGGGTAGAAGGACTGCAGCCAGGGACTGAGTATGCATACTCGGTATCGCAGCCAGGCAACGATGTCTTGAGTGCAACACTGGCCACCGCCCCAGCGCCTGGCGCTCGCGCCAATGTGAGGTTTCTGGCCATGTCGGATATGGAGACCGAGCCGGAGTCGACCAATAAAACGGTGGCCTGGTCTGCCAGTAGCGTCATGTCAGGCGGCGACAAGCTTGGCACAGAACCAGGCACTGAAAGCCGACAGTACCCAGTGGATCAAACAGACGGGTTCCGCGCCAATCTCAATTACGCTTCGTCTCGCGGCCCTGACTTCTGGTTGATAGCGGGCGACCTCGTTGAGAAAGGTGGCCGTCAGTTGGACTGGGACGAATTCTGGCGCCATACCGCCGGTGAGTGGGGCGGTATCGCTTCGAGTACCCCAATTTTCCCGGCGCTGGGCAACCATGAGAATTACTGGCATCCAGAGGGCGGCGGATACACTACTGCTGCGGCGACCCTGTCCTACGACAAATGGAACAGCTACTGGGAGCTGCCGAGCAACCAGGCGGGCGACAGTCGCCATCAAAAACGTTATTACCGGGTCGACTACGGCCCGGTAACAGTCGTCACCTTAGACTCATCAAACGGAGACGACAGCGATCCGGCACGCGACACCAACTTGTTGCTCAACGGCGCGGAGGCCCGTATTCCCGATTTCAACCGCAACAGCGAACAGTGGAACTGGGCCGTACGAGAACTTGCCGACGCCCAGGCCCAGGGTCAGGTTATTTTTGTACAGTTCCATCACACTGCGTTTGGCACAGGCGTCCACAGTTTGATGTCGGGGTCGGCGGGCATCGCCAATAACGAGGACAACCAGTCAGGCATGCCCATGCGTGTCTATCACGAGTTGTTTACACGTTACGGCGTGACCGGCGTGATATCGGGGCACGACGAATTGCTCGAGTATGTCGAGCTTGACGGTGTGCACTACTGGGATGTGGGTTTCGCAGGCGATGGTCTACGCGGCCCCGGCTACTACCCGACCACCAGCTACGTTCCTTACGACCTATTGCCACCCGAGGCGCAGGCAAGCCATTGGAGCGCCCACGGTGACGCCCCGGAGCAATGGAATGGAAATCAATTGGTCGACGGCGGCAAGCATTACGGCTTCATGGAGGTCGATGTCCGCCCAAAGGGTGAGTACGACTATGAGGTCGTCATGACGCCTCGGTACGCTTTCCCGCTAATGAATGCCGAAGGCGAGGCTACCGGAGAATTCGATTACCGCCAGTACAACAAGGTCGTGCGGGTTGATGTGAATCGCTGAAGAAAAGTTGCCGCCTTTCGAGGCGGCGGCTTTGGCCGTTACCTGCCCGTCGGTACAGGCTGCTATCGGCCAAAAGCAGCCTTTCAGGGCGGGGCAGAAACGGACCTCTGACAAACACCTACTCGTCTTAAATACGATCCCAGACGGCGAACAGCACACCGGCACGATCAGGGGGCTGCGGTTTCTTGCCAAGTACAAGGCACCGGACAGTGCCAACATAATCATCTATCACACAGAGTGAGTAGATTGTGTGCGGCAACCTAGATCGCCCAACATCGTTTACTGATGGCAATCAGCCGCATATGATGCACTAACTGAAAGAACATCAGCCCCAAGGGCCTTAGCAATGGAAGCTAATTCTGAATATCTGCGCTCACGACATCGCGCTACTCAAGCCCGGCAGCTTGTTGCTATCGCGATCACATCCGAACACGCCCCTCCCCTCACTAAATGCCATGTGTGCCGCCGAACCGTTTGGGGGGCACGCAACTGCAGCGCTTCTCAACCGTTCAGAACAGCCGGCTCCAATCCGACAAAGAACGCTGAGCGCTATTTATGAAACTTCATGAGGTTAAGGCTCGCGAGTTGAACGGTAGAGATACCATTCACCGATTTAAGGCCCAGTTCAAAGCCGCAAGCCTAGAATGCTTAGCACTCCTCGAAGACTGCGCCATTGAACGAGTCTTTTGCGACTACCACGAAGATTACGTGGTCAAGTTTGTGGACGGCGGGGAGATTTACTACCGCTTCGTACAGGTCAAAACAAAGACAAAGCAGAACCATCTTTACAATATCCTAGAGATATTTGGCATCAAGAAAACCAAAAAAAACGGCCACGATTTACCCAACAGCTTTGCCGGCAAGATGTTGTTACACGTAGATAACTTCGGTGACACCTGCCACTCTCTCGTCATCTTAACTAACATCAACTTCGACGATGATGTCGAAGGGTTGGTCAACGACGCACAATCCGGCAATGTTGTATCCAAACACACGGCAACGCTCATAACTGAAACTAAAGATCTTGTACCAAGTCTGGCAGCAAAGACCGACAAAGAAGTTCTCGACTTCCTGTCCCACCTAAAGCTAGCGCCTCGCCAGCAAATTTTGAACGATGAGGACGATAACTTCGTTTCAAGCGCACATAGTCAAATTTACAAATACAGTGAAATCAATTTAACTCCGAAAGAGGTTCGGCTTCTGATCATTCAGCTTCTATCACTAATAGAAAGCAAATCATCAGAAGAAATAAAGGACAGCATGACCGAGGATATGCTTAATGATAAAGCGAGTGTGACCCTCGATGACATGCTCGACATCCTTGCCATTTCTCGCCCGGCCTATTATCTCCTCAGAAATGGCGGCGACCCGAACGCTATTAAAAGCGTTTCGATTCTTCAGCGCGTATTAAAGCGAAACAACTATAAAGAAGAAACGCTTAACTCGTTTGCAAACTTCAAGTCGCAGTGGGAAACCTGGTATCGAGTTAACAGGCACACAATCCAAGAGCTAAAACTACTTGAGCTGATGGATGAAATAACAAGTCTGACAGACAATCTGGCTGTCGGAAAAATAGACATGAAGACAATAACAGGCGCGGTCGTCAAACTCACAACTAATCTTCGCATGCTATTAGACCGCAATGACCTAACTGAAGAATTAGTTTTTGGAGCCGTACTGTCTGAAATCGTGAAAGGAGAGTCTTCATGAATTTCCGTGAAGCTGTGGCTGCAGCAAGCACTGAGTCCCAAAGTCTTAATTTCTCGTACTCGCCAAGAAACAGGTCTGACGTTTTGGGTAATGAGACTTTATTTCATATCCCATTAATTGCACTGACCATAATTTTACTCGCACGTAGCCAAGCAAAGCCTAAACGTAACGACATTGGCATGCTGGTTGGGCAGTGTTTTGAACAGAGTATTGCCAGTTTCAAGGGTTCAACGCAGGAACTAGGTTGGTCTGCGAACTTAAGAGTAAGAACAATTAAGGCGCTGACATTCTTGGAAGACGCTGGAATGGTCGCCGTTAACAAACACAACTCTCGGATCGATGCCACAGAGCCTGGCAAGAAATTCATAGACAAAGTTATGAGCGAAGAAAGCCACCTTTGCGTGGCGCTCTTAACCATCAAAAGATCATATAGAAATATCTGCAAGGAACGAGACATCGAGGCCAAACTAGATGAAATTTGAATCACTACAGTTCTTTGCAAGCCAAGGTGGTGGATGGGCCTCTCAAGAGCTGAGGTTTGGTAAATCTGTTACTCAGCTATTTGCCCTTAACGGAAGTGGGAAAACACCGCTAATCCAATCCATCATGTTTTGTCTCGGATTAGACGTTCAGTTTCGTGAAGACATCATTCGGAATACTGGAAAGGTCGTCCTGCGAGTAAATATAAACACTAACTTATTTTCCTTTGAGCGGAAGGTAGGAGAGAAATACGACATCACCGTTAGCAGCGACGGCAGAACTATCAATCGCTTCTATAACGATGAAGACTTTTCCAGGTTCATGCTGGGCATCTTAAACCTAAGGTCTGAGCGTCTGACTACCAATAGTAACACCGCTACAATTCCGTTTTTCTCGGCGATACTGCCATTATTTTATCTAGACCAGGACACCGGTTATTCGGACTATTACGTTCCGCCGCGACATAACTTTATTAAAGCTCAGTATTCCGAAATGATTCGCCTAGCCGTGGGCCTCCCTGCCAGAAGCTCATTCGACGCGGCCAAAAAGACGATCAATCTAAAAAAAGAGCTCGACTACCTGGATAAGACTATCACAGATAGCCGTAAGCTTATGGAGAGGCTGCGACAAGACCTCCCAGCCGCTACACGACTTGAAGCAGATATTGAGCGTGATATTACCTCACTCAAAGCTCGTCTTGATGAGTTGAAGACGACCAAGGACATTAAAAGCGAGACATTAAATAGCTTCGACTTCTTGATTACCGATCTTCGTCGCCAGCACCGAGAGATGGCCTCACAGCATATAACCCTAGAGTCGAGGATTCGCAGTTCGTCTCAAATACGAGATGAGATCGACAGCGAAATCGAGACCCTCGATTTGAATGAAGAAGCTCGCCGTGCATTCATTTCTTTTAGCGAAATATGCACAACACCCTCGTGCGGGATGTTTCTCGTCAGCTCTGACTCGTATGGCAAAAGCCTGCTTTATCTCAAAGATCAGCTGAAAGACCTCGAAGCCGTGACCGTCGCGAAAATACAGCAGGCTGAAGCTCTGCAGACCAAGATGACTTGGCTAGAAGGACAAATCGCTGATCTTTCCGCAAAGAGAGGGATTGCAGAGCGCGAAGCAGGGATTGAGATGTTCATTGAGGCGATCAGTAAAATTGCCTCCGAACTCTTCGAGTTAGAGCTCGAAAAAGGTCAACAACAGAAATACAAGAGCCAAGAAGGTAAGCACCTCGAACTGCTGAATCGGCGAGAGGCGGTTCAAAACGAGCTAGAGTCTCTCGGAAAAACCAGAGAGCAATCTCCGGATGTAATGCGATTCAAGCTCGCGTTAGCCGAGAAAATGGCCCGTTGGCTCGACATCCTAAACTCCAAGAACATCTCCAGAGAGATCCAGATCGACAGTGATCTGAAGCCAATTCTTGGCTCTGAGAAGCTTGGGATCATCAAAGGAAGCTCTAAGGCTCGTACGGTGCTAGCATTCCACGCTGCGCTATTTGAAATCTGCACCGGCAATCCAACCTCGCCCTTCCGAACATTGATATTTGATACCCCTCGGCAGCAGGAGATTCACTCAGAGGATCTGGATGCGTACATCAAAGAGCTCAAAGTAGTGGCTCTAAAAAATAACGCTCAGGTTATCTTCTCGACTACCAGCTACCGCTTCGAGATCGACCCGGCGACGGATGAAGAATGGCTTCCAAAGTTCGGTGGTTTTGAACAGCCAATGTACCTCGGATACTTCAATGACATTCTGGACTCATAGTCTTCAGTTCTCCGAACTGCTACAACAGTACGGCCTATCCACCCCTCACTGTACAAGGTGCTCCACGACAGCTTTGGTTCAGCTTCTCAGCTTTATCGGCCAGGTTGCTCTTTATGAAGAGAGTAGTTCAGACGCGACCTTGAATCGCCCGTTAGTTTGTCGACGCTCAATGGCTGCTTTTGGCCGATAGCAGCCTGTACTGACCGGTGGCTATAGGCGAAAAGCGGCCGGTTTGAAAAAAAACTGTCCCCCTTCTTTGCCGCAAGAGTCGTTAAGACCAGTCGAAGAGCAGCACCGCGAAAGCGCCGACCGCAAGGCCTCGGCCCATCTTACGGCTCATCTCACAAGGCAGCTCTCTCACAAAGGCACTGAACGCAACAGCTCGGGTAGAACGTTGCTGAGCGACGACGCCCGCGGCGAGGTCGTGCAAGGATCCCGCGAGCGGAATTTCAATCAACGTTCGCAGATCAGTAAGGCCGAGCTAATCAGGGCGCTAAGCTGAATGCAAACCGCCCCGCACAAAGGCGGGGCGGCAGGTGCAACACTTTAATGCTCAATCCTGCACGAAATCATTGAAGGTCAATGAAATCCGATGTTCGGACGAGGCCCAGTTGGGTACGTTGAGCTGCTGTTTGCGCTCGGTATCGCCGCGCGGGCTGCTGACGATGCTGATGTAACCATCCGGGTCCGGATCGCCAGGCATGAACACATCCGCACCGGTCTGGAAGATCTGCGCGTGGAAATAGGCCAGCAGTGCACCGGTGGTCTCCCGCGGCGTCGCGACGTCGTCATGCACATGGATGCCGATGTTACCGTTGCCCATCTCCGGGGTTATCAAATTGAATACGGGTTGGTCGCCCTGCAGCGGGCTGACGGTCGAGATCTCCAGAATGTCTGTCTGCTCACCATTGTCCACATACCACTCCAGATCACGTGAGATGACCAGCGCCGCATGTTCGGGACCTGAATTGGTGTTGGCCTCGATCTCCGACCCGGCAGCAGAGGTATTGAACCGCACCAGTTCCGATGCGCGCAGGAATGGCTGCCGATAGAAGTGATGCGTGGCGCGATCCGGCCGCTGCAATTCGAATTCGTAATGTGCGCCGGTCACAAGATCCACCGGCCCCCACTCCCCTGTCGCATCGATAGCGAAGCTATCAAGCGGCTCGTTGGCCAGCCTCTCTCCGCTATCGGAATCGATTTCCCAGACTCGAAGCGTGCTGCCATTTGCGCCCTCGTTCGCCGGGAAGTACACCGCTCTGCCCGAGATGGCGACTTCGCCCTCCTCTACCACGATGTCCGTCGTGGTCGGCTCCTGCCCGGTGAAGAACTCGAACTGCGCGGCAAAGGATGCGGCGGATGTCGCCGCCTGGACGTGGGTCTCGTCCGGAAGGTGTACGTTATTGGGTCCGATCGTGCGCTCGGGATCGACGAAGATGCCCAGGCAGGGCGCGCGCCAGCCCTCTTCGCCCGGGCAGGTAGTATCCGGGCCCGTGCCGCCTGCGCCATCCAGAGCGACATAGGCATTAACCTTGGCGGCACGCTGCTGATCATTGAGGTAATGGCCACAGACGGCTGTACCGAGGGAATGACAAGCGATATTGACCTTGTCGGCACTATGCTCGGCCAATACACGCTCAATATGCGCATCAAGCGCTTCGCTCAACGCGCCGTCTCGCGCCGCGAGAATGATGGGCAGTCCATTGGTGCTGTATTCGAAAGCCGACACGTAATCCGCAGAATAGCCATTGCTATCAAATCGCATGGCCTGCGTCTGATACTGGGACGCCGACCCCGCGGTTCCGTGCACGAAAACGAGCGGCCGCAATACCTCGGCGGGGAGCTCTGGGATCGTCGGACTGTCAGGCGGCAGAACCGGGTCAGGAGCCCTGCTTGAACTGCTGGAGCTGTCGAGACAGCCCGAAAGTCCGACAGCACCAGCGAGACATAAGGGGAAAATGAGCAGCTGCCGCACCGACAGCCTCGTAGCTAAGAATGGTTTCATGGCAATAGTTCCGTTTTATTATTGTTGATCTAATGAGCCTTCTGGCTCACATCAGAGACTATAGTCAAAGAATGCATTACCTGAGAGCCAGCTCTCGTTTCTGATTATCTTTTCCTTGGTCCTCCCCCAAACAACTTTCCTGATCAATTGGCCAGCTTTTTGCTTGAGCTTATGCGAGTGCGAATCGCCGAAAGCGAATGGCATGACCAAAACAGATATCAGGAGATGTGCGATGAGCTTGAAGCAGAAACTGGCCTTAGCGGCTGCGTTGGCTTTTTCGACCCAGGTGCTGGCGGATGATCCACTGAAAATTGGCTTCGTATATGTCGGCCCCATCGGTGATCACGGATGGAGTTATCAGCATGATCAGGGTCGGCTCGCGGTTGAAGAACATTTCGGCGAGGCGGTTCAGACCACTTACGTAGAAAATGTGAACGAAGGTGCGGATGCAGAGCGTACGATCCGTCGCCTGGCCCAGGCCGGCAACGACCTGATCTTCACTACGTCTTTCGGATTCATGAACCCCACCGCGCGCGTGGCGGCGGACTATCCGGACAAGACCTTCATGCATGCCACCGGCTACAAACAGGCCGACAACCTTGGCACCTACCTGTCTGTCACCTACGAGGGCCGCTATGTCACGGGCACTGCGGCGGGTCTGGTAACCGAGTCGGATACCATCGGCTATATCGCGTCCTTCCCTATTCCTGAAGTTATCCGCGACATCAACGCCACCTACCTCGGCGCGAAGGCGGTCAATCCTGACGTTGAGATGAAGGTGGTGTGGGTAAATACCTGGTTCGATCCGGCCAAGGAAGCGGATGCGGCTAATACACTGATGGATCAGGGTGTCGACGTGATCGTTCAGCATACCGACAGCCCTGCGCCGCTGCTCGCGGCGAAGAAACGTGGCAAGTGGGGCGTGGGTCAGGCCTCTGACATGAGTCACTTCGCACCCGAGGCGCACCTGCTGTCAGTGGTAAACGATTGGGGCCCTTACTACATCAAACAGGTCCAGGCCGTTATGGATGATACTTGGAAATCAGAAGATTACTGGGGCGGCATCTCGGACGACGTGATCAAGATCGCAGCGATCAGCGACCGCTTGACCGAAGCGCAGCGCACCCAGGTGGATGACCTCGTCAAGTCGATCGGTAGCGGCGAATTCCACCCTTTCAGCGGCCCTCTGAATAACCAGGCTGGCGAGCTGAAGGTGAAGGAAGGCGAGCATCTGAGCCAACAGGAACTGGCTGAGATGAACTGGTACGTCGAAGGCATTGACGCCACTATCCCGCAGTAACGCTGTTGTATCCCCAAGACCCCGGCGCTTGCGCCGGGGTCTTTCTGGTTATCAGGATGCCAGCAGCTGAGCCACGGATTCTTTTACGCGGGCAGTGAGTTCTTTCTCATCCAGCCCGAGCACCTCGCCCCCCGCTACCACTGCCCGCCCTTTGACGAAGCTATGCTTTACCGATGCCGGCTCGCCGCACATCAGGGGTGCCATCAATGGGTAATGCACGCTGGCGAAGCGCGGCCGATTGATGTCGTAGAGCACCAGATCGGCGTCCATTCCGACGGCAATCTCACCAACGCTATGCAAACCCAATAGCTCGGCCCCGTTACGGCTGCCCCATTTCAGAACGTCTTCCAGTGATGTTGCTTCCGGACCGTGCAAGGCGCGGTGGATCAGCCATGCAAGATTCAGCTCCTGAAGCATTGAGCCCGACTCCGCCGAGGCCGATCCATCCACGCCCAGTGTGATCTTTACCCCGGCAGCCTGCATTGCGTGCACTGGCGCGACACCGCTGCCCAGCCGGCAATTGGAGGTCGGGCAATGCGATATGGCAGTGCCCGTTGCGGCCAAGCGTGAAATGGCGTGCGCATCGCAATGCACCAGATGCGCGTACCAGACATCCTGTCCCAGCCAGCCACAGTCCTCCGCATGATCAATGGCGCTCTTACCGTATTTCTGGCGTGCCTGCTGCTCGTCAAAACCTACCTCCAGCAGATGCGAGTGCATGCCCAGACCGAACTCGCGAGCATAGGCAGCCTGCGCTTTGAGGCCATCCACCGAACTCGAATGGATCAGGCTGGTAGGCGCCACCACCAGCTTGCGCATGGCGTCCGGTCCGGGTTGGTGATAACGGCTCCGGGTATGCTCAAGGCGGTTCAGAACCTGGTCGAGTGATTCCGGCTCGATGCCATGCTCAAGCATGCCCTGGTGCGTGCCCGCCTCCGTCGCACTGCCGCGACATAACACCAGACGGATGCCCAGTTCTTCAGCCGCTTGCCAAACAGCGTCCTCGAGTTCGGGTGTAGTGGTTGAGTGGTACAGGTAATGGTGATCGGCGCAGGTGGTCGCGCCCGAGCGCAGCAGCTCGTACAGCCCCAACCGTGCAGCGTGATACATCAGTTGCGGCGTGACCTTGGGCCAGAAGCGATAGGGTACGGAGCCGAGCCAGTCGCCGAGGTTCTGGTTCAGGCCGGCTGGCACGCCCTTCATGATGGACTGCGCCAAATGGTGGTGCGTATTGACCAACCCAGGCCACACCACACAGCCACTGGCGTCGATAATCTGTTCAGGTTCTGCGCCAGGCAACAGCCCAATGCCCATCTCGGTTATTCGGCCGTCGCGGATGCGGATGTCGCCCGCCGTGGCAGTACCGCCGGTGGCATTTCCATGGTTAAAGCACGCCTCGGCATTCTTGATCAGGTAAGACATGAATCACTCCTGTTTTCCAATCGACGAGCAATGTCCCGGAGCAAGCCTCCTGACCGCTTCTACTCAGCTAGTTGCACACATCGTAAGTGCAATTTCCTTTCCAACTGCGGTGGCGCGTTACCCACCAGATCCTGCGAGCCACAGACCAACAGGTCCTTCTGATGGAGCAAATTTGGTGCAAGCGGTCAGCTTTTGCTCCCTTCGGGTGCGCGACGTCGGCCCTCTTTTTATCAATTGGGCGGTTGAAAGCGCTGGGCAAGGCTGAAAGGGATTTGGCCTGATTCATGCTTTCTGATCGAGGCGGATCTTCGGATCCCGAGCTTGAGTAGAAGCTGGCAGGGCGAAGCCCAGGTCATTGCTCAGTTATGGTCGGTGGCCACAACGGTGCAGGAATTCCCCTCCCCTTTGCAGGCCTCCGCTGCCCTCACCCACCACGGGTGCTACTCGGAGAACATCATGGTTAATACCCCTACCCAGGAATACGGACTCAAAGAGCTTCAGCTGGAAACCACTTTTGGCGGCTTCGGCGTGGAAACGGCGGGAGAAATCCCGATGATCGACCTGACCGATTTTGATAGCCGGCGAGAGGAGATCACCGATCAGTTATGGAGTGCTGCCACGGAGGTGGGCTTTTTTCAGCTGGTGAATCACGGTTTGCCCTCGGAACAGATCCACCGGGCATTCCGGTTATCCGAAGCCTTCTTCGAGTTACCGAGTGAGCAGAAAGCAGCCTTTGCGCTCAAGAAGGGCCTGAATACCGGATGGGAATTCATGTCACAGGTGCGCCCTTCTACCCGCACCGCGGATCAGAAGGAATCCTTCCAGATCACCCTGCCGCATATGAATGATCTATGGCCCAATCAGACTGCCGTACCGGAATTCCAGCGGGTGATGCTGGATTTTGAGTACCGGTCCTGGCAGATCGGCATGCAGGTGCTGTCGTGTTTCGCCGAGCGACTGGGCTTCGAGCGCGATTTCTTTACCCAGGCGCATGACCGCTCCCGAGCGGAATACCAGAGCACACTCCGCCTGCTGCATTATCTGCCCCTGCCCGAAGACGAGCTCGATGCCAGTCTCTGGCGGGCAGGTGCGCATACCGATTACGACTGCCTTTCCATGGTGTTCCAACAGGAGGGCCAGGGCGGATTGCAGGTCAGCCCCGGCAAGGACGCTGAAGGTGCCGGCGATAACCGGGTGTGGCATTCGGTCATCCCGCATGAAGGCGTGATCACCTGTAACGTCGGCGATATGTTGATGCGCTGGAGTGATGACCAGCTCAAGTCGACCCTGCACCGGGTACGCATGCCCAAGCCAGGCGAATACCGCGGGCCACGCTACAGCCTCGCGTTCTTCTGTCAAGCGAACAAGGATGTGATGATTCAGGGCCCGGCGGGCAAGTACGAACCGATCTCCGCGGCGGACTATCTTCTGCAAAGGATTCAGGCGAACTTCGCAGAAAAAGCCAAACCCTGATGTGTTGAGCGCCCCGGTTGTGCACCAACCGGGGCGCTTATGTTCCTACCTGTTATCGCTCAACCATTGCCCCAGTTCGCCGCGTTCTTCGTCAGTCATCCCCGTTACGTTACCCAGCGGCATGTAATGCGTCTCCACCGCAGACTGACGCACCTTGGCTTCGTGCTGCCTGAGTGCCGCCAGTTGATCGAGCACTATTCCCGCGGGCGGTGCCTGGAATGCAGGATGCGCCGGAGCAGTACTGTGGCAAGCCACACAATGATTATTGAGCAGCGACATGACCCTGTCGTCGCTGACGCTGCCGCCAGTTGATCCGTCCGTTGCATCGCGCGTCGGTGCAACGAGCCAGATCAGTATCACCGTCAATAATGCACTGATGACGAGAATCGACGGACGCGTCACGCCGTGATGCCGCAGATTGAAAAAATGCCGGGCGAAGGCCGTGATAAAACCGATCGCCGCCAGAATCGCCCAGCCGTGGGCGTGGCTATACAGCATCGGATAGTGGTTGCTGATCATGATGAAGATGACCGGCAGCGTCATGTAGTTGTTATGCACCGACCGCAGCTTGGCACGTGCGGCGAGTTGCGCGACGCGGGCACCCGGCTCCTGACCTTTCTCGATGGCATCAACCAGCGCGCGCTGCGCCGGCATGATGCCGAGAAAGACGTTGGCGACCATGATGGTCCCGACTACTGCGCCTACGTGGATGTAAGCGCCGCGCCCGGCGAATACCTGAAACAGGCCCCAGGCAACCAGCACCAGCAGGCCGTAAAGCACTGCGCCGAAGGCCATCCCGTGCCGGGCCAGCGGGCTGCGAATCAGCGTCTCGTACACCAGCATGACCACGGCCAGCGTGCCGAGCCCGATGGCGATCGCCTCGCCCGCGCTCAACGCCGCCTTGCTGGTATCAATCAGATAGCCTGGATTGCCGAAGTAATACACTGCAAACAGCAGCGCCATGCCGCTGATAAAAGTGCTGTAGGCCTCCCACTTGAACCAGTGCAGCTCGCCGGGCATTTTCTCCGGCGCAAGCTGGTACTTGGCAACCTCATAGATGCCGCCGCCATGGATGGCCCACAGGTCACCCTTGATGCCCTTGTCCTTCTTCCATTGCGGCGGTTCGCGCAGATGGTTGTCCAGCCAGATGAAATAAAACGAGGCGCCGATCCAGGCTACGCCGGCGATCACATGAAACCAGCGGATGATCAGACTCAGCCACTCAGCCAGATACGCATGCATTCAGTACAACTCCTTGTGCAGTATCACGATCGTACCGGCACTGGCCGGCAACATAGGTGCGTTGGATGGCGCGGTCATCGCCGAGGATCATCAGGTCAAACAGGATGCCCTGCAGATCACCAGCCGCTGTGGCTTTCATCTTCAGCATCGGGCTGGCGGCGCGGTCGAGGACCAGAAAATCAGCGTACTTGCCAGGCTGCAGGTTGCCGGTCTGATCGGCCTGATGCAGCACCTCGGCGTTGCCGAGCGTGGCCATATAGAAGGCCTGGAAGGGATTCAGTGACTGCTGACGCAGCTGGCATACCTTGTAGGCCTCGGCCATGGTGGTCAGCATCGACAGGCTGGTGCCGCCACCCACATCCGATGCCAGCCCGACGCTCACCCCCGCCGCCCGCGCGCTGGCCAGAGCAAACAAGCCGCTGCCGAGAAAGGTATTGGAGGTCGGGCAGAAGGCGATGCGCGTACCGGTTTCCCGCAGGCGTTGGCGATCCCGGTCATCGATATGGATACCGTGGGCGAGCACGCTGGTCGGCCCGAGCAGAGCAAAGTGATCGTAAACGTCCAGATAGCTTTCGCATTCCGGAAACAGCTCCTTGATCCAGGCAATCTCGGCCTGATTCTCGGCCCAGTGGGTCTGCATCAACACGCCGGGGTTTTCCGCCAGCAGCCGACCGGCCAGCGCCAGCTGCTCAGGACTTGAGGTAGCAGCAAAGCGCGGGGTAACGGCGTAGCGCTGACGGCCGGTGCCATGCCAGCGTTCAATCAGGCGACGGCTCTCGATATAGCTTGTTTCAGCGGTATCGCGCACGCCATCGGGCGCGTGTCGGTCCATCATCACCCTGCCGGCGGTCACGGCCATATTGCGCGAATGGGCAGCGGCGAACAGGGCTTCGGTGGCGACTTCATGCGAGGTGCTGAAGACCAGCCCGGAGGTGGTACCGTGCGCCAGCAGCAGGTCAACGAAGAGCTCAGCCCGCTCCGTTGCCCAGTCCGCATCGGCAAAGCGCGCTTCCGCCGGAAAGGTGTAGGTTTCCAGCCAGTCGAGCAGTTGCGTGCCGTAACTTGCCATGACAGACAGCTGCGGCATATGCACGTGAGTATCGATGAAACCGGGCACGATCAGACTGTCCGGCCAGTGTTCGACCGTACTGCCGGCCGGCAGCTGTGCAAGCAACCGCTCGGCTTCCCCGACCGCCAGAACGCGACCGTCGGCAATGATCAGCAATCCATCGTTCAGGTATTCATAGCTGGTCGGGTCGGGCACACCCAATCCGGGTTCGGCAAGAAAATGCAGCAGCGGCCCCCGCACTGCGGTGCAACCCTTCGGGAAGGGTTGCGCTGGAATCGTCGCTACGCTCATCAGCTACCCCGGTACGTTGAATAGCCCCACTGATTCAGCAATAGCGGCACGTGATAATGCGCTGCGGGATCGCCAAGTCGGAAACTGATGGTCACGAAAGGATAGAAGCACTCCTTGCCCTGGGCGGTGAAATACCCCTCGGTGTCGAAGGTGAGCTGGTAGATGCCTGCTGAAAATGTGTCGCCAAAACCATCAGTGACGCGGCCGTCCTGATTGGTCACGGCGCTGGCTACCTGCTCCCAGCCTGCTTCGCCCTGGCGTTCCAGCACGATGCGCACGTCGGCGGCAGGTCGTCCGCTACCGAGATCCAGAATATGAGTGGTGATGGGGCTTTTGCTCATAGCAGTTTGTCCAATCGAATATGGGTAATTTTTGCCTGCTCGGCAGCGGCAATGTCGATTTCCGCTTCCCGGCTATTGGGCAGGCGAGCCTCAAGCAGCGCGAGCATTTCCTGGGCGCTCTTGCCGGTGGCGCAGACAATGAAGATGAAACCGAACTTCTCTTCGTAGGCTTCGTTGCCCTCTTTCAGGCGCATCAGAACCTGTTCAGGGGCGGACTGGGCACCGGACTGTTCGCCACTCGCCATCGCTTCGGTGCTGGCGTATTTACTGCGCAGACTCTTGATGTCGCCGATCTTGGGGTGCGCCTCGAATGCTTCCAGCCAGTCGGCTTCGGTCAAGGACGGCCACAGTGAGTGAGCGGCGCTGTGCAACGACTCTATCGATTGAAACGGTCGCATCTCGGCCATTGGTCGCGCCCAGGCGTCCGCCGCACAGCAATCGCGAAACAGGGTCAGCGCCGCTTCGGCGGGCAGCTGGTTAATCTCTTCAAGGGTCATTGCGCCTCCACAGGCTGAGTTGGGGATGTATCTTCAGAGCTTGGCAGCAACGCCTTCAGCTCGTTCCATTTGACGCCGCGCCGTCTGGCTTTGGGCTGGTCGGTCGCCGCCAGCGACAACAACTCTGCGCAAATGGATACCGCGACCTCCATTGGCCGCTTGCCGGGCACATCGCTGCGCCCAACCGGACAACGGATCGAAGCGATCTGCGCTGCTGTATAGCCTCGGTGTTCCAGGCGCAGCCGGAAGCGTTCGGCCTTGGTCTGCGAGCCGATCAAGCCGATGCTGGTTGCGTCGCCTGCATCCAGCAGTGCGCGGCACAGGTCGTAGTCAAGCTGATGGTTGTGCGTCAGGATCAGCACGTGGCTGCCGGCGCACAGGGCTTTGGCGTCGCCAACAGGATCGTCCGTCAGGTGTTGCCGCACGTTGGCGGGCACGTCCGCCGCTTCAGGAAAGGCATCCGCCCGGGAATCAACCCAGACCACCTGCCAGGGCAGTTGCCCAATGATGGTCATCAGCGCACGGCCCACATGGCCCGCGCCAAATACCACTAGCCGCGCCTCGCTACCGGGCTGGCCTTCAAGCAATACCGACACGCTGCCGCCGCAACACTGCCCCAGGCTCGCGCCCAGCGGAAAATGCTGCAGCTGCGTTTCATAGCGGCGCGCGGCAAGTTGCTCGCGCGCACGGGCCATGATCTGAAACTCCAGGTGGCCACCGCCGACGGTGTCGTAGCTGTGTTCTGCGGTAATGACCATCTTGCTGGCCGGCTCGCGTGGCACCGAGCCCGCCACACCCAGAACAGTCACGAGCACGTAGGGCTCGCCGCGCGCCTCACAGTCGGCGACGGCCTGATACCAGGGCATGCGCTTGTCCATTACAGGTCCTCCTGTTGCGCGGCCAGCCAGCTCTGCGCCGCGTTCACCGCGCCGAGCATCCGCTCAGGTGTGGCCGGCGTGTCCAGTGGCGGACTAAAGCGGTAATCGGTCAGGCTGGCCACCGCATCGCGCAGTGCGCACCAGACCGAGATGCCCAGCATGAAAGGCGGTTCGCCCACCGCTTTGGAGCGGAAGATGGTCGCCTCGTTGTTCGGACTATTCGCCAGCAACTGCACGCGGAAATCGGCGGGCGTATCGGAAATTGCCGGGATCTTGTAGGTGGCCGGTCCGGTCGTCATCAGCCGGCCTTCGGGGCTGTACACCAACTCTTCAGTAGTCAGCCAGCCCATGCATTGAACGAAGCCGCCCTCGATCTGGCCAATATCAATGGCCGGATTAAGCGATTGCCCCACGTCATGCAGGATATCCACGCGGGTGACCTTGTATTCACCGGTCAGGGTGTCAACCAGCACTTCCGAGCACGCAGCGCCGTTGGCGTAGTACAGGAAGGGATGGCCATGCCCTTTGGCGTAATCGAAATGAATCTTCGGCGTGGCGTAAAACCCGGACGAGGACAGCGAGATACGGTTCATGTAGGCGGTGCGGACGAAGGTCCCCCAACTGACCCGCTGCTCGGCCATGACCACTTCGTTGTTCTCGAAGCGCACGTCGCCGGTCTTGCATGACCAGTGCTCCGCGGCGAATTCCACCAGTCGGGCCTTGATCTTCTCGCAGGCATCCAGCGCCGCCATCCCGTTGAGATCGCTGCCTGAAGAAGCGGCGGTCGGCGAGGTATTGGGCACCTTGTCGGTCCGTGTGGCCGATACAGCGACGCAGCTCACATCCACCTGAAACGCCGAGGCGACGACCTGGGCAATCTTGATATAGAGCCCCTGGCCCATTTCGGTGCCGCCATGGTTGATATGGATACTGCCGTCGGTATAGATGTGCACCAGCGCGCCAGCCTGGTTCAGATGCGTGGCGGTGAAGGAGATGCCAAACTTGACCGGGGTGAGCGCCAGCCCCCGTTTGAGCACCGGGCTCTGGGCGTTGAACACACTGATCTGCTCACGCCGCGCCTGATAATCCGAGCTGGTTTCCAGCTGACCGATCAGCTCGGCCAGCACGTGCTGCTCGATCTGCTGACCGTAATGGGTGGTGTCCCGGCCCTCGCCATACAGGTTGCGCTTGCGCACTTCCAGAGGATCAAGACGCAGATAGCGGGCGACGTCATCCATGGCCTTCTCGATGATCATCATTCCCTGCGGCCCGCCGAAACCGCGGAACGCGGTGTTGGACACCGTATGGGTCTTGCAGCGGTGGCCGGTCACACGCGCCTGGTCCAGAAAATAGGCGTTGTCCGCATGGAACATGGCGCGGTCGACGATGGCATCGGACAGATCCGGTGAATAACCACAGCGTCCGGCGACCATGATATCGGCGCCGCGTATCACGCCCTTATCATCGAAACCCAGATCATAGGTGTTGAAGAAATCATGGCGCTTGCCCGTCTGCACCATGTCATCGGCGCGCGACAGGCGATACTTGATCGCCTTGCCGGTGACATGCGCCAGCAGCGAGGCGACGCAGGCGAGCGCCGCAGCCTGCGTCTCCTTGCCGCCAAAACCGCCGCCCATCCGCCGCACCTCAGCCTGCACCGCATGAATCGGCAGGCCCAGCACCTCAGCGACCAGCTTCTGCACCTCTGAGGGATGCTGGCTGGAGGTATGCACGAACATGCCGCCATCTTCGGTTGGCTCAACCAGACAGGCCTGGCTTTCCAGATAGAAGTGCTCCTGGCCGCCCACCTCCAGCTGGCCTTGCAGCCGATGTGGTGCTGCAGCGAGCGCCTGGTCGGGATTGCCGCGCAGATGGGTGTTGGTAGGACGAACAAAAAATGCCTGCTCAAGGGCCTTGTCGATCGTCAGTACTGGCTCGAGCAGTTCGTATTCAACGTTCGCCAGGCGCGCCGCTTTACGCGCTGCGTTATGGCTGGTTGCGGCCACTGCAAAGATCGGCTGGCCAACATGCTCGACAAGCTCGCCGGCCAGCACCGGATCGCCCGGAAACACCGGACCAATGTCGGTATGGCCAGGTACGTCGTCGACTGTCACGACAGCGACCACGCCCGGGTAGTTACGCACCGCACTGAGATCCATCGACACAATGCGCGCATGCGCATGCTGGCTATGGCCGACAGCGGCGTGCAAAAGGCCCTCCGGTTCGGGCAGGTCATCGATGTAGCGGGCCTCGCCGCGCACGTGTTTCCAGGCGCTGTCGTGCAGGGCGCTCTGCCCTGCCAGACCGGCCGCCACGGCTGGCTGATGAGCCGTTTCGCTTGGGAGTCTACGCATGATGGGTCACCGAAAGCAGAGGTTTGGCGTTGACGCCGGCGCGGTGTTCCAGCAGCGCGCGGCGCAGCAGATTGCCGGCAATCTGGCTCCGATAGTCGGCCGAAGCACGCGCATCGGATAGCGGCATGAAGTCCTGCGCCAGCGCGTTGATTGCAGCGCTGACGGCAGCCTCATCAAAAGCCTGACCGCGCAGCGCGGCTTCGGCGGACTGCGCACGCTTGGGCGTCGCAGCCATGCCGCCATAGGCCAGCCGGCAATCGACAATCTGATTGCCCGCAAAGCGGAACCAGAAGGCACCAAGCACGGCGGAGATATCGTCATCGAGCCGTTTGGATACCTTGTAGATGAACAGTCGATCGTCCTGCGCCGGCGTCGGGATCTGCACACTGCGGATGAATTCCTGCGGGCGCAGGGCGGTTTTGCGATAGCCAAGGAAAAACTCATCCAGCGCCACCCGGCGTTCACCCTCGGCGCTGTCCAGCACCAGTTCGGCGCCCAGCGCCAGCAACGGCGGCGGCATATCGCCGATCGGCGAAGCATTGGCAATATTGCCGCCCAATGTGCCGCGGTTACGTATCTGCAAGGAGGCCAGGCGGTCCAGCAGCGGGCCGAATGCCGGCCAATCGCCTACCAGCAAATCAGCCATACCGGTGAAGGTCACCGCCGCGCCAATCTCAAGCACGGATTCGGTTCTGCTCAGACGCTGCAGCTCCGGCACCCGCTCCACCGCCACCAGATGCGGCACATCGAGAAGCTGCTGGGTGATTTCCAGCGCCAGATCGGTGGTGCCGGCCATCAGGCGCGCCGCGGGATTTTCCGCCAGCAGCTCACGCAGTTCAGCCAGCGATACCGGTGCATGAAAGGTGCGGCCCGATGCATCGTTCAGAGACACCGACTGCGCGCCGGCAGGCTCCTGCGCAGCGTTCACAAACAGGGCATCGCCGTTCCAGGCTGCCGAGTTGTCGATGATCGACTGGCGTCCGGCTTCGATGATGGGCCGGTATCCGGTACAGCGGCAGAGGTTACCGGCCAGCGCTTCGATCAGACGCTCCTGATCACAATCGCGCCCTTCCACTGTCACCTCGCGGTGCAGCCCGACCATCGACATGATGAAGCCCGGCGTACAAAAGCCACATTGCGAGCCGTGACATTCGACCATGGCCGTTTGCACCGGGTGCGCCGGTTCATCGCGCAGAGCATCCACCGTGACCAGATGGCGTCCGTGCAGGCTGCCAATCAGAGCAATACAGCTATTAATGCTCTGATAGTGCGTTTCGCCATCTTCGCTCGGCGTACCGAGCAGCACGGTGCAGGCTCCACAATCACCCGAGGCGCAGCCCTCTTTGGTGCCTGTGAGCCGCTTTCTGGTGCGAAGCCATTCCAGAATGCTCAAATTTGGGTCAACTCCTTCAAGGAGTTCTGGTTGCCCGTTCAGATAAAATTCGATCACTGTTGTCTCCGGATCCCGAGATCGTGAAGTGTTACGCCGCTTGGCGCCCCTAGGTTCCGCAAGGGTGGCGGGAGAATCACCCTAACCTCTGCAAAAAGCTGACCACTTAGTCTGAAAACAGATTCTTTGGACGATATAACGCTGTTGGCAAGCAAATTGCTTTTAGCCAAATGTTGATTATCTGGTCAGTTAATTTGAGGCTAAGGGTGTGAAGATGGCGAGTACCGCGCGTCTGGAATTAGTGAACATCGTCAAGCAGTATCCCGGATGCCGGGCGAACGACGGTGTTCATCTCACCGTCGCGGCCGGCGAGATACATGCGCTGCTAGGGGAAAACGGCGCAGGCAAAAGCACCTTGATGAAGGTTATCTACGGCGTCGTTCAGCCAGATGAAGGGACAGTCATCTGGAACGGCAAGCCCACCCAGGTTCAGGGGCCGCGGCACGCACGTGACATCGGCGTGGGGATGGTCTTTCAGCACTTCTCCCTGTTTGAAACCCTGACCGTCGCGGAAAATATCGCATTAAGTCTGCCAGCAAGCGAAGCGAGGAACACCCGCAAGCTGGAGGCGCGGATTCGAGAGGTGTCCACCCGCTATGGAATGGCGCTGGATCCGCGGCGGCATGTTTCCAATCTGTCGATCGGCGAGCGCCAGCGCGTCGAAATCGTGCGCTGTCTGATTCAGCAGAGCGCCCTGCTCATCCTGGATGAACCCACTTCAGTACTGACGCCGCAGGAAGTCCAGGTACTGTTCCGCACCCTGCGCCAGCTGTCAGCGGAGGGTTGCAGCATTCTGTTTATCAGCCACAAATTGCAGGAAATCCGCGATCTGTGCCACAAGGCCACCGTCATGCGCGGCGGCAAGGTAACCGGGTCCTGCGTGCCCTCCGAGGTATCGGTAGATGACATCGCGCGGATGATGGTCGGCAGCGACACCCCACTCTCCACGCAGGCTACGCCATCCCAACCAGGGGACGTGCTGCTCAGTGTGCGCAAGCTTAGCCATCCCACCAGGGACCCCTTCGGCACCAGTCTCGATGCTATCGATATGGAGCTGCGCGCCGGCGAAATTGTCGGCATCGCCGGGGTTGCGGGCAACGGTCAGGATGAGCTGCTCCGTGCATTGTCCGGAGAGCGCCGCAGCGAAGCGGGCTGTTTATCCATTGGCGGCAAAGATATAGGTCAGGCCGGCCCCGCCCAGCGCCGCCAGGCCGGTGTGGCCGTCGTACCGGAAGAGCGCCTCGGACGCGGCGCCGTTCCGGGCATGTCACTGGTATCCAACACACTGCTGACAGCCTATGGCCGCGGACTGGTCAAGCGCGGCTGGGTGCGCAGTGCCAAGGTCCGCGAATACGCCGCGCATATCCGTGAGCGCTTCGATGTACGCAGCGCGAGCATCGATAGCACGGCGGCCAGCCTGTCCGGTGGCAACCTGCAAAAATTCATCATCGGCCGGGAAGCGCTGCAACAGCCGCGCCTGATGGTCGCGTCGCATCCGACCTGGGGCGTGGACGTCGGCTCCGCAGTAGCCATCCACGAAGCACTCATACGTTTGCGCGACCAGGGCGCAGCTGTGCTGCTGATCTCCGAAGATCTGGACGAGCTATATCAGCTATGTGACCGCATGGGCGCGCTGTGCAGCGGTCGCCTGTCTCCGCTGGTGCCCACCAGCGAGTTGGGTATCGAGCAGCTCGGGCAATGGATGGCCGGGGAATTCCCGCAGCCAGGTACCGCTCCGTCGGCCACGGAGGTGACACATGCTGTCGCTTGAACGGCGCGCGGTCGATTCGCGCTTGATGCAGTGGGGCTCGCCGGTACTGGCGTTGCTGCTCACTATCCTTACCGGTCTGGTGCTGTTCTGGGCCCTGGGTAAGGACCCGCTGGCCGCCCTCGGCTTCTTCTTTCTGGTCCCTCTGAGCGATACACACGGCTGGGCCGAACTCGGTCTGAAAATGGCACCGCTGTTGCTCTGCGCGGCGGGGCTGACGGTCTGCTACCGCACGCGCATCTGGAACATCGGCGCTGAAGGCCAGTTTGTGATGGGTGCGCTCTGGGCTTCGGTGGCAGCGCTCAAACTGAGCGACGCCACCGGTTTCTGGGTACTGCCGGTGGTGCTGGGTGCCGGCATTATCGCGGGCGCGCTGTGGGCCTGGCTGGCAGCTGTATTGAAGACGCGGTTTCACTGCAACGAAATCCTGACCACCATCATGCTCAACTACATCGCGTTGAACCTGCTGCTCTATGCAGTGCACGGTCCGCTACGCGATCCGATGGGCTTCGGCTTTCCTCAATCCGAGATGTTTACAGCCTCGGCACTGTTGCCGCAACTGATCGACGGGACCCGCCTGCATATCGGGTTGTTGTTCGCGCTGTTCGCCGCCGTGGCAGTCGGTGTGCTCTTCACGCGGACCTTTATCGGTTTCCAGCTCAACGTGCTGGGCCAGGATGGCCGCGCCGCTGCCTTCGCCGGCTTCGGTGAGCGCCGGTTGATCTGGCTGGCCTTCCTCATCGCTGGCGGTCTTGCCGGCCTGGCCGGGGCCTCGGAAGTATCCGGCCCCATTCGCCAGCTGATCCCGCAGGTGTCCCCGGGTTACGGCTACACGGCGATCATCGTGGTGTTCCTGGGCCGCATGCAAGCGGTGGGCATCATCCTCGCCAGCGCCCTGCTTGCCCTCACCTTCATGGGCGGCGAAATGCTGCAGATCGCCATGAACATGCCCAAGGCCATTACCGGTCTGTTCCAGGGGCTGTTGCTGTTCTATCTGCTGACCTGCGATGCCTTCATCCACTACCGCCTGCGCCTGCGTCGTCCGCTGCCGAGCGCGGCAATCGGGCAGGAGGCCTGACATGGATACGCTACTGATCACCAACATTCTGGCCGCGACTATCATTGCCGGCACGCCCCTCTTGCTGGTGGCCCTCGGCGAACTGGTGTGCGAACGCTCCGGCGTACTTAATCTCGGCCAGGAAGGCATGATGCTGATGGGCGCGGTGATGGGCTTTATCGCCGCTGTCACCAGCGGCAGCCTGGCCGTCGGCGTGCTGGTGGCCATCCTTGCCGGGATTGCCATGTCGATGCTCTTCGCGCTGATGGCCGTTACCCTGGCAGCCAATCAGTACGCCGCCGGTCTGGCGCTGACCATCTTCGGCACCGGCCTGAGCGCCTTCATCGGCAGCAGCTATGTCGGCCAATCCATCTCCGGCTTCCCGAAGATTGCCATTCCCTATCTGTCCGACATCCCGGTGCTGGGGCCGGTGCTGTTTCGCCAGGACCTGCTGGTGTACCTCTCGCTGGTCCTGTTCGTGCTGGTATTCGTGTTCCTGCGCTACACCCGCGGCGGCCTGATTGTGCGGGCCGTGGGTGAATCACCCGAAGCGGCCAACGCCAATGGCATGCGCGTGCTCGCGGTGCGTTACCTGGCGGTGGCCTTCGGCGGCGGCATGGCCGGCCTGGCAGGTGCTTATCTATCGCTGGCCTACACCCCGATGTGGACCGAGAACATGACCTCAGGGCGCGGCTGGATTGCCCTGGCACTGGTGGTGTTCGCCACCTGGAAACCCGAGCGCGTGTTGCTCGGAGCCTACCTGTTCGGCGCCGCGAGCATTCTGCATCTGGTGCTGCAGGGTCTCGGCTGGCGCAGTTCCACCGAGCTACTGGCGATGCTGCCCTACGTCGTGACGATCGCCGTGCTGGTGCTGCTGTCATGCAATCCGGCGCGCACGCGACTGAACACCCCTTTATCCATCGGCCAGCCCTATCGGCCAAGCAAGTGAGCTGTAGTACCCCTGTGCCAACCAGAAGAAACAACCACATCAAGGATATGACCATGAAAGTACTGAAGAAAACGTTGCTGGCAGTCTGCGTCGCAGCCTCCTTCATCCCTGCTGCTCAAGCCGAGAAGTTCTTCTCCGACTCGAGCATATCCGTGCTTTACAGTGATGATTACGAGGCCTTCGGCCGGCAGCAACGCACCGACACCTACTTCACTTTTGAGAACGCCACTGGCCACAACTGGGGCAGCACCTTCTTTTTCTTCGATCGCAACCAAGGCCACGGCAGCAGCCAGGATAACGATGACTTGTATGGCGAATTCGCGCCAAATATCAGCCTCGGCTGGCTGACCGGCAATGACCTGAGCTACGGCTTGATCAAGGACGTGACCCTGTCCGGTCAATACGAACTGGGCGGCGGAGCCGACGTCAATAACTACTTGTTGGGTCTCGGTCTGGACTGGAATATTCCCGGCTTGCAGTACTTCGGCACCCGGGCCTATCACGTCAACAATAGCGAAACGGACAATGACTATCAGCTGACCGTCGTCTGGGGCGCGCCTATGGAGTTCGGTCCTCACCGCGTGCTGCTTGACGGTTACATGGACTGGTCAACCTCAGCAGACGACCACGAGTCCGAGCTTCACTTCAACCCGCAGCTGAAACTGGATATTGGCAACTACTTCAATAATCCGCGTGTTCTCTATGCCGGCATCGAGTACTCCTACTGGAACAACAAGTACGGTCTTGACGATGCGGTGATGGATACCGAAAGCGCTGTCAGCGCACTGGTCAAGCTGCACTTTTGATCAAGTCAGGGAGTTCGGCTACCGTCGAACTCCCTACCGCATAAAAAGTGACGACAGGTATGAGCACCCAGAGCCGAACCCGAACTCGAACAAAAACCTATCGCCCCGGGCGCATTCGCGAACGCAACCGCGAAATCATCCTGGCTGCCGCGGAGAAAGAATTTGCCCAGCACGGTTTTCGCGGTGCGACTATCCAGAACATAGCCGAACGGGCAGAGCTGCCGAAATCCAACGTTTTGTATTACTTCAGCAACAAGAACGAAATCTACAGCGCCATGTTCGACGACATCATGACGCGCTGGAATGCAGTATTCAGCTCGGTGTCGCCGGAAGACGACCCCGCCACAGCACTGGCTACCTTCATTCGTACCAAGGTCGAACTGTCACGTACACACCCTCTGGCTTCCCGTCTATTCGCACTGGAGATCATCCAGGGCGCGCCGTTTCTGATGGACCATTTGCGCGGCACCATGCGCGACTGGGTCCGCGGGCGAGCCACTGTTATCCAGCAATGGGTAGATGAAGGCCGCATGGCCAAGGTCGACCCGGTGCAGCTGATCTTCCTGATCTGGTCATCCACCCAACACTACGCCGACTTCCAGATACAGATACTGATGGTGGAAAACAAAGCCGAATACGAGAAACTCGATTTCGATCATGCGGCCGACTTTTTAACCAAGGTGATCCTGCGCGGCTGCGGCCTGGAACCACCCCAGACTTAACCCCATGAACGTGCATGGAAGCGAGCAACGATGAACAGTTTTGCGATCACCAATGCAGCCATCTTTACCGTCGACCCGGCCGACAGGGTCATCCCATGCGGCACGCTGACTGTGCAGCAAGGCCGGATCGTCTCACTAGGAACCACCGAAGCGATACAGGTGCCGCCCGACATACCGGTGATCGACGCCAGCGGGCACGCGTTGCTGCCCGGGCTGATTGACTGCCACTCGCATTCGAGCCTGATGCGTGGCGTCACGGAAAACATGCAGCTGATGGAATGGCTGCCCTACTACCAGCTTGAGCATCGCGCCCTGACCGAAGAGTACGCGTTCCATTCCGCGCGGCTGTGTTATCTGGAAGCCCTGAAAAGCGGCACCACCTGCGTGATGGACATGTACCGTTTCATGCACCGCTGCGCCGAGGCCGCTGATGAAGTGGGGCTGCGGGTGAACCTCGCTCCCTATGTGGCCGATGCGCCAGGCAAGGACTTCTTCGCTAGCCTGGCCGAAAATCACGCCCTGATCCACAGCCACCACGGCAGCCAGAACGGCCGCATTCAGGTATGGATGGGGCTCGAGCACCTGTTCTACTGCACCGCCGATGCCTACGCCCAGGCCTTACAAGCACAGCGCGATTATGGCGTCGGCATCCACACCCATGCCTGCGAGCAACGCGAGGAAGATCAGGCCGTCGAGCAGCACTTCGGCCGCCGCTCGATCGCGCAGCTGGATCACTACGGCATTCTGGGCGAGCGCACCCTGCTGGCCCATTGTGTGTGGCTGAATGACGCTGAAATCAGACGTCTTGCCGATACCGGCACCGCCATCGCCCACTGCCCTGTCAGCAACGCCAAGTTGGCCAGCGGCGTTGCCCGCGTGCCCGATATGCTGGCCGCCGGTATCACGGTCGGGCTCGGGACCGACGGCCCGGTATGCAACAACAGCCTGAGCCTGTTCGAGGAAATGAAGTTCGCCTCGCTGATCCAGAAAGCCACGCGACTGGACGCTACGGTGCTGCCCGCCGATCAAATGCTGCGCATGGCCACCATCAACGGTGCCCGCGCGCTGGGCCTGGACAGCGACATCGGCTCGCTGGAAGTTGGCAAGTGTGCCGATCTGCTGTTGCTTGACCTGGGCATGCCGAACATGACGCCGGCGCAGGTCGATGCCCAGGGCGGCAATGTGCTGTGGAATCTTGTGTTCGCCGCCGGCACCCAGAACGTCGCCAGTGTCTGGGTCGATGGCCGCCAACTGATCGCCAATGGGCAGACGACGCGCCTGAATGAACGCGAAGTCATCTTTGATGCGCAGGCGCACGGCCTGGCGCTATTTGAGCGTTGCCGCGACATATCACATCTCAAATCAACCATGCTCGGGGACTAATCGATGCAATCGCTACCCATCATTTCTGTCGCAGGCCTGAATAGCCCTGATCCCGCCGACCGTGCCAGGGTTGCCGCTGAACTGGGCCGCGCCTGCCGTGAAGTCGGTTTCTTTTATGTTGTGGATCATGGGATACCTGCAGAGCGCATCCAGCGTGCGTTCGGCGATGCCCGACAGCTGTTCGAACTCCCGCTTCGAGACAAGCAAGCCATGTCCATCAAGCTGTCCCCGCACAACCGTGGTTACGTCGCGATGGCCGATGAGCGGCTGAATCCGCGGGCCGGGGCAGACATGAAAGAGGCCTTCAATATCGGCACAGAGTTCGCTGCCGATCATCCAGACGTGGTGGCCGGCAAACCCTTTCGCGGCGTCAACTTCTGGCCGGAGCTTGCGCAGTGGCGGGACCGGATGCTGACGTATTTCAATGATTGCCTCGAACTGGGCCGGCTGCTACATAAAGGTTTCAGTATCGACCTGGGGCTGGCTGAAACGCACTTCGAAGAACATCTGGCCGAGCCCGTTGCCACGCTGCGCCTGCTACGTTACCCGGCCAGTGCCCACAAGGAGGCGCGGGAAGATGCCGGAGCCGGTGCACACACGGACTATGGCAACATCACCCTGTTAGCCACCGACGAGGTCGCCGGTTTGCAGGTACTGACCCGTCAGAACGAGTGGATCGAAGCGCCCTATGTCCCCGGCGCCTATGTTTGCAATATCGGCGACTGCCTGATGCGCTGGAGCAACGACATCTATGTGTCCACTCCGCATCGGGTGCGTCCGCCGAAGCGTGAACGCTACTCCATCGCTTTCTTCCTGGAAGTGGACCCCGACGCGATCGTTGATCCCCGCGATGTTGTGCCCAATGCAGAGCCGAAGTACCCGCCGGTCACCTGCGGTGACTATCTCGCCGCCAGACTCAACGCCACCTACGCCCACCGCCAGCCCGGCGCATAGCCTGCGAGCCCTTGTCGCGCCTTTGTCACACTCTGCCGCAACAAGGGCCAGCCCGCTCAACCAATCAGCTCGGCTGCCAGGCGGTTGTGATCTTCGATTAACGTGGGCAATTCTCCGGTCAGCAATTCACCTCGCTCCACTACCAGCCGGCCGTTGATAATGCTGTAGGCCACCCGTGGCGGTGTGCAGAATACCAGTGCGGCCAAGGGATCGGTCTGCGCGCCCGCCATGGCAATATCATCAGTACGAAACGCCACGATATCTCCGCAGTATCCCGCCTGAATACGGCCTAATGCATCGCTGCGCCCGAGCACTTCTGCCCCGCCCCGGGTGGCAAGCTCGAGCGCTTCGCGCGCAGTCATCGCGCCCGGGTCCTCATCCCGCACGCGCGCCGAGAGCATCGCCTGGCGTGCTTCATCGAGCAGGTTATTGCTGTCATTCGAGGCACTACCGTCCACCCCGAGACCGACTTTCACCCCCGCCTGACGCATTTTTCTGATTGGCGCCAGACCGGAAGCAAGCCGCATATTGGAGCAGGGACAATGCGCAACGCCCGTGCCGGTACGCGCAAACAGGGCAATGCCGGCGTCATCCAGCTTGACGCAGTGGGCATGCCAGGTGTTTTCACCTACCCAGCCTACTTCCTGAGCATATTCGGCAGGCGTCATGTTGTAGACCTCCCTGCAGAAATCGACGTCCTTGCGGTTTTCCGCCGTATGGGTATGCATGCCGACGCCGTAGGCGCGGGCCAGCTTGCCGGTCTCGACCATCAGCTCGCGGGTAACGGTGAACGGCGAGGAAGGCGCGACGACCACACGGGTCATAGCGTCGGGCGCTGCATCGTTATGCGCTTCAATAACGCGCTGCATGTCGCTGAGAATCGCATTCTCGTCGGCTTCCACCAACGAGTCCGGTGGCAACCCGCCTTTGCTCTGACCCAGGCTTATGGCTCCGCGCCCGGCGTGGAAGCGAATGCCCATTTCGCTGGCAGCCTGGATGCTGTCTTCCAGCTGGATGCCGTTGACATAGAGGTACGCCTGATCCATAGCCGTCGTGCATCCGCTGAGCATCAACTCGGCTACCGCCGTACGCGTCGCGGCGCGGGCCATTTCCGGCGTCAGCCGCGACCATACCGGGAACAGCGCAGTCAGCCAGTCAAACAGCTCGGCGTCCTGCGCTGCGGGCAGCACGCGGGTAAGCGACTGAAACATATGGTGATGGGTATTGATCAGGCCCGGTATGACCACGTGACCAGCCAGATCGATCACGGTATCAGCAGTTGCGGGAAGCTCGGCTGCGGCGCCCACCGACTCGATACGATTGCCGCGGATGAATATCGACGCGTTCTTCAGTTCCCGGTATGCCTCGTCCATGGTTGCTACGACGGAGGCGTTTTTCAAAAGCAGAGTCTGGGTCATAGGTAATCCTGAGGGCCGGCGGAAACCGGCGTGGTGTGGTCTTGTTGAACGTCCATGCGGGAACATTGCTGCGCTATGAACGAGAAAATGACATCGGCAAGTGCCCGCGGGGCGGATGCCTGGGGCACGTGCCCTGTATCCAGACTTGCCACATGTGCGCCGGGCACAAGTTGTTGCATACGGCGCTGGGCGGCAAGGATGACTGAACGGTCCTTGCGCGCCTCCACATAAAGGCGCGCAAGTCGTCCGAAGCGCTCTTCGGTCCAACGGGGAATCATCGCGCGAGTCCCCTCTGGCTGCGCACCGAGTTTCCCCGCGGCAGCAAAGGCAGCCTCCTCGGGCAGATCCTGTAGAAAAATATCGCGCGCGGCGCTCAGTGGAACACGGGACGTCTCTCGATCGGCTGACCATTCGAGAAAGGGCGTGATGCCCGCGGCCTCAGGAATCTCCCTACGTAGTCCGGCAGTCAATTCGGCGAATCCCAGCCCGGACGGAAGCATCATCCCTGCAACGTAGATCACCCCGGTAACCCGTTCACTGATCGCTTCGGCCGCCTGAGTGGCGATGACGCCCCCACCGGAATGGCCAAGCAAAAACAGCGGACCTCCGACGTCTGCACAACATTCCAGCACGTGATCGACGCAGCTCCGTAGTGACAACTGATCGCCCTCTGCAGGGTGCGCGCTGCTGCCGGGCATGTCGGGCGTCAACACGCGGATTCCGGAGGCGTCCAACATGGGTCTGATTGAGTCCCATATCCAGCTTCCCGCCCAGGCGCCATGAATCAGAACGATGGTTGGTTCACGCATAGGTTCTCCGGTACATCTCGCGTAGATGTTGCTCGACAGTGACGGGCGGATACCGAGGCGTTTCGCCCGCCTCCAGGCACCCTGGCAGACAGCGCACCTCATGCTGCAGTGCACCGCTGAAAAAGAACGGCACTGAATAGCGCTCCTCGCCGGACGTGTTGATAACCCGGTGCAATGTGGAGCGATAACGGTCGTTGGTCCAGCGCGCGATCATGTCGCCCAGGTTCACCACGAAGGTGCCCGGCACTGGCTTGGCATCAAGCCAACTGGCCGAAGCGGCATTCCAGATCTGCAGACCCGGCTTGTCATCCAGTAGCAGAATAGTAATCCCGCCAAAATCTGTATGCGCGCCACAGCCCTTTTCACCGGGCAGCGGCTTGGCCGGCTGTGGCGGATAGTGCAGCAAGCGAAGCGTGGCCAGCGGATCGGTGCAAAAGTCCTCGAAATAAGTCGAAGGCAAGCCAAGCGACAGTGCCAAGCCGCTCATGATCTGCGCACTCAGGCCGAGCAGAGCCTGGTAGTAGGTTGTCATGGCTGGTTGGAAGTCCGGCACATCGGAGGGCCACTGGTTAGGCCCCGTATTGAAGGTGCCCGCCAGCACCCGTGGGTCATCAGCCGGCACCTCCTCGCCGATGTAATAACCTTCTTTCAAGTCTGGCAGCGAGCCCGGCTCCAGCGTCTGCCCACCCAGGGGTTCGTAGCCGCGATTGGCGGAAGAACGCAACTTGTCCACCGCATGCTTCTCAGCCAGAGGCTGGTCGAAGAAGGCTTTCGACGCGGCGAACACCCGCTCAATCAGGGCCTGCTCAATACCATGCCCGCTGACGTAGAAGAATCCGGTATGCGAGCAGGCCTGGCGCAACGCGCCCCCCACCTTCGAGGCTTCGCTGGCGCATCCGCCGCGCAACGGTGATAAATCGATAATTGGGAGAGTACCTCCCTGGGATTCAGGTTGTGCTTGCACGTCATGCTCCTCTGTTGGCACGAACCAAATGTGTTCTGTCCAGTTGGTCAGGTATTCATGATGCGTGCCAGTTTTGAAAAGCTGGGTAACTCGTCGCTTCAGCGCCAGCCGCCTGAAAACCAATGCAGTCCACTTCGTCAGCGTATTGATAGCAGAGGGTTCCACGCGGTCTGCGGCAGTGCATCTTGCAGCTGAAGTGTTCCATGTCAGTGCGCCTGCGCCTGTAAAGACACGCCCCAATGCGCTCTATTCGCGGGTCTGCTTGTCTGGCACAGCGCTTGCTACAGAAACCTGAACTGATGGTCAGGTTATTGGAGCCGATCCAGCCCACCGTCATGTTACGAACACAGCCGATCAAGAGATCAAGTGGAGCAAACTCATGACCTCAGGAAGACCCAATGTTGTTACTCACGCCGCACGCCGTTTCTCCTTTCTCGCCGGGGCGCTAACGCTAGCGGGAAGCCTGGCGGCAGGTACGGCTTCTGCCGCGGAGCTCGATAAAATCGTCTTTGGCACCAACTGGTACGCCCAGGCCGAACACGGTGGCTTCTACCAGGCGAAGGCTACCGGCATCTATGAGAAACACGGCCTCGATGTGTCCATTGAGATGGGTGGCCCGCAAGTCAATGGTATGCAGCTTCTGGTCAGCGGTCGCCGTGACATCATCATGGGCTACCCGATGGCCAACGTGAAGGCGGTACAGGAAGGCTTACCGGTGGTGACGGTTGCCGCGACCTTCCAGAGCGACCCGCAAGCGCTGTTGGCACACCCTGATGTGAAGTCGCTGGAAGAGATCAAGAGTCAAGACATGGACGTCTATATTGCATCCAATGCCCACACCAGCTTCTGGCCCTGGCTGAAAGCGGAATATGGCTATGACGACTCCATGGCTCGCCCCTACACCTTCAGCGTAGCGCCCTTCCTGGCCGACACCTCTGTGGTGCAGCAGGGATACATCACCTCGGAACCCTTCGCGATGCAGAAAGGCGGCGTAACCCCCACCATATTGCTGATGGCCGACTATGGTTATCCGCCTTACGCGCAGAGCATCGACACCACCACCAGGCTGGTCAAGGAAAACCCTGATCTGGTGAAGCGCTTTGTACAAGCCACCATGGAGGGATGGGTCAGTTACATGAATGATCCCGCTCCTGGCAACGCGCTGATCCAGGAAGACAATCCGGAGATGACTGACGAACAGATCGCGTTTGGCATCGAGAAGATGAAGGAGTACGGCCTGGTCTTCGGCGGCGACGCAGCAACTGGCGGCGTCGGCATCATGACCGACAAACGCTGGCAGGCGCTGCGCGATTTCATGGTAAAGGCCGAACTCATATCCGCCGATCTCGACATCAAAAAGGTGTATTCGCTGGCGTTCCTGCCGGACGAACCCCAGCTTTTTCAGTGATCCCTTTATCTTTACCAACTGAGCGATCGTCCTGGGACGGTCGCGCAGAGGAGTCTGTGCATGAGCCTTTCCTCAGCATTTCCCCGCGCGGTTTCGCCTCCCGGCGTGGCCACGATAATGCAAAGGGTCGATGACCCTATCGAACCCGAAAAGCCGGGCGGTCCCCGTCCCATCATTCAGGTAAGCGACGTTCATAAGGTCTACGCAAACGGCACCGTCGCGTTACAGGGCGCCGAGCTGGACATTCGACAAGGCGAGTTCGTCAGTTTGCTCGGCCCTTCCGGCTGCGGCAAAAGCACCTTGCTTCGGATCATGGCCGGACTGGGCGACGTGACTACGGGCCAGGTACGTTGGTGGGAGCAGAACTACGATGTCGTCGGCGACAAGGGTCGCAAGCTCGCGTTCGTGTTTCAGAACGCCACGCTTATGCCCTGGGCCCGGGTGCGCAAGAACGTCAGCCTGCCGCTCGATCTGGAACATGAAAGCGGCCCGCAGGCCAACGCCCGCATCGACGAAGCACTGCAAATGGTCGGGCTCAAGGGGTTCGACAATGCCTTCCCGCGTGAACTCTCCGGCGGCATGCAGATGCGCGCATCCATCGCCCGTGCAATGGTCACCGAACCCAACCTGCTGTTGATGGATGAGCCCTTCGGTGCGCTGGACGAGATGACCCGGAACAAGCTCAACGATGATGTGCTCAAGCTCTGGCAGCAGAATGGCTGGACCGTGGTCTTCGTGACGCACAGCGTCTACGAAGCGGTCTATCTATCCAGCCGTGTGGTCGTCATGGCCGCACGGCCCGGGCGCATCGTTGATGACATCCGCATAGAGCAGCCCTATCCGCGCTCACCGGATTTCCGGGTGTCCACCGAATTCGCGGGCTACTGTCGCCAGGTATCTGAATCGCTCGAACGCGCCAGCACGATGGGACAGGAGAAGCAGCCATGAGCGCCCCGCTTATTCAGAACGAGCAGTTCGTCAGAGTGGCAGCCCCGGTCGGGGTTGGGTTGATCTTTCTGGTGCTATGGGAAGCGGTGGTCACCGCCGCGCAGATTCCGCAGTACATCCTTCCCGGTCCGACGGCGATACTGGGCGCGCTGATCCAGGACTGGCAGTCATTGCTGACGGCGCTCTGGGTAACGCTGCGCGTTACCTTCGCCGCGTTCGCCATCGCGGTCATCGTTGGCGTGGCGGCATCGCTGCTCTTCATACAGAGCCGCTGGATCGAGATGAGCCTTTTCCCCTATGCCATCCTGATGCAGGTCACGCCGATCGTCGCCATCGCGCCGCTGATCATTATCTGGATCAACGATACAACCTGGGCGCTGGTGGTGTGTGCGGTGATCATGGCGGTGTTCCCGATCATCTCCAACACCACGCTTGGACTGCGAAGCGTCGACCCGAACCTGCTCAGCATGTTCCGGATGTACCGTACCAGCCGTTGGCAGGAACTGATTCGCCTGCGGATTCCCGGCTCGCTGCCCTATTTCTTCGGCGGACTGCGCATCAGCAGCGGTCTGGCGCTGATTGGCGCGGTGGTAGCGGAGTTCGTTGCGGGCACGGGCGGGGCGAAGGCCGGCCTCGCCTACATGATCCTGCAATCAGGCTATAACCTGCAGATATCCAAGATGTTTGCTGCCCTGTTCCTGATCACCATGACCGGCATCATCCTCTTCGCCATCATGGTCTGGCTCTCCGATCGTGCACTGCGGAACTGGCATGAAAGCGCCATCAGCGTCGAACACTGAAGCGTTCCGGTTATTGCATTGGCAGGCGCGCGACCAGGCTACACCTGCCCTCCTACCGCTCGCGCCCCATCTGTGCGCAAGCACATACCCTCCCCCCGTGGCCTTTTCCGAGATCGGTAGAAGCTGTTTACTTCGATGCGCCAGCATTGCAACCTTTGGTTTCCGCAGCGCCCGATCCCGAGTCGGGCCCGCGATAACCTGCCAGGGAAGGTGTTCGCCACGTCTACCGGGCCACGCCGGCATGGAATACACTTAGGACCATGCCACCATCGCCGACTGAATGCCGCTGGTGATGGCGGGCCGCGAGGACAATATTCCCATGGCCGCGACGCGCATGGACCTGGGCACCGAGGTCAACTGGGGGCCATGACCTGGCAGATGGCGGACAGCCTTGACCGCCAGCCGAACGTCACCCTTACCACGAACACCGAAGTACGGGACCTGGAGCGCAACGATGACGGCACCTGGCGAGTCATCGTGCATAACCTCGAAAGTGATGAGACCGAGTCGGTAAACGCTCGCCATGTATTCAACGGCGCCGGTGGCGCTGCCCTGCTTCTGTTGCAGAAGTCCGGCATTCCCGAGGCGAGCCCTAAGCCGACTTTCCGGTGGGCGGCTCCTTCCTGTAAACAATCAACCCCGATGTGATCTCGCAGCATAACGCCAAGGCTTACGGCATGGCGGCCGAAGGCTCGCCGCCAATGTCGGTACCGCAACTCGACCTGCGCTATTTGAATGGCCAGCCGACGCTCTTCTTCGAGCTTTTCGCCACCTTCTCGACCCAGTTCCTCAAGAAAGGATCCTGGGCCGATCTGTTCCGCTCGATCACCTTCAGCAACATCCTGCCGATGATCAAGGTGGGTCTGACAAACTTTGATCTGGTCCGTTACCTGGTGGGCGAGGTGCTGCAGGATCGAGGAGATCGTCTGGAGTCTCTCCGCGAGTATTACCCCGAGCTGAACCCTGACGACTGGGAATTCTGGCAGGCGGGGCAGCGCGTGCAAATCATCAAGAAGACCGATGAGGGCAGCAAGCTGCAGTTTGGCACGCAGGTGGTCGTCTCCGAAGACGGCACCATGTCTGCGCTGCTGGGCTCCTCCCCCGGCATCTCCACCGCACCACCCATCATGCTGAAACTGGTGCACGTGACCTGAAAACTGACCGCTTTGAGTGCATCGGCGCCCGCCCACAAGATAGTGCCGACTGGCTGCAAGGAGCCGCCGAACCTGACCTCTGAAGCGGATACCGAAAAATCCTGTTTTCTTTGGTCAGGTTATAGAAGGGATATTAAGAGGAGGCTGCCACGCTGCGCTCAAGCGCAGGCGTGGCAGTTATGAGGTGCAGACAGGATACGCTTCAGGGCTGCGCGACCAGCGCGGATTCCTCGGGCCGTTCGGCGTAACGCTGCGCCAGCACGGCACAGACCATCAGCTGAATCTGATGAAAGAGCATCAGCGGCAGGATCAGCGTGCCGATGGTGCCGCCAGTGAACAGCACCTGGGCCATGGGTACTCCCGTTGCCAGGCTCTTTTTCGAGCCGGCAAACAGGATGGTGATGCGGTCCTCCGTATTGAAACCCAGACGCTGCCCGAGAAGATGGGTCATGCCCAGAACAATGGCCAGCAACAGACAGCAGGCCACCACCAGACCCGCAAGCTGCGGCAGCGGCACCTGCTGCCAGATGCCCTCCACCACGGCATTGCTGAAGGCGCTGTAAACGACCAGCAGGATCGACCCCTGGTCAACATACTTCAGCCAGTTCTTGTTGCGCCCTACCCAGTCGCCGATCCAGCGCCGCGCAACCTGACCGGCGATGAATGGCAGCAATAGCTGAACGAGGATCTTGCTGATGGAATCGAGGGTGCTCGACTCCTGCACCTGGGCGCCCATCAACAGCATGACCAGCAGGGGCGTGAGAAAGATGCCCAGCAGGCTCGAGGTCGCGGCGCTGCATATCGCGGCGGGAATGTTGCCCCGCGCTAGGGAAGTAAAGGCGATCGCGGACTGCACTGTAGCCGGTAAGGCGCACAGGAACAGAATACCCAGGTACAGCTCGGTACCGACCAGCGGAGACAGGACCGGCTTCAGCGCCAGGCCCAGCAAGGGGAACATCAGGAAGGTACAGGCGAACACCAGCAGGTGCAGCCGCCAATGGGTTACCCCTGACACGATGGCGCTGCTGGACAGCTTCGCACCGTGAAGAAAGAACAGCAGCCCGATGGCAAGATTGGTGATCCAGCCAAAGGCAACGGCGGTCTGCCCTTCGGCTGGAAACAGGCTGGCAATCGCGACGACGGCAATCAAGCAGAGCGTCAGGTTATCAGGAAGAAAACGGGGTCTGGCCATGGCGCGGTTCCAAATGAATAAAGGGCTTGCGGACGAAGGTGGCGTCATTCTACTGTTTGGCTACCCTACGGACTAACGCGATAAGCCAACATAATGTCGAGAAACGGACAATCTGGGCTGACGCCCCGAGCCATTCCTGCCCTGACCGCCCTGCCCAGGCCCCTGTTCGCCCGGGTAGAATCCTTGAAGGCGGGCACCACCACCGAATGGCACAGCCATCCCTGGGCGCAACTGTCCTATGCCATCCGCGGCGTCCTGTCAGTCCATACCGAAACCGGGCGATTTCTCGCGCCGCCGCAGCGCGCCATTCTCATCCCGCCGGAGCTGCCGCACGCGGTGATCAGTTCGCCCGCCACCGAAATGCGCAGCCTGTACCTCGATTCGCAGGCGATCCCCTGGGCCCCGGCCCATTGCAAGGTGCTGGAGATAACGCCGCTGACCCGTGAACTGATCAACCACTTCGGCCAGATTCCCCCCGAGTATGACGAACAGGGCCCCCACGGGCGGATCGCCGGCGTGCTTCTTGATCAGCTTCAGGCCGCACCTGAGACCCGGCTGTATCTGCCCTGGCCTGCCGACCAGCAACTGCAGCGCGTGTGTGAGGCGCTGTATGCGGCGCCCGATCTGCCGCACACGCTCGGGCAGTGGGGCGCAACCGCGGGGCTGTCGGAAAAGACCCTGACACGACGCTTTCTGCAAGAAACCGGCTTTACCTTCAGAGCCTGGCGACAGCGGCTGCGCCTGCTCAGCGCCCTGCCCCTCCTTGAGCAGCGCCAGCGCATTACCGATGTCGCGCTGGCCTGCGGCTACGACTCGACATCGGCGTTCATCGCCGCCTTTCGCAAGCAGACCGGCCTCACCCCCGGCGAATTTCTCGGCACAGACATCGCCACCCCGCCGCAGCCAGCCTCCGCGCTGAACTCCGGCAAGGGCTCCGCGTCTCGCTGAGCATCAGGGCCTGGCGATGTCGGGCTCGAGAATCCATTCGGCGCTGTCGTTCCACACATCCATCCGCGTGATCTTGCCGCCGCGCACTTCGAACCGGTCCAGGTATCGATTGCCACTGAAGGTACGTCCATCCGGCCACTCACCGTAGAGGGTGCCGTTCGAATAAACCACGGTGTGATCTTCGCGCTCGGTCCAGTCGAACTGGCCCAGTTGCTTCTTCACCCAGGCGTAACGGCCAGCGTTAAAAGCGCTGATATCCCGCGCCGCAGGCATGTGGCGTCCACCGGTAAAGGTGATGCACACATCCTCAGCCATGTAAGTCGCTGCTCGTTCCGGGTCCGGAATCATGGACGCCGTCAGAAAATCGCTAACAATCCGTACTGCTTCATTCTCTAGTTCCACAAGTATCTCTCCATCGTAACGCGATCATCGCAATCTTTTTGCGCCTTTCCGCGGTGCGTGACGCACTATATATGTGCGGTTTCATGCGGGCTATATGCGAAAGGCACTGATTTTCGCCGGTTTTCCCCCTGGCCCTTATTTTGCTAGCAAGAATCGTACAACTGCTAGCGATAAGGAGAAAGAAAATCGTGAAACTACTGCAACCCCTGCGGCGCATGTGGCCACGGGCCGTGGCCGCTACCGCACTCGGCATGCTGATGCTCAGCACGGCCCAGGCCGAAACGCCCATCAAGGTAGGTCTGGTAGCAGCCCTGTCGGGGCAGTCCGCCAAGTCTGGCGAAGCCCTGACCCGCGGCCTGACGATCGCCATAGAGGAAATCAACGCCAGTGGCGGCATCCTCGGACGCCCTGTGGAACTGGTGCGTCGGGACGATGAAAGCAATCCGGCCAAGGGCATGCTTGCGGCACGCGAGCTGGTGCAGCGAGAAAAGGTGACGGTGCTCTTTGGCGGCCTGGACACGCCTGTTTCGCTGGCCATCGTGCCGCTGGTCAACCAGATGAAGGTTCCGTTCATGGGCATCTGGGCGGCGGGGACGACTATTACCCAGAATGGTGCGAAGGACAATTACGTGTTCCGCGTCTCCGCCATGGACGAGCTGGTCGATGAAGCGCTGGTCGAATATGGCGTGACCGAGTACGGCATGCAGAAGCCGGGCATGATCCTCATCAACAACCCATGGGGCGAATCCAACGAAATCGGCTTTCGCCATGCGCTGGAAAAACGCGATATGCCCTGGGCCGGCATCGAGCGAATCGAAGACAGCGACCTGGACGTCGTGCCTCAACTGTCCAGACTGCGCAGCGCCGGTGCAGATGCGCTGCTGATGGTCGGTAATGTCGGACCTTCCGCTCAGGTCGTGAAGTCGCTTGATCGGATGAACTGGGATGTGCCGGTAATTTCCCACTGGGGCCCGGCCGGTGGCCGCTTCAGCGAACTGGCAGGCCCCAACGCCAGCCGTGTGCACTTCATCCAGACCTATGTGTTCACGGACAACAACAGTCCCAAGGGCGAAGCAGTACTGAGCGCGCTTAAAGCCAGCTATCCGGAAATCAAGAACCTGGCGGATATCACCCCCGCGGTCGGTATCGCCAACGCCTACGACGGAATGCACCTGGCGGCCCTGGCAATTGAAAAGGCCGGCTCCACCGCAGGTACCGAGGTGCGCGATGCCTTCTACGCGATCGACGACTACGCGGGCCTGATCAAGCAATACCACCAGCCCTTCACGCCGGAGCAGCATGACGCCCTCGGCCCCCAGGACTACGTGTTCACCCATTTCGTTGACGGCAACATCATCCCCGTCAAACCCTGAGCACGCTGTACAGCGGCTTCGGATACGGAGCCGCCTCGAAGGAGTTTCTGCATGATTACCGCCGCCATCATCACCGGCCTCGGGCTTGGCAGCATGTATGCCCTGCTGGCGCTGGGCTTTCACATAACCTATGTGGTCTCGCGGACCGTGAATTTTGCCCAGGGCAGCGCCATGATGGTGGGCGCGGTGCTGGGCTACAGTTTCTACATCACCTGGGGCTGGCCGATCTGGCTGGCGGTGCCGGCCACGCTGGCCATCTGCGCGGTTTACGGTCTGGCCATCGAACGCTTTCTGGTTCGGCCATTCAGTTCCCGCGGCTCCGAGGCCTGGCTGATGGCGACAGTCGCCGCCGGCATCCTGGTCGATAACCTGGCGATGTTCACCTTCGGTAAGGAGCCTCGTCAGTTCACCTCGACCCTGGCAAACGCCACCGTGGATCTGTTCGGTTCCAATATTTCCTGGTTGCAGCTCCTCATTCCGGTGATCGGAGCGGCCATCGCCTTGGCGCTACTGCTGGTGCGCCGCTACACCCGGTTGGGCAAGGTACTTGAAGCCTGCGTGCAGAATCCCCGGGCTGCACGACTCATGGGTATTCAGGTGAATAGGGTGGTCGCGGCAGCCTTCGCCGTCTCCGCCGTGTTCGCCGCCATCGCCGGGATGCTGATCGCTCCCCTGTTCAACGTCAGCGCCGAAATGGGCACCCTGTTCGGCCTCAAGGCATTCGCCGTGGCGATCCTGGGCGGCATTTCCAGTGCCAGTGGCGTGTTCATGGCCGGCCTGCTGTTCGGGCTGGTCGAAGCGGTCGTCATCCTCTATTTCGGCTCGGCATTTACCCAGATATTCACCTTTACCCTGGTGATCCTGGTCCTGGCCCTGCGTCCCGATGGTCTGTTCGGCAGCAAGACACTGGTGAAAGTATGATTTCAAAACGCACACTGCTGGTCCCCCTGACCATCGCTGCCCTCGCCGTGGCGGGCGTGGCCATGTCGCTTACGCTCGACAGCTATTCGCTGCTGGTATTCAGCTTTTTCGCCCTGACGGTCGTGGTCGGGGCCGGGCTGAACATTCTGATTGGCCTGAGCGGGCAGATATCCTTCGGCCACATCGCCTTCTACGCCATCGGTGCCTATGTCTCTGCACTGCTGACCATGGCCGGCTTCCCGCTGGGCCTGGCAATGAGCGCCGCGGCGCTGGCCTGCGGTCTGCTCGGAGCGCTGCTGGCGATCCCGGCCCTGCGGGTGCAGGGACCTTACCTGGCGATGATCACCATCGCCTTCGCCATGGTGGTGCATCACGGGCTGGTGGAATGGCGCTCGCTGACCGGCGGTGCCAACGGCCTGATGGGCATTCCCCTGCCGGAGATCGGCGCCCTTGACCCGGCAGTGATCCTGGGGCTGGGATCCACCGCCCTGATGACCGTCAGCCTGATGTTCTACCAGCGGCTGCGCACCAGCGGCTGGGGCACAGCGATGCGCGCGGTCAAGGCCTCGGAAATCGCCGCCCGCTCCCTCGGCTTCAACCCGGTGCAGACCAAGACCCTGGCCTTCGCCCTGTCCGCGCTGCTTGCCGGACTTGCCGGCGCCCTGGTCGCGCCGCTGATGATGTTCATCAATCCTGCGTCCTTCCCGTTCACCCAGTCGATCCTGTTCGTGCTGGCCGTGATCGTCGGTGGCGCGGGGACAGTACTGGGGCCGGTGCTCGGCGCGCTGCTGATCGTCCTGCTGCCGGAGATGCTGTCTGGCATGGCCGAGTACCGGCTGCTGCTTTTCTCCGCGCTGCTGCTGGGTGTGCTCTGGGTCGCGCCGAGGGGACTGCTGGGCACCGCCGCGACGCTGTGGATGCGTCCGGCCCAGGAGCCGGCACCCGCGGAGCCGGACATGACTCGCGTGACCCGGTTCCTTGACCAGGGCAAGGACACCTCGGGCTTGCAGGTAAAGGATATCGGAATCAGCTTCGGCGGCGTGCGAGCCGCTGACGCAGTCAGCCTGGACGCCCCGCCTGGCAGCATCACCAGCATCATCGGCCCCAACGGCGCCGGCAAGACCACCGTGCTGAACATGATCAGCGGTTTCTACGCGCCGGATCAGGGCAGCATCACGCTGGACCACGACGTCGCCGGCCAAGCGGCCTGGCGTGTCGCCCGGGCGGGCATTTCCCGTACCTATCAGACCACACAACTGTTCGGCGAGCTGTCGGTGCTGGAGAACATTCTCGTCGGCATGCAGCAGGGGCGGCTCGGCAATGCCCTCAAAGGCGCGTCCGCCTCCCAGCACAAAACGGCACTGCAACTGCTGTCTCTGGTGGGCTATAGCGGCTCGGTCAACACGCCGGCCGATGATCTGGCGCATGTGGATCGCCGCCTGGTAGAGATAGCCCGGGCACTGGCGTCACGCCCAAGGGTGCTGCTGCTTGACGAGCCGGCCGCCGGGTTGAGCCTGAGCGATAAGCAGAGCCTGGCAGTGCTGCTGCGGGTTCTGGCCGGCTTCAACATCGCCGTGATCCTGGTGGAACATGACATGTCGCTGGTCATGGGAGTATCCGAACGCATCCTCGTACTCGATGCGGGCAAGCCGATCGCCTGGGGCACGCCCGAGCAGGTCCGCAACGACCAGCGGGTGGTAGCGGCCTATCTCGGCGGCACCAGCTATCAGGCGCCACCCCGAGAAGAACCCTGGGCCGGCTCGCGTGATGCGCGGCTTTACATCAAGGACCTGGTGCTTGATTACGGCGCTGCGCCGGTGGTGGACAAGGTCAACCTGGTGGTCAATCCCGGGGAGCTGATCGCCATCCTTGGTGCCAACGGCGCGGGCAAGTCAAGCATCCTGCAATGCCTGGCTGGGCTGCACAGGGCCAGGTCGGGATCGATTCTGCTCGACGACGAAAGCATCCAGTCGCTGGATGCGAGCACGATTGCCGCGCGGGGTCTGGCGCTGGTGCCCGAAGGCAGGCAGATGTTCCCGCAACTGAGCGTACGCGACAACCTGATGCTCGGCGCCTATTCCCGTACCGGCACCTATGATGCGGACGCCGAGATTGAGGCCATTCTCAAGCGCTTCCCGCGGTTGCGCGACCGCATCGACAGCCCGGCAGGATTGCTGTCCGGCGGTGAACAACAGATGGTTGCGGTGGGCCGTGGACTGATGGCCAAGCCAAAGATTCTGCTGCTCGACGAGCCCTCGCTCGGCCTGTCTCCCGCCATGATTGGGGAGTTGTACGACGCGCTTGCAGCCTTGCGCGATGAAGGCGTGACCCTGCTGCTGGTCGACCAGATGGCCAATCTCGCCCTGCAGGTAGCCGACCGTGCCTATGTGCTGGAAACCGGCCGCATCGTCAAGTCCGGTAGCGCCGAAGCCCTGCGCGGTGACAGCGACCTGGAAGCGGCCTATCTGGGTGAAGGGACCGCCGCATGAGCCGCTTGCGCCTGATCAATGCCCGCCTGGATGCGAGCAGCACGACTGAACTGCTGATCGAAAACGGGCGCTTCACCCGTACCTTCGGCCCCGCGCACGCACCCTGCGAGACGCTGGACCTCGAGGGTCGGCTGGTGCTGCCCGGCCTGGTGGAAACCCATATCCATCTGGACAAGGCCTGCATCATGGAACGCTGTCAGCTCTGCGAGGGCACCTTGGCAGAAGCGGTAGCCCAGACTCGCCTGGCCAAGGCCTCTTTCACCGCGAGCGACGTCTATGAGCGCGGTGCACGGGTGCTGGAGAAGGCGATACTGCAGGGCACCACCCATATGCGCACCCACGTGGAAATCGATCCGCAGATCGGACTGACCGGCTTTAACGCCGTCAGACGCCTGCAGGCAGATTATGCCTGGGCCGTCACGCTGGAAATCTGTGTCTTCCCGCAGGAGGGCCTGCTGAACAACCCGGGCACGGAGACGCTGCTGTGCGCCGCCCTGGAGCTGGGGGCGGACGTGCTCGGCGGATGCCCCTATACCGACGACGATCCCGTCGGGCAGATCCATCGCCTGTTCGAGCTGGCGACGCTCCATGACCGGGATCTGGACTTTCACCTGGATTTCGATCTGAATCCGGAGCAGATGATGATCGATGAGGTGATCGCCTGTACCAACCGGCATGGCTGGGCTCACCGGGTCACCGTGGGGCACGTTACCAAGCTGTCCGCCCTGCCCTGGGACCGGTTGGCGCGTACCGTAAGCGCGCTGGCGGAGGCCGGAGTGAACGTCACCTGCCTGCCCAGCACCGACCTGTTTCTCACAGGCCGCGAACACTTTCACGACATACCCCGGGGCCTTGCACCACTGGCCCGGCTGCATGAAGGCGGCGTGACCTGCTCGTTGTCCACCAACAATATCGGCAATCCCTTCACACCCTACGGGGACGCCTCGCTGGTACGGCAGGCGAACCTGTTCGCCAACGTGTCGCAGCTGGCCACCACAAGGGAACTGCTGAACTGCCTCGGCTGGATTACCAGCGAATCGGCCCGCTTGCTGCGCCTGCCTGATTACGGTCTGTCCCCCGGCTGCAAGGCCGATTTCAGCGTCTTCGATGCACCAAGCGGCGCTGCCGTCATTGCGGAGATCAGCCCGCCTCTGATGGGGTTCAAGGGCGGACGCAAAACGTTCGAACGCGCCGCGCCGCGCCTGCTGAAGCCCGACGCGACCGGGCGCTAGAGGTCGGCCAGCGCCTTGCGCAGATCGACCTCAGGCGTGAGGGAGCCATCGAGGTCGAGCTGGCTTTCAAGCTCGTCCAGATGCGCGATCATCGCTCTGACCGCCCGCTCCCTGTCGCCCTGCTCCAGCGCGGAAATGATTTGCTCGTGTTCGTCCGAGGCACAGGAAGGCACGTCGTTACGCTGATACAGAGCGACGATGAGCGAGCTGCGCACCATCAGGTTGGCGAGGATTTCACTCAGCACCTGGTTACCGCTGACACGGCCGAGCAGCAGGTGAAATTCGCTCAGCTCGCGCACGATGTCCCGTCGATCGTTGGCGCTGGTGGCCTTGCGTTCGCTCTGAATGTGCCCCTGAATCTGTTGCCGATACTTGCGCATGGCCGCAGGGGTGATGCACTCGATGATGGCCCGCTCGATGGCGCGTCGCGCCACAAAGATCTCGCGGGCTTCGGCTGCATCCGGTTGGGCAACCAGCGCCCCACGGTTCGGCTCGATGGTGACGATACGCTGCAAGGCCAACCGCTGCAGTGCTGCCTGCACGTGATTGCGGTTGGCTTTCAGCGCCTCGACGATCTGCGCCTCGACCAGACGGGTACCGGGGCGCAGGCGGTGCTGGGCGATGGCTCGGGACAACACATCGACGATGCGTTGTACCTCGAGCTGCTTGCTGGTGGCGGTTCTTGCATCCATTCCCTACCTCATGCAGGAACTAGCTTGACGCCGACATTGGCGCGATCGCTAGCAAAAGAATGCATTATCCCCTCGGTCGGCCCCGGCAGACAACTGCTGCGCGGTCGCGGTCAGTCCGCTTGCCCAAGGCTGGTTCCCTGCCCCCGCGGATCATGCATGGCCCGACGGATACCATCCACTTCGATGGCAATGGCTCCGGCCTGCCCGGTGAAGGGGCTCCGGGCGGGAATGGTTTCCACCTCATGCCCCAGTCTGGCCAGCTCGGCGACCGTCTCGGGATCAATGTCCGACTCCAGCTTGAGGTTATCGGTACTGTCGAAGAAGCTGCGCCCCAACAGAAAGCGCGGCATGCGCAGGGCGCGGTCAATCGGCTGATTGAAATCAACCAGTTGCGTCGCCAGCACCATCTGCGTCTGTGGCTGGCCGTCACCGCCCTGGGTCCCGAAGAACAGGCGCCGACCATTATCGGCCAGGTAACAGGAGGGGTTCAGGGTGTGGGCCGGACGCTTGCCGGGCGCCCAGGCATTGGGATGGTTCACATCGGCGGCGAAGCCAGCCGCCCGGTTCTGCCAGAGCACGCCGGTGTCGCCCATGATGCAACCCGAGCCGAAATCATGGAACAGGCTTTGGATCAGGCAGGCCGTACGCCCCTGGGCGTCGGTCGCAGCCATCCAGACCGTGTCGGCCGGCTGCCCCTGCTCTGCCCAGGGCGCAGCCCGGTCATCGGTGATGGCCGCCGCGTACACCTCGCCCTGTGCGGGCGACAGCGTGGCTGCATACTGCCAGCCGCCAGCCCGGGGGTCGCACAATTCACCATTGCGACGCAGCAGGCCCTGCTTGATCGCTTCGACGAGGTAATGATAGTAGCGCGCGCTGCCATTGCCGCACGCCGCGACCGCCTTATGTTCCAACGCCAGCATGGCCTGTAGGGTATAGAGACCCTGACAGGGCGGTGCGACGTTAAAGAGGCGTCCCTGGCGATAGCGTATCGAAATGGGCTCCATCTCCTCGGCCGCGGTCGCCTCGAGATCGGCCAGCGTCAGCCCGCAACCGAGCCTGTCAAAGGATTCGACCAGCGTCCGGGCAATGTCGCCCTGGTAGAAATCAGCGATCCCATGTCTGGCCAGGTGCGTCAGGGTATCGGCCAGCGCCGGTTGACGCAGTGTGTCGCCTACTGCAAGCCAACGGTCATCGACCTTGCACAGGACATGCAGGTCCGGAAGGCTGTCGATCATCGCCTCGCGCCGGCCCTGCCAGAATAGCTGGGAAGCCGAAACCTCGACGCCGCGCTGGGCGGTCTGCGCAGCCTCGCCCAGCAGGTCGGCCCAGCCCAGACGAGAGCCCCATTGGTGCCGGCTGATGTCATGGGCGATCTGCCAACTGGCCAGCGCACCAGCGGTCGTCGCAACGGCCGCAGGGCCGCGCAGGGCGATGGCACCGCCTTCGGGAAGCCGCTGGCCGGCCTGCCCTATCCCCATAATGGTGCGCACCCGGCCGTCATGGATCATCCATAGGGCATCGCCGCCCAACCCGGTCATGTGCGGGTAGACCGCCGCAAGCATGGCACTGGCAGCCAGCATGGCATCAATTGCGCTGCCCCCTGCATCGAGAATGCGCATACCCGCAGCACTTGCCTCGGAATGAGGCGTACAGATAACCCCCCGGCGGGATTCTGCCAACATGCTTTGCTCCTTATTCTGCTAGCTATCGATCATGGTGTTGCTAACAAAAAGCAATATTCGTTCCGGATAACTCAGCCGCTGCAGGTTGGCTGCAAACTTGCACTGTTTGCTCGCTCTTTCCAGAAGGAGATTGAAGTGCTGCGACCGCCCAGAGCCTATGTTTATCTGGATGCCGTGGTTCGCGCCGGCTCCATCCGCAAGGCCGCGGAAAGCCTGAACGTGGCGTCGACAGCGGTGAACCGCAAGATTCTAGAGCTCGAGGAGCAGGTTGGCACGCCTCTGTTCGAGCGGCTTCCGCGCGGGGTGCGTCTGACCGCGGCGGGCGAGGTGCTGCTCGATACCGTGCGGCGGTCCCTGAGCGACCTGCGCTCGGCCACCTCGCAGATCGAGCAATTGCGCGGACTGATCCGCGGCACCGTACGCTGGGGCTGCGCCGAATCAGTCGCCACGGACTTTGCCCCCACGCTGATCAATGCCTACCAGCAAACCCACCCCGGCGTGCAGTTCCAGCTGGTTTCGGGCGTTACCGATATGCTGATCGAAGGCCTGATGGACGACGACGTCGATCTGGTCCTCGCCCACGACCCGACCCATCTGGAGGGTCTCAAAATTCTCACTGCCATCCCCCAGCCCCTGTGCGCGATGGTCCGGCCAGACCATCCCCTGGCCGCAAAGACCAGCCTGAGACTGTCGGACTGCCAGGCCTGGCCCCTGGCGCTGGGGCTGCCCTCCTTCGGCAGCCGGCGGCTGATCGACGCGCTGGTGGCGCGCACGCGCATGTCACTCAAGGTGGTGCTGGAGGCCAGCACCATGCAGACCCTGAAGGAATTTACCCATCAGACCGGCGCGATCAGCTTTCAGTACCAGATCGGCACCCGCCAGGAGACCCGCCGCGGGGAACTGGTATCGATTCCGCTGACGGACCGTGAACTGGTCAACGGCCGGCTGGTGCTCGGCTGTCGAGAGGGTCGAATGCTGCCGATTGCAGCCATGTCGTTCATCGACATGCTGGTCGCCCAACTGCAGGAAGAGCACGACTGAGCGCACACATTTTGTGCTCGCCTCGAGATAATTATTGACCTATTCGTGCTCGCTGGCTCTGGCAATACTGAGCCCATGAAAAACGACATCCTGACCAACGAAACCCACCCCGAGCTGCGCGTCTTCCGCCTGGAGATGGCGCACCCCGGGGACGTATCACGGCTAGCCGCGCTACTCGATGCGGGCACCATCAACGCCTCCGAGGTCGCAGCGGTCATCGGCAAGACCGAGGGCAACGGCGGCGTCAACGACTTCACTCGCGGCTATTTCACCCAGAGCCTGTTCCACCTGCTTGCCAGACACTCCGGCACGCCCAGCCAGCAGTTGCAGGACAGCATTCCCTGCATTCTGTCTGGCGGCACCGAGGGCGTTCTCAGCCCCCATTACCTAGTCTTCGTACGCACCTCCGCCGCAGCCGAGGCGCCAGCGGGACCGGCACTGGCCCTCGGCAAGGCCCTGAGCCCGGTGGTTCCGGCGCAGGATATCGGTCGCTGGGCGCACGTCAGATCGGTTGCCGATGCCGTGCGTGCCGCGATGGACGACGCGCTGATCGAGCATCCAGGCGAGGTGGCCTTCGTGCAGGTCAAGTGTCCTTGCGTCACCTCGGCCCGGGCTGAATCCGCTGTCGCCGCAGGGCACAGCGTGCTGACGGCGGATGCCAACCGATCAATGGCCTATGCCCGCGCCGCTGGCGCCTTCGGCGTCGCCCTGGCGCTCGGCCAGATCGAGGATGATGCACAGCAGGAAGCACGCCTGCTGGCTGATTTTTCCCGGTTCTGCTCCCAGGCCAGCATTTCCTCGGGTGTCGAAGTCAGCGTCAACGAGGTCGTGGTACTCGGCCACAGTCGACACTGGCACGGCCCACTGCGCATGGCCTGCGAGCCCATGCAGGACGCCCTGGATCTCAGTGCGGTCATGACCGCCCTGGGCCGGCTTGGGCTGAAGCCGGCGCCGCAGCTGCCGCCGGCAGAAAGCGCCCGCGTGGCAGGGGTGCTGGTGAAATGCGAACCCGATCGCCGCGGGCATATCCGCGGCGTCCGACACACCATGCTCGACGACATCGACATCAATGCCCAGCGTCACGTACGCGGAGCGCTGGGCGGCGTCGTTGCAAGTGTCATTGGCCACGGCCAGATTTTCGTCTCGGGCGGTGCGGAGCATCAGGGCCCTGACGGTGGCGGACTTATCGCCGTGATCGCCAGTGTGGGCAACCTCTGATGAACAGGTCGCAACCGCTGTGGATGTATTCGGCAAACGAGCTGCAGACGCTGTTTGCGACGGGCGAATGCGACCCCTGCGACGTGCTCGAAAGCGTGCTCGCACACATGGACCGTGTCCAGCCAGCTTGCAACATGATGACCGCCCTTGACCGTGACGGAGCCATGCAGGCCGCCCGCGACAGCGCAGAGCGCTGGCGGCGCAGGGAAACCCTGTCCGCTCTGGATGGCGTACCCGTTACCGTGAAGGACAACATTCCCGTGGCGGGGCTGCCCTGCTGCTGGGGCAGCCACCTGTATGCCGGGTACAGGCCACAGCGCGATGAACTCCCAGTGGCCAGGCTCCGCGCCGCCGGGGCAACCATCTTCGGGAAGACCAATGTTCCCGAGTTCACTCTACACGGCTATACCAGCAACCCGCTGTCCGGCACCACCGCAAACCCCTGGGATCGAAGCCTGACACCCGGCGGCTCCAGCGGCGGAGCGGTCACCGCCGTGGCCAGCGGTGTAGGCCCGCTCGCCCTCGGCACCGATGGCGGCGGCTCCATACGCCGGCCAGCGGGATTCACCGCCGTGGCCGGAATGAAGCCAGGCCGCGGCGTGGTCCCTCGCCAGTGGGGTTTGCCGGAGATCCTGCCGGAGCTGGAGGTCGTCGGTCCGATAGCTCGGACCGTCGCCGACCTAACCGCCACCCTGCGGGTGATAAGTGATGCGCCCGCTGCCTACTGGGACGCAGCGCAACGCAACAGCGGCGCGCGGCGGATTCTCTACTGGCGTGAGATCGGTCAACGGCCGGTGGACGGCACCATTCTGGAGCGCGTCGATGCGGTGGCAGAGGTGCTCACCGGCCTGGGACACAGAGTAGAACGGCAACCCGCGCCGCAGGTGATCGACACCTTCAACCAGCGCAGCTGGCCGGTGCTCAGCGCCGCCGGGCTGGCAGCGGTGCTGGAGGGCAAGGACGCTCCGGAGCATCTGCTGACCCCGCCGATACGCAGCATTCTGGAGCGCGGCCGCGCGGCCACCGCAGTGGAACTGTTCAATGCCCTGCAGCAGGTACGCGACATGCGCCGCCACCTGGCAGGGCTGCTGCAGGACTACGACCTCATCCTTACTCCCACCTCGGCCGCCATGCCTTGGCCCGCCGCGGATACCCACCCGACGCACATTGCCGGCCAGCCGGTGGACGGGCGCGGTCATGCCGTATTCACCGCCTTCGCCAATGCCGCCGGCTTGCCCGCCCTGTCGTTGCCCGCAGCGCGGGACCCCGCAGACTTGCCGGTCGGATTTCAGCTGGTTGGCCCGAAAGGTGCAGATGCCCTGTTGTTGGCAATAGGGCAGGCGTACGAGTCCTGCTCGCCCTGGAACCAGCAATGGCCGCGAATCCCATAATGACCCAGATGGAAGGACAAAAAGCATGAACAGACTCAAGGTCATGATCATCGGTTCAGGCGTAGCCGGATCCATTCTCGCCCGCCGACTTTCAAGGCTGCCAGCGCTCGAGGTTCACTGTCTCGAAAAGGTATTGCCGGACGATCATTCCGAGGCGGGTACCGGCCTGAACGTCGGGCCAAACGCCATCAAGGCGCTGCAACTGACCGACCCCGAACTGGCCGCACAGGTCCTCCAGGCCAGCCTGCCGTGGGACAGCTGGCGGCTATCACTGGCCGACGGTCAGGTGCTGTTCGACCTGCCGCTCAGCCAGGTGGCGGACAACCCGGGAATCCGTATTCGCTGGTCCGAGCTCTACCGCGTGCTGCGCCAGGGCGCAGGGGACGTCATCCGCTACGGCGCCCAGGTCTCCAGTATTGCTCCGAGCCACACCAGCCCGGGAAAGACCTGCGTAACCTGGACGCAGGATGGCGCGGAGCACAGCCTTGACGGCATCGACCTACTGATCGGCGCCGACGGCCGTTATTCGCAGACGCGCGCCACCTTCTCCGGTGCGCCCGAACCGGTTCATGTTGGTGTGGCCATCATCCGCACCCTGGTGGAGGACACCAGCAACGGCCTGATCGACGATTACGGACAATGGTTCAACGGGCCTCACCGGCTGCTGGCCTTCCGCGTACCGCCAGGGCACATCTACATCGCTGCGACCTTCCCGGTCGCCAAGGGCGCCGAGATTCCCGATGCCTGGCGAACCGCCGAAGTCATGCGCCAGACCTACACGCCAGCCTCCGGACAACCCAGTCCCGAGATGCAATGGCTGCTGAACGCCATGTGCGACCACCTGGGCGACAGCCACTGGGCGCGCATGCAGGAGTCGCCGGTCCTGTTCGCGGACCCTCTGCTGCCGGTCATGTACATCGGCGACAGCGCGCACGGCATGGCGCCCACCCTGGGCCAGGGCGCAACCCAGGCGATCGAGGACGCCTGCGTGGCGGCAACGCTCGTGGAATGGGAGGTGGCCGCCGGCAACCTGGACGTCCGCTCGTGGCTGACTCAGCTCAGCGACGCCCGCGAAGAGCGCATCCGTTTCGTCATGCAGCTATCGCTGGACGCAACCGACACCATGCTGGCCGGCGCTGACCCGGTCGCCGGCGCGCGCTGGAAGACCGAGGCACCCTTTCTGGCGAAACTCTCCCAGTTGTTCCGCGACGTCCCCTTTGCCAGCGGCGGCCAGCGGGAGGCGTCATGACAGCCCAGCCTTTGCCGCCCCAGGGCCTGATCGTGCATGGTCTGTTTCACATCGCCATCAAGACCGCGAACCTGGTAGCCACACGCTGGTTCTGGCGCGAAATCATTGGCCTGCGCGAAGTACCCCGCCCGGACTTCGGCTATCCCGGTGCCTGGCTTGGCTGCGGCCAGCCGGGGGGCCAGGCCATCATTCACATCTACGCCGGCGGCCCGGCGCTCGGGCCCGCTGGCATTGCCGAATGCGGCAGCGCGGCAATCGACCACATTTCGCTCGCCTGCAGCGGCTATCACGCAACCCTTGCGCGCTTGCGCGCCGCCGGGCTGGATTGGCGCGAGTACCTGGTACCCGGCACCAGCCTCTGGCAGCTCTTTGTCTACGACCCCAGCGGCGTGCAGCTGGAACTCACCTTCGAGGGCGCGATGGAACGCGGCGCTCCGCCGGATATGTCCGCATCCCGCCGCTACGTGGCGGGACAGCCATTCTTCAACCCTGACCACTACGCAGATCTGTCTGCCCGTCACATCACCGAAAAGGAATTACCATGAAAAAGAATGTCATTACCGCGTCGCTTTTGAAGGGTCTTGCGGTGGCGTCCCTGACGCTGGGCCTGCTTCCCGCCGCTCAGGCGGCAGACCTCGAAAAGATCAAGCTGGCCGTGTTCCCCTCGGTAACCGCGTTGCCCTACTACATCGCCCAGAGACACGGGCTATTCAAGGAAGCCGGGCTGGAGGTCGAAGAAGTGGCGGTGACCAGCCATCCATTGACCGTTCAGGCGATTGTATCGGGCAGCATCGATGGCGCAGCCAACCTGGTCACCCTGGAAGGCGCCAATATCGAATCCCGCCGGGCCGATACGCTCCGCTATATCTCGCTGAACGGCCAGAATGAAGAGTTTCGGGTGGAACAGTTCGTGGCTCGGTCCGGTAGCGGGATCCAGAAGCTCACCGACATCAAGGGCGGCCTGAAGCTGTTTTCCGCCCCTGGCCCTGCGAACATCGGCTCGGCCCGCGAAGTGCTGAAAAAGGCCGGCCTGAAAGAGGGTGAAGACTTCACCATCCAGGAACAGACGGTGGGCATGCACCTGAGCGTACTGCAGGCCGGCACCTTCGACGGCGGCTACACCCTTGAGCCAGCCGCCACCATGATGGTTTCGCAGGATGTCGCCACCCGGGTCGAAGCCGGCGTCATCGCGACCTATCTGCTGGATAACAAGGACGGCAACGCCTTTGCCACCGGCACCGCCCTGTCCTCACGCTTCATGTCCGAGCGCCCCGAAGTGGCCAAACGCTTCGCCGAGGTCTGGGCCAAGGCCATAGCCATCGCCGAAACCGATGAAAACACCCGCACCGACCTCGCCGCCGGCATGCGCATCCCGATGGAGCTGGCCTCCGCGGTCCCCCTGTCCAACATGATCATGGTTGCCGACCTGAATGCCGACCATCTGAGCGACTTCCAGAAGTTCATCGGTCTCGGTCAGCGCCTTGGCGTTCTCAGAGACGCCATGGATGCCGAATCCCTCCTCCATGCTTACTGATACGAAGGATGACCAGACCATGAAAATAATGCCCGACCATTACAGCATGGGCCCGCCAGCCAGCGAGGTGAAGGCACCAGGCACAGCCTGGCCACACCTGCCAAAGGGCACCCACATCACCATTCGCGGCCTGACCAAGACCTTCGATGGCGCGCCGGTCTACGACAACTTCGATCTGAACATTCCCAAGGGAAAGATCGTCTCGATTTTCGGCCCGAACGGCTGCGGCAAGAGCACGCTGATCAACATGATCTCCGGCATCCTGCCGTACGACAGCGGTCAGATCCTGTTCGACGGCAAGGAGGCACGGGAAACCACGCTGGGTTACGTGTTCCAGAACTACCGCGAGGCGATCTTTCCGTGGATGCGGGCTATCGATAATATCCGCTACCCGCTGCAGTACCTGCGTCTGTCCAAGGGCGAGGCCCAGGCGCGCCTGGACCGCCTGGTGGAAAGCTTCGAGGTTCAGTTCGACCTGAACCTTTACCCCTACCAGCTCTCCGGAGGGCAGCAGCAACTGGTCTCGATCATGCGCGCCCTGGTGGTGGAGCCGGAGGTGCTGTTTCTAGACGAACCCTTCTCCGCTCTGGACTACGAGATGGTGATGTTTCTGCGGGGGCGTTTGCAGAAGGTGCTGACCGAGCGCCAGGTCACCACCCTGCTGGTCTCCCATGATCTGGACGAGGCAGTTCTGCTCGCCGATGAGGTTCTACTGCTGACCAAGCGGCCCACCAGTGTCGCCGAGCGCCTGATGTTCGATGCGCCACGCCCCCGGACTGCAGATACATCGGTGCAGCCGCAGTTCATCCAGGTGAAGTCTCGCGCGCTGGAAATATTCCAGCGGGAGGTGCGCCGATGATCACCGTCGCCTCGTTCGGCCGGCTTCGCCCGCTCATCGGTGTAGTCGCGCTGATTGTCCTGTGGATGCTGATCCACGCCACCCGGGCCGTGGACCCGGTGCTGCTGCCCTCCCCGGCTGAAACCTGGAACGCGCTCATCATCGGCCTGACCGAGGGCACCTTGGGGGCAGACTTCGCCAAGACCGTGGTGCGGACGCTCTGGTCCTTTGGCATCGCGGTGGTCATCGCCGTCCCCCTCGGCGTGGTACTGGGTGCCTCTCAGAAATTCTACGAGTCGATCGAGTTTGCCATCGACTTCTTTCGCTCAACGCCTGCCTCGGCCATGTTTCCACTGTTTCTGGTGATCTTCGGGGTCGGCGAAGCGACCAAAATCGCTGTTGCCGCCTTTGGCGCTGCGCTGGTCATCATGTTCAACGTGGCCTATGGAGTCATGGGCGCACGCAAGCAGCGGCAGCTGGCGGCACGCGTCATGGGTGCGCCGCGCTGGCGGGTATTGACCGACGTGACCCTGCTCGAGTCCATGCCACAGGTCTTTGTCGGCATGCGCTCCGGGGTGTCCCTGGCGCTGGTAATCATCATCGTCGCCGAGATGTTCATCGGCTCGACCGATGGCCTGGGCCAGCGGGTGATGAACGCGCAGATGATCTTCGACATGCCCGACATGTACGTCGCAATCATTGCCTCCGGCGCGCTGGGCTATGCGATGAACCTGCTGTTCATCATCACCGAAAAACGCTTTGTGCACTGGGGCGGCAAATAGCGCCTCACCACAACGGAGAAACCGCATGCAGATCAATCATCCAGAGACTCTGGCAGAGCTAACCGAAGTGTTCGATGAGTACGAACGCGCGCTGGTGAGCAACGATACCGCCGTACTGGACCGCCTGTTCTGGAACAACGAACGGACGGTGCGCTACGGCGCAGGGGAAAATCTCTATGGCTTCCTCGAAATCCAGCGCTTTCGGCAGGGGCGCCCGGCGGGCAATCTCGAGCGCGACGTAGCGCGCCGCGGGATCACCACCTTCGGACGGGACTTTGCGGTGACCAACATCGAGTTCACCCGGGCGGGGTCGTCCCGCCTCGGCCGTCAGAGCCAGACCTGGGCACGCCTGCCGGATGGCTGGCGGGTGGTCTCGGCCCACGTCAGCCTGATGTCCTAGAGCCTCCTCCCCGTTCGCCCGCTCCTCGCGCCAGCAAACCGGTCCATCACAAGGAAAGTACCAGCATGACCAATCGTTCTTTAATACCTGTTCCGCGTTATGCCTGGCGCACGGGCTACCTTTTGCTGGCCTTCGTTGCACTGGCCTGGGGTCTGAACTTCCCGATCCTGAAACTCGGCCTGGAAAACAGTCCGCCGCTGCTGTTCACCGCCATCCGCATGCTGCTCGGCACGCTGACGATGTTCATCATCGCCGCCGCCATGGGTAATCTGCGGCTGCCCGACCGTCGGGACTGGCCGGTGCTCTTTTCGGTCGGGGTGCTGCAGAACATGTCGTTCATCGCGCTGGTTACCCTGGGCCTGCAGTTCCTGCCGGCCGGCCGGGCGGCAATCCTGGCATACACCACGCCGATCTGGGTGGTGCCGGCCGCGGCATTGTTTCTCGGTGAACGCTTTACCCTGCCGCGCATGCTCGGGGTATCGCTCGGTCTGGTGGGGCTGATCACGGTATTCAACCCGGGATCACTGAGCTGGAGTCAGCCGGATGTGCTGATCGGCGGCGGCCTCATCATGCTCGGTACCCTGGTATGGACTGCCGGCCTGGTTCACGTGCGGCGCCATTGCTGGCACGGCGACGTCCTCTCGCTCATCCCCTGGCAACTGCTGATCTCGGTACTGGTGCTGACGCCGATCGCCCTCGCTTTCGAGAGTCCCGCCGACATCGTCTGGGAGACCTCTTTCCTGTGGCCGCTGATCTTCAGCGGCACGGTGGCCTCCGGCCTGTGTGTCGCCGCGCAGGTGGCGGCAATCCGCTCACTGCCCGCGGTAAGCATGTCGCTCAGTTCCGCCGCAGTCCCGGCAGTCGGCCTGTGGTCCTCAGCGCTGTTTCTCGGTGAGCAGCCATCAAACAGCGACGTGCTGGGCTTCGTGCTGATCGCACTCGGCATTCTGACCGTTGGACTGGCAGATCGGCGTCAGGCCCTGAGCAGTATCAGAGAGGCGAAATCTTTGCGCGCTGTTGGCAGGTCGAGTGCACCAAAACGGACCAATCGCCCCGTATCTGAGCAGCCAAATGCCCGCTGCGGCCTGTAAGCCGCTGCGCCTGCGCACTTCGACCCGCTGGGTAGCATGGCCCGGTACTTGCTTTGCCATTTACAAGAAACCTGCCTAATCGGTCAGGTTATTTCTCCCAAGGAGCAAGATCGTGTTGAAGAAAACGTCGAAAATTCTGACATTAGCTATCGCCCTGGCCGGTAGCGGCGCGGCTCTCGCGGCCGATCAGGTGACATTTCAGCTGGATTGGCTGCCAGGGGGCGACAAAGCGCCGGTCTATGTTGGCGTCCAGCAAGGCTTTTTTGCGGATGAGGACCTGGAGGTCAGCATTTCCAGCAGCCGCGGCTCCACCGATGCCTTGACCAAGATCGCTACCGGGCAGGCAGAAATGGGTAGCGCCGACATCGGCGCGCTCATGGCGGCCCGAGCCCAGGACACCCTGCCTGTCAGTGCGGTTTACATGATTTTCAATCAAGCGCCGCACGCCTTCTTTACGCTTGATAGCAGCGATATCAAGACCATCACTGATATCGCCGGGAAGAAAGTCGCCACCTCCCCGTTCACGTCTTCCAACGCATTCATGCCACTGGTTCTGCGCGCCAACGATATGCCCGGCGACGCAGTCACCCTGACCAAGTCAGACCCGGGCGCATTGGGCCCGATGCTCATGACAGGCAACACCGACGCGATCATCGCCTGGGTCACCAATACTGCGCTCTTTCAGGCTCAAGCCGCTAGCGCCGGTAAAAACATCAGGGTTCTGCCCTGGTCGGACGCGGGTCTGGAGCTGTACAGCTCAGCGGTCGTTGCCAGTGACAAATTCCTCAGTGAGCGCCCGGACGTCGCCAAACGCTTCATGAAGGCCTATGTGAAGTCGCTGCACTTCACCAACGATAACCCAGAAAAAGCCGCTGCCGATCTCCAGGAGATGGTGCCGGACGTCGACCCTGCCGTGGCCGCCGCCCAGATTCGCGACACCATGACGCTGGTTTTCAATGAACTCAGCGAAACAGATGGATTGGGGGTGATGACGCCTGAGCGCGTGGCCCAGACATGGACCTACGTGGCTGAAGCGAACGAGCTGGCCGAGTCATCGCTGGATCCCGAAACAGTCGTCAACCGTACCTTCATTCCCGAGTGAGATTGATATGAAGCAACACTCCGAGCGCGCCTTCGTTCGGATGGATGGTGTCGGGCATCGTTATGATCCGGCACCAGACGCTCCGATGGCAGTTCAAAATATAGACATCGAGATCAACCGCCATGAATTCGTAGCGGTGGTCGGCCCCTCTGGATGCGGCAAGTCGACGCTATTGCGCATGGTCTCTGGACTGCTGGTTCCCAGCGAGGGGAAGGTCAGCGTCTTCGGCAAACAGGTTAGCGGCCCGCGGGACGACGTCGGGATTGTTTTCCAGAAGCCCACTCTCCTGCCCTGGCTGTCAGTGCGCAAAAACGTACTCTTCCCGCTCAAACACAAGTTTGGCCGTTACGGCCGAGAGGATGAGAAGCGCGCACAGGAACTGTTGGAAATGGCGGGGCTGCAAGCCTTCTCCGAGAAGATGCCGGACGAACTTTCCGGCGGTATGCAGCAGCGGGTCGGGATCGTTCGGGCCTTATTGTTGAACCCGGACATTCTGTTGATGGATGAGCCGTTCTCCGCACTGGACGCCATGACGCGTGAGCAGATCGGTTTCGACCTGCTCAAGATCTGGGACGAGAACCCCAAGACGGTTCTGTTCATCACCCATTCCATATCCGAAGCGGTGTTGCTCGCCGATCGCGTACTGGTGATGAGCAAGCGCCCCGGCTCGGTACTGGATCTGATCGACGTTGATCTACCGCGCCCACGGTCTCCGGAAACCATCAAGCAGCCGCGCTTCAGCGAGCTGACAGATCGCATAAGGAAGCATATCTATGAGCCAGAAGCTGCCTGACGGCTCGCTGCGCAATGCGCTGCTCACCTGCGCCCCCTGGATTTTCTTCATCGCCCTGCTGCTGGCCTGGGAAGCGCTTTGCCGCATCGCTGAACTGCCGACGTACGTTTTACCCGCGCCTTCGGTCATCGTCGATGCGTTCTTTGAAGTCGAAATGAGCCGATGGCTTGACCATCTGTGGGCAACGCTTCGGGTAGCGTTGATGGGGTTCGGACTGTCCATCGTGATCAGTATCCCATTGGCGATCTTCATGATGCGTTCCGAGCTGCTTTCACGCACGCTCTACCCCGTGCTGGTTGTCATTCAGTCCACCCCGGTGGTGGCCATCGCGCCGTTGATCATCGTAATGATGGGCTCCGGCGACTCCTCGAGGGTACTGATCACCTGTCTGCTGACGTTCTTCCCGCTGGTTGTTTCAACCGCAACGGGCATCAACGAAACGCCCGCCGAACTGATTGAACTCAGTCGATCGCTGGACGCCCCCACCCGCCGTGAAACCTGGCAAATCCGGATTCCCTACGCGATTCCGCATATCTTCAGTGGGCTGAAAGTCGCTATCACTCTGGCAATCATTGGCGCGGTGGTGGCCGAGTTTGTCGCCGCTGAAAAAGGGCTGGGCTACTTCATCCAGTTTTCGACGTCGTTCTTCAAGATTCCCCAGGCGTTTGCCGGGCTGTTCTTCCTCGCGGCTGTAAGCCTCTTGCTCTTCAAATGCGTGCAATGGACCCAGCAGATTTTCTTCGCCTGGAGCCTGCCCAGGAAAAAGTCATGAATGCTGGCCGGTCTTTTTCCGGCCACCGCCAAACCCTTTTAAATCAATAAAGGAAACCCCTACGTGAGTCATACCGAGCAAGACATTGCGCTGCTGCGCAAAACCTTCAAGCTGGCCGAGAACGCAGCAGCACAGGGCGTGCACCCCTTCGCAGCGATCCTGACGGATGCCCAGGGCAAGGTGCTGATGGAGCAGCTGAATGCCTACCTTCCCGACAAGGACATGACCGGCCATGCTGAGCGCGTGCTCATGACCCGAGCCAGCAAGGCATACCCGCCTGAGATCCTCGCGCAATGCACGCTGTTCACCTCCGCTGAACCCTGCGCCATGTGCGCCGGAGCGGCCTACTGGACCGGCATAGGACGGGTCGTTTACGGCGCCAGCGAAAAGCGGTTGAAGGAACTCACCGGCAACCATCCCGAAAACCCGACACTGGATCTGCCCTGCCGTGACGTGTTCGCCGCCGGGCAAAGAGACGTCACCGTCATCGGCCCGCTTCTGGAAGAAGAAGCGGCTCAAGTGCATAAGGCATTTTGGGCCTAGCGAGTCGGGCAAATCTCCATAGACGACCCTTACATCGCAACTTGCAAGAGCAGATTCCAATGCAATTCTGGAAACGAAGCATTCAGCGTCAGCTGATACTGAGCATGGGCGCTGCCCTGCTCGCCAGTACGTTTATCGTCATCGCGATGTACTCTTCCGTAGTAAACCACATGGTTGACCGGTATCTGATCGGCGAGGCATTACATTCGAAAGTCACCGCTGTGAGGAGTGAGCTGGATCGGGCACTGACCGTACCGGTCACAGCCACCGCAAGCATCGCGGGAAACAGCCTCATTCAGGACTGGCTCGGCTATGGAGAGAACCCTCAGCGGATGATGGCGTTTGTCCGCTATTTAGCGACCGTAAAGACACAGCAAAACGCGCTCACCACGTCCATTGCTGTGCTGGAAAGCGGCAACTATTATTCGGAGGATGGCCTTACCCGCACCCTTGACCGTGCAAATGAAGGTGACGCCTGGTTCTACAGCCTGGTGGACGGATCCGTAGAACGCAGCGCTGATATCGACATAGATGAAGCAACGAAGCAGCCGACGCTTTTCATCAACCAACGCATTGTGCTGGAGGGGAAAACGTTAGGCGTAGCGGGACTCGGATATAGCCTGCAAAGCATGTCGGAACTGATCGGTGACTTCCGCTTCGGCGAGCACGGCATGGTATATCTGGTTGGCGAGGACGGTCAGGTCAAGGTTCACCCGAATGCAGCCCTGAATAACAGCCAGCCGCTCCGGGACCTGATTGGCCCGGGCGCTGCTGACGCGCTAAATGCCGGTGGGACAGACGTGGTCCGTTTCGAGCGGAACGGAGAGACAGTCCTAGCTTTAGCCCAGCGACTCGATAGCCTGGGCCTTACTCTCGTTAGCGAAGTGCCTGAAAACGAGATATATGCTGAAGCGCACCAGTTGCTGTGGAAAACTAGCCTGGTTGGGCTGGGGGTCGCTCTGGCATTTCTTGTACTGATAGTTTTGCTGGCTCGCGGCATGGTGCGCCCGATTCGGGAAGTCACGTCGGCACTTGTCGAAATAGGCGGAGGCGCTGGCGATCTGTCCCGCCGTCTCGATGACCGAAGAGCTGACGAACTGGGCGATTTGGCGCGAGGCTTTAACGGCTTTACCGCTACTCTCCGAACCTTGATTGCAGATGTGAAAGCAACCAGCCTGCGACTCGGAACTGCCGTAGGGCAGGTTTCCAGCGTTGTCGAGGACACAGCAAAGCGAGCAGATAAGCAGCACGAAATGACCGATATGGTAGCCACCTCCGTTCATGAGATGGGGCTTACCGTCCAAGATATTGCTCTTAATGCCAGCAACGCCGCACAGTCCTCGCAGACAGCACGCAACCAGGCAATCGAAGCTAAAGCAGTGGTAGGCCGTTCGGTCTCGCAGATCGAAACAATGTCTGCCGATATCGGAGACGCCGCAAACACCGTCACACGGTTGGCCGCGCAGGTGGCGTCGATCGACAAAGTGCTTTCCGTGATTCGTGGTGTCTCCGAACAAACCAATCTACTAGCCCTTAACGCCGCGATTGAGGCGGCCAGAGCTGGAGAAATGGGACGAGGGTTCGCCGTGGTCGCCGATGAGGTGCGAACGCTGGCGAGCCGCACTCAGGCGTCTACGGAGGAGATACACCTGATTATCAGGGAACTGCAGGACGGCGCCGTGGAGGCGGTCAGGTCAATGCATGCCGTTCAGGAAGCAACCGTGAAGGGCGTCGCCGCAAGCCAACAGACAGGTGAATCGCTCAGCCTCATCGCGGACGGTATCGACTCGATAAGCGATATGAACGTACAGGTGGCTACGGCAACTGAAGAGCAGTCAGCTGTCACTGACGATGTCACCAAACATGTCCAGGGTATCGCCGACCTCGCTCGCGCCACGCTTACCGAAGTCCAGGCGTGCCGGGACGATTGCCAGACCCTCGGGAAGCTAGCACAGGATCTCGGGGATCAGATGGGGCGGTTCAAGTTATGATTTAAGGGTGTTGCCTGTCGAGCAGGGAAGCAACGCTCGCTGAACTCGACATTCCGGCTACGCATTGCAACTGCACGCAGCAGATGCACGCCAAACGCAACTGGAAGCGGACCTAGCCCTCAATCTCTTGCTCGAAGCCGAAGGTATCCTCGCTCCGGCGGCTATCTCGAGCAACTCGAGGTCAGGTGGGGTCTGTTCAGGTAACGCTATACTTGGGGCATTGCACACGCCTTCGGCTGTTTCGTCATTTCTGCCTGATCAGGACGCCTATGCCTATCCCCAGACCTCGTCAGTATCTGCTAGCCCTGTTGTTTATCAGTATCGCCTGGATGACCGGCGGACCGGTTGCCGCCCAGGGCCCCGCCCCGGAGGCGACTGACGAAGCAACCGAGGAGCAGCCAGCGGTGCCCGAAGACCCGCTGGGGCGAACCACTCCCCGTGGGGCCTTCGGCGGTTACATCCATGCAATGGCCGAGGAAAGCTACGACGAGGCAGCGGAGTATCTGGATCTGTCCGGGCTGCCGCGGCGAATTGCCCGACAGGGCGGCGCTGAGATTGCCCGCCGTTTGCGCATAGCGCTGGATCAGGGCGGCGATGTTCAGCCGTCGGTGGCACTAAGCGACCAGCCGGAGGGCAAGCTGAATGATGGGCTGGCTCCGCATATGGAACGGATCGGCTCGGTTTCGCTTGAGGACGAAGTCGTACCGCTGTACCTGGAACGCACCCAGGAGACTGACGAGCCGCTCTGGCAAATCTCCTCCGAGACGCTGAAATACCTGCCCGAAAGCCTCGACGAGAACCTGAGCACCACTGTCGACCAGCTGTTGCCGAGCGTGTTGATTCAGCGCAAATGGCAAGGTGTGCCGATCGGCCACTGGTTGGCCATGGTGCTGCTGGCGGTCTTGACGTATGTGATTGCCCGACTGTTTGTCGCGGCGGTAATCGGTGCGGCGCGGCAGATTCTGAAACGACGCTTTCCCAACTACCCGGCAGGCCTGGTCCAGGCCTTCGCCCAGCCTATTCGGATATACCTTGCCGTAATGCTGTTCGTCACGGCGGCCCAGAACGCAGGGATTTCGATCATCGTCCGGCAATACTTCAGTCAGGTGACTGTACTGGTCGCCTGGTTCGCCATCCTGCTGCTGGCGTGGCGACTGATTGATGTGATCGCCGACGGTTTGTTTTCACGGATGACGCGCAGGGCCAACTTCGGCGCTTTGTCCGCGATCATGTTCTTCCGGCGCAGTCTCAAGGTATTGCTGCTGGCGTTGGGCACGATCAGTGTGCTGGATATCTTCGGCTTCGATGTAACCACAGGCCTGGCGGCGCTAGGTATTGGCGGTATTGCCATCGCGCTTGGTGCCCAGAAGACAGTCGAAAACCTGGTCGGCGGCGTAAGCCTGATCCTTGATCAGCCGGTCAGGGTGGGCGACTTCTGCAAAGTGGGCGATACCGTCGGCACGATTGAGCAGATCGGCATGCGCTCGACCCGTATTCGCACCCTGGATCGCACCATGGTGGTGATTCCCAACGGCGATCTGTCGGGGCAAGTCATCGAAAACTACGCACACCGCGACCGTTTCTGGTTTCACCCTACGCTGGGCCTGCGATATGAGACGACCCCGGATCAGATCCGCTATCTCCTGGTCGAGATTCGTTCGTTGCTGTACGCACATCCGCAGGTCGACCCCGATCCGGCGCGGATACGTTTCACCGGGTTCGGCGCAACCTCGGTCAATCTGGAAGTGTTCTCCTACGTGCTGGCAAAGGACTACGACGATTTCCTGGAGATTCAGGAAGACCTGTATCTGCGTATAGCCGATATCGTCCAGGAGAGCGGAACCGGCTTCGCCTTTCCGTCACAAACCGTTTATCTGGCCGGCGATACGGGGCTTTCCGAAAGCAAAGCCCGCACTGCCGAAGCGAAGGTCAACGAATGGCGGGAGAACGGCGAACTGCCTCTGCCGCAATTCGAGCGCGAGCGCATCGATGAACTCAAGGGCAGCATTCCCTACCCGCCGCCGGGCTCCAGCACGCGTCGATGACGTGGCAGGCTCGCTCACCGGCACCGCACGCCCCAGAGCTCTTCCCACCGCGTGGTGAAGCTCGGGCTTTTCATTTCGCGTCGCATCCCCCACTCCGGCGCGCGCGGCACGCTCGCAGGCCGCAATGTGCCCCTGCCCCAGCGTTGGTTGATCTGATCGAGCACGTTCATCACGCGTTCGGCTGCCTCGGGCTGGATTTCGGCGAACAGGTCGTCGGTGAATTCACCACGCTGACGCAAGTCGAGCAATAAGATCTCAGCCTTGCTGTAGGCATAGCCTGCGCGAAAAATCTGACCGAGCCCGGCCACGGCATAAGCCGTGATCAGGCGAGTGTCGTCCGATGGATAGGGCAATTCGCATACGACGCCCTTGGCGTATTTGGCTTCGTCGGGATTGAACATGCCGGTGCGAATGCTCACCCGCACGCGTTTGCACAGCGAGCCCTGCGAGCGGAGCTTTTCGCAGGCGCGGGCGACGTAGGTGGCCACCGACTCCCGGATGGGTTCGATGGTAGTCAGGCGTGTACCGAACATGCGGCTGCAGCAGATTTCCTGCCGCGGTGGTGCGGCCTCCTCCAGTTCCAGACAGGCCGTCCCGCGTAGTTCCCGTGCTGTTTTCTCCACCACCACGCTGTACTGTTTGCGCAGCGTCCAGGCATCCGCCTGAGCCAGGTCCCAGGCGGTGGTGATGTTGCTTCCGGCAAGGTGCGCGGTCATACGGCGACCGATGCCCCAGACCTCCTCTACCGGCATGGCTTTGAGCACTTTATCCCGGCGGCCCGGGTCACAGATATCGACTACGCCGCCGGTCTGGCGCTGCCATTTCTTGGCGGCGGCGTTGGCCAGCTTGGCCAGAGTCTTGGTGGGGGCGATGCCGACGCCGGTGGGTATGCCCGTCAGTTTCAACACCTGAGCGCGCAACTCTCGGCCCAGCTGTAGCGGGTCCGCGATTCCGGAGAGATCGGCAAAGGCTTCGTCGATACTGTATACCTCAAGCGCCGGCACCATGCTTTCCAACACAGTCATCACCCGCTCGCTCATGTCGCCATTTATGTGGAATGGAAAAGCTAGCGGAATGAAGAAACTGGCTCGACAATTTGCATCGCATACAGCTTCGGTCCCGGATAGCGATCGCTGTGGATAAGGTCGAGCTTCCTACCCTTGCTGGAGGGCCCAGTGCGCTTCGCTGCCTTTCGCATTCTAGTAAGACTGGCAGCTTATCTTTCAAAGACACAACCAGGTGATCACTCGCGTTGCAGCCGGAGGGCGTTGAACACGACCGAAGCTGAGCTCAAGCTCATCGCTACCGCTGCGATCATTGGCGACAGGAGCAAGCCTGTAAATGGATAAAGCACGCCGGCAGCTATAGGGATGCTTAACCCGTTGTACATGAAGGCGAACAACAAGTTTTGTCGCATGTTCCGCACCGTGGAGACCGATAAACTGCGGGCGCGTAAAATTCCCATCAGATCGCCTTTGACCAGGGTCACCTGTGCACTGCTCATCGCGACGTCCGTCCCGGTTCCCATGGCGATACCGACATCAGCTCGGGCCAACGCCGGTGCGTCATTGATGCCATCCCCGGCCATCGCCACGAACTGCCCTTCGGCCTGTAAGCGCAACGCAAGCTGCTCCTTGTCCTGCGGTTTGACCTCCCCGTGGACTTCGTCGATGTTTAACTCTTTCGCTACCGCTCGCGCGGTGGTCAAACCGTCTCCTGTCGCCATGATGATGCGGATGCCCTCGTCATGAAGGCGCGATACCGCCTCTCTGGATGTTGGCTTAATCGGATCAGAGACAGCCAGGGCACCGGCGAGGCGACCATCCGCCGCAAGAAACATGACGCTGCTCCCGCGCTCACGCCACTCTTCAGCCTTCGATTTGAGAGGGCTGACGTCGATACCTGCGCCCTCAATCAATGCGGTGTTGCCGAGCTGAAGTGAGCGCCCCTCCACCTGGCCACGGACGCCAATACCCGACTCCGACTCGAAACCCTCTGGAGCCACCAACTCCACGCCTTGCGAACGAGCATAATCCACGATGGCATGTGCCAAGGGATGTTCACTCCCCTGATCAAGGCTGGCTGCTAGTCGCAGCACTTCGCCTGCATCGAACTCCCCGTGACCTTCGGCGTGCTCGAAAACGGGGCGGCCTTCGGTCAAGGTTCCAGTCTTATCGACGATCAGCGTGGTAACCTTTTTGAAGTTCTCGATGGCTGCAGCGTCGCGGAACAGCACCCCGCTGTTAGCGGCCTTGCCCGTGGCGACCATGACGGACATGGGCGTGGCGAGCCCCAATGCGCAAGGGCAAGCGATGATCAATACCGCGACAGCGTTGATCAAACCGAATACCCAGCCTTGATCCGGACCAAACAGCCCCCAGGCAAAGAATGTAGCGATGGCGATGGCGACCACTACGATTACAAAATAGCCCGCAACCGAGTCGGCCATGCGCTGCATAGGGGCCTTGGAACGTTGTGCATTGGCGACCATTTGCACGATCTGGGATAGCATCGTTTCAGAACCGACACGGGTCGCTTCGATGATCAGTGAGCCGTGGGAATTGAGGGTCGCTCCGATCACGGTGTCACCTGGCCGCTTGGTTACCGGCACGGGCTCCCCCGTCAGCATCGACTCGTCGACGGCACTCTCTCCTTCAGTGACCACCCCGTCTACAGGAACCTTCTCGCCCGGACGAACCCGCAATTTATTGCCTAAATGAACGTGCTCCAGCGGAATGTCTTCTTCGCTATCGTCACTATTGATCCGCCTTGCAGTTTTGGGAGAGAGTCCTAAAAGAGCTTTGATTGCCGATGATGTCTTTGAGCGTGCGCGCAGCTCCATCATCTGACCCAGGAGTGTTAGCGAGATAATCACTGCGGCGGCTTCGTAATAGACCCCGATGCGCCCACCCACGGAGAAGGAGGTTGGGAATAGCCCCGGTAGCACTGTTGCCACCAGGCTGTAGCCATACGCTGCAGCCGTTCCCAGACCAATCAACGTCCACATGTTTGGGCTGCGCTGTTGCACCGAGGCCAAACCCCGAACGAAGAACGGCAGGCCGCCCCACAGCACTACTGGCGAAGCCAGCGCAAGCTCAATCCAGTTCTGCGATTGCCCGTGGAAAACATCCAGCCCATGTCCAAACATGGCCAGAGCTGTGACAACCACTGTGAAGGGCAGCGTCCCCCAAAACCGCCGAGAGAAATCCTCAAGTTCAGGATTGCTTTCGTTTTCCAGATCAGGCAGCACCGGCTCCAACGCCATCCCGCATATTGGACAACTTCCTGGACCTATCTGCCGCACCTCCGGGTGCATAGGGCACGTGTACTCTGTGTTGTCGTCCTTCTTGGCGTCGGCATCTGCGCTTGGGCGGCTGGGTTGAAGATATTGCGATGGCGCCGCGTCAAAACGAACCTGGCATTTATGACTACAAAAATAAAACGCTTTTCCGGCATGATGTGTTTGGTACGGGCTATCCGGCTTGACCAGCATGCCGCAAACAGGGTCTCTGAACTCCGCACCGTGCCCTTCAGGCATTGCTTCGTGTGAGTGCGTTGATGATGATTTGACCACGCTCGCTTCCTTAGCCGCGTCTGCACGGCTATCAAAAGGGTAGTGTGCCGCCCGCTAACCAAGCGTTACCTGACTCAACTCAAGAATCCGCCACAAAAATCGAGTAAAACCCGCCTCGCGCAGTGCTTTGATCGCTGTCACGACGTCTATCAAGGTGCGTCGCACTCATACCAGCCTAGATAGCCTACGTTTAATCCTTGCTGGAGCGAGAAATGCAGTTCCGCCGTGACTTGTTTTCCTGATTCGGGTTTTTCCAGTTCTTCCGACACCACACGCATCGTCATTCCATCCGCTGCGAACAAAAGGCCCTGTTGTAAGCTTTCATAGCTTGGCTTTTGGTCGGACGTCAGCTGCACCAAGCGGCCGTGAATTTTGGCCACGGCCTGGGATCCTGCGTCTTGATTGGATTGACTGATCGCAAGTATGGGAGGGCTTTCTGCGGTATACCGAAATACACACTGCGGAACACTCCCCAAGACCTTAACGATCTCGGCTCCCTGCATTGTCTGAGGGTCGATAGCAGGAATATCAGGGTTGTTGATAGCTTCCTGGGCGCTAACCAGCTCGGGCGATGGCTTTTGCATCATTGAATTTTCCATACCCTCTCCAGGTGCGGGGTCGCCGCACCCAGCGAGGACGGCAGTAGCAAATGCCAGTGACGATAGCAGTGCGTGGCGAGTGGGGTGCTGTGATCGGATCAGCATCAGTCGGCCCTCTCCAAGTCGCGAATGAGATATTTCATCTCTGAGATTTCCCGGCGTTGCGCATCGATGATCTCGTCGGCGAGCTTGCGCACGCGAGGGTCGGAAATCTGTGCGCGCTTACTTGTCATGATCGCAATCGAGTGGTGCGGTATCATCGCTTTCATATACTCTGCGTCCCCGATCGTGGCCTGGCTGCGGACTAGCCATAGCGCAGCGACGAATAGCAAAGCACTGCCGGCGAAGATGCCAATATTGATCGGCTTTTTCTGGTACATGTTGAGCATGAAGCTAAGCATTACCACTGCCATGACAGCACCCATAACAAGCGCCATCCAGGCTCGGGTTTCGCTCCATAACACGTGTTCAAACGCGTAGGTATTGAGGTACATCACGCCATACATGATGATCGTTGAGGTGGCGACCATTGCTGCGAAACGCCAATAAGACATGCTCATAGAGTTTTTCCTTCAGTTACCGTGTCCTGGTGAGTTTTCAAAGCTGGCATAAGTGTCCTGTGTCATGCCGGGCAAGCGTTTGACAAATGCCGCGATTTCCCATAGCTGGTCGTCGCTATGGGTTGGCCCGAAGGCCGGCATCCCGCTCATCCGCACTCCGTGTTTCGCTAACCAATACACTTCGTTTGCCTTCCACTCCGAGGCTACCTCTGGAAGATGCGGCGGCTGTGGCAACATGCCTTTGGCCCACTCGCTTTTCTCCACACCAGGTCCGCCGTGGCAGTGCTGGCACATTGCCTTGTAGCGTTTCGCCCCGGCAGCAACCATAACGTCAGTAAGGGGAGGGGCTTCGATGTCGTCTGCTCTGTCAGCGACCGAATTCCTCATGGTCGTTTCGAGAGCCCAGCGCACGATAGGTTGGTGATCCTGGGTCGCAGCGACGTTATAGGCCCCTGTATAAGCAACTCCGAGCCCAACCATAAGCGCTACCAAGATAATCAGGCCGAGCCCGATCACTGCACCTGCTGCGACTTGGCTAAATTTCCCAGGCATCATGTTTCCCCTCATTGTGCTGGTTGGACGTCAGGGCCGGCTTACTACAAAGCTGACCCGGCAGGCACCATGAGGTTTCACGTTCGCGGCCAAGCTTACAGAAATGTAATATTCTTTCGGCCTGAACTTCTCTGGCTCATTGCTATCTAGCAAAAAGAGGCCTAGACCGGGCCGTTTTTCGATTTCGGCTACGTAACGGTAAAGAAGTGGGCCTGTAAGACAGCGAGCAGCGACGGGAAACAACGAAGCCGAGTGAAGGCGGTCACCGTTCACTGAGACTGGATTATCCGCGCGAAGAGGCGCAGAAGAACTACCACACCATCCTCGAGCAACAAACTTCTCGCGCCGAGGAGGAGCTCAGACGGCCAGCTATCGCGCTGTTCATGTCCGGAGTCACCGCAGGGCTTGATGTCGGGTTTGGCCCGTTTGCGATGGCCATCAATTCAACTTTGTTTGAAGGCGTCTTACCAACCGCTGCGATAACCTTCATCAACGCGAATCTCTATTCGATCGGCTTTATCTTCGTCGTGGTTGGTTACTCGGCCCTGTTTACTGAACAAACCGCTTCAGCTATCCAGCCGGTTCTATCACGTCGGGCAGGCGCAGGGGCGTTGCTACGCCTATGGAGCATTGTGCTGGCTGCGAACGTACTCGGCGCAGCGGTTTTCTCAGCGATGGCGGCCGTGTTAGGCCCGGCACTTGGCGTAGTTGATCAAGGGGTTTTCGGTGACATTGCGCATCGGCTGCTTGCCAAGCCCTGGTGGGTCATGCTGGTTAGCGGTGTGACGGCCGGCTGGCTGATGGGATTACTCGCATGGTTAGTCACCGCTTACCGCGACACGATAAGCCAGATTGCATGTGTGTGGCTGGCGACCATGCTCATTGGCCTGGGCGGCATGCACCATTCGGTTGCCGGCACCGTGGAGATTTTGATGGGTGTGTTTTCGGGAGAAGTCGAGGACTCAGCCAGTTACTTTGTTTTCTTGCTCTGGTCAGTGATAGGCAACGCCTTTGGCGGCGTGGTCTTTGTGGCCGGACTGAAGTATTCACACATCATGAAAAGCTCTGGGTAGCGTACGTGCGGGGCGAGCCCGACCATGAATACTCAAATCGGAGCCAAACTTCGCCGTTGAGGTGGAGGTGGACTCCGCCTGGACAACCGAGAAGGTGAGATGAACTACTTATTCCTGGGAGCCGGTGCAGTGCTTTCTGTCCTGGTCATTGCAGATATCATCAAAACGGTTTTTTCCACGCGCGGAGCCGGCAGTCTATCTTCAGCAACGATCTGGCTGGTATGGACTCCTTTCTTTGGCGGCAGCGAAGAAAAGAGGTGGTTCAAAACTGCTCGAATATGCCGGGCCGAGCATGCTGGTTTCTATTTTGGGAGTCTGGATCATTGGGCTTTGGCTGGGGTTCTTCCTGCTGTTAATGGCGGACACCGGGTCGGTTGTCTCAAGCAGCACCGAGTCGCCGACCACACCGCTTGAGAAGCTGTATTACGCCGGCTTTACGGTCGCCACACTTGGCGTGGGTGACTACAAAGCGTCTGCAGATGTTTGGCGACTGTTGACAGACATCGCGGCTTTCGCCGGTCTCGCATTCATCACGACCGCCATTACCTATTTTGTGCAGGTACTGTCCGCGGTGACTGTGCAAAATAAGCTCAGCCTCTATGTCAACTCCATGGGGCCGACCCCCACAAGACATCCTCATCAACAGCTGGACGGGCGAAACGTTTGATCCGTTTTATTCGCACGTAGCGAACCTGAACGAGATGTTGATAGAGCACATCACCAATCATCACTCGTTTCCGGTCATCCATTATTTCCATGCGAGCGATCCGGAAATGGCTGTCATTCCGGCTATCGTCCGGCTAGACGAAACTTGTCATCTGCTTCTCGGCGCTGAGACCTCAGGATCGCATGAGCGACAGCTCGCCTTGCATATGCTGCGGGAAACGCTCGATCAGTACGTGAAAATGGTCGAGAGTGGCTTCATGTCCACCATGAGGCCGTCGAGTAGTGCACCCACCCCCGACCTCGCTCCGCTAGCTAGACAAGGAATCACAATCAATCTAGCTAAAGCCATGAAATCGGGCAGCAGGCGGCGTGAAATAATGACCGCCTTACTGGAACGCGACGGGTGGTCGTGGAAAAACGTGTATCGCTAACGCATCTGTCCGAAAAACCAGATCGACGCCTGCGGGATCGGCTCACGGGTAGGTGGCTATGACCTTTTCTTCTCCAACACTCACTCCAATGACTTCGTACGGGTGCGCAATGCCGGGTACTTCCATTCCCGGCGATCCCGCCGGCATGCCAGGGACAGCGATACCTGCCAGGTCGGAGCGCTTCGATAGCTCGATGACTTGCGCAGCCGGAACATGGCCTTCGATAAACCGGCCGTTGAGGGTGGCTGTATGACATGAAGCGAGGTGACGGGGTACCTGCAGATCGCTCTTGACCTTGATCATGTCTTGCTCGACTCGGTCGATCACTTCAAAGCCCTTCGACTCCATGTACGAGATCCAACTCTTGCAACAGCCACAATTGGCGTCTCGGTGGACCTCGACGGTAAGCTGTGGAGACGACGCGTAAGCATGGATGGCTGCGAAGAACAGGGGAGCTATCGCTGACCAGGCTTTGCTGGGCTTAATGCTCATGTAAATGTTCCTTGCCATCGGCATGGATGTGTGTATTCGGCTGCATTTGGGAAGGCTGACCGCCTTCAGCCGCGCCGTGATGGTCCTCTGCGTGGCCATCCGCTCCTTGTTCGCCGCTATGATGATCACCGTGTGGTGCGGTTTCGCCTCCACCATGCGAGTGGCCTCCACTGGCGGCAACTAACTTCCGGTACTCCTCAGCGCTCAGGGACGGTAACTCGCCCAAAAATGCCACCATTTCCCAGATGTACCGATCTTCCATGCTTCGTCCCCAGGCGGGCATGCCGGAAGCCTTGATGCCATGTTTGATGACCCAAAATGTTCTCGCGGGGTCCCCACTGACTCCGGTCTGAGTCAAGTTGGGCGGAGACGGATACAGCCCCTTGCTAAGCTCCGACGCGGTCTGTCCTGGCTTGAGATGGCAACTGACACACATCGCATCGTAGTTACCCGAGCCTGCCTGCACCTTATCGGCACCTTCGAGATTGGGAACTTCGATCGACTCCGCGCGAACCGCTATGGACCGGTTCCGAGCCGCCTCAAGAAAACCATGCACAATCTCTGCGTGCGGCTCGTCCGCCGCTACACTAACCACGCCAAAATACACAGCTCCGGCGACAGCGCTCGCGAACACTGCGAACGCCACCACTAACGTGCCCACTATCTTTTTCATTGTTCGATCCTAAAACCACATCCTGATGCCAGCGACGAAGCGCGCCGACTCGATTTCTTCGCCTTCCTCTCGGGCAAAGTCAGCTGTTTGCCCATAGCTTCTACCCCAGCTAACGCCGACATAGGGTGCGAACTCACGAACAATCTCATAGCGGAGGCGCAAGCCGACTTCGGCCTCGCTTAAGCCAGAGCCAGTGCCTCTCCTGGCATCATCCTTGCCCTGAAAATTCAGCTCCGCCACTGGCTGCAAAACCAGACGGTTTGTCAGCAGAACGTCATATTCTGCTTCCAGCCGAGCAGCCGTTTGACCGGCTTCGCCCAGGTAAGCGGTGGCTTCAACTTCCAAGCCGTACAATGCCATTCCTTGCACACCAACCGCCGCCCAGGTTTGGGGTGAGCCCGGTTTGAAGTCCTGCCTGACGCCGGCGACTAGCTCCCACCAGGGACCGATAGCATGTCCCGCCAACACGTGCACCTCGGCTTCTTCTGTGACGCCGTTGGTACGCTCGCCCTCGGAGCGCAACCAGATTCGGTCAACGTCTCCTCCCCACCATCCGCCAAGCTCCCACGCCAGCGCACTGCCTGCATCAGCATCCTGATACTCAAGCTGATCGAACAGAAGGAAAGCGTAAGGCATCTTGTCGTGGACCGTGTGGCCTTGAATGGCCGGAAATGCAGCAGCGCGGTCAGCATCAGTCAAGGCCGGAATAAATGATGGCTGGGCAATTCCATTTACGTCGTGAACGCCATGCGTGTTGCTTTGTATTGGCTCACCGTAGCTGGGGTCCACATCGCCGTGCTGCATCGAACCGTTGCCCATCTGGCTGTGGTCCATATCGCCGTGCTGCATCGAACCGTGGTCCATCTGGCTGTGATCCATATCGCCGTGCTGCATCGAACCGTGGTCCATCTGGCTATGATCCATATCACCGTTCTGCATCGAACCGTGGTCCATCTGGC
>NZ_VTPZ01000014.1:106181-118676 GCF_008638305.1 Pseudomonas profundi
CTGCATCGAACCGTGGTCCATCTGGCTGTGATCCATATCACCGTTCTGCATCGAACCGTGGTCCATCTGGCTGTGATCCATATCACCGTTCTGCATCGAACCGTGGTCCATCTGGCCGTGATCCATATCGCCGTGCTGCATCGAACCTTGCCCCGCTTTGCTCGATCCGTGCTGGCTGTGGCTCATGCTGGGGGACTGTTCGCTTCGCTCAACCGAAGGAGAGGCACCCTGATGTCCCGTATGTCCTTCGGCTGCGAGCACGCTGATTGGGGAGGCCACGCTCAGCAAAGCCGCCATGAATGCGCGGCCGGTAAGTTTCTGGTATTTGCAAACCGTCATCGCTGCGACTCCTCAGGCTCGTTCATCAACACGGACTTCACGGAACATGCCCATTTCCATATGGAACAGCAGATGACAATGATAGGCCCAGCGGCCCAATGCATCGGCCGTGACGCGATAACTGCGCCTGGAGCCCGGTGGCATGTCGATCGTGTGTTTGCGTACAAGGAAGTCGCCGTTTTCGTCTTCCAGGTCACTCCACATTCCATGCAAGTGGATCGGGTGGGTCATCATCGTGTCGTTGACCAGAGTAATGCGGACTCGCTCACCGTAAGTAAGACGCAGCGGCTCTGCATCGGAAAACTCGACGCCATCGAACGACCACGAGAACCGTTCCATATGACCGGTAAGATGCAGTTCGATGGTTCTGCTCGGCTCGCGCCCGTCCGGATCGGGGAAGGCGCTTCTCAGGTCGCCATAAGTCAAAGTACGTCGGCCGTTGTCGCGTAACCCAAGCCCCGGGTCATCCAACTTTGGCGTCGGCGTCATGGTCTGCATATCGACCAGAGGATTTCCCTCTTCGGTGGCGGGATGCTGCTGCATTGCACCCATGGCCCCATGATCCATTGCTCCCATCTGACCGTGGTCCATCGAGCCGTGCCCCATCTGGGCATGGTCCATGTCAGACATCGGCTGGTTAGAGTCATGACTCATCCCGGCCATACTTCCGTGATCCATTCCCATGTCCTGCATGCTTAATTCAGGCCTGGGATCTGTCTCGGGAACGGGTGCGCTCAAGCCCTCGCGAACGGCTAGGGTGCCACGAGCGAACCCCGTGCGATCCATCGACTGAGCGAAGATGGTGTACGCCTGTTCCTGCTCAGGCTCGACGATTACGTCATAAGTCTCGGCCACCGCGATGCGAAATTCGTCAACGCTAACCGGCTCGACGTGGAGCCCGTCTGCGGCCACCACAGTCATCTTTAGCCCTGGAATACGAACGTCGAAGTAGCTCATGGCCGAACCGTTAATAAAGCGCAGACGAAGCTTCTCACCGGGTTTGAACAATCCCGTCCAGTTGCCGTTCGGCGCTAGGCCATTCAACAGATAGGTGTAGGTGTAACCGCTGACATCAGCCAGGTCTGTTGGGCTCATCTTCATCTGCGCCCACATCTTGCGGTCGGCGAGCGTCGCGCCCAGCCCGTCCTGCTTTGCATCTCGAATGAAGTCAGCAACGGTACGCTGATGAAAGTTGTAATAGTCGGACTGCTTTTTCAGCTTGGCCATGATTTCGTCCGAGCTCTCGTCCGTCCAGTCTGTCAGCATGACGACGTAGTCGCGGTCGTACTCAAATGGCTCTGGTTCTTTAGCGTCGATGACCAACGGACCATAAACCCCGGCCTGCTCCTGAAAACCTGAGTGACTGTGGTACCAGTAGGTGCCGTGCTGGTTCACTTGAAATTTATATTCGTACATTCCGTCCGGAGCGATGCCATGGAAGCTTAGGCCTGGGACGCCATCCATATTCGCTGGGAGAATGATTCCATGCCAATGAATGGATGTGTCTTCTTGGAGCCGATTGGCCACCCGCAAGGTGACCGTATCGCCCTCTCGCCAGCGCAGCAAAGGGCCAGGAATCGTGCCATTGATGGTGAGCGCAGTCCGCGGGCTGCCCGTAATGTTCACAGGCGTTTCGCCAATGACCAGGTCGAATTCGGTTCCGGCAAGGACGGTTGGCTGGCCGGGACTGGTCAATGCCCAGACTGGAGATCTCCACAGCCCAAGGCCCCCGAACAGTCCTGTTGCGACTAATCCCTTCACAAAGGTTCGTCTCGACGTCTTGTATTGCATGGCTTGGTGCCCCGTGCTCGAAAATCAGGTTACTCGCGTCTTAGCGAAGCGATGAGCTGAAATGTGCCATATCGCTAACGGGCGTGTGATTACATTTATGTCAGCTTCGTGTCGAGGGTGAGGGAGCCGCAAAAAAAAAGCGCCCAGCGGGCGCGGATCTCTAAGAAGGAGTACAACGTAGCAGAGATACAAACCGGACCGTCGGCCCGTCAGAACGACAGTCTCGCGTAGACAATATCAAATCAAACATGTCACTACGCTGATCGAAAAATTACATTTCTGTCAGCTAGACGCACGGCGCAAACTTCTTCGCCGCCACAGGAGTCGACAAACGTGTGGCCTGGTTAGTCAGGCCGCACGAACCAACTTTCAGCTGTGGAGAACACCAATGATGAATGCCAAATTTCAATCCTGCATCCAGGCCTGTAGCAACTGCGCGATCGTTTGCCAGACATGTTCTGCTGCGTGCCTAGGCGAAGATGACGTGAAAATGATGGCTCGGTGCATCAAGCTGGACATGGATTGCGCCGAAATTTGCCAGCTCGCTGCCAACTTTATGGCTCGAGACAGCGAGTACGCCGCAGACATCTGCCGCCTCTGCGCTCAGATCTGCCGGGCCTGTGGCGAAGAGTGCAAAAAACATGAAGCTGACCACTGCCAACGCTGCGCAGAAGCCTGCATGGCCTGCGCCGATGAATGCGAACGGATGGCTGGCTAATTGCCTGGTGCGTTCGGGTCAGATCCCGGACGCGCCCCGTCAGCCGGCCCCGTTATGCTTTGAGCCGAATTACATTCTTGTAAGGCAATGGAATGTCCCCTCCGACATCGGCACAATGAGCCAACTGCCTCGGAGCTCAATTGTGAAAATTCTAGTTGCCGAAGACGAACCGAAAACGGGCATCTACCTTAAACAGGGCCTGACCGAAGCCGGGTTCACCGTGGATCTGGTTACCAACGGGACGGATGCGGCCCATCAGGCGCTCGGTGAACAGTACGATCTACTTGTGCTCGACGTGATGATGCCAGGATTAGACGGCTGGCAAGTACTCGAAAAGGTGCGTACCGCAGGAGGCGACACTCCTGCCTTGTTTCTCACTGCCAGAGATCGGGTCGAGGACAGAGTCAAAGGCCTTGAGCTGGGCGCAGACGACTATCTCGTTAAACCATTTGCGTTCTCCGAACTCCTTGCTCGGGTCAGGTCGCTGCTACGCCGAGGAAACAGCAACACCGTTCAGACGATGCTTACCATCGAAGATTTGCAGTTGGATCTCCTCAAGCGAAGAGTGGAGCGCGGTGGGCGCCGGATCGATCTGACTGCTAAGGAATTCATGCTGCTAGAATTGCTGCTTCGCCGACGCGGCGAAGTGTTGTCCAAATCGCTAATCGCCTCGAAAGTGTGGGACATCAATTTCGATAGCGACACCAATATCATCGAGGTGGCCGTTCGCCGGCTACGGGCGAAAATTGACGATGAGTTTCCAGTCAAGTTGATCCATACCGTGCGAGGCATGGGCTATTTTATCGACGGAACGAGCCCTTAGGTCTTCGTCTTACGCTTGGTCTGCGCGCCTACTGAAACCGTTTTGGCTAGTTCGCGCTGACCAGGATCGGCGCGAAGCCGCCACCTGGCGTGCGAAAGTTGGTCGTCTGGCCTTGATACAGGCGCGCCGCGGCGAGTATCAGATTCCCGCGATAGGTATACAGCCGCACGTCCACCTTGAGCATTTGCCGTTCGCCGTCGACCATGACCACCCGCTCCGACGGCGGAACGAAGGTCTGAGCGATATAGTCGCTATCAAGGATCTGGGCATAGGTGCCTTTGGTGAGCTTGCTGCCACGATAGGCACCTTTGCTGCCATAACCCGCCACGGGCTTGAAGAACCAGTCCTTGCGTTGTTGCCAAAGCTCCGTCTCGTTGTCTGCGGTCACCGAAACCGTGCGCGGGACACCGCGGCGAAGTAGCTCAATTTTTTCACCGCTTAAGCCCCACTCTTGCAAGCTGTCAAAGTCGGACCACTCGATCAGGTTGCGTTTATCGGCGAACAAGGCATGCGTAAACGGGTTTGGTGTGATCACAGCGCTCCCATCCAGCCAGGCTGAGCGCAAGACAGCGTGCTCCGGAGCTTGCAGGGAGAAGTCCACCAGGCGGTTGTAGACCAGGTCGATCTTGTTATCGTCGTGATACAACGCGCCGGCGCTAGATCTCAGTTCCGAAGGCGAAACGATGAGTGCATCGATTCCGGCGTTTCGAAACAGCTGCTGGGCCAAGCGAAACTCAGGATATAGATACTGCTCGGTAGGCTGGTCATCTACGATGGCTATGCGCCGCGGCTTTCCATTGCCGTGCTGTAAAAGCCACTCACTCTCGAATTGGCTTATTACCTGCCGGTCAAAATCATCGGCCCAAGCAATTCGTGCAGCGCCGCTACAACACTGCAGCTGCGCTCGGGCCAGCGTGGCATTGAGGAAAGCACCTCCAGCATTAGTGTTAACTTCAATAAGACGGGGTCCGTCTTCGCTAAGATGAAAGTCATAGCCCATGAACGCACCCACAGGACCGGGATTGATCTGCGCAGTCTTCGACGCTCGGCCGAGGACCTTCTGACGAAACCCCGGCAGAGCGGAAGCTGTCTCCAAAGCCTGGACAGTCTCCATCATGCAATCCAGGTCTCGTTCAGGCACGAACACCGCTACGTCTGAAAAACTCTGGTGCCAGGTCGGGCTTGAAATCAGCTGCTCTTGCGCATCGCCCAACAGGTCCGCGAGATTCAGCATCACCTTAGGCCTATCTAGGGTGGTGCAGACGCAGTGCTGGTTGAGCTTCTTCGACTGGGTCTGGAATGAGGAATCGTCGGTTTTCGTCATATGCATACCTTAATGTCCTGCGCATAGTTTCAAGCTCGACGAACTCTCCGGATTACGCCGCTGCCAGGGGAAACAGCAGCGCGAGTTCCGAGCCACATGGAACAAAGACCAGACGTACCCAATGTCAGCCAACAGCTGTCGGCAGCTTCATTTGGAAAGTTGTGACGCTATCAGCCGAGTGGCAGTCAATCGAGCCTTCATGCGCCTCGACAATTGAGCGCGTAATGGCCATGCCGAGCCCGGCGTTCAGCGTATTGCCCTCTCGCCTGGCCGTATCGATACGGTAAAAACGATCAAACAGCTTATCGATGTGGTCTGGCGCGATCGTTGGCCCTTGATTGCTCACTTCAAGGCGCACCCACTCGCGAGCGTTAGAAACCCTGATGTTGACGGTCGAGCCGGGCTCGCCGTAGCGGACAGCATTGGAGATCACGTTTGAGATCGCTCTGCGGAGCATCAGATTGTCTCCCTTCACCTGTGTGGTCCCAGTGCTATGCAGGGCCAGTTTTATCTCTTTCTCATCTGCGGCGTACTCGTAATACTCCAGCACGCTTGCAGCAATCGCGCTCAGGTCGTGATCCTCAAAATCGGGAGTGATCATGCCGTTGTCGGCCTTGGCTAGGAAAAGCATATCGTCGACCATTCGCGACATGCGACGAAGCTCCTCGAGGGTGGAGAACAAGACGTCTTTGTAGGCAGCACTGTCTCTTTCTTTCAAAAGTGCGACTTCTGTCTGGGTTAGCATGCTGTTGAGCGGAGTTCGTAGCTCATGGGCAATATCGGCTGAGAAGCTCGACAGCCTCAGAAAAGACTGATCGAGGCGCTCCAACATGGCATTGAAGTTATCCACCAGTTCGTGAAGTTCGGACGGCACCGACTCGGTTGAAATCCGTGTATCCAGACAGTTTGCGGTGATGGTAGAGGAGGTTCGGGACAGGCTCGAAATCGGTTCGAGGCCTCGACGAATGAAGACAAAGCCGAGCGCGCCACTGAGCGCAGCGCTGATAATCAGCGTATAGAAAAACCACCGCCGGATCATTTCAAAGAAATGGGTGCGGTGCGTGACATCCATAGCCAGGTGAATGGTACCGCCTTCTCCGTCAGCCCATCCCTCGATCCGTTCTGTCATACCACTGTAGCGGTTGGGGCCGACCTGTATCAGCCATCGCTCGCCTTGCCTAGGACCGAGTGAAGCCGCTAGCTCTTCAGACAAGTTGTGATGTGAATAGACGACCCTGTCCCCCGCCAGGATCGCTGCGGCGAAGCCGAATGAGGTATCGACTAACCGGTGGATATCCGAAACCATTTCAGGTTCGAGGCTGTTTCCCCGCGTAAGGATTGATTTCAGAGCTGAAACCTTGCTCTCAAGCACTGCTGCGTCCTGTTGCTTGAAGTGCAGACGGCAGAAATAATCGAAGCTGACAGCGGCCAAGCTCAGCACTGCCGTCACGACGATCACGAAAAGAAGCGCCATCCTGCCGCGCAGCGATAATCTACTCATTCGTTCGACCTTTCTTTCGCATTAGGTTTCGAGCTCTGCTCGACTGAGGTAGCGCCCGCTCAGGTCACATGACTCTGCATGGTTTCTAGCTTCGCTGGCAACCGCCTAGCACCTGCCTTCGCACGAACCATAGCTGCACCAGGGGCAACACGATCCATCGAGCGATTGGCGACAAGCCTACCTCAATGAAAGGGAACTAAGGCATGGCTTTGGCGTACTCCCAACGTTGCAAGGGGCCGGTAGCCATTGGCTCGAAGACAATCGTGATCAGCAGCCCGGACGCAAGGAAAATGATGAGAGCAGGAGGTTGCACGGCAAACAAACCAGAACCTTGACCTCGCAACCACGGAAGCGGACCAGAAAGCTGCAAGCGAGATCAAGACGTCACCGCCGGTGGCTTTGGCTCAATGTAAAATGACCGTGAAATAATGAGCGTCTTCTAAGCCCGCAAAGAGGGGAAGCTGGATGAGCTCCCAGACAAAGTGCAGCAGGAAGGCGAAGAACGCGATGTGGAGTCCAGGGGCGTTCAACGCGGCATGCTTGTTAATGGCTGTTCCTCCGCCAGAGTGGAGAGACAAGCAGGAGCCACGTGCTGAGCTAGCAGAGCCGACACCATCATCATAGACGACGAAACAGGGGCTCCGGTCTGGAGCCCCTGTTTCATTCAAGCGGTACCGGCTTTATTCTGCCGCCTTGTCAGTCTGCATGCTGTGCATCATTTCCCGACAATCTTTCATCAAATCGCGCATCTCGGACATCATGCCTTTGTCCATCATGCCCATCATCATTCCGTCTTTCATGGGATGTTCGTTGCCTCTGGTGGCTTCGTCGGTCGCAGCCGAAACTGCGACACTGGCGCCGGTGGTCACGAGCGCAGCTAATAAAATGCTATAGGTCATTATTCGCATTGTCTTACTCCTAATTATCGCGGGTTTGAAGATTGGGGTTTGTCCGCAGACACCGTCTGCTGTTCTTACCGCTTCCTGCTGCGGTCATGCCGGTCGTTATCGGGTCCCGGGAAAGCCCTCGATGCTTCTGATGTGCCGGTCCTATTGGCCTATAAAGCCTTGAGACACGAAGGCAATACGATCAGCAACAGCGTTTATCCAGCTCGACGTCGTTGAGCTGCTGGCGTGGCTGCGATGAACTTTGGATCATCTGGGGCGCTCGGGCAGACGGCGCTTTATTTAAAGCATAATCACTTCCGTCTTCGGCAATGAGCGCCGGAGACACGACGATGAAAGCTAGGGGAATAAGTGCTCGAAACAGGTTTTTCATTGGGGTCACCTCATGTCTGGGAATGTGTCTAGGCTAGCGTTACGAGGCTGACAGCAAGCTGTTCGAATCCTTACGATTGTGTAATCTGCGGATCATCACGATATGCGGGGCCAAAAACGGATCTTTGCTCGCCTGATGGAGCAGCCGGTACAGAAAGCTACGAAATCGTTTCACAGCGCGGGCCCCATGTTTCGAAATGGGGCAGCCATCAAATTGGCATGAATAATTTGGAGGGGAAATGACCCTGCCATACGAACGCAGTCTCGCCGTGGTTGAAACACGGAAATTTCTGGAGCAGGTTTTCGCTGATCCCACTGTTCACGAGTCGTTGAGGGAGCAAGCTAACCGACTTCTACGCCACTATCCGACCGAACGGGATGTGCTGCGAGTTGGCAGGTTAGAGAATGTGCTCTATGGGCTAAGCGCAGGGACTGCGCTTCCGACCGAAGCCGTCGTTTCCCTACCGGTTTTCGGTGGGCGCCTTGACTGGGATTAAGCAACATCCGGTCTCTGTTTTCGCATGGAAGATAGTTCGCTTATGCGTGGTCGGGTCTCTAGATTCGATGCTAACCACTGTCCCAAGCCCGCATGAATGCCAGACCCTGGCAAGGCCGTTCGCCCTGTCATGCTGCCGGTTACGTTCATGTCGTGATTATCGCTCCGTCTTACCTATTTCCGCTGGCGTTCTTCCATCCAAGGTTGGCACGTTGTCGAGCTTGCGGATGAGGCCGTTCAGCTTCTCTAAGTCGCCCTCGACGATCGCTCGCTCTTCAGCTGTCAATGGCACCGTTTCGAGATATCTTCTCGCAGACGCCTTGCTCTCCAACACTTGAGCTTTAGCGCTGACCTTCGGCAAATTGAAGTCGCAGCCCGCGCAGGCCATGCGATGTGGGCAGCTGCTCCAGAAGGGATTCGAACAATACGAGTCGCCCAGGTCATAGAAAGTGTAGGGCTCGTCTGAATGGCGTGCGATTACGTCATGGTCGATCAAGACGGAAACCATGTGCGCCATTTGATCGGCTTTAACGAAGGATGCCGCCAGCTTGGTTGGCCGAATTCGGATGTAGTGCAAAGTCGAAGTTGGCGAGCTGTGGCCCGACCACTGCATCAGCTCGATCAACGACATGCCTTGAGGAACGCTGGCAAGCGCCGTCACTGCGGAGGCACGCCCTCTGTGGCTGGTGATTCGACCGCGACTGTCCTCTAGCGGCACACCTGCCTTGGCGCATAGCATTGGAATGATGGTGCCGTTGATGACTCCGGAGCCTATGCGCTTGCCGCGAAACTGGAATAGGTAGCTGACTTTCTCCCCGGTTCGCTCATCGAGCAGCGCGGCCTGATTGGTAGGCCGATCCGCCAACCAGGCGTCGATGCGCTCCTTCACGACCACTGCTACCGGTTTGACGAACGCTTTGAATGTCTTGCTGGCAGGAATATCGAGATAGCACAAGGTCCCCGCTGGAACGATGGTTCCATCCTCGTGCACGACATCATTGGTCTGAGGATGCGCACACCCTTTGTCCAGCCGCATAATTTCGTTGCTGCGCAGGCCCGCGTGAGTCCACACCACAGCAATGGCTTGTACCATCGACAGGGGATAGTGGATTTCTGAAAGTAAATCTTTACGTTCGAGGTTTAGGCTCGCCCAGATCAGCTTGAGCCAAGTCGAATCATCAATAACGCGCGGGTTGACGCCCGAATTAAACGCCACAGATCGCGGCGTGGCCAGGTGATGACGGGGACTGAACTTTAGACGCCCCCAGCCCCAGAGTTCAAAGTCTGTGAAAAAGCGCCGCAAGGCATGCAGAAAGCCACGCTTTGAATTGGCAGCAATAGGCTGGCCAAGTCCTTTGAGCAGTGTTCCCTTTGCCGACTCCAAAGCCCACTCACCGACCCTCATCCGGTCAACAGCAGCGATAAACGCAGCGCATGTGGACATGCTCCAATCGGTCGGCGCGGCAATACTTGGTTGCTCACGCGCTAACCAGACACCGACCCTCAATATAAAACTGTAATTACTTTCACGTGTGCGGGGGCGCAAGGTGGAGGTGTCTCGCCAGCGACGGCACCACATTGTCCAACCAGCGTCGATACCTTCGATGCTTTTCTTCCGCCAAGAGATATAGCCTCGCATGCGCAGAGGTTTCGCCAGAATCCCCATGGCAGCGAGGCCGTGAGACACCTTTCCGACTGATCTCGCGATACCTTCGCTTCGATGCTGTTGGCCCTTGAGCAGCAGTTCCTCAGTGAACGTCTCCAGTCGCGGATCGCCGTTTTCCAGCATCAAGGCGCCCAGCACACTGGAAAGGAACTGCTCAAGATGGCGGGCAGCGTAGCCCAGCGATCTCAAGGATTGGCTCAAGCGAGCGTGCTCATGTCTGAACACTTCATGGCCGAAGATAAAAGACGCGTATATCGCCGGCTGCCGGAATTTGGCGATACGCTGCGGGGTTTGAAAACCGCCGAGGTGGTAGGCAACAGACGCGAGGTACGGTCGTGATCCCGCTCGACTACAGAGCAAGGTCAACCACTGCGACTCAGACCAACACCAGTAAGGTTTGCCAGTCTTGAAGACACTCCAAAGAATGGTTGCGACTGAAGACGTTGCTAATCGCCGAGAAACGCCGCTGTGAGCCGCTATATCAGCCAGCGGCCTCATAAGCCCAGGCACCTCAGACTGTAGGTAGCGCCAGTCTGAGCGGCGAATGCGATTCGAAAGTATGGTCAGCTCCAGACTCGATAGGTCGATTTGACGTTCGTACTGGCTCGCATCGAACGGAACATACGGGGAGGGAGCGTTCATTGCGATGCCTGAGACTCGAAGAGCTCAGAGACCATGCGAGCATCGAGACTACCGACGGAATGCGCCATTTTTGCAGTTAGATCGGCGCCCGACAGGTGCAGGTAAACCAAAGTAGTCTTGGGGTCTCGATGGCCAGCATATGTGGTCAATTCATGAAGCTTCCAGCCAGCACGGGCCAGATGGGTAAGCCGAAGGTGGCGAAAGGTGTGCGTGCTCAGGTGCGGTAGGTTTGCTTCCCTGGCCCACCCTTCGACCAACTTACTCCACGTCCAACGGGTCAGTGACGAGCCTCGATTACGGTCCGACTCAGACCGAAACAACGAACCCTGAATCCAGCCCGCGCCGCGAAGAGCATGTAGATGCGCTATTAAGGTAGGTGCAATGTCTGGGCTATAGCACACGACACGGCTGCGTTTCCCTTTGGTCGTTTCCGCTCGAATCGAGATCAGGCGATGTGCAACGTCTAAATCTTCAATCCGCAAGGCTATCAACTCGGAACGGCGGAGAGCCCCAAAATACGCCAACGACAGCATGAGCCGATCACGGATAGACGACCTGGCCGCAATACTGAGAAAGTGGCGCCATTGCTCATCGATCGGAATCTGTGGCAGCTTAGTCAGCCGTGGGACCAGGCCCCTGACGAACCCTTCATGTCCAGGCACTTGTAATAGCCGACCATGTTGTCCACGAGGGACAGGGTTTTGCTTGCGAAGTCCCTGGAAAACCAGGTGGTCGTACCATAACCTGATGGCGGTGAGCCGTTGCTGCAAGGTTGAATTTGCCACTGCATTCTTTGCGCCAGGTAACAGCTCACGGATGTAGAGCGTGACCTGTTCGAATGTCGCGGATTCGGGTCTCAACCCGCTTCCTTCGCAATGTAACAAGTAATGCGCAAGGGCACGGCCATAGGCGTCAAGGGTGGCCGGCGCACGCCCCAGGTTACCCAGTAGCTCCAGCCACTCTTGAGCACTGGGATGGCGAGCTAACACTTGTGCGTGCAATGGCGGAGTGGTCATGGGGCGCCCCCTGAGCGTCAACGAAATCAGACTAGCTCAAAAGCATTCCACTTAACTTAATACAGCTCGTAATTACTGGAGAATGCGATGATGCCGTGCTGCCGCAGCGTCTCCCTGATCTGAAAGTACGGCGCGCCCATCTTGATGAAGGGTCTGGCATCGGCGGAGCGGGCGATGACACAGCCATCGTTATTGCTGAGCACAACGATGGGCGTCTTCATTAGATCTGGACGGAACACCCGCTCGCAGGATGCATAAAAGGAATTGCAGTCGATCAAGGCTATTACGTGCTCAGCCATGATTGCCGTGCCGCCGTATGCTGTCCGTGACCACCCCCCAGATAAGCAGCTCATCGCCTTCGAGAATGTACCGAGGCGGATACCTTGGGTTCTCCGAACACAGCACCAATTGCCCGCTTTGCGAGGTAAAGCGTTTGACGAAACTGTCGCCATTGATCGCGGCGATGACGATATCGCCGTGTCTCGCTGTCAGAGCCCGGCTCACGACGAGGACGTCACCGTCGAAAATACCCGCTCCGGTCATGCTGTCCCCGTGTGCCCGCACCAGATAGGTATGCGGCGCATCGATATCCAGCAAGCTATCCAGAGAAATGGTTTTTTCCAGGTGATCCTGAGCAGGATTCCCATATGAACTCATTCTGCCCATATCTTGTCAGCGCTCGATAGAAATAGAGGCGCTGCTGAGTTCCTCCAGCGCCAAGTTGATGTAGTCGCTGAGGAGGACGCTCAGTTCAGCAGGACTCCTGCCGTGGCTGAGTTCGAGAGCAACATCCTTAAGATTGGACTGTAGAGATTCGACGGCAAGCTTTGCTTTAATCAGGTCCAAGGTGCTTCCAAACCTTGAATCACACCGGGTTTTATGGAGGCCATTTCGTTTAAGTC
>NZ_VTPZ01000015.1 GCF_008638305.1 Pseudomonas profundi
AACGAAGAACAGATCTTCATCCATGCCCAGCGCGACTGGGATCAGAACATCCAGCACAACCAGAGCATCCGCGTCGGCAACGAACGCCACGACCGCGTCGAAGCCAACAGCTACACCGAGCTGCTCGCCGAAGAACACCACACCACCCACAGCGACCGCCGCACTGAAATCAAGGCCGAGGATCACCTGACGGCCGCAGGCAGCCAGCATGTAAAAGTCGGAGCCGGCCAATTCATCGAGACCGGACACGAGATCCACTATCACGCTGGGAACACAGTCGTCATAGACGCCGGCATGGAGCTTACGGCAAAAGGTGGCGGGAGTTTCCTGAAGCTCGATCCCAGCGGAGTGACACTGAATGGAGCGAGCATAAAGATCAACTCCGGGGGCAGCGCCGGTAACGGAGCAGGGGTTGGCGTTCTGGGAGCAGCGCTGCCTTTCATGGCTGCGGTCGATCAGCCAGGCCACATTCTGGCGAAGCCCGCCTTTTTCGCCAAGTTTCCTGAACCAGAGCTTGATATGCGGGCCACCCCTGTCATCGAAGCCGAAACGGTCGAGGATGAAGAAGAGGAAGAAGAAACCGAGCTACCTCTCACGCAACTAATTACCTTGAGAATCGGCGTATTCTTCGATGGCACCGGAAATAACAAGGACAACAGCCAAAGCGTCGCTGGATGCCGCGCAGAAGATGTTGGCCTGGAAAGTATCGCTGAAGATATTCGGCAACATTGTGCTAGCCACGGTTTTGATGGCCAGGGTAGTTCACCTGACAACAGCTACGGCAACGATGTGACCAATGTGGCGCGATTGTACGATCTTTATCGGGATGAGAGCGGTACTGAAATCGAACCTCACGCACAAGAAGCATCCGTGAAAGTGTACCTGGAAGGAATCGGCACGCGCAGCGGAAGTTTGGACTCTATGTTCAGTCAAGGAACAGGACAAGGCGGCACTGGGGTGCGTGCGAGGGTTGAAGAAAGCCCAAGCAAAATATTAAGCGTCATACGCAGACTTTTCGAAGAGAACCCGAATGTGCTAATCGAGAACATCGAATTTGATGTCTTCGGCTTCAGCAGAGGCGCGGCCGCCGCCCGTGACTTTGTCAACGAACTGAAGAAAGGTAGCGACAGTTTGTTTGCCGCTGCTTTGCCACCAGGTTCATCCGCATTGATACCTTCCTTCAACTGGCGTTTCAACGCTGACATACGAATAGGATTTGTCGGCCTTTTCGATACCGTCGCTGGTATCGTATCGCTTGGCGGGTTGGATTTCAGTCCTCACAATGGCAGGAACCCAGGACTCAAGCTGGAGTTTGCACCAGACGTAGCGAAGAAAGTGGTTCAACTCGTAGCGCGCGATGAGCTCCGGCACAATTTCTCCTTGAACAGTGCGGGTTCAGCCGACCTAGTAGTGCCTGGAGTACACTCAGACATAGGCGGAGGCTATATGCCCCTCGCCCAGGAGAAAGTTTTGTTAAGTCGCCCTAGAAGCAGCCGGGTACGACGCACTACGCCCAACGAAGAAGCTAACGCATGCGTTCTGACGGTCGCGGACATGAACAAGCACCTCAGCCACCTCCAGCGATATGGTACGGCGATATCCGTGGAGAATTGGGCGATCGACCTCCCCTATAATCGACGAAACGACCTTTACCGAGAAAAGCGAGTCTTTTGTGCCATTAAAAGCGAACGCGAAGTGTCAGGAGCCCTATCTCTAGTTTACTTCCACGTCATGAGAGAGTTAGCCGTCCAGGAAGGCGTACCCATGGATGAGATTCCTGCCGCGCCACAGTTTGCTTTGCCTCAAGAATTGGAATCGATCTATGCCAAAATTTTGGACTTTGCAAGAGGGAAGACTGCGGCCCTGCGGTTAACTGACAAAGAGGAGGCGTTATTGTATAGACGCTATATACATCTCTCGGCCAATTGGAACGCCGCCAATGGCTGGAATAACAGCAGTCTCGATATTTTGTTTATCAACCGTCCAGCTCAGAATGGTAAGCGCGTGGAGTATCAACATGATTAAAATCCGGTTCATTGCGCTACTGACAGGTTTGATCATGAGCGGCTGCGTCTCTGGGTTGGACAAACCATTACCTTATGATGCTTGGTTTCTAGGCTTCTTTGCTCCCAACTATATGGAGGTCTGGATTGAAACTGCAGATGTGGTGGATATTGACGAGCGTGTATACCGACAAGCCATGAGCGGCTTCGCCTCGATACGGACTCCACCCGAAAACCGTGGAGACTCTAAGGGTTGGCCGAAGCGACCCGGCATGGGCGCAGGCAAGGATGTCATTGGAGCCAAGGTTCCCAGACTTGTCTATGTACGCTGGCAGTCACTGGCCGAACCCCAAACCTACGATGCTTATATCGAGATTTCGCAGCCGATCAGAGATCTGATGACGGAGCCCACTAAAACTTTCTGCAATGCAGACGGAAAGTGGATAACTGATTACCGCAAGATGCTAACCATAGGTCTAGCTCCAGGAGGCATAGCAAAAGCATGGGTTGCTGGGCCTTGCCTGGCGCCCTTCGAAGTCGCCCGGGTCAAAGGAGAAATAGTTACACGCGGGCCCTATCTGGGCGAAATGAACGGCGTGTATGCCGCCAAGCTGAGGCCCGAGTCCCAGGCTTACGTGGATGAATTCGGTATCCCTTTTGGCTCCTGGTAACAAGCCAGGCACAGCCAAGAGTAGCAACATGCTAAGGACGCAGCTCTTCTATTCTTGCTGGCTGCAAGCTCAGCAAATTCTGCAGTGCTGAGCGTAGCCAAGTCGAAAAACGTGCATATCGGTACTCCTTGGCAATTGCAGTGACTCGGAATCTGTAATCTGCGACCTGCGTCGCAGGCTTGGGCTGCAGGTGCCTTGGCCCGGTATGGCGTGGGTTGCTTAGAAAGTACTATTGGGCCTTCACGAATGATCGTGCGATGGATACTTTGGGATGGTCAACCTGGCCTCCCCTGACAGGGAAGTACAGCCATGAATCTGGCTATGAACACGGATGTAATGCCATCAGTCACAAGCGCTGTCGGCACGTTACAGACGGCTGTATCCCGACTGGTCTCCAACTCCCGTCTTTACCTTCCGGTTCGACTTCGTCGAGCCGCTTTTTTACTGGCAATGGCAATATCCGTTGCAGGTTGCAGCAACCACCGATTCAACGATGACGACTACCGCCCTCTCGGAGAGTCGCAAACGGTACAGCGCAGCAGTTAAGCGTAAGGAGCAAGAAACCATGGAATTGGTATTCGATGTGGTCAGCGCCCAGCCATTAACCGCTGGTTTTACCGCCACCATGACCTTCAGGAAAGCCGGAGGGATAATCGGCCGGGCCGAGACCTGCGACTGGGTTATTCCCGACCGCAAGCGTGTGGTATCGGGCCGTCATGCGTTGGTGACCTTCGAAAATGGTGCCTTCCATCTGACCGACACCAGCAGTAATGGGATACTGGTAAGGGATTCGGGGGCCCGCCTGCAGAAAAACGAGCCCCATCGTATCGAACATGGGAGCGTCTACTCTTTGGGCGAGTTCGAGATCCGCGCGCGCCTGATACAGGATCCTGCGGTATACGAATCAGACCTCGGCCGCCCCGAGGCGTCAGGCAGCATCATTCCGGACGATGCATTTCTGGATCTGGATCCGCTGAATGCGTTGGATCAGCAGGAAAGCGCCTATGCGCAGAAAAGCGATCTGGATTTATTCGATCCCCTCTCTCCCGACCATGACATCCAGCAGGACTACGCACGCATCGATATGGAAAGCCTGCTGGTGCCCGAGATGGTCGCTGCGCCCACCCCGCCATCGCAGCCCGAGCCCGTAACACCACCACCGCGCATGCCGTCGCGCTTCTGGGAGAAATACAGCGAAGCGCTCGGCGTGAACATGGACGATTTGGGCGATGATGAGAGAGAAGCGCTTGCGCTGGCCGCCGCGAAATTGCTCAAGCAAAGCATTGGTGGACTGCAGCAGAGCCTGAAAACCCGAAGCGATCTCAAGAGTGAGATGCGGCTGGCGTTGACTGCCGTTCAGGGCGCCGACACCAACCCGCTCAAACACGCCAGTGAAACCAGTGAGGCTCTGACCGGCATGTTGCGTAACCCGAAGCCGGGGCAAATGTCCGCCTCCCGAGCAGTCAGCCTGGCCTTCCGCGACATTCAGGCGAACCAGGTTGCACTTATTGCAGCCAGCCGGGCCGTGGTGAAGGCTGTGCTGGATCAACTGGCACCCGACCAGCTTGCCCTCCGTTTCGAAAGCGAAAACAAATCGCTGCTGCGCACAGCCGGCGGAAACTGGCGTGACTACAGTCGCCTGCATCATTCCATGCAGCGCGATGACGAATGGAGCAAGCGCCTGTTTGCCCGTGATTTCGCTATGGCCTATGAAGAACAAGTCCGCCTTATTGCCACCCTAAATACCGATATTCAAGGATGAATCCCATGCCCCGCCTCGCCACACTTGCTTTAATTTCCGCCCTTGCCCTGCTCGGCGGCTGCTCTGGACTCACCAAGATCGATCTCTCACTGGAGAGCAGCAACAAGCTCAATCCGGACCTGAACGGCCGGCCCTCCCCGGTGGTACTGCATTTGATCGAACTCAAGCACCCGGTGGCTTTCGAAAACGCTGATTTCTTTTCGATTTATCAGCATCCGCGAGAAACCCTCACACCCGACTTCGTTCGCCTGGAGGAGCTGGAAATGCGTCCGGGGGAGCGCCGCAACGTGAAATTCTCGGTGGCAGAGGACAGTCGTTACCTTGGCGTTCTGGCCGCCTATAGAGACCTGTCTGGTGGTGAATGGCGAACCGTGATTCCGCTTCGCGCCAAGAAAAAACACAAGGTTTCGCTGTATCTGGACGAACGCGGAATACGGGGTTCGGGCAACACTTCGGGCAGGGACTGAGCCATGAGCACACAGAAAGTCGTCTGGCAGGAAGGCATGCTGCTACGCCCGCAGCATTTCCAGCAGAACGATCGATATTTTGACAACCAGATCAAATCGCGCACCCAGCGCTTGGACATTTACCCCTGGGGGTTCTTCAGTCTGGAGATCGATATCCAGTTTCTCAGCATGGGTAAGCTGGTTGTCAGTCATGCCAGCGGCGTACTGCCTGACGGTAGCCTGTTCGAGCTGGGCGCCGAACGCGAGCCATTGGCGCTGGATATTCCGGCCAACACCTCTGACAAGCCGGTGTATCTGGCCTTGCCGCTGGTCACCGGTAACCACGTCGAAACCCGTCGCCCGGAACAAAAGGACGTACTGGCCCGCTTTACCGCGTATGACGCAGAAGTAGCCGATTCCAACGCGGGCGATACCAGCAGCAGTCAGGTGAGTTGCGGCTCGCCGGATTTTCGCTTGCTGCTCGGTGAGCAGCAGAGCGGCCAGGCCTATGTAAAACTCAAGTTGTGCGATGTCCTGGATACAACCCCCGACGGCGTAATCAGCCTGGACCCGGAATTTGTCCCGACCTACATACACTTCCAGGCCAGCAGCTTCCTGCAGTCGTGCATGAAGGAAACCATCAGCATGCTCGCCCACCGCGGCGATATCCTCGGCGAACGCATCCGCGCCACGGGTAAAGTGGGCAGCGCCGAGTTTGGCGACTTTATGATGCTACAGCTAATCAACCGCTATGAGCCCATCCTGCGGCATTACATGTGCATCGAGCAGATCCATCCGGAGCAGATCTATCGGGAATTGCTCGGCCTGTTGGGCGAGTTATCGACTTTCGCCAGCGAAACCAAGCGTCCACGGCTGGACAGCCGTTATCAGCATAGCGACCAGGGCTCAAGCTTCCGCAAGCTGCTCGATGCGATCCGCCAGGTGCTGTCGATGGTGCTGGAGCAGCACGCGGTTGAATTGCCTCTGCAGCAGCGACAGTACGGTATTCAGGTATCCCCGCTGCACGACCACAAATTGCTGGCCTCGGCCTCGTTTGTACTGGCCGCCAGCGCGCAGTGCGATTCGGAAGAGCTGCGCAAGCGTCTGCCAGCGCACCTGAAAATCGGTCCGGTCGAGCGTATTCGGCAACTGGTCAACCTACATCTGCCAGGCATCAAGGTCAAGCCGCTGCCCGTGGCGCCGCGCCAGATTCCCTTCCATGCCGGCAAAACCTACTTTGCGCTGGAGCTCGGCTCGGAAGATCTGGCGCAACTCGAGCGCTCCGGGGGCTTCGCATTCCACGTGTCGGGCGAGTTCTCCGCACTCGAGTTGAAATTCTGGGCGATAAGGAATCAATAACATGAACAACGAAATGGACTACCGCCAGGACGACCAGACCGTCATTCTCAACCGCAATGGCAACCTCCCAGCGCAAACGCCGCTGACTGATTTCGATGCCCCGCCGAAGTACGAGAAACTTGAGCAGCGCATGATCTATGCCGCGCGGATACGCCCGGCTGAAAGCTACAACTTCAGCCTGAATCCGCTGGTTGCGATGGCTTCCGGATTGCTGTCGGAGGTTGTTCGGCTCAAGCACAGCTACGACCGCGAAGACCTGCATGCGCTCAAGGAACGGCTCAGCGCCGAGATCAAGCTGTTTGAGCACCGCGCCCTGCAGAGCGGTGCCGAAAGCACCGAAGTGATGGCCGCCCGCTACGTGATATGCACAGCCCTGGATGAAGCAATTGTCACTACACCCTGGGGTAACGAAAGCGAATGGTCGCAGATGAGCCTGCTCAGCAGCTTCCATAACGAAACCTTTGGCGGTGAGAAATTCTTTCAGCTTCTGGAACGCCTGTCGCGCAACCCGGTGAAACACCTTGCCATGCTCGAATTGATGTATCTGTGCATTTCCCTCGGCTTTGAAGGCAAGTACCGCGTCATGCCACGCGGCATGATGGAGCTGGAGGTCATCCGTGACAGCCTGTATCGCCAGATTCATCAGATCCGCGGCGACATTCCCAGGGATATATCGCCGCATTGGGAAGGTCTGAAAGACGCCCGCCGCAACCTGATTCGCATCGTGCCCTGGTGGCTGGTCGTACTGTTCACCGCCGTGTGTCTGGCAACCCTGTTCACCGGCTTCAGCTGGGTGCTCAGCGAGCAGCGCAGCGCGGTGCTACAGCCATTCGAACAGCAGGATGCTGCTCCGCTCGTCACGCCGTTTTCAGGGATGAACTGACATGAAATCGCAACTGTTTCGCTTTGCCCGCTTCGCGCAAATCAACCAGCTATCGCGCCTTCCAAAAATATTTCGCCGCGGCTGGGCTCTAAGCCTGTGTCTTGTACTCGCACTGGCTGCGATGGTGTGGTTTGTCGGCCCCCTGCTGGCGGTCAATGACAATAAATTCTGGGCATCGGCCAGCAGCCGGCTGGTGACCATCAGCGTGCTGTTTCTGGTCTGGGGTCTGTCGTTGGTGTACTTCAGCTGGAAAGCAGGCCAGCAGAAAAAAGCCGACGAGGATAATGAGGACGCTCAAGAACGCCTGCGCCGTGAAGGGTTGATCGTCGAAGAGCAGGTTGAACTGCATAGTCGCTTCAAGAATGCGCTGCGAACCCTGCGCCGTTCGAACCTCTACCAGGGACGCAGCGAGCGGTGGCGTAATGAATTGCCCTGGTATTTGCTGATTGGCCCGGAAGGCAGCGGCAAGACCAGCTTGCTGGATTTTTCCGGCCTGGAGTTTCCGCTTAACCAGACCGGCCAGCAGCGCCTGACCCGTGACATCAACGGCACCCGTTATGCTGACTGGTATTTCGCCGAGCACGCGGTACTCATCGACACGGCCGGGCGCTACCTCAGCCAGCCGGCCGAAGACATCGATGGCATGGGCTGGCAAACCCTGCTCGGCCTGTTGCGTCGCCGCCGCCCTCGCCCACTTAACGGCGTGCTGGTGAACGTCCCGGTTGAACAACTACTGCAGGCAAGCGAGCAGGAGCTCGAAGTCCTGGCCCGGCAGACCCGGCAGCGCCTGCACGATATCAATCAACGACTCGGCGTAGATGTGCCTGTGTATCTGGTGCTCAGCAAGGCCGATCGTATTCTCGGCTTCGATGAGTTTTTCGATCAGTTGAGCCGTGAGGACAGTGACCAGGTGTTCGGCACCAGTTTCCGCAAGGAACAGGACGGCACCGATACCCAGGTGGTTCGTCGAGAATTCGAGGAGCTGTTACATCAGATCAACAGCCAGGTCATCATGCGGATGCATCAGGAGCGCGATCATCAGCGCCGCGGCCGCATCATGGATTTCCCGCATCAGCTGAGCCAGATTGGCGAGCCGCTGAGCCTGTTCATCGAGCTGGCATTCGCCGGCAATCGCTATCAGCGTGCCAGCCAGCTTCGCGGTTTTTACCTGACCAGCGCACCAGAGCTGCAGCATGGTCTGGACCCGCTCACTGCCAGCATCGGGCGCAATTTAGGTCCCGCCGGCAATGACCTGCCCACCTTCCGCAACGGTCGCGCGCGCTTCATTCACAATCTGATGAGCAGGGTGATTTTCCCCGAAGCCGAGCTTGCCGGTCTGGACGACCGCGAGGTCAAACGCATCGGTTGGGGGCAACGCTCGTTGTATGCGGCTGCGGTGGTATGCCTTGCCGTATTCGGCTTGAGCTGGGCCGTGAGTTTTTCGAGTAACCACGACCGCCTGGAACAGCTGCGCGATCTGGCCCAGGCCCTGAAAGACCAGCGGCATCAGGCCCGGGACCGACAGGATGCGCTGGACACCCTCGATACGCTTGATACAAGCTTTGCCGCTACCCAGGTATTTCCGCCCAGCGAAGGCGTCAGCTGGTTTCAGCGTGGCGGGCTTTATCAGGGCGAACCGGTGAACAGTATCGTCTATGGCACTTATAGCGATGATCTCGAATCCGTGTTACTGCCGCGGGTGGCACAGCAGATTGAGGAGCAGATTCGCGCCAGCCTGGATAACCGTGAAGGCCTGCTGGCCAGCCTGCGCGCCTACCTGATGCTCAACCTTGAAGGTCGGCGTGACCCCAAGTATCTGCAGGAATGGATGGCTGCCGACTGGTCGCTGCGCTACGCCGGCAACAGCGAAGCCCAGCAAGGTCTCAGCGCGCATTTCAGGCGGTTGCTGGAAGGCTCGTTCAAGCCCTATACCCTCAATAACCGGCTGGTCGCCGATGCCCGCCAGCAGCTGCGTAGCGAATCACTCGCCACCGTGGTCTATCGCATGCTGCGTGAACAGGCACGCAATCTGCCTGACTACCGGCTCGAACAACACCTGGGGCCGCAGGCCGCGCTACTGACCAGCAGTAATAACATCATCCCCGGTTTTTATACCAAACGCGGATACGAAAGCATGTTCGTCGCCCAGGGTGGGGATCTGGTCAAGAATATTCTGCGCGACAACTGGGTGCTGGGTGGCAGCGATACGCTAAGCCGCAATGATCTCAACCGTCTGATGGTCGAAATGGAAGAGCTGTATTTCCAGGACTATGCGGGTTACTGGACGGACGCACTGGCGAGGCTGCACCTGGAACCGCTCGGCGACACCGCGCAGGGTTCCCTGCAACTGGCCAGGCTGACCGCCTCCAACTCGCCCATCCTCGAGCTGCTGTCACAAGTGAAGAAAAACACATCCTTCAGCGAAGCACCGGAACCGGTCGATTCGCTGCAAGCCAAGGTCAATCTGTTGCAAGCTGAAAACGCTCGCAAGACATTGGAACGGCGCTTCGAACCCCTGCATCGGTTACTCGACATGAATGGCGGCCCCGCACCGGAACTGGCGAGCAGTCTGCAGGCTCTTGATGCCTTGCAGCTTCAACTCACCAGTCTGGCTCAGGCGAGCGTGCCGCAGCAGGCTGCCTTCGACATGGCCCGAGCACGTATGGACGGCCAGCGCGACGCTATCAACCAGGTACGCGCCAGCGCCGCCCCGCTGCCCCAGCCGGTGGGCAAATGGTTCGAGGCTCTGGCGGCAGACAGCTGGATGATGGTACTGACGGATGCGCACAGCTTCCTCAATCAGCGCTACCGCAGTGAGCTCTATGCCGCGTACAACGATTCACTGCATCAGCGCTATCCATTCAACGTGCAGAGCGAAAGCGATGTGGCGCTGACGGACTTCCGCGAGTTTTTCAGAGCTCAAGGGATTGCGGACAGTTTCTATGAGCGTTACCTGAAATCGTTTTTGAGCGATGCCAACGGAAGCTACCGCGTACGACAGATCGACGGCAGAGGTATGCCCATGTCACGGCAGTTCCTCGCACAGATGGGCAACATTCTCACTATCCGCAAAAGCTTTTTCGCCGAGAACCCGAACGAGCCGCAGATTCTGTTCAAGCTCGAACCCTACTCGCTGGATTCCAGCCTGGGCCGCGCCAGTTTCCGCTTTGGCTCCCAGCAAATGGAATACCGTCACGGTCCGATCATGCAGACCGCCTTTCAATGGCCGGCGCAGACAGAAGACGGTCGTGTGACCCTGCAGTTGGAAGATCTTGGTGGACGGCGTGTGAGCCTCGACGAAGAAAGCGGGACCTGGTCGCTGTTCCGCATGCTGGACCAGGTGGAAGTCGGCAAGCACTCAGAGCGAGATGTGCTGATGCTCAAGGCAGACCTGAGCGGTCTGCGGGCGAACTATCTGTTGCATAGCCAGCGCTCGCCCAACCCTTTCGAGACAGGCTCGTTACGCTCGTTCAACCTGCCCGCGAGGCTCTGAGAGTGGCGCCTGGCCGTTCCTGGCGCAGCGCAGGCCGTACCGATACCGGAAAGGTCCGCGCGCGCAATGAGGATGCCTTTCTGGCGCAACCCGAGAAGCGATTCTGGGCCGTGGCGGATGGCATGGGCGGACATCAGAACGGCGCGCTCGCCAGCAGACTGATTGTTGAGCACCTCGCAGAGCTGCCGCATCGGGACGACGTGGACCAGCGCGTCAAGGATGTACGGCGTTGCCTTCACCTGCTCAATCGCAGGCTCACTCAGGAACTCACGGTTACAGCTGAGCAGCCAGACCCGGTTATCGGCAGTACCGTTGTCGTGCTGTTGATTGAAGGGGACCACGCTGTGTGTCTCTGGGCGGGAGACAGCCGGTGCTATCTCTGGCGCGGGGGCACGCTGTTTCAGCTATCCAGAGACCATTCGTTCTATGAAGAACTGATACAGGAAGGCCGAATCGCTCCTGCTCAGGCGGCTCAGCATCCTTCAGCACGTGCGCTGACCCGCGCAGTGGGTGCCAACGAGACCCTGACGCTGGATCTGGTGGAGTTCACCGTTTATCCCGGCGACACGCTGCTGTTATGCAGTGACGGGCTCTACCAGGAGATGAGCACTGACACCATCGGGCGGGGGCTGAGTCAGCCCTCAGTCCGCCTGGCATTACAGCAATTATTTGAGTTGGCCTTGAATGGCCCTGCACGCGACAACCTGAGCGCTGTAGTGATACGTCAATAAACGAGATGGAGTTCTGTATGGATACCCCCCTCATGGACGAGGACGCTGACCTCACTCATATGGTCGGCGGCGCCCCGTCTGCGCTGGCAGATAATCAATCGGTGTCGCCCGTTGCGGCCTTACCGGAAGTGTTATGCAAGCGCTACAAAGTCGAACGGCTGCTGGGTGTTGGCGGAATGGGCGCGGTGTACCGTGCACGTGATCTGTTGCGCGAGCAATACGGCGATCCCGAACCCTATGTCGCACTGAAAGCGCTGAATGAAGAGTTCGCCCAGTATCCCGATGCCAGCGCCCTGCTCTACAGCGAGTTCGCTCTGACCAGCCGGCTGCGAAATTCAAACGTAATCCGGCTGTACGCCTTCGACATAGATCCGCCGAGCCAGCGCGCGTTCATGACCATGGAACTGCTCAAGGGCCCGACGCTGGATCAACTGTTGGCCGAGCGCCCGGACGGCCTCCCCTGGGTCGAATGCCAATCCATTGCGATACCCCTGCTTGAAGCGCTGGAATGTTCGCACAACCTGGGCGTGCTGCATGGCGACCTCAAACCCAGCAATGTCATGCTCGCCGCCAATGGCTTGCGGCTGTTCGACTATGGTCTTGGCCAGCCCACCAAAGGCCTGTTGACCAGCCTGCCCCGCCTCAGCCGCTCGCGCATCGCCGCCTGGACGCCACGTTATGCAGCATTGGAACTATTGAATGGCGAAGCCCTGGCTGCCCCGGCAGATATCTATGCGGTGGCCTGTGTGTTGTACGAACTGAGCAGCGGCCATCACCCGTTCAGCCGCCTGACCGCCAGGCAAGCCAAGGCCATGGAGCAGGACAAAAGCTTGCGATGCCCAGCTAACCTGCCACCGCATTGCTGGCCAGCATTACAACGCGCCCTCGCCTTCGATCCGGAGCAGCGTGATATTGACGCTAGCGGATTGCTGGATGCATACCGCGCTCCTGAACCGAGCCTGTTTGGGCGCATGTTTGGCCGTAAGCGGGGATAACGACCCGCTGGGTCGGAGCCGCGAAGCCTGTCCATCTTGGACAAGAGCCGGCGCCGAGAGAGACATAACGATCAAGCCCAGCGGCCGTTTATTGATCGCCATCGACATGACCTTCTATCCGCAGGCGGAGACCGTCAGCCCAGCAGTTTCAACAGCTTTTCAGCCACAGCGGCGGAACTGGCGGGATTCTGACCAGTGACCAATTGTCCATCAGCCATCACGTGCACCTGCCAATCGCCAGCCTTGGAGTAGCGTGCACCCAGACGCTGGAACTCGTCTTCAATCAAAAACGGCACCACGTCCGTCAGACCCACTGCGGCTTCTTCGCCGTTGGTGAAACCGGTTACTTCGCGCCCCTGAATCAACGGCTTGCCATCGGCGCCCTTAGCGTGACGTAGAGCCCCGGGACCATGGCAGACAAAACCATGCGGTTTGTTACTGCGAGCGAAGGCTTCAATCAGCGCGATTGAATGTTTGTCCTCGGTCAGATCCCAGAGCGGACCGTGGCCGCCGGGGTAAAACACCGCATCGAACGCCTCAGCGGTCACGTCGGCCAAGCGTCCGGTATTTGCCAGCGCCTGTTGCGCCTCAGCGTCATTGCGGAAGCGCTCCGTGTCGGCAGTCTGAGCATCCGGCTCATCACTTTTAGGGTCGAGCGGCGGTTGGCCGCCGGCAGGCGATACCAGCGTCACGTCGACTCCGGCATCCTTGAATGTGTAGTAGGGAGCGGCAAATTCCTCGAGCCAGAATCCGGTTTTGTTGCCAGTGTTACCGAGTTGATCGTGTGACGTCAGAACCATCAAGATTTTCATAGAGCACCTTAGGTTTGCCAGTTGTTGTCGGACTCACTCGTTTCGACACCCCGGGGAAAAACGATGAGCGTCCTGGGTTCAGGCTAAACTAGCCACCCGGCGAGAGCTCAGCCTTGCTCATTCAAGAGACAGAAACTGCTGCCCCCAGGAAATATGCGACTAGCTTATTGATTGGGGGTTCACCTCCGTGACCACGCCTCGATTTCAGGCACCTAATGGCCGCGCCCCGCTGGGGAGGCAGAAAAATGCAGCGTCGCTCAGTAATGTAGCTTGATAGCCATGTTCAGATTCTGACCATCGTAGGAAAAGCTCGCCTCCTCGAATGACGGCGCACTCATTGAGGCCCTGGCACCGCTTGAAAAACCCAAGCCTTCCCTGGGAATCCCGAGCCAGTTTCTGGCAAGCTTTCCATCTCTATCTTCATCATGAATAACGGCCAAAGCGTAGGTACCAGGAGAAATATCCAGAAAGCTGCAACGTGCCTGCGTATCTCGGACTTCCATCATCGTGATATGCGTTGCGGATCGCAAAAACTCGGTAGGGAAACCTTTTGACGATTCGAAAAGCGCGCAAGCTACCGTCCCGGTGCTGTTTCTGATATCCGAAATCCTCCCGTGAATTCCGGGACATGGTGGCTGGGCCAGTACAACGGCGGGAAAGCTGGCTAACGCCAGCATTAACCAGAACGCTACGCCGTAACGCCCCTTGAAGAGCAGCGCCAGCAGCTGCCGGACAGTGCGGAGTAACGCCGACAGCCAGTTAACTGGCTCACTCATGATCTTTCTCCTTTGGTTCCGAGGACGAATTCCGCAACTAGAACCAGGAACAGCTAAAAACTCGTCGCGCCCCTGTTCATGACGCTTACCGGCTGGTTCAGCCTGTAGGTCATTTTCAGTATAGATTCACCGAGACAGAGTCTGCCAAGATGGTTGGCGTAGCAGTCATCGCCTTCGACCGCTCGGAGCGCCGGGTTCGTCCCGCCACCGAAACCACCGGTCCAAAATCCTTCCCGCGGCTTGAACCCCGTACAGTCGGCGGGCAGAATACTGTATATATAACTAGCAAGTGGCTCTATGCAGACTCCCTCCGGCCCCGCATTTTACTATCTGGCCAATTTCCACACCGCGATTGACTGGGTCTCGTCACGCTATGACGACTTGCTTGATGAGCAGGAACGCCAGTTCATCGCGGATTTCCGCGCACTGGCGTTACCCGCCCAAGCACTGCTGGTGCGTTTGGTCATGCGTAAAGGTCCGCACTTTCGTCGTAGCAAGCTGGATTATGCCGAGATCGGTGACATCAACGTCGCTGCCGAACCCCTGCTTGAGCTCGGCTGGGTTAAACAGGACACCGCGCTGACCATTGAGGAAACACTGAGGTTGCTGCGCCGGGATGAAGCGGTCAGCTGTTTTGGAGAGCTTGCTCCGTTACGCTCGGCGCCAAAAAATGCAATGCATCAGCTGCTCGCGGATATCTGCCCTGACCGTCGTGCATTCGCTGAATGGTGTCCGACCCTGACTGATGCGCTGTACACGCTCGTCATCGGCGAGCTCTGTGACCGGCTGCGGCTAATCTTTTTCGGCAATCTGCGCCAGTCGTGGTCCGAGTTTGTTCTGGCGGACCTGGGTATCTTCCGCTATGAGCAGGTGCCGATCTCGCAGCATTCGCGCGGGTTCAGTTGCCGTACCGATATCGAGCAATACCTGCATATTCATCACTGCCGCGAGGATTTTGACGGTGGCGTGCCGGTGGCACAGGTGCTCGAGCGCCTCGGCAACCCTGACTGCGCTAATCCCTATGTTCACACCCGCTACGCCAAGCTGTTATTTCTGATAGCGCGCCAGCTTGAGCGGACAGATGATTGTGAGTTGGCACTTGAGATTTATCAGCGCAGCCAGTACAGCGGCGCGCGCCAGCGCCGTGTGCGCATTCTGGAGAAGCGCGGGCACAACACAGAAGCCCATGCGCTTGCGCAGCAGGCGCTTGCTGCACCGGAGAGTGATACCGAACAGCAATTGGTTGAGCGCGCGTTGGCCAGAATATCCCGCCGGCTCGGGCTCGCAGCCTCGGCGCGAAGCACCCTTCAAACCGAGCGCCGCATTGACCTGAGCCTGCCGGGCCCGGCACCTGTCACGGTCGAGTTGCTGGTACGAGAGCATCTCGCCAGCCCTGACGCACCGGTGCACTACGTTGAGAACGCGCTGATCAGCAGCCTGTTTGGTTTGCTCTGCTGGGAGGCGATTTTTGCGCCGCTGCCCGGAGCGTTTTTTCATCCGTTCCACAATGCGCCGATGGACCTGCACAGCCCGGATTTTCGGCAGCGCCGCGCCGAGCTGTTCGAGGCATGCCTGGACCAGCTCGATATGGGCATCTACAAGGAGACCATATTGCGAAACTGGCAAGCCAAGCATGGCATCCAGTCGCCCTTCGTATTCTGGGGCGCACTGTCGCCGGAGCTGCTTGAACAGGCGCTCGCCTGCCTACCGCCGGCGCATCTGCGCATCTGGTTCGAACGTCTGTTGTGCGATGTACGGGCCAACCGTGCCGGAATGCCAGACCTCATCCAGTTCTGGCCCGCTGAGCAACGCTACCGCATGATCGAGGTCAAGGGTCCCGGCGACCGGCTACAGGATAACCAACGACGCTGGCTCGCATTGTGTGCCCAACACGATATGCCGGTCGATGTCTGTTACGTACAGTGGGCCAACGCGTGAATTACAGGATCGCTGTACGTGCACTGTGCGAATTCACTGCCAAGGAAGGTGACCTGGACCTTCGTTTCACCCCCGCCCCCACCGCACAGGAAGGCATTGCCGGACACAGGATGGTCACCTCCCGACGGGGCGATCATTATCTGCGCGAGGTCGCGTTGGCGGGCAGCTATTCGGGATTGCTGGTCACTGGCAGGGCCGATGGTTACGACCCACTGCTGAATCTGCTGGAAGAGATCAAAACCCACCGCGGTGATGTATCGCGCATTCCACAGAACCACCGCTTGTTGCACTGGGCTCAAGCCAAGGTCTACGGCTGGCTGCTGTGCGAGACGGAGGAGCTGGAAGAAATCGATCTGGCAATCGTATATTTCAATGTCATCAGCCAGAAGGAAACGGTATTTCGCGAGCGCTTCGGCGCCGACAGTCTGCGTGATTTTTTCGAGCTACAGTGCCAACGATTTCTCGCCTGGGCCGAGCAGGAGACGGCGCACCGGGCAGCCCGTGACCTGAGCCTGGCATCGCTGCAATTTCCGCACGCAAGCTTTCGCAAAGGGCAGCGCCAGCTGGCCGAATCCGTGTATCGGGCAGCGCGAGACGGCCAAACGCTGATGGCTCAGGCCACCACCGGCATTGGCAAGACAGTGGGCACTCTGTTTCCGCAACTCAAAGCCTTTCCGGATCAGCAGCTTGATCGGCTGTTCTTTCTGACCGCCAAAACGCCCGGTCGCAGGCTTGCATTGGATGCACTGGCAACTCTGCGCGAACAGGACCCGGAGATGCCGCTGCGCGTGCTGGAACACGTCGCCCGCGACAAGGCGTGCGAATATCCCGACCGCGCCTGTCATGGCGAATCCTGCCCGCTGGCCCAGGGATTTTATGATCGTCTCCCTGCTGCCCGGTCTGCTGCGCTGGCACGGCGCGTGTTAACCCAGCAGGTAGTACGCGAGGTCGCGCTGCAGCATAAGGTATGCCCTTACTATCTCAGCCAGGAGCTGTGCCGCTGGGCCGATGTGGTGGTGTGCGACTACAACTATTACTTCGATATGGCTGCCCTGCTCTACGGGCTGACGGTGCTTAATGATTGGCGCGTCACGCTGTTGGTCGACGAAGCCCACAACCTAATTGACCGTGGGCGCGGCATGTATACCGCCGAACTGAATCAGGCCCGGTTCAATGACCTGCGCAAGCTGGCCCCGGTCGGATTGAAGACTGCTCTTGACCGTGTAGGGCGGCACTGGAATCAGCTGCACCGGGATCAGGAATCTGATTATCAGATCTACCCAGCTATCGCCGATCTGTTTATTGCCGCACTGCAAAAAGCCGTTAGCGCCATTACCGAACACCTGACCGACCAACCCACCGGCAACGACGGGTCACTGTTACGTTTTTACCTTGACGCCATGTTGTTCTGCCGTCTGGCTGATGCCTACGGTCCGCACTCGTTGTTTGATATTTCCCGTCATCCCGGCAACCACAAACGCACGTTGTCGACGCTCTGTCTGCGCAATATCGTGCCGGCACCCTTTCTGGCGCCGCGCTTTGCTGCCGCCCACAGCAGCACATTGTTTTCAGCCACGCTCAGCCCGCAGGACTACTACAGCGACCTGCTCGGCTTGCCCGAACAGACGCAGTGGCTGAACGTGCAATCGCCCTTTGCAGCAGAACAGCTCGATGTGCGCATCATCGGCAATCTGTCGACCCGCTACCGGGATCGCGAGACGAGCCTTGCGCCCATTGGCAGGCTGATGGCGGATCAGTTTCATGCCCAGCAGGGCAATTATCTGACCTTCTTCAGCAGTTATGCCTATCTGGAACAGGTGCTGGATCGTTTTAAACGGGATTACCCGAACGTTCCGGTATGGGCCCAGTCGCGCAGCATGAACGAAATTGATCGACATGCCTTTCTCGAGCGCTTCAGCGCTCACTCGGAGGGGATCGGCTTCGCAGTACTGGGCGGCGCCTTTGGCGAGGGGATCGACCTACCCGGCAACCGCTTGATCGGTGCCTTTATCGCCACACTGGGCCTGCCGCAAATCAACCCGATCAATGAGGAAGTCAAAACGCGCATGCAATCGATGTTCGGCAACGGCTACGAATATGCCTATCTGTATCCGGGAATGCAGAAAGTGGTTCAGGCTGCGGGACGGGTTATCCGCTCCACCGATGATCGTGGCGTGGTGTATCTGCTGGATGACCGTTTCGGCCAGGCAAGCATCCGTCATCTCTTCCCCGACTGGTGGCGGCCAGTCCGCCAGCTGATTGACACCAGTCCACGCGCCTCCAACCGCCATGAACCCGAAGTGGGTATCGGTCAGCTGTTTCCCTGAGGTGTGTCAGCGGTTAAGCATGAAGGTGTCGTACTTGAGATCATCCAGTGCGCGGTTCAAGCGCACCAGCGCGACGAACACACAGCACACCAGGGATACCGTGAAGCCGTAACCGAAAAAACTCGGGCCGAGATACTGGCTCAGCAGCGTCAACAGTGCATTGAGCACTACGAAAAGCGCGCATAGCTGCAACACCACCGTTCGTTTGTCGAGGTAGAAGAAGACATTCAACAACGCCATGAAGACCACCTGCACGCTGACGCCGACCAGATCAACGTAGAACAGCGGCAGGTAATACCGCGACATACCAAGCCAATCCAGCAAGTTCGGTGCGAACAGCAGGAGCAGGACCACCGTGAGCCCCTGAACTTTACAGATCTCCTGCAAACCCTGACGGATCGACAGCGTCATTTCGTTTTTCAGCTGGCCGATATGCTGCAACGTCTCGCCATCGCGGATCGCGCGAAACAACCGTTCGTACCACTCGGCAAAATCGGTTTCGATGCGCACCAGAAATACCGCCATGCCGGGGATAATCGCCAGATAAGCGAGGAAAATTGGCAAGTCGTACAGCATCGAGGCACGCAGCGGTCCAACGATCTGGTTGGAGGTCGCCGGGTTGAACCAGAAGATCAGCTTGTCTATCCAGATCCCAAGGTTGTAGCAAAAACCGGTCAACAGAAGGCTGAGGAAAACCTTGTTGCGGTCTAGAAAGTCGAAGGCAATCAAGCGGTCCGAATCGTAGTCGCGGACAATGTCGAAAAGGAAGATGAACAAAAGACAGCCGTGCCCGATCAGTAGCGCCAACAATAAACCGTCGACCGCCCAATGCCTGAGCAGGAAGGCGCTGGCAACCATGATCGAGTAGCCGCCGGCCATTATCAGCAGGATGCGGTTGTAGGCTTTCATGCCTGACAGGAAAATAATCACCAGCCACAGATTGCAGAGCACGACGAAATTGGCCAGCACCAGCAACCGGTACACGAAAGGCTCGTCAAACAAGGTGATCAGCACTGCACAGGCCAATACACCCGCCCCCAATGTCACCAGCAACAGGATGCCCAGCAAATTCGGCAGGATGAGCTCGGTTCGCTTTTGAAACAGCTGGTCAGAAACGAAACGCGTAAAGAACAGTTGCAACCCACCCGTAACGATCAACGAGCTGGCCATGAGATAAGTCACCGTGACCAGAAACTGGCGCACCAGGGATTGCGATCCGACCACCCCGACGCTCAGCAAACCGATCAGCATTACACTGATGATCGAGAGAACCCACGGCCCTGAACTGATCAACCCCGCATAGACATAGGCTCTAAGCGTTGCGGTGTAGGAGTCTCTGGAAAGGATCTTTCGTAATTCGAAGCCGATACCAGCCATTCGGTATTCTCCATGGCAGCGTAATAAATATCGCGATAGCAGGCGAGCATCATTGCTTCACCGTAGTATCGATTTACCCGAGCGAGCCCGCTGGCCTGAGCCGCCTGCCAGCGTGTCGGGTCCAGTAACAGGTCGAGGATTGCCCGTGCAGTAGCCTGCGGATCGGCAATCGCCACTGCCTCCCCTGCTGATCCGAGCGCCTGGTCCTCCCGCGTGCCTCCCTCTATCAACTCCCGACAGGAACCCACGTCCGTGCTGACCACCGGCGTGCCGGCACACCAGGCCTCGAGAATCACCAGCGGCTGGGCCTCACTGATTGACGTGAGCACCATGACGCCCAGTTGCGGAAGGATTTCCTGAATATTCTGGAACCCCAGAAAACGCACCTTGCCTTCCAGTCCGAGACTGGCGACCAGACTGTGACATTCAGCGGCATACGCCGGATCTTCATCCTCGGGGCCTACAATCCAGGCCTCGGCCTCGGGCATCGCGCTGACTACCCCGCGAATCGCCCGGATGAATGTTTTCAGGTCCTTGATGGGTACGACACGCCCTATGAAACCGACCACCGGCGCAATGCCTTTATCGCGCTTCGCCACCGCATCGCTCCAGCGTTGCAGATCAATGCCATTAGGGATGATGCGGGTCCGCGTCGGGTCGGCACCGTCGTTGATCTGCCGTTGCCGGTTACCCGCGTAGAGAGAGATGATCGGACTGGCCGAACGGTAAGTAAACAGGCCGATGCGCTCGAAATAACGAATCCACAACGATCGGATGTAGCCGGTACCCGAGTCGATCCCTCCACTCAGAGCTTCCATCGGGTCCTCGCCAATCCAGCTGGCCTGCGCCAGATCGATCTTGCGTTCCTTGGTATAAATGCCGTGCTCACTGAGCACATACTCACAGCCCCACAGTTGCTTGAGGATGCAGCCAAGCAGGCCCGCGTAACCGGTCGAAATGGAGTGCAGCACTCGCGCTTTCGGGAACTGGCGAGCCGCCTGGGCAAGCATTACCAGAGGTGCCTGTATGGACCGTAGCGTCCAGAAAAAATCAACAAATGACGGATCGCTGCAGTGGCTACGGTATCCCTCGGTGACGATGTCCCAGTTCTCATGACTGTGCAGCACATCATCAAGATCGATTTTTCCCGCGGCCAGGGAGGCCAGCAACGCCTCGCCAGTTGACTCGTCAGGCACGTCCGGATCATGCAAAAAGCGGTATAGACTGAGCAACTGATCGCCCGGTGCATTCCGTTTCGGACGTCCGCTTTTGCGCCCGTGGGGCTGCCAGGATTCTTCAATGTACAGCTCTTCGATATGCACTACGTTCGCAGGAACCTCATACCGCCGTTGAGGGTAGGCGTCGCGTTTCCCTCCGATGAAGACAACCGAAAAGGTCAGCTCCGGAAGCCCCAGAATCAGCTGATTGACCCAACTGGACACGCCTCCGCGGACGTAGGGCCAGGTACCCTCGAGCAGTAGACAAATATCTGCCTTGTGAGCTTCGTCAGTGGCAAGCGAACGCATCATAGCCAATACCTCGCCAATTCGGTGAAGGGTGGACGTCTGAGTACATCGCTCGACAAACTGGCAAGCAGCCCCGGCACCTCGGCGTAATCGGCACAAAGAAAGGCTGCTTCGGCACGAAAGGGTGTGAGTTTTTCCGTCGCGATGCCGCCCTGCTCCGCCCGTCTCAAGAAAAGTCTGGCCTCGTGCGGCAGCCCTTGCTCCAGCGCAATACGGGCGCCCAACAGTTCCAGTTCGGGATTTGGTGATGATTCCAAGGCCGTTTCGAGGTGTTCACGAGCCTGCATCAGTACGTGCTTCAATACACTGCCTTGAGCCAGCCCCAGATAGCTCAGCTCCCAGTACCAGTGCGCCAGCGCGGCATGCAGCGCGCCCTTTTGTCTATCGTCAGCGGTGGTCAGCCGCGTCAGCAACGCCTCGATCCGCTCGTTAATGCGGGTTTCCTGCTGATCAAGCATGGAATAAGCGAGCAGCCGAACGTCATCGACCGGGTCTCTCAGCGCCAACTTGAGAATTGGCATAGCGGACTGTCCGGCCATGCGTCGGGTGGCCAGTATGGCGGCAAGGCGTTGCTCCGGATCGGTGGAAAGTCTGAGCACATCCTGCAGACTACCGTCATTGAACAAGGGGGATAGCTGCTGCATTGGCGGACGAAACGGTAGTTGCGGTGCGCTGAGTGCCCGCCAGGATTGATTTTCTCGCCTACGCTGAAACCACAGCGCCGGCGTCAAAGCCAGCAGGATTCCCAGCGCGCCGAGCCCGGGAATGAAGAAAGCCAGACTGAACAACAGTAGCGGCACCCACGGCCAGGGGCGCTGATAACGCGCCGGCAACAATTGCCATAGCCCCGTGGCCAACAACACACATGCTAATGTGTGCAGTAGTAAAAAATACCGGAGTCCATCGGCCAGCAGTGGAGCCAACCCAAGATGCGTCCAGCCGCCGAACTCGATCACAATGGCGCTGAACACGAGGGCACCGCTAGATAGCAATCTGACTTTCATTCAGCTCGCACTCCTTGAACAGGAAGTCACGCAATGCATTGCGTGAGCCTGTGGGTTGCAACTCGAATTGCCTGACCATAACCCCGAGTTCCAGCAACGTGTAGCCTGGGCCAAATCGCTTCGTCAGCAATTGCTCCAGGCGTGCTGCAAACCCACCAACGCCCATTTGCGGCGTCAGCGGCATAAGGATCAGCAAGCAGTCGTGACCGCGTCCATTACGTACGCGCAAATGCAGATCCAGGCCTCGTTGGCTCTCGATGAACAGTCGCATCAGGTCCTCATCGACCTCCGACAGCTCAAGCAGACACAGCGTACCGGGTAATCGATGGCGTTCGGTGTCCATCAGCGAGCGATGCAGATGCTGCGAAAAAGTCTGCATATCAGCACCCGGTAGCTGCAGCGCGCGCGGATCGCTCTGTAGCAGATCTGCAGCGTGCCCAGCCAATAAAACCAGCAGGCTCAGCGTCTTGTCGTTGAACAGAAAAAACGGCATCTGACGAACTGCCAGCACTGCCAGCAGGGTGCCGTGGGTATCGATCAGAGGGATGCACGCCTGCAGCGAAGAGAACCCCTGCTCTTCTCCATGCTCGATAGAATCGGCGCCCACGCTAACCAGATCGCCGCGATCGATGCACAGCCTGATCATGCGATCGTCTGCGTCTACCTCTCCCATCTCGCCTATAGTCGCAAGGGGCCAGGGCAGCATCTGCCTCTCTTTGTTCACGGCGTACAAGCCAGCCACCCTCAGCGAGCCATACTGACCAAGCAGGCCAATTATCGGCTCCGCCATCCATATCAGAGTCTCGCCGGGCGTTTTCACCTCGCGCATACGTTCACGAAGCAGCAGCAAGGAGCTGCGCAAACTCTGGTCACTCCCAGCCACCCGCTGTTCCAGGCGATCATGGGAAATACGCAGCATCTGATGTGCCCGAGTAAACTCGTCGAGTCGATACTGTCGATAATCGTTGGCCATCTTCAGACGCTGCAGGCGACGGCCCCAAAGGTCGCGAAATTCCCCTACCAGCATACTGCTGACCAATACACCGATGATGTAAGGACCCGGCAGTGCGTCATAGAGCGGCCCGTAATAACGTAGCAGTAACAGCGTAAAAACCAGCAACGAGGCGCTCACCAGGGCCTTTACGAAGCCGTAGCGCACCCCAAGCAACAACGGCGCAAGCATGGGCCAGGGGAACCCGAAAACCTGAAGCGGATCGTCAGGCGTCAGCCAGAAACCCAGAATCAGTGCGAGCGCGGTGAATCCAAGCGTTTCAGTCCAGGCAGTCGCGCTGCCAGCCTGAGGAGCAAGGCTGTCTTCCCTGTGCGACAGATCGGTATCCATCATTCAATCCGCAGGTCATCAACCAGTTCGCCCAATACTTTCTGTGCAGTGCCCGCCAGGCTTTCCCGGGACCAGCCAGCACGTGCGGCACTATTGCTCCAAAGTACCTTGCCGGTGGATGGCTCTAGCACACGCAGACTGATACCCACGGCGGGCTCGCCGTCTAGGCCGTTCTTGTATTGCCATTCTTCCACGCTTCCGCTGACCAGATAGTCGAAATCCCGCTGGCGTGCCCAGGTCATGGCTTCAGCGAAACGCTCACGATCATCCAGCAGCACTGCATCCTGGTTGCTGGAATGAGGGTAAACCTGAGGCTGAATATTCTGCTTGCTCAAGATGCTGATCAGGATCTGTTCGCTGCGTTCACCCGCTTGTGGGGCCTGCGAATAATTGACGATCGGCATGAGCGCCCAGCGGGCGTCAGCCGGCAACGCAGGGCTTTCCTTGCTGGTAATGCTGGTGCAGCCAACAGCAAGCAAAGTTGCCATTGTCATGGTCAGACAACGTATGGATTGCATGGTCTTTCTCCTTGATAGGGTCAGCGTCCGAAACGCCGGCTGTAAGTTATTCCCAACGACCCGCCTGATGATCCGTCACTGCCCCGCGGCGTAGACTGATAACCCAGGGTTATCGCCAGTTCGTCATCTCCCACGACACCAGTACCTACACCGGTGGAAATACCGTAGGTAAATTCGCTCTCTGTCCATTCCCAGCCAGCCTGAACATCAACCAACCAGGTCAATTGCGGCTCGGTCCGATTCAGCGCGCCCGGCATCCCGCGCCTCAGGGTGCTGCCCACATACACACGGCCATAGCGACTTTGCAGAAGATCTTCGGTCACTGGTTCGTCAAAGGTCAGCAGGCCGCCGGCCTCAGCCAGGGATATATCGCGTAACCGATTGTTCTGATAATCGACGCCAACCCGCGTGGTCCAGGTGGGCCCCCGAAACTGCTGAACCTGGTTGAATTCGAGATTCACGGCTTCTCCTTCACCTAGGCTTTCACCGGAGCGAGTGGAAAATGCTCTATGGGCAACCCACCAGGACAGCTGGTCGCGTGCCGAAAAACCGTGGCTGCCAGCCAACCAGAGCGAATCCGCCTGTCCCAGAGCCCGCATCAGCCCGCTGTCCTGACTTTCGCGCTGCCAATCCAGACCCAGTTCCACTTCGTCCCGCGCGCTTAACTGCCACTGACGCGATACGCCCAGGCCATGACGGTCATGATCCCGGCGCGAGCTGCTGTCCAGCATGATCGAGAAACGCCCGTTATCGAGCGGCCGCTGCAGCGTCGCGAATGCATTGGTCTCGGTTCCCAGCAGGCTTTCATTCAAGCTGACAGCCTGGTAACGATCGCGGCTGAGCTTAAGACTGGCATACCAGGTGTCGTTAAGATGACGTGCCATCAGCAACTCTGGACCTGTGAGTTCGAGATCGCCGAAATCCCGGCGGAACCACCCCAATCGAATACCCTGGGGCTCCTGTTCTAGAAGGTCGGTGGCCATCAAGCGCAGAGGATTATTAATAACGGGGGACGGATTACTGCCGAGCTGGCTCAACGCGCTACCCAGTGCATGACTGTTGCGTCGCAGCAAACTCAAGGCGCCGGTTTCCTGGACCGGGTCAAACTCGTTGCTGACCAGCGCTCGCTCCAACATGTCACGGTTGTACTGGCGTAACCCCTGCTGCAGTTGTTCATAGCGATCAATCTTCAGGCCGCGCCCGCGGGCCCATGCCAGCCATTGATCCTTGGCCACCTCCTGATTCGACTCGTCCAGCTGCGCCAGTACCCGGTCAAACCAGACCTGCAGCATCAAGGTATCGGCACCACGATTGCTGGCCGCCAACTGCTGGGCATGCAGCCCCGATCGGGTGCTGGCAACCAGGCGCAGCCAGGTCGCGTAGCGTTCCGGCGATTCTGCCAAGGTCTCGTCTTCGAACCGGGCAACGAGGGATTTGCGCAACCGTAGCGCCTGATCGAGTCGTCCTGCGCCCTCCAGCGCGTCGGCATAGGCAGCTCTGACCAGTAGATCGTCCGGTTGCCCTCTCAGATAGAAGTGATACCAGGCCAGCGCCTGATCGTAACGCCCGAGCATTTGATTGCCCGCAGCGAAGGGCAGCCACAGGTCACCAGACTTCAGCGCAACGATGCGCCACTCTTGCAGCAGCTCAGCCAACTCATCTGTGCGCCCGTGGTCAATCAGAAACCATATGAGACGCTCACGGAATACGGCCACCGCTGGCGAGCGCTTGGTGCCCAATCGATAGATTCGCTCTGCATCGTCAAGACGATTCTCATGTACAGCCAACGAGCCCCGGGCAAGCATCACCGTAGGCAGATTCGCCACTGCCGGATCACCTTTTGCGTCAGCCAGCAACTCTGCGACCAGCTCAAAATTGCTATAGGTCTCGGCCAGTTCCAATGCGCCCACCAGACGCTCTGCCCGTCGGTGGCTGCGCCAGCCGGCGACCATGAGGCTCAGCGCCTTGCGCGGGGATTCGAGTCTATAGAGCTCAATCAGCTCCGACTCTTCGCTGAAGAACAGATCAATATTCCTTTGTCGCATGGTCTCGTATGCATGCTGCAGCTGGTCGTCGCGTTCCAGCTCCCACGCCAACCCGGCGCGGGTACGCCAGTAATCGGCGTCGACTATGCCATCGGTGTCAATATCCAGAACATGCCAGGCATGATCCGGTTGATACAGCCGCCAGTGCACGCCGGCCCACTCGACGCGTTCCGCAGCGCTCAGCTGGAACTGCTCTGCCATGGCCTGCCAGGTCTCAGCTTCCGCCTCATATTGCAAGGTGTTCTCGAGATTCTGGATCAACCGGACCCACCCCAGTCGGTGTTCAGGGTAGGCTTGCAGATAGTTTCTTAACCACTCTTCAGCCTTTGCCGGGGTTCCACGGGACTCATGCGCGTAAATCAATGCATCGAGCTCCTCATCGCTTAGCTGTCGTTTGTCCGTCAGCTCGGTAAGCAGCGGCAGGCCACGCTCGAAATCGAAAATCTGGAACGCCCGACGCCAGACGTAATCCTGTAGCTGCGTATCGGGACGTAGTCGAAGATAGGAGATCCACAACGTCAAAGCCTCGGAGTTGAGACCATTCCACTCGGCGACTTTAGCCATCTGACGTTTCAGCTCAGCATCATCCGGGCGCAGCAGCAAAAGTTGACTTCCCGAATCCCAGGCGGCCGACATGTCCCCGGAGGCGAGGGCGAAATCAAAGGAAGCCTGGACCGCGTCGGGATCCCGCGGATGAAGCTGCCGCCAGCGCTCAACGATCGGGGCCGCGAGATCCAGTCTCGCGATCGACAACGCTACATTGCGGCCCTGCTCTAACCACAGTCGGTCAGGCGACGAGGTAGTCAATTGCTCAAGCTCGGCGACCAACATCAAGGTCGCATCCTCTTCCCGCCCGATCTCGAGCATCGTCGAGTAGGCCTTGCGAACAAAACCCAAACGTTTTTCCGGATAGCGATTTTCTTCCAGCAGGACCAGATACATTTCGCTGGCCCTGCGAGGCTGGTTGCTCGCCTGATACCACTGCGCTGCCGCTTCGAGATATTCGCTCCGATGATCGGGCTGCGCCTGGGCAAGTTCGTAATAGATATCCGCAGCCAGCCAGGGTTGCTCGAAGCTGAGCGCCAACTGCGCCAGTGTAAGCAGGCGTGACGTCGGTAACCGGCTCCGATCAAAGGCAGGCAACTGATTCTGAACGGCGCGAATCCGATCGGTTTGGTCAAGCTGCATCGCCGTTTGCGCGTCGATTACCAAGCGAAAAAAGTCCGCCAGCAGTGGCTCGGTTTGTTGCCATTCAAGCAAATGAAACCGCGCTCTATCGTACTGATTCAGGTCGATGAGTAACTGCACCAGCTCCTGACGCAGCTGTGTTGCCTCGGGACTATGAGCAAGCATCAATTCGGCATAACTGGCGGATACGGCATCTGCACCCCGGCCATCTGGCAGAAAGTCTTCTTCCTTGGCGAGCACCAATACCAGCAACACCAACACAGCGACTCCGGCCAGCGCCAATGTACGAAACCGCAATAGCCGTACCGGCTTAGTCGCAGAGGAGTAGCGCATCGCTGACCTCGCTGGTGTCGAAATCGAACTGCCAGAGATCCTGTACAGCGCGACCGGTGTGACGTGTGCCGCCGGCGCTTACCTTGCAAGGCTTGGCTGAACGTACTGAGAAACTGACCGGAAACTCACCAGCAAAGCCAAAGCGCACCCTGCCTTTATCAAGGTACTCCCACTGCAGCAAGGGAACGTTTGCCTCTTCAAGCGCGGGTGTCGGGTCCCGCTCGGAACGAAGCACCAACCGGGCGCGATCGCCACTGAGATGAACATAGCGTCCCTGGGGCAGATCACGCACGCCAGCGACCCCGGAGGATTGCCGCAGGTCGGGCCAACCGAGCGCAGGATCAAGCCGCACGGTGCGCAGCCCTCGCATGGCGCGTATATGCCATGAGCCGTCTACAGCCAGCCCCAGCGAGGCGTCATGCAGTCCAAACACGCGTTGCAAGTAATCGCTCATCCAGAGCGATATCGGCTCCTGTTCGAGCATGTACTGGTAGATCTCATCCATGACCTTGATCGAAGCCTGCTTGGTTCCGGAATAAAAATGGTAGTACAGATGCAGACCACGGAATCTGCGCGGCGCATCGGTCAACTCAAAGGTTTCGATGACGCCGCGGAATCCGTAATAGGGGCCATGCCACAGATTGGTATAAACGTTCTCGTTGATAATCGGTGCATACACATGCAGGCCGCCGGCAGTAGGTCGCAGCAAGGGATACAGGCCGGTCAGCGAAGGCTCGGCGTAGGTCAGCTTGGTCGTCCCGCCATTGACGTTGAGCAGGCCTGCGTTATACGTCAGGCGCAACGTCTCGGCGTCCGGCATCGCATCACCGCTCCAGAACATTACTTTTACCGGCTTTCCAGGGGGGGCAAGCTGTTGGTTGATGTATTGCGTCGAACCGATGATTTCTCGCTTGAAATCCAGCTTTTCATAGCCGGGAATTTCCATATGGAGCCCGTACTCCGGATTAAACCCCTCCCGCTTACTCGCTACTTCCGGTTGCCAGAAGAAAGGATGGCTGAATGAATGAGAAGCCACTTCTACCCGCTTTTCGGCAAGGATCTCCCTGGCGATAGGTTCCAGCTCGTCCGCTAGTTCAGGAAAGGCGCCAGCGGAGCTGACCTCCCCTTCCACTATCGATACGGAAGTGAGCAATGGGTAGGGCCTGATAAAGGCATCCAGAACCTTCTGACCGGCGAAAGGCGTGCCAGGTATCTCTGCGCGGGATGGAAACCCGTCGCCGTCGATATGTACCGTGGCAATACGCCGACCATTTTCGGTAGTGACGTCGGGCGCCGGGATAGGTGCCAGGCGCAAGGTCCGCTGAAGGAATTCGAAAGGGTCGAGAATCCATCGGCGGGTTTCGCCGCCCTCTTCCAGAACGTAGGGATCCAAGGCCATGCCGCCCCAATCTGCGACGACCACCGGCGCATACTGGGTGCCGGAGCCATCGCGTATCAACAGCGCGGCTCTGGCTTCTTGCCCTCGTACGGAGACCGGAACAAGACCGCGGGTACGGGGCGCTAGTGGCGCCTCGAATTGACCCAGCAACTCGGCATCGTGCTCGGCGATTTCCGCGCCGGTATGCACGATATCGTCGGTTCGGCGCAATCCGAGCCGACGCAGCAACGCAGCATCCTCGACCGGCAAGCCTGCCATGAACGCCAGGGGGACTTTCTCGTCCAGTCGCGCCGTAATCCAACCATGGAAATTGTCGGAGGGCAACGGCACGCCGCTTGTCATCCACACGACGATGCCCGCATAAAAACCAATACCCCGGTTCATCGGCAGCGTGCCATCCACAGGCAGATAATCCACGCGGTAGCCAAGATGCTCCAATAATCCGCCGAGCAATAGATGACCGGAGCTTTGATCCAGGGTACCTTCGCGCGGATCATAAAGCATGGCGATGCGGCGCGGCTGAACCTCCACATTGCTGATACCCAGGTAGTCGAGTTCGGGGGTGCTTACAAAGGGAACATAGCCTTCATCATGCAGCCGTTTGGCCAGTTTGCGTGCTTCGTCACGACGATGTGGTGGCAGGTAATCAATAGCGATAATCGGAACGCCACGCTGGCGCAATGGTTCGAGCTGATCGATCAACCATTGTCGATCCAGCTCAGGCACCTTTCGATAACGTTGCGTGCTGGCATCCCACCCCTGGTAAAACGACTCCGCCGCGACAGCTGCGACGCTATCGCCGACATCACCTATCACTTCAAAACCGCGGTTAAAAACCAGCTGGAGATGCGGGAAGCGCTTTTTCATGCCGATCAGCAACTCGACCAGCGCGTCTCTTTGGGCCTTTCGCTCGGCCTCAGGTAGCAGCGTAAAGCTGTCTAATGTATCGAGGAATAAACCTGTGTATCCCTGTTCGTAGAAGTTTCCGGCCTCAGCCATCAAGTGATCACGCCAGCCTGGGACAGTCAGGTCCATGACCTGACTGTCCCAGGCTGCATTGCGTGTTGAAGAAGCGTATTCCCGAAGCTCTGGATTTTTGTCGGCATCATGCGGATCCAGTTCGCCGACAGACAAGTATGCGAAGGGCTGCGATCCCTGGCTGCGAATAAAGGATACGTCTTCGGCTTTGAAATGCTCCGGCTCAACAACCAACCAATCGAACTGCACCAGTTCTGACAGGGGGGGACGATCGCCGTACCAGAAGCCAATACTCGCCGGAGCGAGTGGTTCAGCTCGAATGGACAGCGAGGCTAAACACATAACGAATAGCGTTCCGACCCATAAGCCGGATCGTCCCTGGCGTAACCGCCTTTCCATTGCCGTGCCTTTTGTTGATCTGTGATTGGTCTGAAAGCATTTTCACTCACGCCCGAGCGAGAGCAGGCGCCAATAAACTACCCATCTCGATACCGCTCAAGCATAGATGTCAAAATACCAGCAACAGTTCAAAATTTGGCTAAAAATCATGAAATATTTTGAATCCTATTCTTGTAAGCCCCACTACACGGGCTTTGGGAACTGGTTCACATATTCACCACCGTTCGGCTGCCGGATGATTCAATGGCATCAAAATGATGCCAACCTCCGCTAGCCGGCTGGCGTGGAACGGCTAGCGCTATAAAAAAATGCTGATATTTCAATGGGCTGAACACACCCATCCAGACGCCCCCCGTGCGAGGAAAAAAACCCCATTGCTGATACACTAGCGGCCCTGGCGTCTATTCAGACGCAGCACCACAACTGAACCACGTCGCTGGCACTGCCAATGTCGACTCCGGTCATATCCTTAGCAGGCTTCACGAAATGCCCCTGGAAACCTCGATCGAGCCAACCATTAACCACCCGGGACCGTCCCGCCGCTTCTGCGTAGCGCCGATGATGGACTGGTCTGACCGTCATTACCGTTACTTCGCCAGGCTGATCAGCCGGCACGCGCTGCTCTATACCGAGATGGTGACCACCGGAGCAGTGATTCATGGTGATCGCGAACGGTTCCTCGGGTATAACCCCGAAGAACAACCGCTGGCGCTGCAACTGGGCGGTAGCAATGCGCAGGAGTTGGCGACCTGCGCCGCATTGGCGCACGGTGCCGGTTTTGCCGAGGTAAACCTCAACGTTGGCTGCCCCAGCGACCGTGTTCAGAACAACCTGATCGGCGCCTGCCTGATGGCTCGTCCTGAGTTGGTGTCAGAAGGCGTCAAGGCGATGAAAGATGCCTGTGAGCTACCCATTACGGTCAAACACCGCATTGGTATCAACGGGCGGGACAGCTATGACGAGCTGTGTGACTTTGTCGGACAGGTGCACGAGGCGGGATGCGAAACCTTCATTGTCCATGCACGTATCGCGATTCTCGAAGGGCTTTCGCCCAAGGAAAACCGTGATATCCCGCCCCTGCGCTATGAGGTCGTGCACCAGCTTAAAAGGGACTTTCCTGCCCTTGAAATCATTATCAACGGCGGCCTGAGCCAGCTTGAGACAATGACCGAGCAGTTGCAGCACATGGATGGCGTAATGGTTGGGCGCGAGGCCTATCACAATCCTTATCTCATGGCTGAAGTGGATCGTCTTTTTTATGGTGATGATCGCCCCGTCCCTTGCCGGATCGACGTGCTGACCGCGATGCGCCCTTATATTGAGCGGCATCTTGAGCGTGGCGGAATGATGAATCACATCACCCGACATATGCTCGGACTATTCCAGGGCCTGCCCGGAGCCCGGCATTTCCGCCGCGAGCTAAGCAGCTCCCTACACCGTACCGACCAACCCCTTGCGCTCTATGATCGATTGATCGACGAGATGTCACAGTGGCTCGTGCCGCGGGATTGCTCCGCCTAATCGCCATGGGGTAAGGTCAAGGCATATTCGTCTCTCGCGGAAACGTCCATGACCAGCAAACTAGACAGCCTCAAGAAGCTCACTCAGATTGTCGCCGACACCGGCGACATCAATGCCATTCGAACCCTGCAACCGGTCGATGCGACCACCAACCCGTCACTGATGCTCAAGGCTGCCAGCCAGGCCGAATACAGCGGCATGCTCGAGCAGGCAGTGACGCAATCGGTTGATAGTGCTGACCGTGCCAGCGACGCTTGCGACCACTTTGCCGTGGCCATTGGCTGCGAAATCCTCAAGCTTATTCCCGGCAGAGTATCCACCGAAGTGGACGCGCGACTCTCCTTTGATCGCGAAGCGACGCTCGACAAGGCGCGACGGATTATTCAGCGCTACGAAGAAGCTGGCGTCACCCGGGACCGCGTGCTGATCAAGATCGCCTCGACCTGGGAAGGCATTCAGGCCGCTGCCGAGCTGGAGAAAGAAGGTATTCAGTGCAACCTGACCCTGCTATTTTCCTTCGCCCAGGCCCAGGCGTGCGCAGATGCAGGCGTGTATTTGATATCGCCGTTCGTGGGCCGTATCTATGACTGGTACAAGCAGCACGAACAGCGGGACTATACCGGCCAGGACGACCCGGGGGTGCAGTCGGTTGCGCGTATCTATCGCTACTTCAAGCAGCACATGTACGAAACCGTGGTGATGGGAGCCAGCTTCCGCAATGTCGGTCAGATCGAGGCTTTGGCGGGTTGCGACCGCCTGACTATCAGCCCTGCCCTGCTGCAACAGCTGTCAGAAGAGCAAGGCGACCTGACCCGTTCGAGCTTGCTTGAAGCCGGCGCGGGCGAGCCGCGGATAGTGCTCAACGAGCCCGACTTCCGCTGGTCGCACAATGAAGATGCCATGGCTACCGAGAAACTGGCCGAGGGCATTCGTGCATTTGCTGCGGATCAGATCAAGTTGGAACGACTAATGGCCGAGCGAGCAGGATCAGTTGCCTGATTCAAGTGTGCTGACGAGGTCACGGAAGGCCTCGCGGTTATGATCGTTGAGGTTCATCAGGATCCGATGCGCCTCGAGAACCTTGTCCTTCACGACCTCCTCTGAAAGCACCTGTCCGGGCAGATCTTCCAGCTCCACTATGGTAGGCGCGCCTTCCGACAGGATGTTGAACACCTGGTCGAAACCCATGCTCTGCAACAGCCGGTTCATATCTTCGTGGTTGGACACCAGCGTCGGCAACAAACCCACCTTCTGTCTGGACAGATTGGATAGTTTTGCCAGCAGACCCAACGAGGTGCTGTCGATATTTTCCGTTTCTGTCAGGTCGATGATGATCGAGTCGAAACTGAGGGCGCTGAAAATCTTCTCGATATAAGCATCAAGCGCTGCGCACAAGGTCAGGCGTACGTCACCTATGAACTTGAGAACAAAGGTGCCCTCCGACTCCGCGAACTGGATCTTGCCAGTAGTCATCATCTCGGGTTCCTGCTTAGCACCAGTAGGGAAATATCATCCGGCATCGCTTGGCCGGGTACCAGGCCAAGTTCGGCCAAAATCGTGGAAAATTCGCCTTCAGCCTGCTCGACAAGACCGGGCAAGCGAGCTTCCTTTTCCCTAAGGGTAGCCCCTTCCAGACAATCCAGCACTCCGTCAGAGCACAGCGTAAGGCTAAAATGCTCAGGCAGGCTGATCTGATAATTATCGTACACTGCGTCATCGAACAGACCGACAGGCCGGCCTTTTCCCTGCAGATATTCCGCCTTGCCATCAATGTAAAGTATCGGCAACGGCAGATGCCCGCCAATGCTGTAAGTCAGCGTATGAGAGGTTTCGTCAATGACCCCGCCAAGCATCGTGACATGCTTGCCGAGCTTGCAGCTGATCAGACTGCGGTTGATATGCCCAAGAACATCCGAAGGCTGGAACGCAATCGGCCCGCTGGTTTCCTGTCGACGTTGCTCGTACAACAGACGCGTTGTCATGAACTTGAGCAGGACCGTAACGAAGGCTGAAGAAGCACCGTGTCCGGAAACATCCGCCAGGTAAAATGCGAGCTGGGTCTCAGATACCCGGAAATAATCAACGAAGTCACCCGACAGATACAGAGAAGGGATAATCCGGTGTTCCAGTCGATACTGACCACTGGACCAGGGGCTGGCCGGCAACATGTTCAGCTGGACCTGCCGTCCGGCGGCCTGATCATCCTTGAGCTCCTGCAAATGATTCTCGAGTTCGTGGTTGGCCCGTTCGAGGCGCTCGCGAATGCGCTGATTCTCGACCCTCAGGCGCGCACGATCAAGCGAGCGCTGGACCGCATGGTCAAGCACCGCCAGGTCAGTGAAAGGTTTGATCAGATAATCGCTGGCACCGACGCGCAATGCTTCGACTACGTCGTCCATAATGCCCGCAGCAGACACTACGATAACAGGGGTGTCAGGCGCATCTTCGATAAGCTGGCGAATCAGTTCGAAACCGCACATATCTTCGATATGCAGATCGCACAGGACAAGCTCCGGCCTGTGTTTTGCGAACAGTTGAAGGCCCTGCTCCGCTTGGCTTGCCTGCAATACATCAAAGCCGCTGTTTTCAAGATAACCGGTAACGTGCTGACGCGCTGCATCGTCGTCATCAATTACCAGCAAAGTCGTGCCAGGAAGCTGCATAGAGTCCCTACGTCAATACCATGGTACAAGGTGAGTCCCACAGCCACAGGGTGTGTGCCGTGTCAGGATTCCCTGACGCTTTCAAGGGGCAAACAGTACTCCCATCCAATGCGCCAGGCAACCGCTGCCAGGCGACGAAAACCGAGTGCACAGCTTTCGCATCTCAGAATTCGTCCACCACCTCCCCGTCACGCACGCGGTACTCACGATTTTGCAGAAAGGCATTGCGAATAAAGGCGTAACGATCACCACGGATCAGCCTCTCCTGACTCAACAATGCCGCCCGGGTATCCAGTATGTCGGTACCCAATGCAGTATTGCGCGTTGGGACATGATCGACCTGACCCGTATAGGTGTATCCGATGAAACTCTCGGGCACGCGTGAACCGGCATCACGCACAGTCGAGGGGCCAAGCAAGGGCAAAACCACATAGGGACCGCTTGGCGTACCCCAGCTACCGATGGTCTGCCCCAGGTCTTCGTCATTGCGCTGCAAACCCATGCGAGTGGCGACGTCAAAAATGCCCACCACACCCAGGGTCGAATTCAGCAAAAACCGGGAGAGATCCACGCTTGCATCATGAAATTTCCCTTGCAAGGTGTTATTGACCAGATTTCTGGGCTCGCCGAGGTTACTGAACACATTGGTAACGCCGTCGTCGAGAAACTCAGGCATGACCGCGTTATATCCCTTGGCCAAGGGTTTGAGCGTGTAGGTATCTATCGTGTCGTTGAAGCGAAAAACCACACGATTGAAGGGTTCCCATGGATCCGGGTTGGTATATTCGTCAGCGTAATCATCGTAGCCTTCCTGCGCGGACGCCGATGTAATACACAAAAGCGAGGCTGTGCAAGCCAGGGCCCAAGGGGTAACGGACTTCAATTTGTTCATTCAACGTCTCCAATTGCGGGGATACCCTGGCCTGCCAAGGGGGTCCGCGGTCCGCGAACTGTAATTCAAATAACCGAAGCAGAAGTGAATCCCGTCATAAGCGAAAATGACAACCGCCTCTCCATAAAGCAAAGATTACCGCTCCCGGAGCGACAGACCAATATATTGAAGAAACGAAAATCGAATAACTGGGGCCGAGCACTCAGCCAGGAAGGGACAGGAGCAGATGCTTCTCACTGATTTTCTGCGCGCCGTAGATCATCCGCCGACAATGCTGGTCTGATCGTATGCCGGTGAGGTTGTCGCAGCCGCCTGACTTTCAACATTGATTCTATAGGGAACACGCCGAACCCGTCGGCCCTGAAACCGAAGAACCGGGACAGTTCGGAGTCGAGCGTCACTGGTCCATTCCGGCGCCTGATAGCCTGCGCATAGCAAGGGGTATCCGCTCGGCAAACCGAACCGGCATGATCGGCCGGCGCGACGCTGGCCGAAAAGACAGGTTATAGTGAAACAAGACCGCCAACGCAGGAGTAGTCAAGATGGCCGAGCAGCACCTGAGAGAACAACTGGAATCACTGGAGGAGATGCTGGGTGACCCCGAAGCGCCTTTGTCGGCTGAAGAACGCGAGTCACTTCAACAACTTGCAACAAATATTAAAGCTAGATTGATAGCTAAAGAGGCTAACGAGGAAGCTGAAGCTGACCCAACGCTGGTGGACGGGGTCAACTTGATGGTCGAACGGCTGGAAGCCCGTCACCCGACCACGGCCGCGACCTTGCGCAGCGTTATGCAAACGCTAGTGGACATCGGCGTCTGAGGCGATTCAGCCCGGCATCCAGCAACCGCCGGGCTCGCTGATAAATCTCTGGCCGCTTATTGCCTGGCCAGACGGAAGTTGTCTGGTGGGCCCGGCTCGGTAGAACGGTATGGATTGATATCCAACCCGCCGCGCCGTACATAGCGAGCATATACCGTCAGTTCGCAGCGACTGCCCAGTAAGGTATACAGATCGGTGAAGATGCGCTCCACACACTGTTCGTGGAAATCCGCCTGCTGACGGAATGACAACAGGTACTTCAGCAGGCTCCTCCTGTCCACCCGGGTTCCCGCATAACTGATCATCACACTGCCCCAGTCGGGCTGACCCGTCACCGGGCAATTGGACTTGAACAGATGCGTGTACAGCGTCTCCCGGGTGCGTCTGGCATTCGGAGCCAGCGTCAGGAGGTCCGCATTATATTCGTATTGCTCGACGTCCACGACTAGATCATCAAGACATTCGCCTGGCAGTTCGACCATCCCGGCGCGGTACAACTGATCCATCGTCAACAGCTTGACCAGTACCGGCCCCTGCGCCGCTACGGACAGATCGGACTCGAGCGTACGCAGCACTTCGTGCCGGTCCCTGAACACCGTCTGATTGAACGAGTTCAGGTACAGCTTGAAGGATTTTGATTCGACAATACGCTGAGCGGTGATCGGAAAAATAAACTCGGCAGCAGCTATTTCCGGCTTACCCGACGGCGTGAGCCAGGACAGCTCGTAACAGTTCCAGACGTCCGCGCCATTGAAAGGCAGATCGTCGGGATTAAGCCCAAGCTCACGCCACTTGGGCAGCCGTGAAATCGGAAATAGTAGAGATGGGGTGTAGACACTTACGTAAGCACTTGATTTCCCAAGCGGCGATTGCTCTGCCGGATGCTCATTCATACATTTTCTCCATGCCGGGCCGGCAGCATACCCTGCCGCCGTCCACCCGGCCAGCCAAGGCTACTGACGCATCCCAATGCCGCGTTTGAGCAACCAGTAACTGAAGCAATACAGCACGGCTACGAATACCAGCATCAGTACCAGAGCTACACCAATGTGGATGTCCGATACCCCGAGGATGCCATAGCGGAAAGCATTGACCATGTGCAAGATCGGATTGATCAGCGACACCTTCTGCCAGAATTCGGGCAGCATATTGATCGAATAGAACACGCCCCCCAGATAGGTCAAAGGCGTCAGCACGAAGGTCGGCACTATCGAAATATCATCGAAGTTGCGCGCGAAGGTCGCATTGATGAAGCCGCCCAGCGCAAAGACCAGCGATGTAAAGAACACCACCGTGATAGTCAGGCCAATGTGTTGCACCTGCAACCGCGTGAAGAACAGCGACATCAGCGTGACAATCAATCCGACTGCCAATCCCCGGGCTACGCCACCGAAGGTATAGCCAAGCAGGATGACGTGCGGTGATACCGGCGCCACCATCAGCTCCTCAATCGAGCGCTGAAACTTGGTACTGAAAAAGCTCGACACTACGTTGGAGTAGCTGTTGGTGATGACTGACATCATGATCAGCCCGGGTACGATGTAGTCGATGTAAGGATAGCCATCCATCTCGCCGATACGGCTGCCTATGAGATTGCCGAAAATGACAAAGTACAGGGCCATGGTGATGCCCGGCGGCAACAGCGTCTGCGGCCAGATGCGAGAAAAACGCCGGACTTCCTTTGACAGGATGGTGACAAAAGCGACCCAGCCGCTACGCCAGTGAGACATCAGGCCGCTCCTTTTTCAGCATTTTCATCCACCAGGTTGAGGAACAGCTCCTCGAGCCGGTTGCTCTTGTTACGCAAACTCAGCACCTCGATACCCTGCCCCGCCAATTCGGCGAACAGACCATTCATGCCCTGCGCCTTGTCGATCTGCACTTCCAGCGTGTGCTCATCGATCAGCCGGCATGGATAGGCATCCAGCACGGGCGCTTCCTGCAGGGTTTCACGGCAATCGAGCAGGAAGGTTTCGACATGCAGCTCCTTGAGCAGACGGCGCATGCTGGTGTTATAGATGATGCGGCCCTGATCGATAATCGCGATGTTCTTGCACAGCTGCTCGGCCTCTTCCAGGTAATGCGTGGTGAGGATGATGGTCACTCCCTGGGCGTTGATCTCCTGCAGGAACTGCCACATCGAACGCCGAATCTCTATATCTACCCCCGCGGTCGGCTCATCCAGAATCAGCAGACGCGGTTCGTGAATCAACGCGCGGGCGATCATCAACCGCCGCTTCATACCCCCGGAAAGCATGCGCGATGCAACATCACGCTTATCCCACAGGCTCAAGCGCTTGAGATACTTTTCTGCGCGCTGCGCGGCTTCCCCGGCAGGGATGCCATAGTAGCCGGCCTGATTGATCAGGATATCCATCGCCTTCTCGAACTGGCTGAAATTGAATTCCTGCGGCACAACGCCAATGCAGCGCTTGGCCGCCATCAGGTCAGTATCGATGTCATGACCGAAAACACTGACTCGGCCCGCTGACTTGGTAACCAGCGATGAGAGAATGCCAATAGTGGTGGATTTCCCGGCCCCGTTGGGTCCCAGCAAGGCAAAGAAATCACCTTGCTGCACTTCCAGATCGATACCTTTGAGGGCGGTAAAACCGTTGCCGTAGGTTTTTTCCAGCCCCTTGATACTTATAGCTGCGGTCATGCAAACGTTTCCGGCCTTGAGAGTCGATGGCTAATAATGGGGGCGCGCGCCGGAAAATCAAGACCTTGCGCCAGACGGCGATGATCTGCGCAACGCGTCTCGAGATTACAAAACCACTACAAATGTCCGCCATTCGTCAATTGTCGATGCCTCCGGCCAGCCCGTATGCTCCTAGGGTCTGTTGCCGTTTCGTCGCGGCCGCGACGGAGGCCCGTTTGGTGCAGAACAAGGCGCGAGAAGTGAAGTTTGGTTGTTCCAAATGAATGACGAGTAACGCAGTGCTGCGCTAAACGGGCCCCGTCCCTTCGGGTTGCGTGCAACGCGGCTCGCGACGAAACGGCAACAGACCCTAGCACAAAGACAANCAACGCGGCTCGCGACGAAACGGCAACAGACCCTAGCACAAAGACAACAGCCCATGGAGAGCCCGATGGCAAATACGCCCGAATCAGCGGCAGTAGAACAGGATGACGTTGCCAGCCGCATCACGCCCGCCTACCGACGTTATGCGTTAATAGTACTGCTCGCGGCCTACACCTCGAGCCACGTCGACCGCAATATCGTCGGCATCCTGATCGAACCGTTGAAAGCCGACCTGCTGCTCTCTGATACACAGCTGGGCTTCCTGTCAGGCATAGCATTTGCCTTGTTCTATGCCACGCTGGGCATTCCAATCGCAATATTTGCCGACCGCTCCAACCGCCGAAACATCATTGCCTGGTCCATCGCGATCTGGAGCGGCATGACGGCCTTGTGCGGTGCGGCGCAGAATTTCTGGCAGCTGGCAGCCGCCCGGATCGGTGTTGGTATCGGTGAAGCCGGTTCGAGCCCGCCTTCGCACTCGATGCTATCGGATTTGTATCCGAAGGAAAAACGCTCCGGTGCCATGTCGATCTACTCCCTTGGTGTGTACTTCGGCATCATGATCGGCTTCCTGGTTGGCGGGTTCGTCACCGAATGGTGGGGCTGGCGCGCGGCGTTCCTGGTCGTTGGCCTCCCCGGTCTGCTGATTGCCGCACTGGTCCGTTTCACCATGATCGAACCGCCGCGCGGGTTCGCCGACGGGGTCAAGCCGCCGCCGCTGGGAAAAGTCAACGTACGTGCAGGATTCGCGGTGCTATGGCGGGTGCGTACCACTCGGCACGTGGTGCTCGGCCTGACCCTCACCAGCCTGGTCGGTTACGGCAGCATCATCTGGAGCCCTGCCTTTCTGATGCGCAGCCACGGCCTGACGGCGAGCGAAGTCGGCCTGTTTCTTGGTCCGGTAATGGGCGTGATCGGCGGCGTGGGAGCGTTCGTTGGCGGCATGCTCGCCGACAGACTTGCCGCGCGCGATCAGCGCTGGAACGCCTGGATCGTCGGCCTGGCCAAGTTTCTGTCTGTCCCGTTCATTGCCGCCTTCTATCTGATCGACAGCACCATGTGGGCACTGATCGCCTATATGCCTGCCGTGTTCCTCGGCGCCTTCTATCTGGGGCCCAGCTTCGCCATGATCCAGAGCCTGACGCCACTGCGTAGCCGCGCGCTGGCATCGGCCATCATGCTGCTGGTACTCAACCTGGTCGGCCTGGGACTTGGCCCGCAAGCTATCGGCATCGTCAGTGACCTGATGCGCGTCTGGTTCGAGAACGACAGCCTGCGCTACGCACTGCTTGGCGCCGCCATCATCAACTTCTGGTCGGCTGCGCACTACTACCTGGCAGGTCGCACTATCAAGCAAGACACCGCCAACCTCGAAAGCTGATCTGCAATACATTGCTGCCCGCTCGGGGCAGCAATGCCCCCCTGCTTTCCTTCTACTATCGTCCGGTCCCCGCCAAGGGCATCATGTTTGGTCGCGATCACCGCAAACCCCAACAGACCCTTCCGCTTTAAACAGCTATGCTGGTTGCTGGACATTTCTCAATCGAAGGAGCGCTAAATGGTGACCCTGCTTTGGCTCATCGGCCTGATACTTTGCGTAACCGTGCTGGCTCATGTGCGCAGCGGCTTGCTGAATGGCTGCATAGCCACCGCGGTCTATCTGCTCGCGATGACCGTGTTAAGTCCCGCGCACTGGTTATTGATGCTGGTTCTGTGGGTAGTATTCCTCGGCATCGCAATACCTCTGAACCTTCCCGATTGGCGGCGCGCCAACATCAGTACGCCGACCTTCCACTGGTTCAGAAAAGTGCTGCCGCCTATATCCGATACCGAACAGGAAGCACTCGAAGCCGGCACCGTGTGGTGGGATGGCGAACTGTTCAATGGTCGTCCTGACTGGAACAAACTGCACGCGTTCCCGCGTCCGGCCCTGACGACGGAAGAGCAGAACTTCATCGATGGTCCGGTCGAACAGCTATGCACCATGACCCGGGAATGGGAAGTCACTACGGCCTTTCAGGATCTGCCACCGGATGTGTGGGATTTCATCAAGGACAACGGCTTCTTCGGGCTTATCATCCCTAAAGAACACGGCGGCAAAGGCTTCTCGGCCTTTGCCCATTCGCAGATTGTCATGAAGCTTGCCAGCCGCAGCGGCGATCTCGGCTCTACCGTCATGGTGCCCAATTCGCTCGGCCCCGCTGAGCTGCTGTTGCAATACGGCACCGACGAACAGAAGAAGCACTATCTGCCGCGCCTCGCAGCGGGCAAGGAAGTACCCTGCTTTGCCCTCACCTCGCCTGAAGCGGGTTCCGACGCAGGAGCCATGCCCGACAAAGGCATCGTCTGCATGGGGGATTGGGAAGGCAAGCAAACCCTGGGGCTGCGCGTCACCTGGGAAAAGCGCTATATCACCCTTGGCCCGGTAGCCACATTGCTGGGGTTGGCGTTCAAGGTATACGACCCTGAACACCTGCTAGGCGAAGAAGAAGAGCGCGGCATCTCGCTGGCTTTGATTCCAACCGAAACACCCGGCGTCGAGATCGGCCGCAGACATTTCCCGTTGAACGCAGCCTTCATGAACGGCCCAAACTCCGGCACCGATGTGTTCATCCCCATGGAGTATCTGATTGGCGGACAGGACATGATCGGCCAGGGCTGGGTCATGCTGATGAATTGCCTGTCGGTAGGCCGCTCCATCTCCCTGCCAGCTGGCAGCACTGGCGCCGCCAAGATGGCCAGCATGACCACCGGCGCTTACGCGCGCATTCGCCAGCAGTTCGGTCTGTCTATAGGTGAGTTTGAAGGCGTACAGGAAGCCCTCGCCCGGATCGGCGGCAACACCTATGTCATGGACGCCGCGCGGCGCATGACCGCTGGCGCCATCGATCAGGGTGAAAAGCCATCGGTCCTGTCTGCAGTGGTCAAATACCATCTGACCGAGCGCATGCGTCAATGCCTGAATGATGCGATGGATGTGCACGGCGGCAAGGGCATCTGCATGGGACCCAAGAACTACCTGGGCCGCGCCTATCAGTCGATACCGATCTCGATCACCGTCGAGGGTGCCAACATCCTTACCCGCAGCATGATGATTTTCGGGCAGGGGGCAATCCGCTGCCATCCGTACCTGCTGCAGGAAATGGCCGCCACGCAGGATCCGGATGTAAACAGCGGGATTCGTCGCTTCGACAAACTGCTGTTCGAGCATGTCGGCTTCGGCGTGAGCAATGCCGCCAGCAGTCTGCTGCTTGGACTCACCGGTGGCATGCTGGCCAAAACGCCCGGCAACGCCGAGACCAAAGGCTATTACCAGCAGCTGTCTCGCCTTGCTGCCGCATTCGCCACGCTGGCGGACACCACCATGCTGATGCTCGGCGGTGAACTGAAGCGCCGTGAGCGGCTCTCGGCGCGGCTGGGCGATGTGTTGAGCAACCTGTATCTGGCCAGCGCCACGCTCAAGCATTACCACGACCAGGGCTCGCCCGAAGAGGATCTGCCCTTCGTACGCTGGGGCGTTGAGGATCTCCTCGCGCGCACCGAGCAATCCATGCATGAAATATTGCTCAATTTCCCGAACCGGGTAGCCGGTGTGCTGCTGCGCATCGTGGTATTCCCGCTGGGGCGTCACCTCGCTCCACCCAGCGATCGGACCGGTGCAGAGATAGCCCGACGCCTGATGATACCCGGCGCGTCGCGCGACCGGCTGCTGGCGGGCTGCTACCGCAGCAACGACCCTGACGATGTCACCGGCCTGCTGAACAGCACGCTTGAGCAAGTGATCGCCGCCGACGCGTTGACCTCGCGCATGCGCAAGGCGAACAAGGCAGGTGAAATTGAAGGGGACGGGCAGGAAGATCTGGTGGCCGCTGCCTTAACCAGCGGAACGATCAACGAAGCCGAGGCAGAACAGCTCAGCGCTGCGATAGCCGCGAGACGCGCGGTGATCGAGGTCGATGACTTTTCTGCCGAGGAAATGAACCCCCAGCATGATACCTCGGTTCCGCTCAAAACCTGAGCCCTACGGAACGATGCCGGCCAGCGTGCCGGCATCGTCTTTACGCGCCCCACCGCACTCACCCTGCACGTCTTCTGCTAGACTCTCGCGCTTGTTTAGGAGACACCGATGAACACTTCACTGCCCTACCACACCTATCATCTGGCGCTTTTGAAAAGCCTGTTCGATACCCTGCGCGCCCAGTCCGTCCTGATGGAGCAAGTCCCCGAGGAAAGTAACATCCTTTTCCTCGAGCGCTTCGACGAACTGATCACCGAACTCGAAGCAGGCAATGACGACGCGATGCAGCAAGGACAGGAAATTATCTGTCAGATCATTTCACGCTATCCGCAGATCGCGCACATGATTCCCCGCGACCTGCTGTGGTATTTCGGCGGTGATTGTCTGCACTTCATGCCAGATGAGGAGATCGCTCTGTACCAACTGCTTGACGAGCACCAGGCCGCTGCTGAAGCGCGTGGCGAAACCTTTGACTGGGCCCAGGCCAAGCAATTGCTTCTGAGCAGCCAGAGCCAGAACTAAGCCGACCCAGGGCCGGGCGCGACAGACGCGCTCTGCTCTGCTCAAGACTGAAGCCTGAGGCCAAATCGCAGGCACAAAAAAGCCGTCACATGGACGGCTTTTTTGATGAATCTGGAGCGGGAAACGAGTCATGCACTAGAGCGATAAGTCTCTGTTTCCCAATCACTTTCTCCGCTGTGGTGAGCAGCGAAGGCCTGAATTATAGCCTTGTTTTTCGCCCTCGGCAACAAAGTTCATCCAACGACTTCCATTGAAGTCCAAGGACTGCTCTTTTCGCAGTCGCACCGCCCTACGATGCTGTCGCGATGCAATGGGGCCTCCAGTGGCCAAGGCCGTCGTGCGGCGATAGGCGAATGGAATCAGGGGTTATCAGATTACCGCCTGCTGCATGCGCTTGGTCAACGCCTCGGCGCTTTCCTTGCGCTCGCTATACCTGTCCACCAGATACGGCGACGCATCGCGCGTGAGCAGCGTGAACTTCATCAGTTCCTCCATCACGTCCACAATGCGGTCGTAGTAGGCCGACGGTTTCATGCGTCCCGCTTCATCGAATTCTTGATACGCCTTGGCGACCGAGGACTGGTTGGGGACGGTCAGCATCCGCATCCAGCGGCCCAGCACGCGCATCTGATTGACAGCATTGAAAGATTGCGAGCCGCCCGACACCTGCATCACTGCCAGCGTCTTGCCCTGAGTCGGACGCACCGCGCCGACTGACAGCGGAATCCAGTCGATCTGCGTTTTCATCAGGCCGGACATCGCGCCATGGCGCTCCGGCGAACTCCACACCATACCCTCGGCCCACTGCGCGAGTTCGCGCAGTTCCCTGACCTTGGGATGATCCTCGGTCGCGTCATCCACCAGCGGCAGGCCCGACGGGTTGAACAGCCGCGTCTCGCCGCCCAACGCCCGCAGCACGCGGGCTGCCTCTTCGGCGGCCAGTCGGCTAAACGAGCGTTCGCGCAGCGAGCCGTAGAGCAGCAGGAAGCGTGGCGCATGGGTGGAACGTTCGGGTGCCAGTAGCCGTTCCATGTCCGGCGGCTGGAGCAATGCGGCGTCGATGTTCGGCAGGTCGAGACGGGATTCAGACACGACGGCCCTCCACATCCACTACCGGCTCGCCGTCTTCCTTGTTGAACGCGCCGCGCTGCGGTTGCGGCAGGATGTCGAGCACTGTTTCCGACGGGCGGCACAGGCGCGTGCCCAGCGGCGTGACCACGATAGGTCGGTTGATGAGGATCGGATGTTGGAGCATGAAGTCGATCAATTGCTCGTCGCTCCACTTCTGATCTCCCAGGCCGAGTTCCGCATACGGCGTGCCTTTCTCGCGCAGCACCGCGCGTACCGGGATGCCCATCGCGGCGATCAGCGCCTTCAGCATGTCGCGGTCGGGCGGTGTCTTCAGATATTCGATGACAGCCGGTTCCTCGCCGCTGTTGCGAATCAGGCTGAGGACGTTGCGTGACGTGCCGCAATCGGGATTGTGGTAGATCGTGATGTGGCTCATGTCGAGGTGCCTTCGTTCGAGAGAAGCATGGATTGCTGGCGCAGATGCCTGATCACATAGCCGAACAGGATCGCGCCCGCCGCGCTGATGCCGGTCAGGGCCAGCAGCGTGCCGGGATAGCCGTTGCCGGCGGAATACAGCAGCGAGGCCACGAAGGGGCCGGCGGCCACTGCGATCTGCACGGGTGTCGCCATCGCGCCGCTGATGGCGCCATAAGCGGCCCGACCGTACAGCTCGGCGGGCAAGGCGCCTCGTACGATCGTCATGACGCCATTGCCGATGCCGTAGAGCGCGGCAAACACGACATACACCGGCAGCCACTGCTCGGAAGCAAAGAGCAGGAGCAATGACAGCGGCAGCAGACTGATGGCCGCCATGCCGACCTGGCGCGTGCTGGCCCGCTTGCCGACCGTGGCTTGCACCACACGGCCGAGTACCTGCATTGGCCCGATCAGCGCACCGACCCAGGCCGCATTTGCGGCAGAGATGCCATGTGCCTGCAAGACTGGGATCATGTGCAGCGACATCGCCGCGAACACCAGTGCATTCAGCGTCACAGCCGCCGTGACGAGATAGAACACCGGTTCGCGCATGACCGCGGTGAGATTGCGGGATCGGGTTTCCGTCCGCGCTGGGGGTGTGCCGTGTGCCGGGCCGCGTCCCTTTGGCAGGCTGGCATGGATGGGCAGGCAGATCAGCAGGTTCGCGGCCGCATAGATCAACCAGACCTCGCGCCAGCCGACGTGTTGCAACAGCGTTTGCGTCAGCGGCCAGAATACCGTGCTGGCGAAACCGCCGAACAACGTCAGGTGCGTGATCGCCCGGCGATAGTTGCTGCCATGGACCTGCGTGATGACCGCGAAGGCCGGCTGGTACAAGGTCGCGCTCATGGCCACGCCGATACCGGCCCACACGAGGTAAAGCTCCGTCGCGTTGTGTACCCGCGAGAGGCACGCGAGCATGACGGCGGCCAGCAAGGCGCCGCTTCCCATCAGCAGACGTCCACCGATGCGGTCGATGATGCTGCCGGCCGCGGTCGAAAGCAGTCCCGAGATCAGCAAGGCCACCGAATAAGCCCCGACGATGGCGGGCTTGGACAGGCCGAGTTCGTCCTGCATGGGCTGCATCAGGACGCCGTAGGCGTAGAACATCGACCCCCACGCGACGATCTGCGTCAGTCCGAGCGAGGGAATCAGCCAGCCGCGAGAGCGCGGGATGGTGTTGTCCATGATTACGCTTGGCGCTCGTACCAGCCGCGCGAGCGGTTGACCACGCGCACCACCAGCAGCATCACCGGCACCTCGATCAGCACGCCAACCACGGTGGCCAGCGCCGCGCCCGAGTGGAAGCCGAACAGACTGATGGCGGCGGCCACGGCCAGCTCGAAGAAGTTGCTCGCGCCGATCAGTGCCGAGGGGCCGGCGATGCTGTGCTTCTCGCCTACCTTGCGGTTGAGCCAGTACGCCAGCCCGGAATTGAAGAACACCTGGATCAGGATCGGCACCGCCAGCATGGCGATCACCAGCGGTTGCCGGATAATGGCCTCTCCCTGAAAGGCGAACAGTAGCACCAGCGTCAGTAGCAGCGCGGCGATCGACAGCGGGCCAATACGTTCCAGCGCCCGGTCGAACGCAACCTGACCCCGGCGCAGCAGCGCCCGGCGCCAGAGCTGCGCGAGGATGACAGGAATGACGATGTAGAGCGCGACCGACACCAGTAGCGTGGCCCATGGCACGATGATCGACGACAGGCCCAGCAGGAGGCCGACGACGGGCGCGAAGGCGAACACCATGATGGTGTCGTTCAGCGCCACCTGCGACAGCGTGAACACCGGATCGCCGCCGGTCAGCCGGCTCCACACGAACACCATCGCCGTGCAGGGCGCGGCGGCCAGCAGGATCAGCCCGGCGATGTAGCTGTCCAGCTGCCCGGCCGGCAGCCACTGTGCGAAGACATGGCGGATGAAGATCCACGCCAGCAGCGCCATCGAAAACGGCTTGACCGCCCAGTTCACAAACAGCGTGACGCCGATGCCGCGCCAGTGTCGCCTGACCTGGCCGAGTGCGCCGAAGTCCACCTTCAGCAGCATCGGCACGATCATCACCCAGATCAGCAAGCCCACCGGCAGGTTGACCTGGGCGACTTCCAGCTGGCCAATGGCCTGGAACGCGCCCGGCGCGAACTGGCCCAGCGCGATGCCGGCAACGATGCACAGCAGCACCCACAGGGTCAGATAGCGCTCGAAGCTGCTCATGGCAGATGCGGCCGGCGCGTGACCGGCCGCTTCGGTTTCTGTAGTCATCGCGCCGCCCTTACTGGCGGCCGATGTCGCGCAGCTCGCGCTGCAACGACATGGCGTCCAGGCGCTGGAGCGGCAGCGACAGGAACAGTTCAATGCGTCGGCGCAGCGTGATCGCGGCGTCGAGGAACGCTTTGCGCTGTTGCTCCTCAGTGCCCTCGACGGCTGCCGGATCAGGGACGCCCCAATGCGCCGACACCGGCTTGCCCGGCCACAGCGGGCAAGCCTCCCCAGCAGCGTTGTCGCAAACTGTAAAGATGAAGTCGAACACCGGCGCACCCGGTGCCACGAACTCGTCCCAGCTCTTGCTGCGGTAGCCGGTCGTCGGCAGGTGCAGCCGCTCCAGCGTGGCAAGTGCCAGCGGATGAACCTCGCCCTTGGGGTGACTGCCCGCCGAATAAGCGTGGAAGCGGCCCTTGCCCAGCTCGTTGAGCATGCCTTCGGCAAGGATGGAGCGGGCGGAATTACCCGTGCAAATGAACAATGCGTTGTAGATCGTGTCGGTCATGGCGTCAGCAGTCGCAGCGGGTGGATTCGGAAACCTCGCACACTCCGCCTTGGCAGCAATGCTCGGTCAGGTAGCCGATCAGGCCGTTCATGTGGTCGTATTCGGCGCGATAGATCAGGTTGCGGCCTTGCTGCTCGATGCTGACGAGGCCGGCGTGGGCCAGTTCCTTCAGATGGAAGGACAAGGTGTTGCGGGCCACGTCGAGCTGGTCGGCCAGCACGCTGGGCGTGAGTCCTTCCGGGCCGGCGACGACCAGGGCGCGGAACACACGCAGGCGCTGGGTGTGCGCCAAGGCGCTCAGGGCGGAAACGGCTTGATCTTCGTTCATGATTCGATAGTACAACAATTATTGAATTAATGGATAAGAATCAGCGGGCAAGTCATTCATGGCTTCGCGGCATACCGCCGTCGAGTTCTTGGACTATGTTCCGCGCATCACGCCCATCAAAGTCATCGCGGCAGCAAGATGCTTCTATCAAGAGCGGCGGATGCCTTCTCGCACCACGGACTAGTTCAAGGGAAGGCAGGATGCCTAGCGGGCGATAGAACTGCACTGCATCCTGATGCGATGTGACCATGTTTGGCCCACACCGCAGGCGCGTGAACGCAAAGTGCGTTGGATTGAACCAAGCAAAATGCTTCGCCGCAAGATGCTATGTCGATATATCAGGATGCCGAAACAAGCATGACATGCGCGGATTTCTCCAGGTCCCTCTGGACGTGGAGCAGCGGATGCAATCCCCTGCGCCTTGTGAAACCGTGGGGATATCAGACCATATCGAATCGGTCTTGATGTGCTTGACGCACCCCATGACGCTGGCACCGTGAGCGCAATTGTCGAGCGTGCTTCTTCCTTATTACTCGACGGACCGGCAACTGGTCAATTCTTGCATATCGAGCAAGAGAGAACCACCTGTGACGGGTGCCATGATCTCTTCCGTCCATGTTCCAGGGCATCGCCCCAGGCATCAGCCACAGGCATAACGAAAAAACAGCCCCTTGGTGGGGCAAGAAGGAGCCGGTGATGTAGCGCTTCCGAAAGGAGACGAAAACATGCACAAGGAGCCACCACTATCAAAGGTGTTCTATCGTCCCATCGAAGCTGCCATACGGTGGGCTGGGTTGTTGCGGTACGAAGCGGTGATCGTCGCATCGATCGCATCACCGCGTTGTCTGCCGCAGATGTTGGACTGCCCGCGATGGAACGAGTGTCGGCTGTACTCGGAACGCATCTACGACGGTATCCTCAACGCCGAACTACCCTTCGGCAAGAACGGGATCACACTTAATGACCCAGATCTGGTGAGTTCACTCGATCTGACCGTCCGCCATGTCGATCTGAAGCGGTGGATGCGCACCCACTATCCCGAGCATCGGCCGGGATTTCTGTTCAGTCGCGGCGAGCGCATGGTGCATCCCTTCATCACCATCGAGACAGGACAGGCAATCCTGCTGGAACGGCTGGCTCTGCAGGCCGCGCTGGACCATAGCCGACGCGAGATGCGCGAACTGCAACAGCAACACGAAGTCTTGCTAAAGCAGTCCGCCGTACTGCTGGCTCCCAAGCAGTGCGTGATCAGTGATCGGGCGGAAACTACATACCTGAACATCATCGGCGGCATGCTGACGCTGATGCTGAGCCAATCCCCATCCGGCGTGCCGTACTCCAGCTTCAAGACGCAGGAGGCCATCGTCACCGCATTGCTCGCCCACTATGGCGGCACCATGGGCATCACGGAGCGAACCTTGAACGGCAAGTTCGCCAATGCCAGGAAGAATGTCCGTAGCGCAGCCGCGTGAATTCTTCCATCTTGTATGTGCAGTCGCGGAGATTGCATTTGCAATGTTTTTCCGCAGCCATGTCTATTGAATAGAGGTCACGCCAACAAACGCTACTGAGCGTTCAGGAGTGACCGCCATGTCGCAAATACCTGTACTGCCACCGCACGAGCGCCGCATCCTGCGGCTCGATGAAGTTGAAGCGAAGTCCGGCTTCAAACGCGCCCACATCTACAACCTGATGAAGAAGCGCCAGTTTCCGCAGGCGTTGCGCCTGGGCGTGCGCGCCGTGGGCTGGGATTCGGTCGAGATCGACCAGTGGATCGCCGAACGCCTCAACAACCGGACCTGACCCGCTCCCCCTCGATTTTCCCATCGCCAAACGGAGAGCGCCATGCAGGTCGTATCCATAATTTCAACGAAAGGCGGCGTAGGCAAGACGACTACGGCCGCCAACCTCGGCGGCCTCGCCGCGGACGCGGGGCTGCGTGTGCTGCTGCTCGATCTCGACGTGCAGCCGACCTTGTCGTCCTATTACGAGCTGGCACACCGCGCTGCCGGCGGTATCTATGAGTTGCTGGCGTTCAACGAACGCGCCCTCGATCAGTTGGTGTCCCGCACCATCATCGCGGGCCTGGACCTGGTGCTCTCGAACGATCACCGGGGTGAACTGAACACGTTGCTACTGCACGCGCCAGACGGACGCCTGAGACTGCGGCACCTGCTGCCGGCGCTGGCGCCGCTTTATGACCTGGTGCTGATCGACACCCAGGGTGCACGCTCGGTGCTGTTGGAGATGGCGGTGCTCGCCTCTGACCTGGCGCTGTCGCCCGTGACCCCGGAAATTCTCGCTGCCCGCGAACTGCGACGCGGCACCATGCAGTTGCTGGAGGACATCGCGCCATACCGGCACCTCGGCATCGAACCGCCATCCCTGCACCTGCTCATCAATCGCGTCCACCCCGTGTCCGCGAATGCACGGATGATCCAGCAGGCGCTGCGCGACCTGTTCCAGGACCATGCCGGCATATGCGTGCTGGGCACCGACGTGCCGGCCATCGAGGCCTATCCGCGCGCCGCAACCCGCGGCCTGCCGGTGCATCGCGTCGAGCATCGCCAGCCGCCGGGCAGAGTTGCGCCCGCCGCGCTCGACACCATGCGCGCGCTCGCCGGCGAACTGTTCCCACAGTGGCAAGACAGATTTGCCCTCGTGTCCGGCCGTCCTCCTCGTTCCATTGAAACCGGGAGGTCACATGGCGAACGCACATGAACTGGCCCGCGGCCACAAACGGCTGCGCGCCCTGATTGAGTTTGCGGTGAGCGAAGGCTGGCACGTCAAGCGCACACGGGGCGGACACCTCAAGTTCACCAAGGCCGGCTGCGCCGCCATCTACACCAGCTCAACAGCGAGCGACTACCGGGCGGATCTCAACGCCCGTGCACAGATCCGCCGCGCCGAGCGCGAGGCCCGCATGGCCCGGGCCGTCAACGCCGAGGGATGTGGTCATGGCTGAGATGACCTCCCAGGACATGGCCGGCAAGCTGCTTGCCGCCGGGTTCGAGCGCAGTGGGCCATCGGCCACGGCCTTGAGCGACCCGATCGCCGACACGCCGATGGTCGTGACGCTGGACCAGTTGCGGCCCTACGACCACGACCCCCGCAAAAAGCGCAACTCGGCCTACGATGAAATCAAGGCCTCCATCCGAGAGCGCGGCCTGGACGCGGCGCCAGCGATCACACGCCGTCCTGGCGAGGCGCACTACATCATCCGCAACGGCGGCAACACCAGGCTGGCGATCCTGCGTGAACTCTGGGCGGAGACCAAGGACGAACGCTTCTTCCGCATATCGTGCCTGTTCCGGCCGTGGCCTGCGCGCGGAGAGATCGTCGCCCTGACCGGGCACCTCGCCGAGAACGAACTACGCGGCGGCCTCACGTTCATCGAGCGCGCCCTGGGCGTCGAGAAAGCCCGCGAGTTCTATGAGGCTGAAAGCGGCACCACCCTGAGCCAGTCCGAGCTGGCCCGCCGCCTGGCCGCCGACGGCTTCCCAGTCCAGCAGTCGCACATCAGCCGCATGGCTGACGCGGTGCGCTACCTGCTGCCCGCGATCCCGACCGTCCTATACGGGGGCCTCGGCCGCCACCAGGTCGAGCGGCTGTCGGTCATGCGCAAAGCCAGCGAACGCACGTGGGAGCACTATGCCAAAGGCCGCTCCCTGCCGCTGGACTTCGACAGCTTCTTTCTGGAGGCGCTGTCGCAATTTGATGTCCAGCCCGACGAGTTCTCGCCGCCGCGTGTGCAGGACGAGTTGATCGGTCAGATGTCCGAGCTGCTGGGCATCGACTACGACGTGCTCGCCTTGGACCTGACCGAATCCGAGAGCCGCCACCGCGCCCTGGTCAGCGACCCAACCCCGCCATCGGCGCCGCCGGCATTGCCCGAGCCTGGGGCCATCGCACGGCCGCCGATCGAACCGGCACCGCCCCCCACTACAACTGCACCTTCTGCGGGCCACTCTGCCGACGCGCCGACAAGGCCCCGGGACGATGGGGCCCCGAGCGAGGCATCCGCAGCCAGCCCTGCGGCAGCGAATGGCGGTCTGCTTGACGAGCACATCATCTCTCCGGCACCCACGACGGAGCGGCTCCAGTCCATCCAGCGCATGGTCGCCGACCAGTTGGGCGATGCGCTGCCGCCCGACTTCTCGGCCAACGTCTTGCAGTCGATTCCCGTGCAGGCCGGTGGCCTCTATCCCATCTCGGACATCTGGTATATCGACCCTGGCCTCGACACACCCGACCGCCTGCGCATCCACATCGCGCAGTTCGCGCGCGAGATCGCGGGCGAGGCCGACCTGGACGCGTGTGTCGAGGATCGTTCTGATGGCATCGGGTTCACGTGTCGTGCCCCAGCCCAGGCTTCGTCGCCGCTCGCACGCGCCGTGCTCGCACTACTGGTTTCCCTGGCCGGTCAGCAGCCAGCCGGCGTCGGCTTGGACAGCGGGCAACTCATCACAGACCTGCCAGCGCTGTTGCACGGCCAGGGTCAACGTCGTGACGGCGGGGCCCGGCGATTGAGCGACACCGCGCTGGTCAAGCTGTTTCGTCTGCTGCGGCTGGCCCGGCGCCTGCTGGATCTGGAAGCCGGCGCTGTCGGTTCTGGGATCTGAGCGAGGGAGGCCTGCATGTCCGCACCGAACCCACTCAACCAGGCCGTCATCGCGCAGGCACTCTACGACCTACGCAACGGGCAACTGCGTCGCTGCAAGGCGATGGGGTTCGGCGAGGAAGAGCTGGATGCGCTCAAGCATCCGGCGCTGATCAGCGTGCTGGCCAATGCCAACGTCTCCTGGTGCTCTGTCTCGGTGAACCGGGAAGTGCTCCGGCGATTGCTCAAACAGGCGCAGGACGTGGAGAAGGAGATCGCCACCGTCGATCGCATGCTGCGCCTGGGTGCCAGTACCGAAATGGTGAGCCGCTTCTACGGGCTGACACATCAGGAAGTCGCACTTCGGCGCGAAGTTCTCGGCCTGCCCAAACGCAAGGGGCGCCATCCGGTTCTGGACGAGGAGCAGGACACCGAGCTGTGGCGGCGCTGGAAGGTCGTGACCAGCAGCAGGAACGTCGAGCTGGAGGATGAGACCTCGGTTCTTGATGCGGCAATGGACCTCGCCGAAGGCATGGAGCTGCCGCTGTCGGTGGTCTGGGCTGCGATCAAGAACTGGATCGATCAGGGACTGGGTTGAATCATGGCCGTGGACGACGCTGCACCACGAGCACCACGCCAAGGTCCGGTCGCCCTCGCTGATCTGTTCGACAGCGCGCTGAAAGACCTTGCACCGAAACCTCGCCCACTAGCACCGGCTCCCGCCTTCGCATCCGCGACGTCTCCTGTGTCTGCAACCGGCGACGGTTTCCTGTTCAGTGGAAATCGGCACGAGAGCGTGCCGCGACGGCTGTTCCTCGACCGACGCCTGACGCCGCTGGAACGCAATGCCTGGCAAGTCTTCCGGATGATGCTCAACGAGGATGGCGTCACGGCGTTTCCGACGTATGAGCAACTTCGCCCGTGGCTCGCGTCAATGCCCTGCGCCGGACAGGCCTCCCACGAGACCGTGGCACGGGCGCTGACGCTGTTGCGCCTGACGCGCTGGTTGAGTCTCGTGCGCCGCAGGCGCGACCCCAAGACCGGGCGCATCCTCGGCAACCTCTACGTCCTGCACGATGAGCCCCTGACCCCGTTCGAGGCGATGCAGCTCGACCCGGACTACCTGCAGCTCGTCAGCCAAGCCCTGGGCCATTCGGCCAGGGCCGTTCAGGTCGTGGGCTTGCACACGCTCAATGAGATCGCCGAAGACCCGCTGCTGTCTGGCCGCATGCTGCCCTCGCGGCTGCAGGTCCTTGCCGAACGCCTCGCAAGCCAAGGCATTGGGTCGCAGGAGAGTTATCCACAGGAGGACACGGTTCACGATTCCGAAGAAGGGGCGCCGAGCCTTCTTCGGAATTCTGATCGGCCCTCTTCGGATTCCGAAGCAGGGCCAAAACACGCAGCAGACGGCGCTCTTCGGAATCCGAAACAGGACCGTACTGTACGTAGTAGTCGTATTAATGAAGTACGTACTACCGCGCGTGAGCGTGGGCAGGCGCGCGCGATGCCGGGAGTTCGTCTGCCTGATCGCTTTCTCGGCTTGAAAGATGAACAGCAGGCCGGCGCCATGGTGGCATTGCAGCAGGTCGATGCCCCGCTACGCCAGGCCGTGCTGGACGAATGGGCGGATCGCTGTCGTGGCAGCACCATCCGCAACCCGGCAGGCTACCTGTTCGGCATCATCCAACGTGCCATCCGTGGCGAGTTCAACGCATGGGCCAGGCAAGCTGGGTCAGCACCGCCACCTGCCCCTGCACGAGATGCACCGCCTGAGCCACCGCGCAATGTAGTTCCGCCCGAGGTAGCCCGGCAGCACATCGACCGGCTGCGCGACCTTCTGCGCAGTAGCTGAGCGCGACGAGCGACAAGGGCGTGAAGCAGACGCCCGTGGCCGTCAGTAGAGCTATCCCCTGGGGATAGATGTGATGCAAGGCGTAACACCGAAAGACACAGGCTGGGTGCTTCTGTCCACGGTGCTGCAGTGGCGTCCGGTTCCTGAGCGCACCCACCATCTGCGCGAGCAGCGCTCTGTGGCGTTTGATGGAGCTATCCCCTGGGGATAGCTCGCATTGCGGGCCGCCACCACCACGACAACCGGGGACCAGTTCATTTCGGTTTGTTGACTGACTGCCTTCCGCTGCATGCCGATCCTGACCGCTCCTTTTCCCAAGCGAGCGGACACCATGGCAACCAACGAACCTCTGCAACTCAATCTCGGCTCTTTGCGCAGCGCGATGTCGCTGACGCTTCACACCCACCACGCATCGCGCATCTGGCATGGCCGCGCCGCCGCCGAGGGGCGACCCGGCATCGTCGGCCTGAACGGCTACATCGCCGTGATGAACAAGATGAAGCGCGGCTCGGAACAGGATGACCCGTACAGCGACTGGTGGATGTTGCGCATCGAGGAAAAGCTCGACCAGGCCAAGACCACGTTGCAATCGCTGCGCGAGCAGGTGGACCAGGCATTGGCCGGCGTGCCAGCGGCGTTGAGCCTGGGCGAGAACCTCAACGTGCAACCGGTGAAGCTCCCCTTGTTCGTGAACGCGCAGCTCGGCTTTGCCGCGGTCTATCTCCTGGCCGACTATGACGACATCGCCCGCAAGCTGATCCTCGCCCATCACACCGCGCTGATCGATCGCTCGACATTGGAGCGGTGGCTCAACGAAGGCGCTCACACGCTGCGCAGCCTGTTCAGCCTGGCCCAGCAGTACCGCTACTCGGGATGCACCCGCGACGACTTCGCGGCCAAGAACGCCGCAGCGCGGGCGGCGCTGGAGAAGTTCGGCGACTTGCCGCAGGACGTGCTCGAAGGCGCTCGCCGCTCGAAGTTTGCGCCGCCCGTCGTGCGCCGCGGCCTGCAACAGCGCAGTGATAGCGCTGCCGCAGCCGCACCTCCCAGCGACGAAGGCACTGCCGCCGATCCGGCCGAGGCCAGCACCGGCGAGGACGAACAGGCATGAGCGACCCGAACCGCGAACCTCGCTACTTCCGTGGTCTGGAACAGCCAGCCTTCATGCGGCTGGAACACGCGGCCTCTCTAAAAGGCCTTTTAAAGCCTTTTAAAGGTAAAGGGGACTTCGAGGCCTGGGCCAGCCAGTGCTTCGCCATGCGCGACGAGTTGATTGCCCTGGCGCAGCGACAGGTGCTGCCACAGGCGTGCGGGCATCCCTTCCACCTGCTTCCCGTCGAGCTGGCCCAGCAGATAACTGGCGCGGGAACGACGTTCCTTCGCTGGCGCAAGCACGACCGCTCGGCCATGGGCGTGGCGCTGTGGCAGGAACTGGTGGCGAGCACCAGCACGCCGGTCAACCTGCTGGCCGACCTGCACGCGATCGAGTTACAGCGCATCACGTTGAACATGCAGATCAGCCTGCTGCACACCTTGGGCAGGCAGGCGCAGGAATGCGCCAGCAAAGCGGCCGAAGCGGACAACGCATACCTGCGCCGGCTCAAGTCCACCCCAACCGCAATGCGCGATCGGTGATTGCGCCAGACATCCCAGCACGCACCCGGCGCCGATGAGGCACGGGTATTTCAACCACCACGGAGATCACATCATGAGCACGCATTTTTCTGGCGAAGGCAATATCGGCTCGCCACCGGAGTACCGCGAATTCCCCAATGGCAACGACGAGCCCAACCGCCTGCTGCGCCTGAACGTCTATTTCGACAACCCCGTTCCCAAGAAGGATGGCACCTTTGAGGACCGTGGCGGCTTCTGGGCGCCGGTGGAAATCTGGCACCGCGACGCCGAGCACTGGCAGCGCCTCTACCAGAAGGGTATGCGGGTGCTGGTCATCGGCCGCATGGAGCGCGAGCCCTGGACGGACAACGAAGATCAGCCACGCGAGACCTGGCAAGTCAATGCGCGCAGCGTAGGCATCTTGCCGTACCGCATCGAGTCTGTGGTCCTCAGCCCGAAGCCACAGGAGGCAGAACCGAAGCCGCAGGCCGACCAGGAATCGACCGCGCCGAAAGAGACGAAGCGCCGGAAGTGACCCGGCATGGAGGGCGGCTGCCGCAGCGCTTCGCCGCCCTCCATGCGCCGCGAGCTATCCCCAGGGGATAGCTCCATCAACGTCCACCGACTTCCACGCGTTCCCGCGAATCGCCGCTCCCGAACCGCATACCTCCGGCCACTCGCCATTACCGCACAAGCCCTTCCATCCCGTGAAAGCGGTCGCCGCCGCGTGCCGCTTGTTTGCTGCTGCCCCCGGTGGTGCTCGGCATCCTCGATCCCAGCAACTCCATGAACCATGGGAATCGGATGAACGGATATGCGGCTGTTCTTGTGCGAGAAGCCCTCCCAGGGCAAAGACATTGGCCGGATTCTCGGCGCCACACAGCGCGGTGAAGGCTGTCTCAACGGTTCCGGCGTCACCGTCACCTGGTGCATCGGCCATCTCGTAGAAGCCGCTACGCCCGAAGCCTACGACGAGCAGTTGAAGCGCTGGTCCATCGAGCAGTTGCCCATCATTCCCCAGCATTGGCGGGTCGAGGTCAAACCGAAGACCGCCACGCAATTCAAGGTCGTCAAGGCGCTTCTGGCGAAGGCGACCCAGCTTGTCATCGCCACCGATGCCGACCGCGAAGGCGAGTTGATCGCCCGCGAGATCATCGAACTGTGCGGCTACCGCGGCCCCATCGAGCGGCTGTGGTTGTCGGCACTCAACGATGCGTCCATCCGCGCCGCCCTCGGCAAGCTACGGCCCTCAGCCGAGACGCTGCCGATGTACCACTCGGCGCTGGCGCGATCCCGTGCGGATTGGCTGGTGGGCATGAACCTCAGTAGGTTGTTCACGGTGCTGGGGCGGCAGGCCGGCTACGACGGCGTGCTGTCGGTCGGCCGCGTCCAGACCCCGACGCTCAAGCTCGTCGTGGACCGCGACCGCGAGATCGCAGCCTTCGTGTCCGTGCCGTACTGGGCCATCGTCGTGTCCCTGTCCGCAGGTGTCCAGGCTTTCACCGCGCACTGGGTTCCACCCAATGCCTGCACCGACGACGCAGGCCGCTGCCTGCAGCAGCCGGTCGCACAGCAGGCCATGCAGCAGATCCGCGCTGCGGGCAGCGCCCACGTAGTGTCGGTTGAGACCGAGCGCGTGCGCGAAGGCCCGCCGCTGCCGTTCGACCTGGGCACCTTGCAGGAGGTGTGTTCAAAGCAGCTCGGGCTGGACGTGCAGGAAACCTTGGAGATCGCCCAGGCCCTGTACGAGACGCACAAGGCCACGACATACCCCCGCTCGGATTCCGGCTACCTGCCCGAGAGCATGTTTGCCGAAGTGACCACCGTTCTCGACAGCCTGCTTAAGACCGATCCCTCGCTGCGCTCGATCATAGGCCAGCTCGACCGTTTGCAGCGCTCGCGCGCCTGGAACGATGGCAAGGTCACGGCCCACCACGGCATCATCCCGACGCTCGAACCGGCGAACCTCTCCGCCATGAGCGAGAAGGAACTGGCCGTGTACAGGCTCATCCGGGCGCATTACCTAGCGCAGTTCCTCCCTCACCACGAGTTCGACCATACTGTGGCCAAGCTTTCGTGCGGTGGGCAGAACCTTGCGGCCACGGGCAAGCAGGTTGTCACGCCGGGCTGGCGCCAGGTGCTGGCCGAGCCGCAGTCCGAGGACGGCGATGGCGACGGCGACACCGCGGCCCGCGCCCAGGTGCTACCGGCGCTGCACGAAGGTCTGGCATGTCAGGTGGCCGATATCGATCTGAAGGCACTCAAGACGCTGCCGCCCAAACCGTACACGCAAGGCGAGTTGGTCAAGTCTATGAAAGGCGTCGCCAAGCTGGTGTCCGATCCCCGCCTGAAGCAGAAGCTCAAGGATACGGTCGGCATCGGCACCGAAGCGACCCGGGCCAACATCATCGGCGGCCTGATCGCCCGCGGCTACCTCGTAAAGAAAGGGCGCGCCATCCGCGCCTCGGATGCGGCTTTCACCTTGATCGATGCCGTGCCTGCGGCGATTGCCGACCCCGGCACCACCGCCGTCTGGGAACAAGCGCTCGACATGATCGAAGCCGGCCAGCTCACGCTGGATGTGTTCATCGGCAAGCAGGCCGCATGGATTTCGCAGTTGATCGCGCAGTACGGCAACGCGTCCCTGTCTATCAAGGCTCCCCAAGGGCCGACATGCCCGCAGTGCGGCGCACCCACGCGCCAGCGCAGCAGCAAGAGCGGCCCGTTTTGGTCGTGCAGTCGCTACCCGGACTGCAAAGGCACGCTGCCGGTCGAATCCGGCAGCTCCAAGCGCGCCGCCTCGCGCCCGCGCCGTAGCGGCCGCAAAGGCTCCTGACCGATCCCGTTCCCCGTGAGCCGTGCCCGCCTTCGGCGGCGTGGCCCGTGTCCCGCATGCCCTGCGGGACGCCCAGCGCGCAACGCCTTCTTGATTTGTGTGCGCGTCCCGCCCAGCCGTCCCCGGCCGCGGGACCTGAAGGTAGCTTCTCTGCGAGCCGCACCACGCGCGTTCTGTTGATCTGCGTTTCTTCCGCCCTCTGCGAAGGGTCTCCCGGTGGCTTGCCAGCGTGCACGAGCCACCGGGAGACCCTTCGTGGTCAGCGGTAATCGGTGCCGGTGCCCGCCGGTGCAAAAACGGGCTCCCTTTGTGCGCGGATGTGCGCCAGACGATGCCGGCCCCAGCCACGACATGGGCCGGGTGTGATTGCTGAGAGCAGACGGTTCTAGCGACGACCGGGCCTGCCAATCAGCCCACGGGTGGCTCCTCTTTCCTCCCGAGCCGAAGGCCGCAGGGCCTTCGGCGCCTTTTTCCTGCCCATCAACGTCCCGGTCCGGCCATTGGCCTGGGCCACACGAACAGGAGAGATGACATGCACCCTCAATATTGCGCGCAACTGCTGTACGGCAGTGTGTGCAGCGGCATCGATCCAGCTTCTCCTACCCGTCCTGACAGCCCCGCACTTGCTGCGGGGCTTTCTTTTTCCACGTTCGCCAATCGGGGCTGTAGCAGGTGCCGATTTCCGGCTGACGTGGCTCGACTCGCGCACGAAGCTGCCTGCATGTGTCGCTGATCCGTCAGCACCATGCCAGCAGCCAGGGTTTCCAGGCTGCCGCGGATTCTCTCCGCGCCACCCGCCAGTCCGCCATCGCATCGAGTCTGCGGACGCGCGTCCTCGTGACGCCGATGCTTTTTCTCAACCGCATGCGGGAGCTGCCATCCCGTGAGGGACAAGGCCCTCGCTTCTCCAAGGAGCCCATCCATGTCCCAGCAAGCCTCTTTCGGCCAGTTGGCCTTGATCCATTGCGGCAAGTTCCTGCCGCTCGAAGTCCTGCATAGCGCCGCCGGCCACTACATCGGCACGCGCGATACCGAAGGTCCCGTTTCGCGGGAATCCAGCGAGTACTTCCGCAGCTATGTCGCGGCTCAACGTGCCCTAGAAAGAGGCGGCTGGTCCCAGCTCGCCACGCCCTGATCCAACTGGAGGAATCACGTCATGAACCAGCTTTTGCCACAGGAAGTCGTCGATCAGATCATGCGGGAAGAGCAGCATTTCGCCGCCGCGCCCCAAGCCTTCTTCGAGGCCTGGAAGCGCGGTGTCGAGATCGCTGGCCCGCAATGGTTTGGCGACGGCACACGCGAAGGCCTGAACCAGGCCAAGAGCAAGTGGGATCTGCGTCCCGACATGCTGCGTGCCAACGACGCTCTCGGCGTCCTGAGCAGCGGAGAACGCATGTTCCTGTCCGCCATGTTCAGCTTCTACAACGCGCGCGAGGGCGGTGCCATGCTCAAACGCTGCCACTTCCAAGGACTGTCGGACTTCGACGGTCTCGATCTGCAACGCCGCAAGGTCATCGCCGACCTGCTGGTGAACTACAGCGGTTGGTGAGCCGGCTTCCGGAATATCACCACCTTGTCGTTCGCCACCCCATGAGGGACATGCGCCCACCAGGCCATGTCCCTCAATTTTCCCTCCGTCAGCCAGCGCGGATTGGCCCAAAGCCATCGATCAGTGCCGCCTGACGCTTTTTCGACTTTCAACCCACCGGGGTCCAGTTCCCGGTGGCGGGGATTGGCTCCATTATTCAATCTGGAGAAATCCTATGACCCAGAATCCCAACCCCTTTGTACGCGGCTACTGGAATCTGAAAATCGTCCGAACGCTGTGCATCAGCTACGAAGACGGAAGCCCGCATGTGTGGCGAAACATCCACGCGAGCCAACAGCACCTCTCCGACGAGGAGCTGGTTTCTTCCCCCTGCATCGTCACCAGCGACTTCGCGGTGGTCAGGAATGGCACTGTGCCTGTCAGTGCCGAACTGATGGCCGAATGCGATGCCATTGAAGGCGTCAGCGGCGAAGGCGTGGTGGGTGCGGTGGTTTATGCCATCCATGGCGACGACCTGGACGGTCGCCCGGTCCACGTCGGTGATACCTATTCGGCCGAGGCCGCGCGAGACGTGGTGCAGCGGTTGGGTTTCGAGACCGGCTATTACAGCCGATGCTGGGAAATCAGCAGCGCGCACATCAGCCAGGAAACCGGCCAGTACCTGGCCAGCCTAGCGGACCTTGCGACACCGGAGGCCTTTCTGTTCATCGCCTTCCGGGTTCCATACAGCCCAGCGATCGGCGTCAAGCTGATTTCCACGCCCTGGACAGACAAGAACCTGGAGTATGCCGAGGGCATCAGTGCGGAGCAGCTTCGGCAGGAACACCGGGACAAGGGCATGCCTGACGACCTGGCGAACATTCTTGAATTGGCCGGCCAGGCCGATGTGCGCATCCTCATCCTAGACGCTGACGCACCCGCGCTACTGGGCCTGCCACTGGCCGAGATCTAGCAGACGCGCGACGCGCAAGCCTTCCCCTTTATCCCCCACATGCCAGCCCGCCTCCCACCAGGAGCTGGGCCGGTTCAATTCCATAGGAGCAATCTCATGTTCCCCGATCTCATCTCGCCTACGCCTGACTTCGAGAATCAGCTTGGAGCCTGCGTTAACGCCATGAGCCAGAACGACGCCATCGGCCAGATTCTGGTGTTCGAGCGCATGAGCGGCACGCTGCACATGCGCCATATCGACAGCGCCGATCTGATGGACACCGACATTGACGACTACGAAATGGTCGTGTTTGACGGTGGCAATACAACCGGCGACACGTGGAAACACGTGTTCTTCCCACGTCAGCGCGAACACTATTTCGTGTACGAAGCCTGACATCTCCAGCCCCTTTCGAGGGGCTTTTTCTTGCGCTGAACCGGGCTGCGTGGACAAAGGGAAACACCCGGATGCCAATTGATTGCTGCCGCGCGCGCAAGGGCCGCCCATGCTGACCCCATGCCTGCTGACGTTGTCAGCGACATGCCAGGCAATCATCGGTCTTCGAGGTTGCGGCGCAGTTTCCACTGCGTGACCGAGCCAGCTCGCACCGCATCCATACGCGAGCGGCCACCAGTCTCTGGTGGTGGATGCTTTCGCCTTATCAACCCACCGCGGGGTTACGCACCTTTCCCCGCATGCGTGGGCTCGGTGTGTCTCCGCTTTTCCCAATGGAGATTCACCATGAACACCACGTCCAACGAGAAATCGTATTTCGACCTCCACACATCGGGCATCGGCTACATCCAGCGTGTCCGTGAAGTGCCCGTCAGGGGCGGCCGCCGTGCGCAGCCCTTCCTGGCATGCACCATCGCCGCATTGGTCGGCCCCGCCAGGGACCCCAGCTACCGCTACTTCGATGTCAAGGTCTCGGGTGCCGAGGCCAAGAAGCTCGTTCAGCGCTACATCGGCGTTGACGATTCCAAGCAGCGCCCGCTGGTGCGCTTCCGCCTCGGCGACCTTTGGGGCGATGCGTACATCCGCGACAAGGGCGAAAACCAGGGCAAGGCCGCCGCGTCCCTCAAGGCGCGACTGCTCAAGGCCGAGCCGATCGAGCGGGCCGAACTGGCTTCAATCGAGCAGCACGAGCTGATTACCCGTGGCATCGGCTACCTCAACCGTCCGAAGGACGTCACCCCCAAGGATGGCGATCCGTTCCTGTCATGCTCCATCGCCGCATTGGCCGGACCTGTCGATGAACCGGAATATCGGTACTTCGACACGATCGTCGCCACCCTCGGGGCCGAGCATCTGGTTCGCCGATGCGTGCAGGCCATCGAAGGGGATCGCAAGGTGCTGATCGCCTTCCGTCTCAACGACATGAAGATCGATCCGTACATCCGTACCAAGGGCGAGCACGCTGGGGCACCGGCCGCAAGCCTGGAGTCGACGCTGATCCACATCGGTCTGATCAAGATCGATGGCACCCAGGTCTATCCGATGAGCCAGGCGCAAGCCGAGGCGCCAACGGTGGAGGACGCACCCGCGCCCGAAGCCGACAACGCCATCGACACTGCCGCCGACGCCGTTTCCGACCTACCCGTCGAGTCCGCCGAGCGCGAGCCCGAGGGTGAAGTCGAGGAGCAGGAGCCGGCCTTGGTCGCTTCGTTTTGATCCGGCATGGCCCCTCATGGGGCCTTGTCGCTTCTCCTCCCTAGCATCCGCCGCGTCCCCAAGACGCCAAAGGTGCTTGCGTCTTTTCATCCCCCGAGTCCCGCGTGGTCACACGACCGCGCGGTTACCGCATTTCTCAAAGGAGATCAGCCATGTCTCTGGCATCCCGTTTTGCTCCGCAATCCCCGATCCTGCGCTCCGATCGCCCACTCTCGGACGACCGTATTCGTGCCGTTGTTCCCTCGATCTTTGCCGACGCTCCGCATGGGAGCCGGTCCGATCGGTATGCCTACATACCGACCTCGGTCGTGCTGACCAGGTTGCGCCAGGAGGGTTTCGAGCCCTTCATGGTGTGCCAGACGCGCGTGCGCAACGAGGATCGGCGCGAGTACACCAAGCATCTCATCCGACTTCGCCATGCAAGCCAGATCAACGGCGACGAGGCGAACGAGATCATCCTGCTCAACAGCCACGACGGCACGAGCAGCTACCAGATGCTTGCCGGCATGTTCCGGTTCGTCTGCCACAACGGCCTGGTCTGCGGTGACACCACCGCCGACATCCGCGTTCCTCACAAGGGCGACGTGGCAAGCCAGGTGATCGAAGGTGCCTACGAGGTTCTCGAAGGCTTCGAGCGCGTGCAGGACGCGCGCGATGCGATGCGCACCATCACCCTCGATGAGGGCGAAGCGGAAATCTTTGCGAATTCCGCGCTCGCACTCAAGTACGACGACCCGGCCAAGTCCACCCCTGTCACGGAGAGCCAACTTCTGGCGCCCAGGCGCTGGGACGACCGCAAGAACGACCTGTGGGCCGTCTTCAACCGCGTCCAGGAGAACCTCGTCAAAGGGGGACTGAATGGACGCTCGGCCAATGGCCGCAATCAACGCACCCGTCCGGTGCAAGGAATCGACCAGAACCTGCGCCTGAACCGGGCGTTGTGGCTGCTGGCCGAAGGCATGCGCCAGCTCAAGGCGTGATGCCAAGCGGACCTCGCCCAGCTCGGGTGAGGTCCATTTCCTCTCATCCACCGGGCGCCGTCGGCGGCCCGCTATTCGTCATCAGGAGAACCAACATGGCAACCACATCGGCGCCCGAGCAATCGGTATCGCCCATCATTGTTCCGGGCCAGCTCACGCTGCGCACCATACGCGGCAAGAACGGCCCGTTCACCGTCGGCCGCCTTGTCACCCCCATCGGCAAGTTCGCGGTCAAGGATGCGGAGCTGGAGCAGTACCCCGAAGGAAAATACGACGGGGAATTCATCATCCGCTACATCTTCCCGAAGTCCTATCCGGTCGGCGACGGCATGCGGTTCGAGATCCGCGCCAACCTGGACGGAATGACGCTCAACGGAATCGACAAACTGAGCCGCGACGAAGCCCGAAGCTTCGCCACCCAGGACGTCGATCCACTCGATGAAGAGCTGGGGACGCAGCCTGCAGCAACGCCGGCCAAGTCTGCCAAGGCCTCCACGCCCGCCAAGCACGCACCCGTGCAGGCGTCGGCGGATCCTCTGGTCGATACCACGCCCTTCGGTGTGGATGCGCCGACGCCCGCTGCGGCGGCTGCCCCCGGCAGCACCGAAGATGGCGACGCCGCTCTGTTCGGTCTGCTGTGGCCGCTGGGCGAGTCCGTGAAATTGGATTCGACCATCGACCGCCGCGCCCTGCGCGCGCAGATCGCCCGCCTGGGCGAACTGGGTTTTGCGTTGGACTTCAAGACGCAGGAGTGGAGCCGTCAGGCCGAACTGCAACCTGCGTGATCGCAGACGCCGCATCCGCGGTGTTCTTCATCCACCCGCCGGGGTTCCTTCCCCCTGCGGGGGAGGCCTCGGCCATTTTCTGGAGGTCTCCATCATGTCCACCATCGCTTTCGATGTACCCCGTTCCGCGCTGGATGAATCCGCATGGCGAGCTGTTTGCAAGACAGCCGCCGAGCACGCCCAGCGTGGTTGCGGCCTGTCCTGGGATCATTGGGTCACGCTTTTCAGTTCGGAGATCGACGCGCAAGCTAGTCGGTTGCCGGAAAGCCAGCGAGCTCAGGCCCTGGAAATCGCAGCCCACGAATGGGACTACGCAACACCCGCCGAGCGGCAGGAAGCCCAGGACTGGAATGCGGAGCATGGCTATTGCTCGCATGGGATCGAGTTCGGCTACTGCCCGGCCGGTTGTGATCGCGACGATGACGACTGGGACTAAGGGCAAAGCATAGGTTCCTTCGCCGCACCTGCGGCTTTTCATCACCCGCCGGGAGGCCCTCCCCGTGGGGAGGCCTCCGGCTCTACTTTTCCAGGAGGCCTCTCATGGGCTGGTATTTCTCACCCCAATCGCGGTCTGAACTGATCGCGGAACTGATCGCACCGCAAGAGACCGAGCGCGCCAGCGTCAAGGTCATCGCCCACGCGCTGCGCGGCAACGTCCTCTGGTCTGTCGCGGAAGTGACGGCCAAGGTCGAAGGCGTACATCGTGATCTCGCGCCGGGCCAATCCCTGCGCTACATCCGCTGCGATCTGCTTGAACGCAGCGGCGGCCAGTGGGGTTACAAGCCGCTGGACGAGTCCATGCACCCGTACTACTACTCGTGCCCGCTGTCCTATCTGGACCTTGCACCGGAGCAGTCTGCCGAATGGCGTGCAGGCGTTCGCGCCTACCACGCTCGGCGACGCACACCCACGGCTGTCACGGCACCCGCCGCAACGCTGATGGTCTGAGCCAGGAGGAACCGACATGGACCTGATCCTCGCTGCGCTCTCCCCCTCGCTGCTGGCGCTCGTTGAAGGGAGTTTGTCCAACGACGAAGTGTCCTCCGACGAGGAGATGCTGGAGTACTTCATCAGCAACGGCCTCACCGAGAAACAGGCGCGGCAGGCACTGACCTACCGCGACCAGTACCTCAACAACATCTACCTGGACGGCTTCACGCCGATCACCGCGGTGGACGAGGTGCTTCACTTCAACCCGCACACCCGGCAGTTCGAGCCGGACTGAGCGGTTTTCTTCCACCCCCAGGGGCAGCACTTGCCCCAGCGGGCGGTGCTGTTCCCGTTCATCCGAGGACACCACCATGCCCGCACACACTTCTTCCACCACGCTGTACCGCATCGACGAATGCCCGGATGTGATGGCCGACGCCTGCGTCGGCGACGACCAGGGCAACCTGATCTTCCTGTCGATCTGGGCGCGGGACACCGCCGTCCAGCAGTTCCTCGCTCGCCTGACCCTTGGGCGCGACGAGCAGGGACTGGACCAGTTTCACGTCATCACCGACCAAGGCGGCAGCGTCCCGGTGTTCATCGGCAACGTCGATCGCCTGGAAAAGCGCATCACGCGCGCCTACCGGCGAACGCTGTTCGGTTCGCTGTCCAACGTGTGGCTGTTCGACCGGCGCTGCGTCAAGCCCGACAAGGCCAACGCCAGCGCGCTGGCATTGCTGCCACGCGACAGCGCCCACCGGCTCGACCGCCTGTGGACGCTGGTGCGGGACACGTGCCCGTTGCCGCTGCTCGACCACTGGCGCGAGACCGTGCTGGAACTGCTGCAAAGCCGCGAGATGCTGGGCCGCCTTCCGTTCGCCCTCGGGCCGCTGGAAGGCCATCGGCTCGCCATCGACGTGCCGACGCTGACCCTGGCGCTGGGCTCCCTGATCCGCAGTGACGTGCTCACCGCCTATCCATACCCGGCCAAGATCTGGACGCCGGAAGTGGTAGCGGCCTGACCCACCCTCGGAGGCACGCCTTGGTGTGCTTCCGTCTTTCATCCCCGCCAACCAGGAGACTTCCATGGCCCTCATGTTCCCGCGGCTTGCCCGCAATTTCGTGAAGAACGGGTATTTCCCGACTGATGAACCCACGCTCGAAAGAGCCCTCAACGCACTGATGCCCAGCGACGGGCCGATGTGCATCCTCGATCCCTGCGCCGGCGAAGGCGTAGCGATCGCCGAAGCCGCCCACGCCCTCGGGCGCGAGCAGGCCAAGGCGTTCGCCGTTGAGTTCGACGCGGAGCGGGCACGCCATGCCCGCGGCCTGGTCGATCACTGCCTGCACGCGGACCTGATGGACACGATGGTCTCCAAGCAGTCGTTCGGACTGCTCTGGCTCAACCCGCCGTATGGCGACCTGTCCAAGGACGTCAACGGCAACATCGGCTATCAGGGCCAGGGTCGTGCCCGCCTCGAAAAACTGTTCTACCAGCGCAGTTTGTCGTTGCTGCAATACGGCGGCGTGCTGGTCTTCATCGTCCCCGGCTACGTGCTCGACGCGGAGCTGGTCGGCTGGCTGACGCGCCACTACACCGACCTGCGCATCTACCGAGCGGTGGAGACGCAGTTCAAGCAAGTTGTGATCTTCGGCCGGCGGGTGCGCCAGCGCGAGCAGGCCTCGGATGGCGTCAAGGCCGTGCGCAATCTGCTGCTGCAGGTTGGGCAAGGCGAGATCGAAGCTGACGAACTGCCGAGCGAATGGCCGTTCCTGCCGTACATCGTCCCCGCCAGTCCGGCCGAGCCGGAGCATTTCTTCCGCGTGACGATGGAGCCCGAGCAGTTCGCCGACGAGGTTGGCAGGCTGCAAGGCCTCTGGCCGTCGCAGGACACGCACCTGGGGGCCGCGCAGCAGTCGCTGCGTCCACCGGCGCGGGCCTTGTCCCACTGGCATCTCGCCCTGGCTCTGGCCGCAGGCGCGATCTCGGGGGTTGTGCGCTCCAAGACGGGGCGCGTGCTCGTCGTCAAAGGTGACACCCACAAGGACAAGACGCTCCAGCGGGAATTCACCGAACGCGAAGACGGCTCCATCGCCGAGACCCGCATCCTCACCGACAAGTTCGTACCTGTCATCCGCGCGTGGGACATGACGCCTGGCTCCCCGACACGGGGCGACGTCTTGACCATTCGTTAATCCACCGGACGCGCTGCTGTCCTGCTGTACCACATCGAAGGAGAAACACCATGTTCCCAAATCTGTTCAAGCGGCCCGCGCCGCAGAAGCAACCGTTGTTCGCACCGGGCTCGCTGAAGTTGAGCGAGAAGGTGCATTGGTTGGCCCGCAAAGGCCTGATCGACCCCTTGACCTATGTCCAGCGCCATGTGCGCGGTGACTGGGGCGAGATCGACAAGGCCACCCGCAAGGCCAACGACGTCGCACTCCAACAGGACAACCTGATGATCTCCTACTACCGGATCACGCCGGAGCTGGTTCTGATCGTCAAGACCAGCGAAGACCACCAGACCACGGTTGTCCAGCTTCCCGAAGAGCGCGACATGATCTGAAGTCACCCATCGTCATCCCAGTCACCTGACGGAGCCACTTCACTCCGCCAGGGGTGTCGTGGCTCAATGAATCCATCAAGGAGGAATCCATGGCATCCCGACACATCGAAACCTACTGCCAGGACCTGCTGTTTCCGGTAGGTGCACTCATCCTCAGCGAAGGTATCGACCGCCTGGTCCGCGCCGGTCGTCTTGACCCGATTCCGTACTTCCGTCGCCATGTCCGTGGCGACTGGGGGGACGTCAGCGACGGGCAATGGCAAGCCAACGGCATCGCACTTCAATCGGGTGCTTTGCTGGAATCGCACTACGTGATTCATCGTGCGCTGCGCATTCGCATCGTCACCGATGCGAAACGCCATCTCACATCCATCGTGCTGCCGTCCGAAGACTAAGCACATTTCACCAGCAGGCCGCCAGCGCCTGCGTTTTCCATCCACCGTCGGCCGTGTGCCGATTGATCTTCCCACCCTGGGGCAGGCCATTGCCCCTTTGGGGGTGGTGCATGCCCCATTTTCTTTGGAGCATCACCATGTCCCTCGATCTCGAAAACACTACCGCCGAAGCCACGCCCGTACAGGGCGAACTGCTCGACGCGGAATCCAACCCTCTGACCCTGAGCCTTCAGGATTTTGTCGGCGAGTTCGGCGACGAACTGCTCGACGCCCTCAACAGCGCCAATCCGCCGGTCTATACCGGCCAGCCGCAGGCGCATCGTCAACTCGTCGTCGCCAGCCTCAAACGCAAGCTATTCCAAGCCCAAGCCGAAGTCGTCCATGCCGCCGCCGAGCTGCTGATCGACCGTGGCGAACACGCCGCGATCGTCAACGGCGAGATGGGTTGCGGCAAAACGACCGTTGGTATCGCCACAGCCGCCGTGCTCAACGCCGAAGGCTATCGCCGTACCCTGGTTCTTTCTCCACCGCACCTGGTCTACAAGTGGCGGCGCGAGATCCAGGAGACGGTGGCAGGCGCCAAGGTCTGGGTGCTCAACGGCCCGGACACGCTGGTCAAGCTCATCAAGCTGCGCGAGCAGTTGGGTGTGCAGCCCACGGGCCAGGAGTTCTTTGTCCTGGGGCGCGTCAGGATGCGGATGGGATTCCACTGGAAGCCTGTCTTCACCACGCGGCGCACCCGCCATGGCGACGTGGCAGCGTGCCCTGACTGCGGCACGGTCATCACCGACCTCGACGGCGAGCCGGTCAACCCGGTCGCGCTCGAAGCCGAGGAGTACCGCAGGAAGTGCAGCCATTGCGCCGCGCCCCTGTGGACATTGATCCGCCCGCGCAGCCTGTCCGGCAGCGACCAGTCCTCGGCCGTGCTGAAAGCGTTGAAGCGCATCCCGACGATCGGGGAAGTCACCGCGCAGAAGCTGATGCAGAAGTTCGGCGACGGGTTCCTGGCGTCGATGCTGGGCGACAACATCCATGAGTTCATCAACCTCATGGACGGCAACGGCGAGCTGGTGTTTTCCGACCGTCAAGCCACGCGCATGGAACGTGCGATGGCCAACATGGAGTTCGGTTTTGGCGAGGGCGGCTATCAACCGTCCGAGTTCATCAAGCGCTACCTGCCGCAAGGCACGTTCGACCTGCTCATCGCCGACGAGGCCCACGAGTACAAGAACGGCGGCAGCGCCCAGGGCCAGGCCATGGGCGTGCTGGCGGCGAAGGCTCGCAAGACCTTACTGCTGACCGGCACGTTGATGGGCGGCTACGGCGACGATCTGTTCTACCTGCTGTTCCGAGCCCTTCCCGGGCGGATGATCGAAGACGGCTATCGCCCGACCACGAGCGGCAGCATGACCTCGGCCGCGATGGCGTTCATGCGCGATCACGGTGTCCTGAAGGACATTTATTCCGAGAGCACCGGGACGGCGCACAAGACCGCGAAAGGCACGAAAGTCAGTGTCAGAACGGTCAAAGCTCCGGGCTTCGGCCCCAAGGGCGTGCTGCGCTGCATCCTGCCGTTCACGATCTTCCTCAAACTCAGAGACATCGGCGGCAACGTTCTGCCACCGTATGACGAGGAGTTCCGTGAAGTCGCGATGGACACGGCGCAAGCCGCGGCCTACCGCGATTTGGCGGGTCGGCTGACCGCGGAGCTGAAACAGGCTCTGGCGCGACGCGATACAACCTTGCTGGGTGTGGTCCTCAACGTGCTGCTGGCCTGGCCGGACTGCTGCTTCCGGTCGGAGACCGTGGTGCATCCGCGCACACGCAATACCTTGGCGTTCGTCCCGGCTCAGTTCAACGAGTTCGAGATCAGCCCCAAGGAGCGTGAGCTGATCGACATCTGCAGGGAAGAGAAAGCACAGGGCCGCAAGGTTCTGGCCTACACGGTCTATACCGGCACGCGCGACACGACTAGCCGGTTGAAGGTATTGCTGGAGCAGGAAGGCTTCAAAGTGGCGGTACTGCGCGCAAGCGTGGATGCCAGCCGCCGCGAGGACTGGATCGCCGAGCAGTTGGACCGTGGCATCGACGTGCTCATCACCAATCCCGAGCTTGTCAAGACGGGATTGGACCTGTTGGAGTTTCCGACGATCGTGTTCATGCAGTCGGGCTACAACGTGTATTCGCTCCAGCAGGCGGCACGCCGCTCTTGGCGTATCGGGCAGAAGCTGTCCGTGCGCGTGATCTACCTGGGCTACGCCGGCTCCTCGCAGATGACCTGCCTGGAGCTGATGGCCAAGAAGATCATGGTCTCGCAGTCCACTTCGGGCGATGTACCCGAATCGGGGCTCGATGTCCTGAACCAGGATGGTGATTCCGTCGAGGTCGCATTGGCCCGGCAATTGGTAACTGCGTGATCTGCTGTCTGCCGGCATCCTTTCGGGGGTGCCGGCATTTTTCTAGGAAATTGCTGCTCGGAGGATTCGATCACCGCCCCGGTCCCAGCGCGGGGAAGGCTAAACTGATCAGACAATACCGAGATTCAAGGAGGCACTATGGCTATGGTGATCGAAGCAGCATATGCAGATGGTACTGGTGCAGCCAACGCACTGCATATGTCTCAGGCGCAGTGGGAAGAGTTGCAACGGGCGTACTGCGTCGGTGATCTGCTGATGCCTTGCTGCAACGCTCCAGCGATTCCCAAGGTTAGTGCTAATGGGTACCCCTTCTTCGCGCATCTAGGAGGTGCGTGCAGTACTTCCGAAGAAAGCCAATGGCACCTGGCGGCCAAGATACTTGTGCGCAGCGTGCTTGAAGATCTTGGATTCCGTGCCTCGGTTGAAATGCCGGGTTCGGGTGATGCAGGTCGCTGGCAGGCTGATGTCTGGGGTGAGCGCAATGGGGTTAGGTTGGCTGTCGAGATCCAAAGATCGTATCAGTCGCTCCGTGACTACCGTAAACGCCAAGAGCGGTACCGCGAGGCGGGCATCAAGTCTCTTTGGTTGCTGCGGCAGGAGCGATATAGCACTCTCACCAAGAGCATGGGAAAGGAGCGTCTGCGCACCGAGTTTGGGGGCAAGTTCCCTTCGGCCGGCCACTTCGGCCCGTGCCTTTCTGACCTGCCGGTCGCGATGCTTGAGCTAGATCCGGCCCCAACGGTCAAGGGTGCCGGATTCTTCAACGCAACCCTTCCAAACATACTTGAAGCAGTGCTTAGTGAGCGCTTTCTTTGCATCAACGGTCTATGGTGTATCGATAACCTAGACTCGATGAATAACGCCGCCAGACTCGCGCGCGAGCGTTTCGCAGCCAATCGCTTGGCTGCAAAGATGTAGCTCGACTGTGGTGTTGCTCGACATGCGCCGACGCAGCACCGACACTCCAGATTCCCGGGTTCACACTCAAATGCCAGCGGCACGCATTCGCGCCTCCAGCTCATCAAGGAATGGCGAGCGCCCAAAGCGCATAGGGCCATAGCGGCCATCAACGAAGCCCGAATACAGCATGTGGACCTCGTCGCGAGCACGTGTGAGTCCCACATAGAAGAGCCGGCGACTTTCGCGCAACTTCTCTGGAGTTTCATTGCGCCACGGCAGATTTCCGAGGTCGAGTCCAACCATGATGACGACGTCGTACTCACAGCCCTTTGCGGAATGCAGTGTCAGCAGATTCAGGTGATCGGGCGAACCGTCCCGACCGCCCAAACTCGTGATGTCTAGCGAAGCCAGTGCACCGCCTTCAGCGAGCGCTGCCGTCATGCGATCCAGTTGCTCCTTCTGATCAGCGAGCGCCAATTCAGCCGCCAGCAGATGATCCACTACACCGTTGCGCAGCGAAGCAACAAATTCTCGCGCAGGTTGCTGGTCAGCACGCAGCTCCCATAGCAAGGCGGTTAGCTCTTGCTCTTCGCGCTTGGCCTGTGAATCGTCCAAGCTCGCCCGATGAAATGCGCGATAGCGGTCGAGTAGTCCACGCAATTGTGGGCGTCCAACACGCCAGCCACCCGCGCACCACGCCGCACAATCTTCTACCCAACTTGTTAGGGCAACCTTGCGGTAAGGTGCTGCGGTATCCACACGGATGTGATCGAGACCACCGGTTGCCACAGCTTCAGCCACGATATCGCCTGCGCGATAGTCTTTGTATAGGATCGCGATATCGCCCAGTGTTCGTCCCGGCTTGGAGGCTAAGGCCGCCGGAATGATCTGCGCGACGGCGTGCGCAGCCTGGTCCGCCATACCACCCGGGCGCAGGACAAATTCGATGGTCGTTTGTCGCGCAGGATCGCTCGCTTGATAGCCTCGGGCTTCTCCAAGCGCCATCTCTGACGCAGTCACGATCCCTGCACCAGAACGGTAATTTAATTGAAGCTGGACAGGCTCAATGTCTCTGCGAGCCGCCAATTCCATGAGCAACGCGCCATCAGCTCCCGTAAATCCATATATCGACTGATCCGCATCCCCGACAGCGAAAAGTCGGACACCCCCGTCGAAGGCAAGGCGTTTGACGATGCGATGCAGTGCCACGCCTAAATCCTGGTACTCATCCACCGCGAGCACGGGGAATTTTGCCTGAACCAGAGGTAGTACCCAGTCGTGCTCGGCGATCAAACGCTGGCCGAAGACAACCATGTCATCGTAGTCAATCAGCCCCTCGTCGCGCAGAGCGGCCTCGTAGGCCTCGGCCCAGGCAGCGAGTTCCTCCTCGCTACGCCAAGCGACGCTATTTCGATTGAGCACGGAACGGCGATGCCGCCCGAGGTCAATAACTTTGTACGGATGGTTCTGGCCGAAAAGCGCATCTCCAGTTTGCTTCAACAACCGATCACTGACTCGTTGAGTGGCTACCGAAAGTGGGAAAGATATGGGCAGGCCGGCCAGGCGTCCATACGGCATCAAGAGATGACGCAGACAGAACCCATGGACCGTACCAATGAAAAGATTAGGTGCCTGCTGAAGTCCCAAGTTTTCAATTCGGCGAGCGAGTTCGCGAGCGCACTCCTGGCTATAAGTGATGCACGCAACGCCACGAGGGGCCTCGACGTCTTCGGCCAGGATGCGGGCGAGCTTTAGGACGAGTGTCTTGGTCTTACCGCTCCCGGGACCAGCGAGTACCACACAATGTCCTTGAGAGTTGTAAGCTGCCAACTGCCCTGGATTTCCAGCCAACTCGGCAGCCTGCGCCAGGTAGGCTGTACCGACGTTACGCGACGGCATCGCGGATATGCTCCAGCGCAGAGCGAATGTAGGCCGGGCAAACGTCCTCAGACACCGACGGCGCAAGTGCCTGTGCAAATCTCCCCTTGCCAATCCGTTCAATCAACTTCAGCAGCCGGTCTTCATCGACCTGATCCGGATCATCCACCCACTCTTGCAATGCGTCCCGGGTGACTTGCCTCAGCGGCAACTCCTGCTCGATTACCGACTTCATCGCCTCGGTCATTCCGGCGGCAAATAGGTCGGATTCCAGCGTGCTCTCGTTGACGAAGTATCCAAACTCTGCGGCGTATTTGAGCACCTCATCTATATCCAGGTCATCGTAACCATATTCGTCATCGACCTCGTTTAAGAGATTAATTAATCGCCTGTGGGCTAGTGGAGGTTTGCCATTGACCGGGTCGCGATCTGTCAAAATTACATGTGGAATATTTAGCCCTTTAGGGCCCAAAAGCTTCACATAAGGAGTGAAGTTCGTCCCCCCGACCGAGCACACAGTGATTCCAAGTATGTCGAAAGGAATCCCGAGGGCGTCGGCGAACGCGGGAATGATGAAGCGCTCGGCGTCCCCTTCAACCAGAATCACTCCCCGGGAAAATAATATTTCTCCGCGAGTGACGTCGATGTAGCGCTGGAGGTCGTCTTCATCCCTCTGTGTGAAAGGTGTGTTCGCGGTCGAAACCGCGACGGTTTTCCCGTCCGTTGCGTTATGACGCAGGAGAACGATGGACCTAATCGGTGTAACGCTTGCGATATGCGGCGAGTGAGTAGTGAGAATTGTCGTCAGTGGAGGGGCTTCGTCCTCATCTTCCGCTCTTGTGCCGAGAAAGTAGCGATAGACAAGACGCTGGACATGCGGATGCAGGTGCGCTTCGGGCTCCTCGACGACGAAGAATGTGTGGTCGCGCTCCCCCTCGGAGACGAGACGGTCGAGTTCGAGGCTCTTCAAGGCCAGGAAGATCAGATTCGCCGTTCCTAGGCTGGCATCGCCGACACCGCGAACACCGTTGTCGATAAGCAGCCGAAGGCTACGCAGCAATGCATCCACTCGTGTAGGTGCAAGTCCGAGCGATACCGGGACAGCATGTTGCCCCCCGGCGATTGCGATCAGCCGTTCGCTGATCCGTTCTGCTGTCGCTACCACTTCCTCGTGTCCAGCCAGCTCTCGCTGTGCTTGGTCGACCTGATTCTGAATCTCCTCACGGGCGTCATCATCCAACGACGCGGCAAGATCCTCAATGAGTGGCCTCAATGGCGAATTGCGCCAGCTCGCAAGGTCCTTCTCAGCGTCACGCAGGGCTACCTGAACATCTATTGGCAACATCCGGCGAAGTGCGCCGCCGATACGCATTTCGGGATCGTTGCCACCGAAGATCACATACTCATAGTCCTTCAACGATTCCGGGGCGCGCCCCAGGCCCGCCTTAGGCTGGAAGCGGTAGGTGAGTCGGGCCACCATGGGTGGGCCAGGATCAATCACGCAATCGTTGAGGTGAGCCATCAGCCGGGGATCGTTTGTGAAGTCCGTTAGATCCACAGAGACCTCAATGGTCGCACCAACCTTGTCTTCGCCAAGTCCGTCCCAGAAATGTTCAAGCCCCAGTTGTCGATCGCGTTCAGACAAGCCCGGATCAAGGATCAACTGCAGGCCGCGAATGAAATTGCTCTTGCCAACCTTGTTCTCTCCCACGATGACGATACTTTCCCCCGTCTCGACATCAACATCCGAGAAATTGGCGAAATTGATCAACCTGACCCGAGAAACCCTCATTTACGCCCCCGTCCACTGGTGTTTTAACAAATAGTAGCAGTCAAGCGGCCGGCCTCCATCCGCCGACCGCGACTGAGCTTTTCCGTTTCGGCGCCCTCAAGGCCGCTTTTGTTCGACTAGACCGCTGCCGGCAAATCGGACGCAGCGTGGTTCGCATTGTTTGCTGCTGCCCCGGGCCTTAGCGGCGATGGTGAGGGCTCGTTGTTTCAGGACGCCGAGCTTATGTGCCCCTCTCCACCTTGGTTTCACCATCCCGAACGCCGCCTGCTGGCAGGAGTCCTCGGCCTGCTCTGGTCGGTGCTGGCTGGCGGCTGCGCTACGACGACTGCGCCGCCCGCACCTGATGCCATCGAGGAAGTGTTGGCCACGCCCGAACCCGAGGCGCCCGAGTACATCCCCGTCGTGCGCTACGGTCGCTACACGCTGGTCGAGCTGGCACCCAGAGCGGCGCAACGCGACCTGCTGTTGCAGACCATCGACGTGTCCATGCCCGAAGATGCCCGCGCCACCGTCGGCGATGGGCTGCGGCATGTGCTCAAGCGCAGCGGTTACAGCCTGTGCCAGACGGCGCACGCGGTAATCGAGCTGTACGCGCTGCCGCTGCCGGCGGCGCACCTGCACCTCGGCCCCATGACCTTGCGCGATGCGCTGCTCACACTGGCTGGCCCGGCCTGGGAACTGCACGCGGATGATCGCGCACGGCAGATTTGCTTCGAACGGCCCGCCGACAGCGCGGTCATCGAACCCGCATCCGAGCCACCCGCCGCCGAGGCGGTGCAGACGTTCCCGCTGGAGCCTTCGGTTTCGGGAGGCCAGCCATGAGCGCCCCACAGTCTGCCCGGCGCCCGGCCGCCGTCGTGATGGTGCAGAGCCTTCTGTGGCTCTGGCTGATCGGCCTCAGCGTCTTCGTAGCCTTGGGCTACCAGACCATGAACGACCAGGCCGACCAGGAACGGCTGGATTCCCGCCTGCAACGCCTGGAAGCCCGGGCGGCGGGCCTGGTCGAGTCGATCGAGGCCATCCAGCAGCGTTCGGCCGTCGCAACGGCGGCAGACCTCAAAGACACCCGCCAAGTCTTGGAAGCACGCGCTGCCCAGGTTGAGAAAACGCTGAGCGGCTATGCCGCTGCCGACGACCTTCAGGCGCTGCGCGCGGAGGTCGAGCAGATCAAGGCGCGCCAGACCGCTGCGCCCGTTCCGCGCGCCGCAGCACCCGCCCAGCCGCGCGCATCGGGCAAGGCCGCCGCCAAGCCCGAACCGCCGCCGCTGCCGTTCCGCGTCGTCGGCGCCGAATTGCGCGCTGGCCAGCGCAGCGTGTCCGTTGCGCCGAGCAGTGCGGACTTCACGCCTGACCAGCTTCAGGTGCTGCTGCCAGGTGATGCGCTCGGCCCGTGGCACTTACAGGCGATTGAGGGCAACACCGCCGTGTTCCAGGCCGGCAACCAGACCCGTCGCGTGGCGATTCCCTGACCGGAGCACACCACATGAATCCGTCGATCATCCTTTCCGCGCTCCTGCTGGCATCCGCCCAATTGCCCGCCTGGGCGCAGCAGCCGGTCACCGCCCCGGCCCGCAATGCGCAGAACCAGGAGCGTCCGCTGGTCGCCCGAACCCCGGACGACCAGGTAGCAGGCGACTGGGGCCTCCAACCGCAGGAATGGGCGCTATACCGCGAGCTGATGGACGGGCCGCTGGGCATCTATTCGCCTAACCTGGACCCTCTGTCCGCCCTGGGCATCGAGGCCCGCACCGACGAGGAACGGCGGCGCTACGCAGAACTGCAGGTGCAAATCGAAGCGCGCCGCGTCGAGAAGCTGCTTGCCTATCAACGTGCCTACGACGAAGCCTGGCAGCGCCTGAACCCCGGCATGCAACGGGTGAACCTGCCTGACGACAAACCCAGCGGCGGCGCAGTGCGCGGCGGCGGCCGCACGGCGGTGTTCGTCAAGGACGGCTGCGCGGCCTGCGGACAGCTCGTGCAACGCCTGCAATCCTCAGGTACCGAGTTCGACCTGTACATGGTCGGCAGCCGCCAGGACGACGCGCGCATCCGCGACTGGGCCAAGCGCGCACAGATCGACCCGACACGGGTGCGCAGCGGCACCATCACGCTCAACCACGACGGCGGCCGCTGGCTGTCGCTGGGTCTGCCCGGCGATCTGCCCGCGGTCGTGCGCGAGGTGAACGGCCAATGGCAGCGCCAGCCCTGACGGCGCGGTTTCGCGTACTGGTGATCGCTGCTGGCCTGTACGCCTGCGCCGTCCATGCCCAGGAGGTTCCGCCTCCGGCCTATCAGCTTGCCGCCCAACGTGCGGGCATTCCCTCCACGGTGCTCTACGCCGTGGCCTTGCAGGAGAGCGGCATCCGGCGGAACGGACGCATCGTCCCGTGGCCGTGGTCCCTCAACGTCGCCGGCCAATCGCGCCGCTATGCGACCCGCGCCGACGCCTGCGCCGGTTTGCAGCAGGCGATGCGCTCCACGCCGCACACGCGCATCGACGCGGGCCTGGGTCAGATCAACCTCGGCTACCACAAGCACCGCTTCACCAGCCCGTGCGACTTGCTCGATCCGTACCGCAACCTCGCCATCGCCTCCGAGATCCTGAAGGAGCAGCACATCCCGGGGGAGAACTGGCTGCTGGCGATCGGCCGCTACCACCGCCCCGCGGGGGGCGAGCCCGCAGCCCGCTACCGGCGGAGCGTTTCCCGCCACCTCGCCCGCGTGCAGGGCACGCGCCCAACCGCCGCGGTCCTCGCCGCGCGCCAGGAGACCACCCCATGACGAAATCCCATCTGGCCCATCTCGCGGCGAAAGGCCTGCTCGTGCTGCTGGCGGGTCTGCCGCTGGCCTCGCGTGCCGGCGAGCCGCTGATCTTGGTCGAAGACCGTGGCGGCACGTCGGCGCTGCCGTACTACGAAGCCCTGAGCCTCCAGCCGCGCGCCAACACTCCGGCCCGATCGCCCATCCCTGCGACTCAGATCCCGGCCACGCCGGCGGATGAGGCCGCGATGTTGCCGGTGCGCAGCGCCAAGCTCACGCCCGGCACCGTCGCGCGGCGGGTGATCGAGGCCCCGGGCCTGCGTCCCTTCGTGGTCGTGGGCGACGACGAGGCTTCCCAGGCCTGGTTGCGCCGCCATGCAGCCTCATTGCGCGAGCGCGGCGCGGTCGGTCTGGTGGTCAACGTCGAGACCGTGCAAGGCCTGGCGCGGCTGCGCGCACTGGCGTCCGGCGTGCCGCTTGCGCCCGTGTCCGGCGACGACTTGGCCGAGCGCTTGGGCCTGCGGCACTACCCGGCGCTAGTCACGGCCACCGGCATCGAGCAATGAAGCCATGTCGGGGAAACAGCCGGTCGAGGTTCTGCTTCGCCCAGCGGTGGAGCTATATACCGTCGCGGCGTGTGCAGGCGCCGCGTTTCTGTCCCTGGTGGCCCCGTGGTCGCTCGCGCTGAGCCCCGCCATGGGTGTCGGCAGCGCGCTGGCGTTCGGAGCCTATGGCGCGATCCGCTACCGCGATGCCCGCGTCATCCTGTGCTACCGGCGCAACATCCGTCGCCTGCCGCGCTACGTGATGACCAGCAAGGACGTGCCGGTCAGCCAGCAACGTCTGTTTGTGGGACGCGGCTTTCTGTGGGAGCAGAAACACACCCATAGGCTCATGCAGACGTACCGGCCAGAGTTTCGGCGCTACGTCGAGCCGACGCCGGCCTATCGGCTGGCCCGGCGCCTGGAGGAACGGCTGGAGTTCGCGCCGTTCCCGCTGTCCCGGCTATCGAAACTCACCGGCTGGGACGTGCCTTTCAATCCGGTGCGGCCGCTGCCGCCAGTGGGCGGCCTGCCGCGCCTGCACGGCATCGAACCCGACGAGGTGGACGTCAGCCTGCCGCTGGGTGAGCGCGTGGGCCACTCCTTGGTTTTGGGAACGACAAGGGTGGGCAAAACACGTTTGGCCGAACTCTTCGTCACTCAAGACATCCGCCGGAGGAACGCCGCGGGCGAACACGAGGTCGTGATCGTCATCGACCCCAAAGGAGATGCCGATCTCCTGAAGCGGATGTATGTCGAGGCCAAGCGCGCGGGCCGCGAAGGCGAGTTCTATGTCTTCCATTTGGGGTGGCCGGACATTTCGGCACGCTACAACGCCGTAGGCCGATTCGGTCGCATCTCGGAAGTCGCCACCCGCATCGCGGGGCAGCTCTCCGGCGAAGGCAACAGCGCAGCCTTCAGGGAATTCGCGTGGCGCTTCGTCAACATCATTGCCCGCGCCTTGGTGGAACTGGGGCAGCGCCCGGACTACATGCTGATCCAGCGGCACGTCATCAACATCGACGCGCTGTTCATCGAGTACGCCCAGCACTACTTCGCCAAGACCGAGCCCAAAGCCTGGGAGGTGATCGTCCAGATCGAGGCCAAGCTCAACGAGAAGAACATCCCGCGCAACATGATTGGGCGCGAGAAGCGCGTGGTGGCGCTGGAGCAGTACCTATCCCAGGCCCGTAACTACGACCCGGTGCTCGACGGCCTGCGCTCGGCGGTTCGCTACGACAAGACGTATTTCGACAAGATCGTCGCGTCTTTGCTGCCGCTGCTGGAGAAGCTCACCAGCGGGAAGATTTCCCAGCTTCTGGCGCCGAACTATTCCGACCTGGCCGACCCCCGCCCGATCTTCGATTGGATGCAGGTCATCCGAAAGCGCGCAGTCGTCTATGTGGGCCTGGACGCGCTATCCGATGCCGAGGTCGCCGCAGCGGTCGGCAACTCGATGTTCAGCGATCTCGTTTCGGTGGCAGGCCATATCTACAAGCACGGGATCGATGACGGCCTGCCGGGCGCATCGGCTGGCACGCGCGTGCCGATCAACGTCCACGCGGATGAATTCAATGAACTGATGGGTGACGAGTTCGTGCCGCTGATCAACAAAGGCGGCGGCGCCGGTCTGCAGGTCACCGCGTACACGCAGACGCTTTCGGACATCGAGGCCCGTATCGGGAACCGCGCCAAAGCGGGTCAAGTGATTGGCAATTTCAACAATCTGTTCATGCTGAGGGTCAGGGAGACGGCCACCGCCGAACTGCTGACCCGGCAATTGCCGAAGGTCGAGGTCTATACGACCACCATCGTCTCCGGCGCGACCGACAGCTCGGACATCCGCGGCGCGACGGACTTCACCAGCAACACGCAGGACCGCATCAGCATGTCCAGCGTGCCGATGATCGAGCCGTCGCACGTCGTCGCCTTACCCAAGGGCCAATGTTTCGCATTGTTGCAGGGCGGCCAGCTTTGGAAGGTTCGCATGCCGCTGCCGGCACCGGACCCCGATGAGGTCATGCCGCAGGATCTGCAACAACTGGCGGGCTACATGCGCCAGAGCTACAGCGAGGCCACGCAGTGGTGGGAGCTCACCAGTTCCCCGGCGTTGCAGGACGGGGCCTTGCCCGACGACCTGTTGGATGATGCCGCTGCGGCCGAACCTGGCCCGGTGGCCACCGACGACAGCGCCGGCAATGAGGCCTCGCCATGAAGGATGCCGCCTCGACCGCGCAGCGGGAGCAGAACCAGCGCCAAGGCCTGATCGTCGGCACCATCACCTTGCCGTTCCGGCTGCTGGGGGTGCTGATCGGCTCGCTGCTGTTCTCCATTGTCGTGGAGTGCGTCGGAATGCACCTGTTCTGGAAGGACGAGGGCTGGCGACACTCCCAGCAGATGTTGCAGTACGAGTTGGGGCACCTGTCCAACCACTTCACGCGCAGCGTGGTCGTGCAGGAACCGGGGCGCACGGCGCACGAGCTGGTGGATACCGGATACGAATGGGTGTTCGTGCGCTCGGGCTTGCTGGAGCGCATGAGCCAGACCGCCGAGCGCGCCCGTGCACCCAGCCACGGGCAGACACGCAACTTTCGCTACTACATCAGCCAGGCCTATGTCTGGACCGAGAGCTACCTGATCGCCGCAGCCTTCACGACGCTGACCTTCCTTGTGCGCCTGCTGGTCCTGGTGCTCACGTTGCCGCTGATCCTCACCGCGGCATTCGTCGGCCTGATCGACGGCCTAGTGCGGAGGGACGTGCGCCGGTTCGGCGCGGGCCGCGAATCGGGCTTCATCTACCACCGCGCGAAAGCAAGCCTGATGCCGCTGGCCGTTCTGCCCTGGGTCACGTACCTGGCCTTGCCGATCTCGGTGCATCCACTGCTGATTCTGCTGCCGAGCGCCGCCTTGCTGGGGCTGGCCGTGAGCCTGACCGCGGGCAGCTTCAAGAAATACCTTTAGGCGAATGCTGTCCCGCGTGGCTGTAGTGCTCATCGGTTCTGCAGAACATCTAACGCAGCGTCCAACGCCGTAATCGATTCGACAATGACTCTCACTAAGGAGCGGTCGAACTCGTGGTCTCGCTGGGAATCGTGGACACCGCTGTTGAGACACCCCCATTCAATGCTTCCTGCACCAACACCAAGCAGCCGGGTCAAAGCGACAACGACGTCTGGCGCGCCAGCATGCTGCGCGGAGATGCGATCGACGGCTGATCTCAACTTTGCGCATTTGTTGTTCAATTCCCAGGGGGAGCGTGGCCCGCCTAGCTTGAGTTCGATGCGCCCATCTGCTCGCCGGCCCAGCCAAGTCCAGAGACGGTCAGTCAGACTCTCCAGCGCGGGCCGCGCCTGGCGCAGCGCCTCACGCTTCTCATCGGCTGCCAACGCCTGCTGGGCCAACAGGACGTAGTTCTTCGTCGGTGGATCGCTGTCAACGCGCAGCTCATGCTCGCCCTGGTGCGGGAGGAACTTGTAGCGCTTGATGGACCCGGCCCGCCGGGCGCCCAATTCCTGCTGGATCCGGTGCAGAAACTCCTCGGCGTGTGAGGTGAGGATGACCTGCTTGCCGACGAGCAAGCCATCCTCGAAGAAGGTACGCCAGATTCCGTCACGATGGTCATCGTCGATCGCGTTGACGACGTCATCGAAAATGACCACGGGGCACCCCTGCGCGATGTTCTTCGCCAGCAGAATCGCCAGACCCAGGCACTTGATATGCCCTTCGCTGAAGACCACCAGCGCGTCATAGCGCACGCCAGGCTCACCGGTGAACTCTACTTCGATCTTGCCGTTTTCGGCGACAGGCAGCCACAACGCGTGCAAGAGGTCGCCAGGCGGATCAGCACGATTGAATGCGTTGTACAGATTGCGTGCCTGTTCTCCGAGGCCCTGGAGCAGCACGCCCGGCAATGCGGCCAAGTAGGCTTGGATTTCGGGCAAGAAGCCGTCGTAGGCGGCCTTGACCCGCAGGTGGTGCGCGACTACCGGCACTTCGGTTGCGACCGACTCGATCAACTCACGGTTCGCCTCGTCAAATTGGGCCACGGTCTGGCGGGCAGCGGCCATTTCTTGGTCGGCTGTCATGCGTATGGTCCGCAGCCGTTCGATCTCCAGCCGGTGCTGGTCCAGTGCGTCCCGCTCCCGGGCCAGCGCCCCGCGCAGGGCATGCGCTTCGCGGGCTTGCGCGTCGGCGCGCTCGATGATTTCCGTGACCTGCAGCAGAGCGTTCCAGGCACGCCGGTCGCCATCGACCCATGCGCCAAGCCAGGCGCCTGTCGAGGTAGGCGGCAATGGAGGCAGGCCTGCTGCCTGCAACTGTGCAGGACAAGCGTTTGCGCCAACCGCGACTACCCGACGCATCTCGTCCCACAGCGCCCGCACCGCCTCGCTCAACTGCGTCCGTAGGCCGGCTTCCTGCTGCTGGAGGGTGGCCAACTGCGCGAGCTGCTCCAGGCCCGTGCGGGCCTTGGCGAAAGGATCCTGTGCGACAGCAGCCAATCCGGTTCCGCATGCGGGACAGGTGGTCGCCCCGTCAGTCAAGGCCAGCACAGCCTCGTAGAGCTTAGCGTACGACACTTCCCCAGCACGCGCCGAAAGCTGTCCGGTGGCCGCCTGCCACAGGCCTTGAAGGTGATAAGCCTCATCCAGCAGCGTCTGCAGCCGCGCTTGGCTCACCTCATGAACGGCAGGTGGGACGGCAACCAGTTGCGCCTGGACGTACGGCAGCCGCCCTTGCTGCTCCGGTGTGCCGAGCAGCCAGTCAACGCAAGCCTGGTACGTCGCGCCGGGCGACATTCGTTGCGCCAGCGCTTGCTCGGAGTTCTCCACCGCCGCGATCTTTTGCGGATAAGCAGCGATCGTCTGTTCAGAGTTCGCCAACTGCAAGCGCCGCTGCGCGAGTTGAGTAGCCTGGGCGCCGACGAGCATCAGGTCTTGGTCGAGCGCGGGATTGAAGCCGCGCACGAAGTCGCTGAACTGATCCACGCCAAACAAGGTAGCGATGAGCTGCCGCTGATCGCCCGGAGTACGCGCCGCGATGCGGGCGAAGTCATCGAGGCGGTTCTTTTCGATGAAGCAGAAGCGGTACTCCGCTTCGTTGGGCTGCACAGCCTGGGCCTGGTCTGGTGCTCCGGAAGACAGGACGGGCGCGACATGGCGACGCAACCGGGCATTGTTGCAGTATGTCCGTTGGTCGACCCGCTTGACTTGGGCCTCGCTGATGGAGCCGAGCATCGCCACTTCCAGCGCCTCGCAGAAGCTGCTCTTGCCGGTACCGTTGGCGCCATAGACCAAAGTGATGTCGTGGCTGAGGTCGAATGTCTCTTGCCGCATGAATCCGCGAAACGGTCCCACCTCAAGCTGGCGCAGGCGCCCCAGCGCCGGCCCGACTTCGGGTCCGTGGCCATCTCCCTGGTACGCGACCGGCATCTGCGCCAAATGGGCGACGGCCAGTGGCGCCATGCGGGTGGAGCGTCCACGGCGCGCTGCACCAACTTCAGCCAGAGGTTGCAGGTGATCAAGCACCAGATGCGCGAGCCGGCACACGTCGTCATGCACCTGGCGTTGCGCCAAGTGCGCCAAGAAGCGGTGGTACTCCGAATGAATGCTTGCCATGCAGCCCCCTCTACACAGGAAGACGCTTCGATGGCGTCCTTGATGATGTTGATCGGTCGCCAGCGCAGTAGGCACAGGCGGGTCATGCTTCCATTCGCTATTACGGTTTGTGGAAGTTCTCAGCAAAATAGTCGATGACCTGCCCCGCTTGGGATCCCTGACGGAAACGCTTTTGCTCCTCGAAGTCGATCGAGGGCAGCATATGGATCAGTTGATGATCGGCGTACAGCGCCATGACCTTCTCGGCATCCAGTACCCCGGCGCGTTGTCCGGTAAGCGTATTCGCCGCTTCGATGGCCGCGCCGATCATCACGTCCGCCACTTGCACTGCAGGACTGTGCTTTGAATCGATCTGAGTCACGGACTGAAGCTTGAGCGGAAAGGTGATGCTGGCGATCTCCGATTGACGAAACGTGATCGGTTTCTCATGGCGGATGTACCGCTGCAGCAGGTCGTGATAAGTGAGCAGGTTCTTGGACTGATCGTGCTCGACCCGATACGGGCCGTCAGCCATGATTTCCATCCGACTGACCAGGGACTGCAGCACCACGAAAGCAGCATCGGTGTTGACGCCCGGCGTGACGATCGCCTTCAGGCATTCAGGGGCAGCGAACTGCGCAAGCGGGCCAAGCGCTTCCGGCAGTTCCCACCAGCGCGATGCGCACGCCGCATCGATCAGGTTCCCAAGCGCCTCCGAGCTCTTTTCCTTCACCGCGCGCTGGAAGCTGACCAACAGCCGGTCGAGCGCGCCTTTGCCGAGGAGCGTCGGTCCAACCGTATACAGCAGCGACGCAAGCGAGTAGTTCTGCCCGTCTTCGTAGAAGTCCATGCCGCGCTCGTAGTAGAACGGCTCGACCGCGTAGTCCAGGAACATCAGCAGCAACAGGTAGCGCTTGTCGCAGACGTAGGTCACGCACTTGTGGTCGGTTAGCAAGTCGCGCTGCAGCGCCATCAGACGGGGGTGATTGGCTGGGCGCCGAGCCAACGCCCGGTACTTGAGTTCGTCCGCCTGAAGCTTGGGAAAGTGCTCCCGGATCAGGCGCCCGGCCTCGTCATCCTCAATGGCGATGGCCGTCGCTCCTTGGAACCGCTGCTCAGGGTTCATCAGGTCAAAGCCGGTATAACCACTTTCATCGATCCGGAAGCATTCCATTCAACTCTTCCCCTGGACAATGGACACTCCGATCCTGTCGGCCAATTCGAGCACGGCATCGTAGGCACCGACGTCGTTGTGCGAAGGCTCAGACGCGGCCGAGGATGGTTCACTAGGTGGCTCGCCATCGGCGGGCAGATTGGCGCATCGCTTAGTCATGGGTCATTTCAAGAATTTCATCCACAGCGGCCGCAATGACACGGTCCGGTGCCGAAGCGAGTAGATCCTGGGGACGATTTCCACCCAGGAAGCTGTTTTCGGAGCGGAACCAATAAGCCATGCCCCAGCCGTCTTTGTGTCCTTCGAAGGTTTCAATCACTTTGGCCAGCGATTTCAGTGGACGGAAACCAGCGTCACGATCCAGCCCGTAGTCCGGAAAGTAATCGATGCCACCGTGGTTGATAGCGAAGATTTGGCGTTGCTTCTTCCACTTATTGGGCTGAGCGCTCGGGTTCCGGGTGCTCAGTTCCGCGAGTTGTGCGATGTTCGCGGCGGTCAACCAGTCTCCACTTTCCAACACCGCCTTACGCGCCTGCACCAGCAGGCTCGCTTCCTTGAGCAGCCGGGGCGACAGCGGATTGCGCGGCACGAGCATTTCTGCCAGCCGTTCGAGCGATTCGCGGTCCTGACGTTCAAGCAGCACCTCGAACATGGATGAAGCGACGTTGGTGAAGTTTTCCGCCAATGCCGCGAAAACACTGGGCTTGATGTGGTCGAACGCCACCACCAGCACGTGGTCAGCCTGCGACCGAGCGAGTTGAGCCTGAATCTCTTTGGGCGTACCCACAAGGGTCGACACGCCGAGACGGTCTGCAACGACGCTCATGACTGACTCCTCAAATGGGTTATTTACGCTATTTGATATTACTATATCGACCATAACCTTCAATGCCCAGACACTTCGGATTCTTGGGACCTAAGGAGCACACCGTGCACCCCACCACGCTTTATGTAGTCGGCAATGGATTCGACCTGTGGCACGGCATTCCATCGGGCCTCGGACAGTTCAAGGAGTATGTCCTGGCCACAGACCGGGACATTCATCGCGAGGTCGAGGACTACCTTCCAGCCGGAGACGACTGGTGCGACTTGGAATTAGCCCTGGCTGAACTGGATGCCGATATGCTGGTCGACAACTTGGGGCACTTCATGGGGGCCTATGGTGCCGAGGACTGGAGTGATTCAGGGCACCACGACTTTCAGTACGAGGTGGGGAACGTCGTCGAGCGACTGTCCAAGGGGCTTCGGACGCGCTTTGCCGAATGGATCCGAGACTTGCCCATCCCGACACACGACACCGCCCCGCGACGGCTTGCGACGCTGGATCCACAGGCGCTGTTCCTGACCTTCAACTACACGAGCACGTTGGACACTCTCTATGGCATCGATCTGGCACGTGTTCTGCACATCCACGGCCGATCCGATGCGGCAGACGATGAGTTGGTCTTGGGCCACGCCTGGAATCCCCAATCCCGCCCCTCGCTCAACGACCGTCCGGATATCGAGGAGATCGATACCCGGGTGGCTGAAGCCAACGACATCATCGACGACTACTTCTCAGCCACCTTCAAGCGTTCCGAGGAACTGATCGCCCAGCATAGGACGTTTTTTCAGGCGTTGGGAGCCATCCAGAAGGTCGTCGTGCTTGGCCACTCTCTGTCCCCCGTGGATGCGATCTACTTCCAGGCGCTCCTTCAGCAGCCCAGCGTTGCCGCGGCGCGATGGACAGTCGCATGCCGCAGCAAACAAGAGTGGCCTGATAAGGAACAACGGCTCGTCGCCCTGGGTTTGTGGCCGGGTGCTGGACAGCCATCTTCTTGGGACGCACTGTAGAACAAAGCGTCGTTCGCTCCTGTATTTGCGGATCGCTGCGCACCTAATCCGGTCGGCCCCAGTTCCTATTGTTTGTGGCCTAAAGCAGCCCTGATCTCCACGATCAAGCCATTGCTGATTTCACAGGAATGGCGCGATGTTGGCTCCGATCTGGCTGCGCGCCGCGCATCGCGGCGTGCCCACTTTTCTCGTGACGGCCCTCCTGCTGGGCCAGTCCCCGATGGCGTTGGCCGAGCCCCCCACGCAGCGCCAGGAACTGGTCGCGGCGCTGCGCCAGCTCGACGCGCTGGAGCGCACCGTCGCCGACAGCGCCGCGCATGCCCCCATCCAGCCGGGAGAGCGCTACCACTTCGATTACCCGCGGCTGCTGGCTGACCTAGCGCGCGTGCGCGCCGGTATCCAGGCCCACCTCTCACCTTCGCGTGCCCAGCCGCGCGACCCCTCCGAACTGGCCGGCGACTACCGCACTGAGCGGGCCGTCGAGCCATCGCCGACGACCGCGGAGGTCAAGCCATGAACGGCGCCCAGGTCTCGGCATTTCAAGCCAACAGCGGCATCGCGCCTTCCGCGATGGCGACCGTCTTGGTCGGCGTCGTGTTCGCGGTCCTGCTCGTCTGGGGCGTCTGGGCCATCCGAACGGCCTACGTGGGGTGGTCCGAGAGCCACCTCAACCAGCGCCAGTTCCTCGGCGTCTGCATCCGCTTCGTCGCGATGTACCTCGTCCTGAGTTTCTTCCTCCTCTCCTGACCTGAAAGGCCTGACCATGCAAAACCGCATCCTCACTTCCCGTTTTGTCCAGCGCGCCACCGTGGCTCTGGGCGCCGCCGCGCTGCCCGCGCTGTCGTTCGCGCAGGGGTTGCCGCAACTGGAGAACCCGACCCGCGGCACGGGCAACGGCATCATGGAAACGATCAGGAACTACGGCTACGACATCATCATGCTCGTGGCCCTGCTGGTTGTGGCGTCGATGTTCATTGGCGTGTGCTACCACGCCTACGGCACCTACGCGGAAATCCACACTGGTCGCAAAACCTGGGGCCAATTCGGCCTCACGGTCGCCATCGGCGCGGTGCTGCTCGTGATCGGCATCTGGCTGCTCACCGAAGCCACCGGCATCCTGTAAGGCGAGGCCGGTATGTCCGAGCAGCAGCACGTCCGTGCTGACGGGACGGTCACGTTCCTTCCGCACCGGCTCAACCGCCATCCCGTTGTCGTGCGCGGCCTCACCGCCGACGAGCTGTGGATCTGCTGCGGCCTGTCCGGCGCCGCCGGCCTGCTGGTCGGTGCGCCGCTGTCCTGGGTGTTCCGCACGATCGCGCTCGCGCCCACGTTCGTCGTGCTGGGCGTGGCCTTCGGCGTGTTCATCGGGGGCGGCATCCTGCGTCGCCTCAAGCGTGGGCGTCCCGACACCTGGCTGTATCGGCAACTCCAGTGGCGCATCGCCACGCGCTATCCGCTGGTGGCGGGCTGGGTGGGCGGCCATGTGCTGATCTCACGCTCCGGCTTCTGGACCACCCGAAGGTCTGCTGCAAGGGGGGCACGATGAGCCGCTTCAAGAACGAGATCACCCATCTGCAGGCGCACATCAAGACGCTTCGCCTGGGTGCTGGCGCGCTGGTCATCGTCGCCCTGGTCATGGGCGGCGGCTGGTGGAGCGCTCCGCGCGACCTGACCATCCACGTCCCGCCTGATCTGCGCTCCGGCAGTACCCGCAAGTGGTGGGAAGTGCCGCCCGAATCGGTCTATGCGTTCACGTTCTACGTGTTTCAGACCCTCAACCGCTGGCCGACGAATGGCGAAGAGGACTATGCGCGTAATCTCCACACGCTCTCGCCGTACCTCACCCCATCCTGCCAGGCCTTCCTGCGGGCGGACTACGACTATCGCCGCTCCACGGGCGAGCTGCGTCAGCGCGTGCGCGGCATCTACGAAATCCCCGGTCGCGGCTACGGTGACGACCCCACGGCGCGCGTGCGCGTGGTGTCCGACCGCGACTGGGTGGTGACGCTGGACATCACCGCAGACGAGTACTACGGGGCGGAACAAGTCAAGCGGGCTTTGGTGCGCTACCCCGTGAAAGTCACGCGGGTGGACATCGATCCCGCTCGCAATCCGTTTGGCCTGGCGCTCGACTGCTACGAGGGTGCGCCCCAGCGCATCAGCACACCGGAGCCGTCGCGCCCGGCACCTGGCGGCCTGTCTCCGCAAGCGCCTCAAGGAGAAACCCCATGAAGCACCTTGTACTCGCACTGCTGGGGCTGCTGGCCGTCGCCTCGGCTCCTTTTGCCCAGGCCGTGGAGATCCTTCGCTGGGAACGCATGCCCCTGGCCGTGCCCCTGCGTGTCGGGCAGGAGCGCGTCGTGTTTATCAACCGGAACGTCCGCGTGGGCGTGCCCGCGGGCGTCGGCGAGCGCTTGCGGGTGCAGAGTGCGGGCGGCGCGGTGTACCTGCGCGCGAGCGAGCCGATCGAGCCCACACGGCTGCAATTGCAGGATGCCGACACGGGCGCGCTGATTCTGCTCGATATCGCGGCCGAGCCGGCCAAGGACGGCGAAGCCGAGTTGGAGCCGGTGCGCATCGTCGAGGGCGACAGCGCCCCGACGCGCTATGGCGATCAAGCCGACGGAGCAGACGACGCCCCGGCGCGCGCCCAGGACCAGGCAGGCGCGCGGGCAGCGCGGCGTGAAACCCCGGTTCCGGTCGTGCTGACGCGCTTCGCCGCGCAGAACCTCTACGCACCGCTGCGCACCGTGGAGCCGCTGCCGGGCGTCATGCGGGTGAACCTGCGCCGCGATCTCGACCTCGGCACGCTGGTGCCGACGCTGCCGGTGCGCGCAGTTGCGCTCGCCTCGTGGCGTCTGGAAGACCAGTGGGTCACAGCCGTGCGCCTCACCAATAGCAGCGGCGGCTGGATCACCCTGGACCCGCGCGTGTTGCAGGGCGATTTCCTCACCGCCACCTTCCAGCACGAAGCACTCGGCCCGCGCGGGACGCCAGAGGACACGACCGTCCTGTACTTGGTGACGCGGGGGCACGGCCTCGCGCAATCGCTGCTGCCGGCGATCAACCGCTTCGACCCAGCCGTGCATCTGCCGCAGCCCGAAGCCGAGGCCACCGACGACAAGGAGGCCCGCCATGCGCAGTAACGGACTCCTGAAGTGGTTAATGATCCCCGTGGCCCTGCTGGTGCTGTTCGTCGCCATCCGGCTGTTTTCGGGTGGAGGCTCGTCGGCGCCGCCCGCTGCGGATGCCGGCGCCAAGCTCACGCCGGAGGAGATGAAGGCGCTGGGCATCGAGGGCGATACCCCCCGCGATACCGTGGCGACGCTCGTGGCGCAAGTGAAGCAGTTGCGCACCGAACTGCAGACGGCGCTGTCCGACAACAAGTCCCAGCGCGAAGAGAACCAGCGCCTGCGCCAACGCGAGAACTCGATCGACCAGCGCATCAATTCGGCGCTGGAGACCGAGCGCTCCAACCTGCGCCGCGACCAGCAGCAGGCAGCCAGCGAACGCCAGCAGACCGAGGGACTGCTCGCCGACCTGCAGCGGCGCCTGGAAGGCATCGGCGGGCGCGGCGGCGGCCACGCCGATCTACCCGTGGGCCTGGGGCTGCGTAACGGCGACGAGGCAGGCATGGAAGGCGGCGTGCGCTGGGTCGAGCCGGACGACGCGAAGCCCGCTGATGGGCGTAACGGCAGTCGCGGCACGGGTGGCGGCATGAGCTTTCCGACGAGCTTCGGCCCCGCGCAGAGCACGCTGGAAACCACGGCACAAACCGTGGCGAACGCGGGCGCCCGCGCCGCAGGCGTCAAGAGCGCCAAGCCGGTCTATACGGTGCCGACCAACTCGACGCTGATGGGATCGGTGGCAATGACGGCGCTGATCGGCCGCGTGCCGATCGACGGTACGGTCAACGATCCGTATCCGTTCAAAGTCCTGGTCGGTCCCGACAATCTCACGGCAAACGGTATCGACATTCCCGACGTGGCGGGCGCCGTGTTTTCCGGCACGGCCTCGGGCGACTGGACGCTCTCTTGCGTGCGCGGCCAGGTGCGCAGCATCACCTTTGTGTTCCATGACGGGACCATTCGGACGATTCCCGAAGACCGCGACGGCAACCAGCAGAACAACCAGCAGCAGAACTCTCAAAGTGGGGGCCTGGGCTGGATCAGCGATCCCTATGGCATTCCCTGCGTCAGCGGAGAGCGGCGCAGCAACGCCCAGCAGTACCTCGGTTCGCAGGCGCTGATCACCGCGGCGGGTGCTGGCGTGGCCTCGCTCATCGACAGCGACAGCGGTCAGATGTCCTACGTGGGCGCAGACGGTTCCATCGGCAGCGTCGGCATTTCCAGCAACGAGGCCGTAGGTCGCATCCTGGCCGGTGGCGTGCGCGACATGGCCGATTGGGTGAACAAGTTGTACGGCCAGGCCTTCGCCGCCGTCTATGTCCAACCCGGCGCAAAGGTCGCCGTCCACCTCGAAAAGCCGCTCGCCATCGATTTCGATCCCGAAGGTCGCAAGGTCGATCACCGTGCAGGAGAAAGCCATGCTCTCGAACTTGAATAAGGGCCTGGCGCTGGCCCTTGCCGTCGCGGTGCTCGGCGGCTGCGCCACCAGCAAGGAAAAGCTGCTGCCCCACGGCGACAGCACGATGATGGACATCTGGCAGCAGAACGCCGGTGACGGCGGCGGTGGCGCCGGCCAGGTGGCACGCAGGCAATTGCTCGACGCGCGCCAGAGCCTGCGCCGGCCGCTGACCGAGATGGATGTACAGGCCGCGCCCGCCGAGCAGATGCGCTACACGCGCACAGCGCGCAACGAGGTCTATCGCCAGTTCCAGCGCCTGCCGAATCCCGACCTGGTGATGTACGTGTACCCGCACCTGGCAGGCACGGACCCGGTGCCCGTGCCGGGCTATACGACGGTTTTTCCCTTGTACCAGCGCGTGCAGTACGCCATGCCGGGCGAGCGCGTGGAGGACTACTGATGCGCTGGAAACTCCCCTGGCACAAGTCGGCCGCGCCGAAGCTGGCCGCATCCGGCGCAGGCGATGACGAGCGGCCGGAGGGCTGGCAACGCCACGTCGAGGCCTTGCGCCAGGCCGGCATCCCAGAACCCGGCACGGCGGTCCATGGCCGCAGGCCGGCGACCGTGGCCGACGAGCAGGCGCTGTACGACGTCGCGCCGTCGTTCGCGGAATTCCTGCCCTGGGTGGAGTTCCTGCCCGATTCGAAGTCCATGCTGCTGGAAGACGGGCAATCGGTCGCGGCATTCTACGAGCTGGTGCCGCTGGGCACCGAGGGCCGGGAACCCGGCTGGCTCGCGCATGCCCGCGACGCCTTGGAGAACGCGCTCCAGGACTCGTTCGATGAACTGGACGAGAACCCCTGGGTACTCCAGCTCTACGCCCAGGACGAACCCAGCTTCGACCAGTACATGCAGACCCTGCGCGACTACGTGCAGCCGCGCGCCCGCAATACGGCTTTCACCGAGTTCTACCTTCGCTTCTTCGGACACCACCTGCGCGCGGTAGCGAAGCCGGGCGGGCTGTTCGAGGACACGGTGGTCACGCGGCTGCGTTGGCGCGGCCAGACGCGGCGCGTGCGCATGGTCGTCTATCGCCGGGCCACCGGGCAGGCGAGCCGCCGCGGCCAGACGCCCGAGCAGATGCTGAACATCGTCTGTGATCGCCTGTGTGGCGGGCTGGCGAACGCCGGCATCCAGGCCCGGCGCATGGTCGCGGCCGACGTCCATGACTGGCTACTGCGGTGGTTTAACCCGCGTCCCACGCTGCTCGGCCCTGGGGTCGAGGACCGCGAACGCTTCTATGCGCTGGCACGCTACCCCGACGAGACAGAAGACGGTGAGATCGAGCTGGCGAGCGGACGGGATTTCAGCCAGCGGCTTTTCTTCAGCCAGCCACGTTCGGACGCGGAGCACGGCACCTGGCACTTCGACGGCATGCCGCATCGTGTGCTGGTCACTGACCGGCTGCGCATGCCGCCCGGCACGGGGCATTTGACTGGCGAAACTCGCAAAGGCGATGCGATCAATACGCTGTTCGATCAGATGCCCGAGGACACGACGATGTGTCTGACCATGGTGGCGACCCCCCAGGACATCCTCGAATCGCACCTGAACCACCTGGCGAAGAAGGCAGTCGGCGAAACACTGGCATCGGAACAGACGCTCAAGGATGTGCAGGAGGCCCGCTCGCTGATCGGCAGCGCGCACAAGCTGTACCGGGGAACACTGGCGTTCTATTTGCGCGGCCGGGATGAAGCCGAACTGGACCGGCGCGGCCTTGATCTGGCGAACGTGATGCTTAACGCCGGTTTGCAGCCCGTGCGCGAGGACGATGAAGTCGCGCCTTTGAACAGTTATCTGCGCTGGCTGCCGTGCTGCTACAACCCGAGCCAGGATCGACGGAACTGGTTCACCCAACTGATGTTCGCCCAGCACGTGGCGAACCTCTCACCGGCCTGGGGCCGCAGCCAGGGCACGGGCCATCCGGGTAATACGTTCTTCAATCGAGGCGGCGGGCCGATCACCTTTGACCCGCTCAACCGCCTGGATCGGCAGATGAACGCGCACCTGTTCCTGTTCGGCCCCACCGGCTCCGGCAAAAGCGCAACGCTCAACAACCTCTTGAACCAGGTCACGGCCATCTACCGGCCGCGCCTCTTCATCGTGGAAGCCGGCAACAGCTTCGGCTTGTTCAGCGATTTCGCCAAGCGCCTGGGCCTGACTGTGAACCGGGTCAAGCTGGCCCCTGGCTCGGGCATCAGCCTGGCGCCGTTCGCCGACGCGCGTCGGCTGATCGAAACGCCGAGCGACGTGCAGACGCTGGATGCCGATGTGCTGGACGAGGACATGCCACCCGATGCATCGGCCATGGAAGCGGACGAGCAGCGCGACGTACTCGGCGAGTTGGAAATCACCGCACGGCTGATGATCACCGGCGGCGAGGATAAAGAAGAGGCCCGGATGACGCGGGCCGATCGCTCGCTCATCCGCCAGTGCATCCTCGACGCCGCCGAGCATTGCGTGGCCGAGAAGCGCACGGTGCTCACGCGCGACGTGCGCAACGCGCTGCGCGAGCGCGGCCAGGACCCAACGCTGCCAGAGATGCGGCGCGTGCGGCTGCTGGAGATGGCAGATGCCATGGACATGTTCTGTCAAGGCACCGATGGCGAAATGTTCGACCGCGACGGCACGCCGTGGCCCGAGGCCGACATCACCCTGGTCGATCTGGCGACCTATGCCCGCGAAGGCTACAACGCGCAGCTTTCCATCGCCTACATCAGCCTGATCAGCACGGTGAACAACATCGCCGAGCGCGACCAGTACCTGGGCCGCCCGATCATCAACGTGACCGATGAAGGGCACATCATCACCAAGAACCCGCTGCTCGCGCCCTACGTCGTGAAGATCACGAAGATGTGGCGCAAGTTGGGTGCCTGGTTTTGGCTCGCGACGCAGAATATCGACGATCTGCCGCGCGCCGCGGAACCCATGCTCAACATGATCGAGTGGTGGATCTGCCTGTCGATGCCGCCGGACGAGGTAGAGAAGATCGCCCGGTTCCGCGAACTCTCGCCCGCGCAGAAAGCGCTGATGCTTTCGGCGCGCAAAGAGGCGGGGAAATTCACCGAGGGCGTCATCCTCTCCAAGAGCATGGAAGTGCTGTTCCGCGCCGTGCCGCCGAGCCTGTACCTCGCGCTCGCGCAAACCGAACCCGAAGAGAAGGCAGAGCGCTACCAGCTCATGCAGCAATACGGCTGCACCGAGCTGGAAGCAGCTTTCAAGGTCGCCGAGAAGATCGACCAGGCACGCGGCATCGAGTCGCCGGCCTTGGAACTGTCGTAAGCCGGAGAACACCATGGAGCAGAAGCGTCCTTCCATTCCGATACAAGTCCAGGCGTTCCGCCGTCGCCACAGGCGGCCCCGCTGGCCTTGGGCCTTGACTGCTGCGCTGGTCGCGCTGCTGCTGATCTGGCTCGTGTCCCGGTCGCCCGGCGAATCCTCATCGCAGTCGCCCACGCCGGCTAGCACGGCGCAGATGGCCGGGCCGCCCTGGAAAATGGGCAACCCCGAGGGCCGTTTCACACTGACGCTCTATGCCGATCTGGAATGTCCGTTCTGCCGGGAGTACTTCCCGCAGCTCAAGCGCTGGGTCGGCAGCAACGCCGACGTGACCCTGCAATGGCATCACCAGCCGCTGGCTGCGCACGAGCCGGCCGCGTTGGCCGAGGCGCGTCTGGTCGAGTGCGTCGCCGAAGCCGGCGGGCATGCTGCCTTCTGGCGAGCCGTCGAGTGGGTCTATGCCCACACGCGCAGCGACGGCCTGGGACTGCCCGATGGCCTGCGCTACCCCGAATCGACGCCGGCCGTCGAGCAGTGCATGGCAAGCGAGCGGGTCGACGCGGCCATCCGCGCCCAGGCCGCGGAAGCCACGAAAAGCGGCGTGACGGCCACGCCGTCGCTGCGCCTGCTCGATCGCCAGACGGGTCAGTCCATCCTGCTGCAGGGACCGATCGAAGGCGATGCCTTGCTGTCGGCCATGGACATGCTGTCCGCTGATGAACCACCCGCCACACCCGCCACCGAAATGCCTGCCGACGTTGTCGGCGACATGCCCAGGTAGCCCGCGGTCCTTGAGGCTACGGCGCAGTCTTCTGCGCTGACCGCTCCCCGTTCGCTCCGCATCCTGGCCGCGAACAATCACCTCTGCGTGGTGGTGGATGCACCTTGTTCCGTTGTTCTCATCCCCAGGAGGGCTTGCCCTCCCAGGGCGTGCGCCCTCTGATCTCATCATCCGGAGGTTCGCCATGTCTCTCGTCGTCAATGACTCCTGCGTGGAGTCGCTTTCCGCTGTCGCAGCCCAGCGTGAGGACTGGATCATCCAGCAGGCTATCGCGCTGCTGGAGAGACGGATCTTCAAAGTCGGACCGTGCCTCAGCCGACCGGCCGCCGTGCGGGACTACCTGCGTCTAAAACTGGTCGCTGAGCCCAACGAGGTATTCGCAATCGTTTTCCTGGACAGCATGCACCAAGTGTTGGCCTACGAGCCGATGTTCAGGGGCACGATCAATTCGACTGCGGTCTATCCCCGTGTCGTCGTGCAGCGTGTATTGGAGCTGAAAGCCGCCGCAGTGGTCTTCGCGCACCAGCACCCCTCGGGTGTCACTGAGCCGTCGAGCGCCGATCGTGCGCTGACCCAGCAACTGCAGGCAGCGCTGGCGCTGATCGATGTTCGGGTACTGGATCACATCATCGTTGGCCAGGGGATTCCGTACTCCTTCGCGGAGCACAGCTTGCTGTAGCGCATCGTTCATTGATCACAACGGGGGCTTCGGCCTCCGTTTCTTCCTTGCCCCGAAGCAAGCAGGTATGCGGGGTGTCCGCGATGCGCATTGTTTGTGGGGGCTGCACCGGATTCGGCGTTTGACTATGGCCCTGATCAACTTCCGGGGCACGTGTCATGCCAGCATCTTTTCCCAGGTTCGCGCCAAGCTGGCGAGCCCTTGGCCTGGCCGTTGCACTGCCGGTGTCCTTGGGTGTCTTTAGTCCGGCCACATTCGCTGCCGATGTGCTGGTCATCACCGACAGCCGCCATCCGGTCAAGACCATGGGCGGCGAGCGGCTGATCGAGCTGGACGAAGCGCACCGGATCGAAGCGGAGCTTTCTGCGGAACTGCCCGCCGAACCCGAGCAGGCGACCGCCATCGTCAAGCGCCGACTGAACAGCGGCGGCACCGATCTCCAACGCCGCATCGCTTCCGCCTACCAGGGCGTCACCGACGCGTGGAGCCTGGGCATCACCAGCATCCCGGCCGTCGTGGTGGATCAACGCTACGTCGTCTATGGCGAACCGGATGTGGCCCGCGCAGTCGCTCGCATCGAGCAGCACTGGAGGGCCCAGCCGTGACCCGCCCATTCGACCTGATGCGCCGCCTGCGTGCTGGCGTGGCGTCCGTTCTGCTGCTCAGCGCCACGGGCAGCTACGCGCTCAACACCGCAACCATCGTCGGCTCGGTGGCATCGCCAGACTGCCTCGAATACCGCGTCGTCGGGATCTGCTACTGGCTCTACTGCACCTGGACGGGCTGTACGGTACGCACGTCCATCAAGGTCCGCCACTACATCCCCGATGCGATCGTCTCCAGCTACAGCAACACCGGCGAAAACCCCTGGATCGAAGTCCGGCCGATGAGCACGCCCAACCCATCCGCCCAAACCGGCGGGGACGGAACGACGAACGAGGACCACGAAAACAACCTCGCCAAGTTCAAGAACGCGGACGTCATCGGGCACCCGGGCGTCGAGGTGTTCAACCAGTTCGTGTCGTCCTCGGGCTACTTCTGCGAGGGTGCGGGCACGGCGTTCATGCCGTACTTGCTCGGCACCCTGGACACGCTGGCCTGGCGCTACAACGTGCCCGAGATGGCCTACCCGGAGGCGCTAATTCCCGGCATGCGTGAGGTCGGTGCACGCACCACGATGAACCTCTGGGGCAACGTGTATCCCCGCGGGGGTTTCCTGCACCAGACCGACGACCACAAGGCCAGTGCAGTGGTGGCCCAGCGCGCAGGCGATGTCGTCACGCGCCGGGGACAGATCCACGTTTATCAGCCGCTGCTCGCCAACTCCCGCGATGGCTACTGGCCGGCTGGCGCGCTCATGGAGAGCGATGCCTCGACGGGCAAGTGGCAGGAACTCACGCCAGTCCTGTCCTCGTCCTGCTCGGTCTTCCCGCGCAGCGGCGCCCTGACACAGGCCCGGCAAGGCGATTACGCCTGGGCGCTGTGGCGGCCCTATGCGTGCTGCGAACGCCGGGGCCAGGTGTTTCTCGGCAGCGTCGATTTCCTCTGAGGTGGTGCCATGAAGTTCCGTCCTGCATTCAATCCGTTCTCCCGCCGGGTACGTCGCACGAGGATCGTCATGGCGGTGGCCGGTGCGCTCGCGCTGACGAGCGGTGTGGCCTGGAGCCAACTGGGCTACCAGACCGGCGGCAGTGTCATCGGCGATGACGTCATGTACTCGATCGGCGGCGGAAACGCCGTGTCGATGGGACGTGCGGCTGGCATGCGCTCTCTCGGGGTCGGCGTGGGCTGGAACAGCAACTTGATCTGCGGTGACATGAGCATCCAGACCACGTTGAAGAATCAGCTCAACGGCGTCACCAACGGCTTCCAGCAAATCATGTCATCGGTGATCCAAAGCGCCACCAGCGCGGTGGCGTCGTTGCCGGCACTGATCATTCAGCGGGCCGATCCCGGCCTCTACAACCTGCTCACCAATGGCGTGTTGCAGGCACGGCTCGATTTCGACCGCTCCAAGCTGACGTGCCGTGCCATGGCGGAGAGGATGGCCGAGACGGCGGGCGGGCAGCTCGGCTGGAGCCAGATGGCAGAAGGCTTGGCGCTGCGCGATGCGGTGTCGAGCACGGATGCGGTCTCGGCCGTCGAGCAGGCCGAGACGCGCCGCGGCAATGACGGTGTGCCGTGGGTCGGGGGCAGCAACGCGGGAGGCTCCGGCCAGCCCGCGATCAAGGTCGTCGGCGATGTCACCCGCGCCGGCTACAACCTGGTCAACGGCCGCGGCGTGACCGATACATCGTCCATCGCACCGACCAGTTGCAGCAGTCTCTCGTGCCAGACCTGGACCTCGCCGCAGGCCGCCGTCGAGTGGGCCACGCGCGTACTCGGCGAGAAGGAACAGCGCACTTGCGATGCCTGCACCAAGACCGAGACGACGCCCGGCGTAGGGCTGACGCCGTTGATCCAAGAAGAATACGACGCCAAGCTGCAGGCGCTCCAGGATCTGGTGTCCAAGGCGAAGAACACGACGCCCGAGAACCTGCGCGAGGCTGGCAGTGCATCGCTGCCCATCACCCGCGGCGTGATCGAGGCGCTGCGTGACGAGCCGGACCAGCACCTGCTGTCGCAGCGCCTGGCGTCCGAGGTCGCGCTGTCCTCCGTGCTGGAGAAGGCGCTGTTGCTACAGCGCACGCTGCTCACGGGCAAGAAAGAGCCCAACGTCGCGGCCAACGAGCTTGCGGTGGAGGCCGTGAACAAGGAGAGCGATACGCTCGACCGCGAGATCCAGAACCTCAAAACGGAACTGGAACTGCGCCGCGAGCTGGCCAACAACTCGCCGATGGCCATCATTCAGCGCCATAGCACGCGCGCTTCGGGTTCGCGCGGCATCTACGAGGGCGATCCGGTGCCCGACCGTCTCGACCAACTCCAGAAGGGCAATCCGGGAGGTCGGCCATGAGCGAGGCTCGCATGACTTGGCGTCCACTACGCTGGCTGTTCAGCCGGCACGCGGCGAAAACCCTGCTATGGCTTGTGCTGGTCGTGGCCGCCGCCGTAGGGGCCAACGTCGCGGGCATCTACCTGGTCGGCAGTGTCGCGGCCTGGGAGCGGTGGCTGGCGGCGTCCGCAGGGTATTTCTTCATCTGGCGACTGTGCCTGTACGGCGGTACGGCCTATGGATGGGTCTGGATGCGCCGTCGGCTGCTGGCCCGCGAAGACAGCACGCAGGCGCGACGTCGGCTGATCCGCGCAGAGGTCGCCGGCGTCCTTGCCATTGTGGCGCTCGAAGCCAGCCTGTTGATGCAGGCCGCTTGAGGGGAGATCGAGGCAATGACGCTTTTCACGACCGACTACCTGGAGTACTACCTCACCCTCGTGTCCTGGATCGTCAACAACGGCATCTGGGCCGTGCTGGTGTCCAGCGGGGTGTTTGCGCTGCCCTTTGTGGCGATCGTCATCCAGGAATGGCTCAAGGCCAGAGCGGAGGGCGCCGACGAAGGCAACAAGGGCGTGCTCTCGGCGGCGCGCATCGAGAACCGAGTATTTGTGGCCATCGTGGTCGTGATGTTCGCCGGCATTCCGTTCATCGACGTCGACCTCAGCACTATCCAGTACGACAGCTCGCGCTCGGCGCAGTGCCAGGTCAGCGTGCCGCAGCCCGCGCAAACTGGCTGGTCGCAGTCCTTCAGCACCATCAGCAACCAGTCGGCGAAGGTTCCGGTCTGGTGGGCTTTCATGCACGCGCTTTCGCGCGCCGTCACGAGCGCCTCGGTGGCTGCGATCCCGTGCGGCACGGATCTGCGGCAGATGCGGATGGAGATCGATGCCACACGCATCGACGACCCGGTGCTGGCCCAAGAAGTGGCGGATTTCACGCACGATTGCTATGGACCGGCTCGCGCCAAATTGTTCATGGCGCGGCCGGAGCTGGACGAAACGCAGATGAACGATGTGACCTGGATCGGTTCGAGGTTTTTCACGGACACGGGCGGTTACTACGACAGCTACCGCTCTAGCACGGCGCGCGAGGCATGGCCCTATGACGACACCCGCGACGCTGGGCTTGCGCAGGTTGCCAATGGTGGCGGCTACCCGACCTGCAGGCAGTGGTGGTCCGACGGCAGTAACGGACTGCGCGCGCGGCTGCTGGGGCAAGTGGACCCAAGCCTGCTGAATCGCCTGGCGGGCTGGGCTGGATTCCTGAGCCGGGCCGAGGTGGACGACTCCGTGATCCGCGCCATCGCGTCACCGCGGCAGCAGAAATTGAACCAAGGCAGCGTCTATACGGACTACGGCGGTCAGATCGACAAGACATTGCCCAATGTCGTCAACCGTGCCACCAGCGATGTTGGCTTGGCGGTTGGGGCTCTCGCCGCCTTCCCGGCAATGGACGTAGTGCGCCAAGCACTGCCCATGGTGCTCGCGCTGCTCAAGATGGCGCTCGTGATCTGCATTCCGCTAGTGCTGGTCGTGGGCACCTATGACCTGAAGATGGTCGTCACCGTCAGCACCGTCCAGTTCGCGCTGTTCTTCACGGACTTCTGGTTTCAGCTCGCACGCTGGATCGACAGCACCATCCTCGATGCGCTCTACGGGTGGGGCTTTGGCTGGAACCGGCCGCATACCAACTTCGACCCGCTGGTGGGGCTGAACAATGCCTTCGGCGACATGCTTTTGATGTTCGTCACCGGCACGATGTTCTTGGTCCTGCCGACTTTCTGGGTGGCAGCGCTTGGGTGGGTCGGAGTAAAAGCCGGGGTAATCGCTCAGAACCTGGCTGTCGGTTCCAAGGAAGCACGCGACAGCGCGGGATCAGGCGTAAACAAGGTTACCGGCAAGGTGCTTTGATCGGTCGCCCATTTCAGTCGTTGAACGGATCGTTCGGGTCGTGCGGGTCGATCCGCTGACCGCTGGACGAATACAGGCCAAAGCCTGCCTCGCCGTTTCGCAGTTCGTCCGGTTGCGTCCAGCGATCATCATTGACCGTCGAATTGCTGGCCGTCCATGCTGCGGCAACCCCAACCAGAAGCACCAACGCCAGCCAGAACGCGGCGTAGAACAGCAATCCCAGCGCGACCAGCTTCACTACCCATACGAGCACGGTGGCCCCGGCAAGCGGCATCCCCTTGGAGGCGAGCCAACACGACAACCTTCGCTCGCCGCGCGCATAGGCGCGCCATCCACGGCCAACGCTGCGGCCGAGGCGTTCTGCGGTGCTGATGCGGGTTGTCGTGTTCATGGTCGTCTCCTGCTACATGAGGAATGCCTATTCCAGTTTGCTCCAATCCTGCTTGCTTGCCTGCACCAATACGTTCCAATCGTCTGGTGGATTTCCACGTCCGAGCATTTTCTCGAACACGGCATAGGGATCTGACTTGCTCCCCGAAGACCGCAAGGTCTGCTCATCATTGACCCAGGCGTACACGATGACCTTGGCCTTCGAGTCGTACCGGAAGAACAACCGGAACCGCCTTCCGATCTTGGCCCTTCGCCAGTGCCGGTGGGCCAGCCCCAGGGTGTTGCCCTGGCGGTACTCGTCGCGTGCCGGATCACCGGGCACCACATCTAATATCAACTGGTTCAAGGCCCGGAAGAGCTTGACGTTGGCGTTGGACTCGAAGCCCTCCGGGTCGTTCTCCTGCGCGCGCCGTGCGGCTGCGTGCAGCTTCTGCAACTGCTCGATCACACAGTCGTGGAACAGCAATGCCCAGCCATGCCGTTGCATCAGAGTTCCACTTCGCCGTCGATTTCCTCGTCCAGCTTCACGCCGTGACCCGCTTGCTCCAGCATGGCGCGAGTTAGATCCTCGGGCAGACCATGGACGTTCCGGCCCGCCTCGATGTCGCGGGCCAGCAGACTCAGGAACGCACCGATGGCGGGGTCCTCGTGCTCGGCGTCGGCACGGGTCACGACGACTTCTCCGTCACGCAGGTCGAACGCAACCTTGCCGCCGGCATCGACACCGAGCGCCTGCCGGATGGGCTTGGGCAGCGTGATCTGGCCTTTGGAGGTCAGCGTGGCAACTTCATGAATGGCAGGCATGGCCGTTCTCCTAATAGCGATGCCCTGATGGTAAGGAATATTCCTTACCATGTCAATATGGGGTCTCATGGCGTCCTCCCGAGTCCAAGAATCGGCCCATCGTAGGGCGGGAACACCAAGCCTTCACGCATCAATCCGGCCCGCCGAACCTCGCATTGGCCGTGGACGGTCAATGCCCCACGCCCTATACCCAAATGGTTAAAGGCTAAAGGGCCGAAAGGGCAAGGGAATGGGGTGCAAGGGGAAAGGCCCTACCTCGAAAAGGCGAAAAGGCCCCCCGCTCGGCCCACCACCAGGACACCCGCATGCTCTTTCTGTTCCAGCGGAAACGACCTCCGGTCGCTGCCGCTCCGTCGCCAGCGCCCGCCCTCGATCTCCCGAAAGGGCTGCTGCGGCCCGAGTCGGCCGCATCGCTGCTGGCCACGCCGCGCCGGCAGAAGCTGCTGGAATACATCTGGCAGCGCACCTCCCTCTCGCGCAAGCAGTTCGTCACCCTGTACCGCACGCCGCTGGAACGATATGCCGAGCTGGTCCAGCAATTTCCCGCTTCCGAAAGCCACCATCACGCTTACCCGGGCGGCATGCTCGACCACGGCCTGGAAATCGTCGCCTACAGCCTGAAGCTGCGCCAGTCCCATCTGCTGCCCATCGGTGCCAGCCCCGAGGACCAGGCGGCGCAGTCCGAGGCCTGGACCGCCGCCGTCGCCTACGCGGCACTACTGCACGACATCGGCAAGATCGCTGTCGATCTGCACGTCGAACTCGCCGACGGCAACACCTGGCATCCCTGGCACGGGCCGCTGCTCCAGCCGTACCGCTTCCGCTATCGTGAGGATCGTGAATACCGCTTGCATAGTGCTGCAACAGGTCTGCTCTACCGCCAACTGCTCGATCGGCACGTCTTGGACTGGCTCAGTGGCTACCCGGCGCTATGGGCCCCGCTGCTCTACGTCTTGGCCGGACAGTACGAGCATGCCGGGGTCCTGGGCGAGCTTGTCGTGCAGGCTGATCGCGCTTCTGTGGCTCAGGAGCTGGGTGGTGATCCGGCCCGCGTCATGGCAGCACCCAAGCACGCACTGCAACGCAAGCTGCTCGACGGGCTGCGTTATCTGCTCAAGGAAGAGTTGAAGCTGAACCAGCCGGAAGCCTCCGATGGCTGGCTCACCGAGGATGGTTTGTGGCTGGTGAGCAAGACGGTTTCGGACAAACTGCGCGCACACCTCCTGTCTCAGGGGATCGATGGCATTCCTGCGAACAACACCGCCGTGTTCAACGTGCTGCAAGACCACGGCATGCTCCAGCCCACCTCGGACGGCAAAGCGGTCTGGCGCGCGACCGTGACCAGCACGACCGGCTGGTCCCATTCGTTCACCCTGTTGCGTCTCGCTCCCGCGCTGATCTGGGAGTCTGGCGAGCGACCAGCACCTTTCGCGGGCACGGTAGAGATCGACGCGACGCCCGCGGAAAACGACGCCTGCATGTCGGCTCCCGCGCCTACCGTCTCGGTGAACCCAGCGCAGGGAGGTCAAGAGCCTCCGATTTGGGAGGGCGACAGCACCACCATCGTTTCACCGCCCGCAGCCCAGCCCGTGCCCGACGTCATGGAGGATTTGCTCGCGATGGTGGGCTTGGGTGAGTCGGCCGGCGTTGGCCAGGATGCCGAGGAGTTCCTCCACACCCCCGCGCCAGCAACAGCCGCGACGTCCATTCCATCGCCTGCACCTGCACCCGCGCCTACGCCTGGGTCATCGGCAACGAAGCCATCCGGGGAACAGTTCATGGTTTGGCTGAAGCAGGGAATCGCCTCACGACGGCTCATCATCAACGACGCGAAGGCACTCGTGCATACGGTGAATGAGACGGCCTACCTGGTCAGCCCGGGTGTGTTCCAACGCTATGCGCAGGAGCATCCCGAAGTGGCCGCACTCGCCAAGCAGGAGAATCAACAGGATTGGCAGTGGGTGCAGAAGCGCTTCGAGAAGCTGCAGCTACATCGAAAGCAGCCCAATGGCCTGAACATTTGGACCTGTGAAGTCACGGGCCCGAG
>NZ_VTPZ01000016.1 GCF_008638305.1 Pseudomonas profundi
ACGCCGTAGAGGGAGAGGGAGGAGACCATCTCATCGAGTTCCATCTCGACCATAGGCGTCGCCGGCTCGTAGGTTGGCCAGGATGGAACCTGGCCCTCCATAGCTGGTGCTGTCGTGGAGCGTGGAGCTTTGTTCCAAGCTGGCGACGCGGATTGGCGGTTCATCCCCATCGAGCTATGACTCGAGAAACATCTCAAGCAGATCATTGAGAAACAACCGCCCGCGCTCGGTTGGGCGCAGGCGTTCTTCCCATGGTTCCAGCAAGCCTTTGTCCATCGCCAGCTGTAGTTGCGGAGTGATGTCTGCCAGCGCCAGGCCCGTTCGCGCCGCGTAGTACCCGGTCGGCACACCTTCGACCAGACGCAGGGCATTCATCAGAAAATCAAAGGGCAGTTCCGCTGCCCCCAGCTCCTTGCGCCCGGAGCAGAAGGGGCGGGCCGGATCCAGGTAATCCTTCGGCGTGCGGGTCTTCCAGTAGCGTTCAATGCGACCATCGGGATGGCTGAATTTGCCGTGGGCGCCCGCACCGATACCGATAAAATCGCCGTACTGCCAATAGTTGAGGTTGTGCCTTGCCTGCTGCCCGCGGGCATAGGCTGAAATCTCATACTGAATGAATCCCGCTTCGGCCAGCCGCGCCTGACCCGCTTCCTGGATATCCCAGAGCACGTCTTCCACCGGCAGGGTTGGCGGCCGTGAATAGAACACGGTATTGGGCTCAAGAGTCAGCTGGTACCAGGAGAGGTGTTCAGGACCGAGGGCGATCGCCTGCTCGATATCGGCGCGCGCATCCGCCAGGGTCTGGCCGGGCAGGCCATGCATCAGGTCCAGATTGAGATTATCGAAACCGGCGCGGCGGGCCATGTCCACGGCGCTCAGCGCTTCGCGGTCGTCGTGAATGCGACCCAGGGCCTTCAGGTGCGCCGGGTTGAAGCTCTGAATGCCGATCGACAGCCGGTTGATGCCCGCGCTGCGATAGTCCGCGAACTTGTCCTGTTCGAAGGTGCCCGGATTGGCTTCCAGCGTGATTTCAATATCCGCGGCGAAATTCAACCGAGTGGCCATCGCTTCCAGCAGCCGACCGAGGCTCGCCGCGGAAAACAGGCTTGGTGTGCCACCGCCAAAGAAGATAGAGGTGAGTTCGCGCCCGTGCGTGCCGGGCAGATCCTCTTCGAGATCGGCTATCAGCGCATCGATGTAGGCGTCTTCAGGCAGGCCTGAGTCGCTGGTGTGCGAGTTGAAATCACAATACGGACATTTGCGCACGCACCAGGGGATATGCACGTAGGCGGCAAGAGGCGGTCGTTGCAGGATGGCAGCCGCGCCAGTTGAGCCTGGCGCGCGGCGGGGATTGATCACGACAGCCCGAGGCGGGAACGCAGTTGCGCCATGGCCCGACCACGGTGACTCAGGCGGTTCTTTTCGTCGGCCGGCAGTTCGGCGCTGGAGCACCCGGTCTCCGGCACCCAGAACAGCGGATCATAGCCAAAGCCATTGCTGCCGCGGGGTTCGGTCAGAATGCGTCCACGCCATGCGCCTTCACACACAATGGGCGTCGGATCATCCGCGTGCATCAGTAGCGCCACTACGGAAATAAATCGCGCTCCACGCTCGGCTTCCGGCACGTCAGCAAGCGCTTCAAGCAGCTTGGTATTGTTCGCTGCATCGCCGCCGCCCCCTGCGTACCGTGCGGAATAGATGCCCGGCGCGCCGCCTAACGCATCCACAGCCAAGCCGGAATCATCGGCCAACGCCGGCAGGCCGGACGCGCGTGCAGCGTGCCTGGCCTTGAGTATGGCGTTCTCGATGAAGGTGAGGCCGGTTTCTTCAGCTTCCTCGCTGAGAAACTGGCTCTGCGGCAGAACGTCCACCGCATCCCCCAGCATGGCCTGCAGCTCGGCCAGTTTGCCGCGGTTACCGCTGGCCAGCACCAGCTGGCGAAAAGGCAACGCCTTACTCATCCGGATAGAATTCCTGCATGAAGGTCATGGTGTGTTCCGGTGCGCCTTCTTCTGTCTGCACCGAGACTTCAAAGCGCAAAACGCCACGCTGGGCAGCTGTATAGTTCGCTACGAAGTAGATGGCTTCTTCTTCCTGTACGCGAATGAAATCAAGATCCTGGCGCTGCTCCAGCACGTTTCGTACGTTGCCCTCGACAATGGCATCGATCGGCTCAGGACCCTCCGGCGTTTGACGCTGGACGGCTATATTGATCACACCATGGGTCGGGCCGCGTTCCAGTCCTACGTTGGCAGCGGTTTCAGGGGGCAGGTAACTGCTGTTGAATACGGTGCGGTACACCAGCAGATCGCCAAAGCGCTCGGGCTCGGCGGGGCTCTGTGCTTGTGCCATGGCGAGAGGGGCGGCCAGAAACAGCATGGTGCATAGCAGCTTGCGTAACATAACGGTACTCCTTGATCAGCGTGTAACACGGTAGATTGCGATCTCACCCAACAAGTTCGGCCATAGGGCGCTCAGTTTTCCAGCCTGATGCGACTGGTCTACTACCAGCCGGTCCAGGATCTGAATAGAGCGCTCGCGGCACAGATCCTCAAAATCCCTGAATGTACAAAAGTGAATGTTGGGCGTGTTGTACCAAGTGTAGGGCATGAAATCGGACACCGGCATCTCGCCGCGTAATCCGAGATACAACCGGCAACGCCAGTGGGCGAAATTGGGGAAGGTCAGAATGCCTTCCTTGCCGATGCGCAGCATGTCTTCGAGGACGCGATCCGGATAGTGCATGGCCTGCAAGGACTGGGTCATGACCACTGTATCGAAGCTCTTGTCCTCGAAGTTGTCGAGTTCCTTGTCCAGGTCCTGTTCGATCACGTTGACGCCCTTGCGCACGCAGGCACTGATCTTGTCCGGATCGATTTCCAGCCCATAACCGTGCACGCCCTTGCTGTCTCGCAGGTAGCTCAACAGCTCGCCATCGCCGCAACCCAGGTCGAGTATGTGGCTGTTGGGCCGAATCCATTGTTCGATGATTTGCAGATCGGCGCGCAAGGTCATGCGTCCACCTCGATACGGTTCATATAACCACTCAGCGCGTCGGCATAGCGGGGTATCGGCAGCAGGAAGGCATCGTGGCCCTGGGCTGCCTCGATTTCCAGATAGCTTACCGGCTTGTTAGCGGCCATCAACGCATTGACCAGCTCCCGCGAGCGCGCCGGAGAGAAGCGCCAGTCGGTGGTGAAGGAAATCACCAGGAAGCGAGCTTTGACGTTTTGCAACGCCTTGGTCAGGTCGCCACCGTGGCTCTCGGCGGGGTCAAAATAATCCAGCGCCTTGGTCATCAGCAGATAAGTGTTGGCATCAAAGCGCGCGGAAAACTCCTGGCCCTGGTAGCGCAGATAGCTCTCGACCTGGAACTCCACACTGGTGAAATCGTAGTTGAGCCGATCGGTACGCAGCTCGCGGCCGAATTTCTCGCCCATCGAATCATCCGACAGGTAAGTGATATGGCCGACCATGCGGGCCAGCATCAGGCCGCGTTTGGGGATGACGCCAAAGGCGGCGTAGTCACCGTTGTGAAAATCCGGGTCAGTGATGATGGCCTGTCGGGCGACCTCGTTGAAGGCGATGTTCTGCGCCGACAGCTTGGGTGCCGCGGCGATTGCCACGCAATGGCGAAGGCGCTCGGGATAGCTGATCGCCCACTGGATGGCCTGCATACCGCCGAGGCTGCCGCCCACTACCGCGGCCCAGCAATCGATATCCAGCACATCAGCCAGGCGCGCCTGGCTATGCACCCAGTCTTCAACTGACAGAACCGGAAAGGTTGCGCCGTAGATCTTGCCGGTTTGCGGATTGATGCTGCCGGGACCTGTGGAACCGTGGCAACCGCCCAGATTATTCAGGCTGACCACAAAGAAACGGTTGGTATCAATCGGCTTGCCGGGACCAATGCAGGCATCCCACCAGCCGGGCTTGCGGTCATCCACATTGTGATAGCCAGCGGCGTGGTGGTGCCCGGACAACGCATGGCAGATCAGCACGGCATTAGTGCGGCTGGCGTTAAGTGTGCCGTAGGTTTCGTATACCAGGTCAAACTGGGTCAGAGTCTTGCCGCAGGCCAGCCGCAGCGGCTCTGAGAAGGACTGACGCTGGGGAGCGACCAGGCCAACTGAATCAGCAGGAAATCCGGACATCGGGAGTTTGTTCCTTAAACGCGGCTGCGACGAAGCGTCAACAGACCCTATTAACTGGTAGCGCAGGAGAGGATAGATACAGCGCGCGCACCCAGCGAACGAGGCGCCAGTCTAAAGAGCGCAACGGGTGGGTGCAATATCAGCAGCGGCTGATCTTCAGTTCGGGCGGCAATACGCCAGGCGCCTCAATGGCAACGCGTTTCTGTCTGCTTTGCTGGCCACTGAGCAGGCTGACCCGCGGCCTCGGCACGGCGAACGCTGTGGCCAGGAATTTCAACAGCATCTCGTTGGCTTTGCCATCCACTGGCGGGGCGCTGATACGAATCTTCAGGCGTTCGCCGTGCAGCCCGGCAAAGCCCACGGCCCTGGCGCCAGGCTGCAGGTGACAGTCCAGAATCAGACTGTCGTCGCGCCATGAGTAGAACGCCATAAGCTCGCCCCGTTGCGTGTCGCTGGCCCTTAGAGCGCCAGGGTCAAACCACGGGGCATACCGGTCGCGGCAGCCAGATTGGCGACGACCAGCATGTCGACCAGGCGCAGGGCAATGAAGGCGAAAATCGGCGAGAGATCCAGCCCGCCCATCGACGGAAGTATGCCGCGAATGGGCGCCAGCACGGGTTCGCAGAGTTGCTGTACCAGCATGGCTGCAGGGTTGCTGCTGTGCGGCGCGACCCAGGACAGAATCACGCTGATGATCAGGGCGAAAAAGAAGATCTTGAGGAACAGGGCGGTGACGCCTATCAGTGACCAGACAAGCAGTTGCCCGATGTTTGGCAGCGCGTACCCCATCAGCATGACGATGATCGCTATCAGTACCAGCTGGATCAGAATCGCCAGCACCAGGGAGGCCATGTCCAGCCCGCCAAAGCTTGGCACAACCTTGCGCAGCGGCTTGAGCAAAGGCTGGGTGGCGCGCACGATGAACTGCGAAAGCGGATTGTAGAAGTCGGCGCGTATCAGCTGCAGGATGAAACGCAGCAAAACCACCAGCAGATACAGACTGCCAAGCGTCTGCACCAGATATATTGCTGCCATGTTGACGTTATTCATAGTGGTTCCTTATGCAAGTTCCCTGGACATTTCGGCTGCACGTGCGGCGGCGGCCTGCATGGCCCGTGCGACAATTTCCGGCAGGTCATCATTGGCGAAGCTGTTGATCGCCCGTTCGGTGGTTCCGCCTGGCGAGCTGACGCGACGGCGCAGTTCCGCAGCGTCGACATCGCTGTGTACGGCCATGTCCGCTGCGCCCAGCGCGGTATACAGCGTCAGGCGTTCGGCAGTTGCGCGTGGCAATCCGAGCTGTTCACCTGCGGCAATCATCGCCTCCATCATGTAGAAGAAGTAGGCCGGACCGCTGCCCGACACGGCAGTTACCGCATCGATCTGTGATTCCTGATCCAGCCACAGGCTGATGCCGACCGCGTTGAGGATGTCTTCGGCCTGGCCTTTCTGCTCGGGCGACACGGCGGCGTTGGCAAACAGACCGCTGACACCCTGACGGCGCAGCGAAGGCGTATTGGGCATGCAGCGGACGATGGCCGTCTGCTCGCCCAGCCAGTCGCTGAGACTGGCACTGCTGATGCCGGCGGCAATGGAGATGATCAACTGACCCGGCTTGCGCTCGGTGGGCAGCGCACGGCACACCGCCTGCATGACCTGAGGCTTTACCGCCAGCACCAGTACGTCACATTCGGCGGCCAGCCTGGCGTTGTCCGTGGTGGTGCGGATGTTCAGTTCGGCGGCCAGTTTGTCGGCCTGCTCGGCCCTATGATCGCTGGCCAGGACGCGCTCGGGTTGCATGCCCTGCTGCAGCATGCCGCCGATGAGGCTGGTGGCCATATTGCCGGCGCCGATAAAGCCGATAGTCGGAGCGGTCATGATTTATCCTTGATCGGAAAGAGGGTTTGAATAGTCCCGGGGGCCGAACAGCGCGGTACCGATACGTACGATTGTCGAGCCTTCCTGCACGGCTTCGGTGAGGTCATCGGTCATCCCCATTGAAAGCGTATCGAGAGGTTGCGGCAGCGCTTGCATGGCCTGTCGCAACTGTTGTAACGGAACGCGCCGCGCCGCGCTGTCATCCGCTGGCGCCGGAATCGCCATCAGCCCGCGCAGCCGCAGCCGGGGCAGGCTGGATACCGCAGCTGCCAGCGCAGGCAAATCGTCGGGCATTACGCCGGATTTGCTTGCCTCAGCGCTGATATTGACCTGCAGACAGATATTCAACGGCGGCAGGTCCGCAGGCCTCTGATCGGAGAGGCGCTGGGCAATTTTCAGGCGGTCAACGCTGTGCACCCAGTCGAAATGCTCGGCGATGGCGCGGGTCTTGTTTGATTGAATGGGGCCGATGAAGTGCCAGGTGAGCGGCAGGTCTTGCAGCGCGGCTATCTTGTCCAGCGCTTCCTGCAGGTAATTCTCGCCAAAATCGCGTATACCGTGTGCCCATGCGTCCCGTATTGCAGTTGCTTCCCGGGTCTTGGTCACCGCCATCAGCGTCACTTCCTGCGGGCCGCGCTCGGCGCTCTCTGCGGCGCGGAAAATGCGGTCGCGAACGTTTGCAATATTGTCTGCTATCGTGGACATTACTGTCTCTGGATACCTTGCCAATCGGATTTGATCTGCCGGCATTCTACATGCATGCAGGACGCTATGGGGAACCCTATGGATATTACTGAGCTGTTAGCCTTCAGCGCCAAACAGGGCGCGTCGGACTTGCATCTTTCGGCCGGATTGCCGCCCATGATTCGAGTGGATGGCGATGTGCGTCGGATCAACGTGCCGGCGATGGAGCACAAGCAGGTGCACGCGCTGATCTACGACATAATGAATGATAAGCAGCGCAAGGATTTCGAAGAATTTCTCGAAACCGACTTCTCCTTTGAAGTACCCGGCGTTGCCCGCTTCCGGGTTAACGCCTTCAATCAGAACCGTGGCGCAGGCGCGGTGTTCCGGACCATTCCGTCCAAGGTGCTGACCATGGAAGACCTCGGCATGGGCGAGGTGTTCAAGAAAATCTCTGACGTGCCGCGTGGGCTGGTGCTGGTTACCGGGCCAACGGGCTCGGGCAAATCAACGACCCTGGCGGCCATGCTCGATTATCTGAACGGCACCAAGTATCAGCATATTCTGACCATCGAAGACCCGATCGAATTCGTTCACGAATCGAAGAAATGCCTGATCAATCAGCGCGAAGTGCACCGCGACACGCTGGGCTTCTCCGAAGCGCTGCGCTCGGCGCTGCGTGAAGACCCGGACATCATCCTGGTCGGCGAGATGCGCGATCTGGAAACCATCCGCCTGGCATTGACCGCCGCAGAAACCGGCCACCTGGTATTCGGCACGCTGCACACCACCTCGGCCGCGAAGACTATCGACCGGGTAGTGGACGTGTTCCCGGCGGAGGAAAAATCCATGGTGCGCTCGATGCTGTCGGAGTCGCTGCAGGCGGTTATCTCCCAGACGCTGCTGAAGAAGATCGGCGGCGGCCGGGTCGCGGCCCATGAAATCATGATGGGCACGCCGGCGATTCGTAACCTGATTCGTGAAGATAAGGTTGCGCAAATGTATTCCGCCATCCAGACCGGGGGCAACATTGGCATGCAGACGCTGGATATGTGTTTGAAGGGCCTGGTGGCTAAAGGACTCGTCACTCGGGATGCGGCGCGCGAAAAAGCCAAAGTGGCTGATGGCATCTAACTATTTGCCAACGCAGGCCGATACTCAGCTACCGGCCCGGACGGCGATCGAGGGATAGTAATGGAATTTGAAAAATTATTGCGGCTGATGGTCGAGAAGGGTGCTTCCGACTTGTTCATCACTGCGGGCGTAGCGCCCAGCATGAAGGTGAACGGGAAAATCATGCCCGTGACCAAGACGCCGCTTTCGCCCGAACAGACCCGCGAAACGGTACTCGGCGTGATGACCGAGGCCCAGCGGCGCGATTTCGCTGACCAGCGGGAATGTAATTTTGCGATCAGCGCCCGGGGCATCGGGCGTTTCCGGGTGAGTGCCTTCTATCAGCGCAATCTGGTAGGGATGGTTCTGCGGCGCATCGAAGTGAACATTCCGACCATGGAGGATCTGCGGTTACCGGAGATTCTCAAGAAGTTGGCGATGACCAAGCGGGGCCTGGTGATCTTTGTTGGTGCCACGGGCACCGGTAAATCCACTTCGCTGGCGTCGATGATCGGCTATCGCAACAAGAACTCCAGCGGCCATATCATCTCCATCGAAGATCCTATCGAATTTATCCATCAGCACCAGAACTGCATCGTTACCCAGCGTGAAGTCGGGATCGACACCGATTCATTCGAGACGGCACTGAAGAACACCCTGCGTCAGGCGCCGGATGTGATCCTGATTGGCGAGGTGCGGACCAAGGAAACCATGGACCACGCGGTGGCCTTCGCCGAAACCGGCCACCTGTGTCTGGCCACACTGCATGCCAATAACGCCAACCAGGCGCTGGACCGGATCATCCACTTCTTCCCGACTGACATGCATCAGCAGGTGTGGATGGATCTGTCGCTGAATCTCAAGGCGATCGTTGCCCAGCAGTTGATCCCGACACCGGATGGCAAGGGGCGGCGTGCGGCCATTGAGGTGTTGCTCAATACGCCACTGGCTGCGGACATGATCCGCAAGGGCGAAGTGCATGAGCTCAAGCCTTTGATGGCGCGGTCGAACGAATTGGGTATGCAGACCTTCGATCAGGCTTTATACAAACTCTACAGCCAGGGTGAGATTACCTACGAAGATGCACTCGCCCACGCCGACTCGGCTAACGATCTGCGTCTGCTGATCAAGCTGGGCTCGGAGACAGATGGCAAGCATCTCATGGGTGATAGCAACACCGGCCTGTCCCTTGAGCCTGACGCGGACGAATTCCGGCGGCGCTAAGCCTCGCCGCTAACCCCGGCCGCTAATCATTAGTCAAGCCCGCTCCGGACCCGGAGCGGGCTTTCTGCAGGTCAAATCCTACGCCTGATAGACCAGACGGCCGGCGCTGAAGGTGTGGGTAACCGCGCCCGGCACGCCCAGCCCCAGGAAGGGACAGTTGGCCCCCCTGGATAGCCAGTTCTGACCGATTTCGCTGGAGGCGGCCGGATCGAACAGGGTGATGTCCGCCCAGTCGCCGATGCTCAACTGTCCCGCCGGCAGATGCAATGCTCTGGCCGGACCGCAGGTCAGGCGCGCCAGCAGCGCCGGCAGTTCCAGCAAGCCGTCTGCCACCAGGGTAAGCGCCAGCGGTAGCAATACCTCGACGCTGCTGATGCCTGGGGCAGACGCAGCAAAAGGTACCCGTTTGGCTTCAGGCTCGTGGGGTTGATGGTGTGATGAAATGGCCTGCACGACGCCGCACTGTACCGCCTGGCGCAGCGCATGTTGGTCTTCGCGGCTGCGCAGCGGCGGCTGCACATGCAGCAGACTTGAGAAGCCTTCCAGGTCCTCGTCACACAGCATCAGTTGGTACATCGCCAGATCAGCAGTAATCGGCAGGCCGCGGGCCTGGGCATCGGCCAGCATATCCATGGCGCGGGCACTGGTCAGGCCGCTGAAGTGTGCGCGTACACCGGTCTGCTCGATCAGCAGTAGATCCCGCGCCAGGGCGACGGTTTCTGCTGCTTCCGGAATGCCTGTCAGGCCCAGACGCGATGCGGTGGCCCCTTCGTGGGCGAGGCCGCCTTCAGCCAGCGCCGGATCCTGCGGCGTGAATATAACCGGCAGGTCGAACCCGGCGGCGTATTCCAGCGCCCGGCGCAGGATGCGGTTACTTTTCATCGGCGCCAGCCCCTGGGTAAAGGCGACGCAGCCGGCATCACGCAGCGACACCAGTTCGCTCAGGTGTTCCCCATCCAGGCCCTTGGTTAATGCGGCAACAGGAAATACGCGAACCTGGCCAGCCCGCTCGCTGCGGTCGAGTATCAGCTCAGCAACCGCCGGTTCGTCGAGCACCGGATTAGTGTCCGGCAGGCAGCACAGGCTGGTTACGCCGCCTGCCGCCGCAGCGCGGGTTTCGCTGGCAATGGTGCCCTTCTGGGACAGGCCGGGCTCGCGCAGGCTGACGTTCAGATCCACCAGTCCGGGGCTGGCAATCAGCCCGCGGGCGTCGATGACTTTCGCCTTGAACCCCTCCGGTGCCGAGCCGATGGCCTCGATTCGGCCGTCAGCGATGTGCAGGTCGGTTATCTCGTCAAGTTGGCTGGCGGGGTCGAGGACGCGCGCACCTTCGATAGTCAGTCGCATGGTTACTGGGTTTCCTGATTGAGCTGGCGCTGGGTGTTCTGACCGGCCATGGCCATCGACATAACGGCCATCCGCACGGCGATCCCGTAGGTCACCTGATTGAGGATGACCGATTGCGGTCCGTCTGCGACGGCGGATTCGATTTCTACGCCGCGGTTGATGGGGCCAGGATGCATGACCAGTGCGTCGGGTTTGGCCAGCGCCAGGGTTTCGCTGGTCAGGCCGTAGAGGCGGTAGAACTCACCTTCACTGGGCAGAAGGCCGCTCTGCATGCGCTCCTTCTGCAGGCGCAACATGATGACGACGTCCACGTCTCGCAGGCCGATGCGCAGGTCGTTGAACACGCGCACACCGTATTGCTCGATACCTGACGGCAGCAATGTGCGCGGAGCGATCACCCGAATGTCGGGACAACCCAGGGTGCGCAGTGCCTGCATGTTCGAGCGGGCGACCCGCGAATGCAGGATGTCGCCCACGATAGCCACTGAGAGATTCTCGAAGCCGCCCTTGTGCCGGCGGATGGTCAGCATATCCAGCATGGCCTGGGTCGGATGCGCGTGATTGCCATCCCCGGCATTGATGATCGCCACGTCAGGGCAGACGTTCTGGGCAATGAAATGCGCCGCGCCGGAATCGCCGTGGCGCACCACGAACATGTCGGCAGCCATGGCCTCGAGGTTGCGCAGGGTGTCGTACAGCGTTTCCCCTTTGCTGGTCGAGGAGGTGGAAATGTTCAGATTGAGTACGTCGGCTGACAGGCGCTTGGCAGCCAGCTCGAAGGTGGTTCGGGTGCGGGTCGAGTTCTCGAAGAACACATTACATACCGTCTTGCCGCGGAGTAACGGCACCTTCTTCACCGCGCGCTCGCCCACTTCAAGAAACGAATCGGCGGTGTCGAGCAGTTCGGTGAGCAGCTCTCTGGGAAGCCCCCCGATGGTCAGAAAATGTCGAAGCTGGCCCTGCTGGTTCAATTGGAGTTGGCTGGAATTCACGCTCATGGGGCTCTCAGTCTGCGGGGTTCAGGGTCAACTTTAATGGCGAAGGGCCGGTCAGTTTAACGCGGCGCCCGGGGGGCAGCACCAGGCTGGCTCCCAGGATATCCGCGCGGATGGGCAGCTGGCGGGCTTCAATATCCAGTAGCGTGACCAGGGTGACCGAGGCAGGGCGACCGTAATCGAACAATTCGTTGAGCGCGCCGCGAATGGTACGGCCGGTCATCAGTACGTCGTCGACCAGCACCAGGTGACGGTCATCAATACTGAACGGGAGTTCCGACGGGCGCACCCGTTGAGGTAAACCGTGTTGTTCGAAATCGTCGCGATAAAAAGCGATATCCAGCGTACCCAGGGGCGCATCAGGGAAGCAGCGGCTATGCAGTTGCTTGGCAATCCACACGCCTCCGGTATGGATGCCGACGAAGGCCGGGTCGCTGCGCTGATGGTGCTCCAGATAACGGGTCAGTTCCTCGGCCATGCTGTCGAGCAGCGGGTCAACCTCGGGTAGGGCGGTCATTGACTCTCCTTGGACAGATTACCCAGCCAGGTCTCGAGCAGCAGGGCTGCTGCCAGACTGTCGACCGGGCTGTCTCTATAGCTGGTCGGGCTGCGGCCGGTGTCACGCAGCTGTTGCTTGGCTTCGAACGTGGACAGGCGCTCGTCAAAGCAATGGGTGGTCACGCGGAAACGGCCTTCGAGCCGTCTGGCGAATTTCTCGGCGCGAGCGCTCATCGCGCTAGGCGTGCCGTCCATGTTGATCGGCAGTCCTACCACGAGTGCGTCGGGCTTCCATTCATCGATCAACCGGGCGATATGATTCCAGTCCGGAATGCCGTCGCGGGCGCGCAGTACAATCAGCGGCTCGGCGCTGCCGGTCAGGCTCTGGCCAACCGCAACGCCGATTTGTCGGGTACCGAAGTCGAAACCCAGTACGCGTACCGCTGGGGTCATCAGGCGTGCCCTGCCTGGCTGGTCAGCAAGCTGAGGTCTATTCCCAGCGTGCGCGCCGCTGCACCAAGCCGTTGTTCGCTCGGCATCCCGAACAGGATGTGGTGATCCGCCGGGCAGCTCAGCCAGGCGTTATCGCCCAGTTCCTGATCGAGCTGACCTGGCTCCCAGCCGGCATAACCCAGCGCCACCAGTGATTCTTCCGGGCCCTGACCGTTGACCATGTCAAACAGGATGTCCCGTGAGGTGGTTAGCTGAATAAAGCCCAGATCGAGGGTGGCTTCCCAGCGCCGCGTTCCTCTATGAAGAACAAAGCCCCGTTCGGTCTGGATAGGCCCGCCGCTGTACACCGGTATGTCGGCGATATCGGAGGGTACATCCAGCTCAGGGGAAGTCTGCTCGAGAATATCGCTCATGCTCAGGCCGCTGAGCTGGTTGACGACCAGCCCCATTGCGCCTTCTTCACTGTGATCGCACACGTAAATGAGACTGTGCATGAATCGCGGATCCGCCATGTGCGGCATGGCGATCAGGAAATGATGGGTCAGATAGTTCGAGGTAATGTCGGTCATGCCCATAGTATTGGGGGTAGCACTGACCGCTGCAAGCGCGAAGCTACAGAGGATGTCGGATTATGCAATTGGCTGGGCGCATCGGCGGAGATTGGAGGACGATACCAATCAGAAGCTGGAAACCCGGTCACCCGGTTCAAAACGCCAGGTGCGGATCAGCTCCAGAACGTCGACATCCATCAGATCGCCGGTGAAGGGAGCGAAGGGCGCGGCGAGACGAACGATGCGCAGCGCTGCATTGTCGAGCACCCGTTGCCCTGAGCTTTCAAGAATCTTCACGTCACGCAGGGTGCCGTCACGGTTGATTTGCACCTGCATACGCAAACTGCCGTAGATCCGCTGGTCACGGGCCTCGGCTGGATAGTTCTGGTTGCCGATGCGCTCGACCTTACGCCGCCAAGCTTCCTTATAGTAGGCGCCCTTGTCCTGCATGGTCGAAGCGGCATTCAGGCGGTGGATGCGTGGACGTTTGGCATACTGTTGACGCTCTTCGGCGAGTTGGGCCTCAAGACTGGCGATTTCTTGGGACAAACGCGACATATCGAAGCGCTGGGTCGGCCGCGGTGACTCGACTGGCTCAGGTCTTTCCGGGGCTTTGCTGACCCGGTCGGGGCTGGGCGCGGTGGTGGTCACAGTCTGTTGTGGTTGCTCCGGCTCAGGTGGTGGCGCGCTGATTTCCTGGGCCGGGGTGACCTCATGAATCTCGGTGTCCTGGAAAGGCGCTTCCTCGATGGTGCTGGGCGCGGCTTTTTCATCCAGAGTACCGCTACCTTCCTGGTTCATTTGCGCCAGATAGTCAGCTTCCTCCGGAGCCTCGTCCGATTGTTGCGTGGCAAGCGTGATCTCCAGCGATTTGGACAGCTCGCTGGGTGTCGGCAGGTCGAACGTCACGCCGAGAATAAGCAGCGCGTGCAATACTGCCGCCAGGAACAGGGTGAACCCCAGGCGGTCACGGGACGTGACGGTCTGCTCTGTAACAGGGGAGCTGGCTGTAGCTGCGTTCTTCATGCTTTCCGTAGGCTGATAAGTGCGAGGGTTTGCTAGGGTCTGTTGCCGTTTCATCGCGAGCCGCGTTGCTGTGTCAAATGGCGCCAGGCAAGGCGCGGGACGCAGGCAATGGTTGTTCCCTTGCCAAGTCCCGCAACGCCGCATGGCGTCATTTGCCACGCAACCCGAAGGGACGGGGCCCGTTTAGCGCAGCACTGCGTTACTCGTCGCTCATTTGGAACAACCAAACTTCACTTCTCGTGTTTTGTTCTGCACGAAACGGGCCTCCGTCGCGGCCGCGATGAAACGGCAACAGACCCTAGGGTCTGATGGCGGCAAACCGTGCTATCCATTGTGCATCGCAGTCTGCCGTCGATCAGTGAAAAAGTCTATGCGCCCGGTCGCGCTTCCAGTTGGCGAGCAATGGCATCCATAAGCTGACCGCCGATGTCGGTGTCGTACGCAGCGTCGATCTCACGGATACAGGTGGGACTGGTCACGTTGACCTCGGTTAGATAGTCACCAATCACATCGAGCCCGGCAAACAACAGGCCCCGTTCGCGTAACACTGGCCCGACCTGGGCGGCGATCCACCGGTCCCGTTCGGTAAGCGGGCGTGCTTCGCCTGTGCCACCAGCGGCCAGGTTGCCGCGCGTTTCGCCTTTTTGTGGAATGCGCGCCAGACAATAAGGTACGGGCTCGCCTTCAATCATCAGGATGCGCTTGTCGCCATCCTTGATTTCCGGAAGATACTGCTGGGCCATGATCTGCTGCTGCCCGTGATTGGTCAGGACTTCAATTATGACGCTGAGGTTCGGGTCATCTTCGCGTACGCGGAAAATCATCGTACCGCCCATGCCATCCAGCGGTTTGAGAATCACATCACGGTGCGTGCGCGCGAAAGCGCGCAGTATGTCTGCTCGGCGCGTGACAACGTTCGGTGGCGCGCATTGTGGGAACTGAGTGGCGAACAGTTTCTCGTTGAAGTCGCGCAAGCTGGCAGGTCGATTCACCACCATTACGCCTTCCTTTTCAGCCGCTTCGAGGATGTGCGTCGCGTAGAGGAATTCATTGTCGAAGGGCGGATCCTTGCGCATCAGGATGACATCCATTTCCGCCAGGCTGGCGTGACGTTCTTCGCCCAATGCGTACCACGTCTGCGGGTCGGCGTGAACAGTGAGGGGGCGCATGCAACCCATTGCCTTGCCGTTCTGCATGAAGAGATCCCGAGGCTCAAGATAATGTAGCTCCCAGCCTTTGGCTTGAGCGGCCAGAAGCATGGCCAGGGAGCTGTCCTTCTTGTAATGGATAGCGCTGATTGGGTCCATGACAATACCAAGACGTGTACGCATTCGGTGCCACCGCTGTGATGTTCTGGAAGCGTTCGAGTTTACCCTCTGGGGCGCTTTCGGCAAAAGGTTGATTAAACTCGCAGAATGCTTCAGATATGAACAACCTTTATAGATTGGTCATATAAACTGTGCTAAAAGTACGCTCTAAGGGAATGGCTGGTCGGGGGGTAGGCACCATGCCGCTCAAATCGACCCATATATAAAAAGGGCTGGTCTAATGGAAGAAAATTTCGAGAGCCTGAAGGTCATGGTCATCGATGACAGCAAGACCATTCGACGGACGGCAGAAACGCTGCTGAAAAAAGTCGGATGCACTGTCATCACTGCGGTGGACGGCTTTGACGCCCTGGCCAAGATTGCTGACAATCACCCCGATATCATTTTTGTCGACATCATGATGCCGCGTCTCGACGGCTATCAGACCTGCGCGCTGATCAAGAACAACAGTGCCTTCCGTGCTACCCCTGTGATCATGTTGTCTAGCAAGGATGGCCTGTTCGATAAAGCGAAGGGCCGCATAGTGGGTTCTGACCAATACCTTACCAAGCCCTTCAGCAAGGAAGAGCTTCTCGGCGCGATCCGCGCCCATGTTCCGCAAACCCAAAACAAAGTCGCTGGTGCTGCCGGGGCCTGAGCCCTGCTCGCCGATTAGATTCTCCGGGGGAGTCCGATGGCTCGAATTCTAGTAGTGGATGATTCGCCGACCGAGCTATACAAGCTTACCGGCATGCTCGAAAAAAATGGTTTCGAAGTTCTCAAGGCCGAAAATGGTGCTGATGGGGTGGCGCTTGCCCGTCAGGAAAAGCCTGACGCGGTGCTTATGGATATCGTGATGCCCGGGCTGAATGGGTTTCAGGCCACCAGGCAACTGACCAAGGATGCCGAAACTTCGCATATTCCGGTCATTATCGTTACTACCAAGGATCAGGAAACCGACAGGGTGTGGGGCAAGCGTCAGGGTGCAAGGGATTACCTGACTAAACCTGTCGACGAATCCACTCTGATCGATACTCTCAAGTCAGTACTTGGCAGCTAAAGACGAGCGCACACTCGTCTAATGCCACGTTTGCAACCAGAACAGGGATGGCATGGCAGATTCTACTCACCCTTTCGATGTTCTCCAGCAGCTCGTTGCCCAGTGCCGGCAACAGGCCGCGGGTCTGCCTGCCCAGGAAGTGGTAAGCGAGACCTGGAGCGGAGTCGGTTTCCGACTGGCGGGCCAGTCGATGGTCGCCGCTATGGGAGAAGTCGCAGAAATACTGCACGAACCACGTTATACCGCCTTGCCAAGGGTGAAATCTTGGGTACGGGGGGTGGCGAATGTTCGGGGCCGGCTGTTGCCCATCATCGACCTCAGTCGCTTTTTCGGTTCTTCGATAAGCGTTCCGCGTAAACAGCGCCGCGTTCTGGTGCTGGACCGGGACGACGTGTTCGTCGGGCTGTTGGTGGACGAGGTATTGGGAATGCAGCATTTCCCGGTCAGCACCTTTACCTCCGAGACACAGGATGCGGCCGAGGCGTTCAAGCCTTATGTGGTCGGCGCCTATGTTCGGGAACAGGTTTCGCTGGTATTTAATTTCCGTGCGTTGGCGCGCGATCAGACGTTTCTCGACGTAGCGATCTGACCAGGGGCGGCCGGTGTTTGCCGGTACGCAAGAGTTCAAGCTTCATAAAGAAAATGCCGTGGGCCAGGTAGGGGCCAGATGATGAAAAAGCTCGATACACAGAAACTATCCGCCATGCGTGGCAACCGAACTATCACCGGCTTGTTTGCCGTCCTGATCGTTTCGTTGTTGTTGCTATTCGTCAACTTCCTTTACCTGAATATTCAGAGTGCATACGACACTGAATATATCGGTCACTCCGGTGAGTTAAGGGTGCTGTCGCAGCAGATCTCCAAGTCTGCAACCGAAGCAGCTACCGGTACGCCTGAAGCGTTCGGCCTGCTGGCTTCCGCCCGCGATGACTTTCAGGAGCGCTGGGACTATCTGTCCGAGGGCCGCGAAGAAACTGGCTTGCCCGCGGCTCCGGCAGCCCTGCAGGAGCAGGTCGCTCGGGTACAGGACGACTGGGATCGGGTGCGCCAGAACGCCGATGTGATTCTCGCCAGTGAAGCCACGGTTCTGTCTCTACATGAAGTAGCCGTCACCCTGGCTGACACGGTTCCGCAGCTACAGGTCGAATATGAGGACATTGTGGATGTGCTTATCACGGCCGGTGCCAGCGCCAGCCAGGTCTCTCTGGCGCAGCGCCAGTCGCTACTCGCCGAGCGTATTCTGGGTTCGGTAAACCGGGTGTTGTCAGGCGATGCTGACTCGGTACTGGCTGCTGACAGCTTTGGTCGGGACGCGAGTCTGTTCGGACGTGTTCTACAAGGCATGTTGCAGGGTGACGAGGATCTGGGCATCGCCCAGGTAACCGATGAAGACGCCATCATGCGTCTGAACGACGTTGCCGACATGTTCAGCTATGTATCGGACTCGGTCGACGAGATCCTGCTGACCTCGCCGGAGCTGTATCAGGTACGCCTGGCCGCCAATGATATTTTCACCGATTCCCAGCTACTGCTGGAAAACGCGTCTGACTTGTCTCGCGGATTTGAAGAGCGTAGCGACGCGCGCTGGACGAATACCCTGGTGGGTTACGCGCTTGCTCTTATAGCGCTTGGCTGCATTTTCCTGATCGGCGTCCAGATGACGCGAGAAACCCGTGCGCGCCTGGCCGAAACCGCAGAAAAGAACGAACGCAACCAGGCCGCTATTCTGCGTCTGCTCGACGAAATTGCTGACCTGGCCGATGGTGACCTGACAGCCGAAGCCACAGTGACTGAAGATTTTACGGGTGCCATCGCCGACTCGATCAATTTCTCGATCGACCAGCTGCGCGCCCTGGTGGAAACCATCAACCATACAGCCCTGCAGGTCGCTACAGCCGCCCAAAGCACGCAGAGCACCGCGATTCATCTGGCCGAGGCTTCCGAGCATCAGGCCCAGGAAATTGCCGGAGCCTCGGCTGCTGTCAACGAAATGGCCGTGTCCATCGACCAGGTGTCAGCCAACGCCGCAGAGTCCTCAGCAGTGGCCGAGCGCTCTGTGGCGATTGCCAACAAGGGCAACGAAGTGGTGCAGAACACCATCGTGGGTATGGATACCATCCGCGAGCAGATCCAGGATACTTCCAAGCGCATCAAGCGTCTGGGTGAATCCTCCCAGGAAATTGGCGATATCGTGAGTCTGATCAACGACATTGCTGACCAGACCAACATCCTCGCCTTGAACGCTGCGATTCAGGCCTCTATGGCGGGCGACGCCGGCCGCGGCTTTGCCGTGGTCGCCGATGAGGTACAGCGCCTGGCCGAGCGTTCATCCGGTGCGACCAAGCAGATCGAGGCACTGGTGAAGACCATTCAGACCGACACCAACGAAGCGGTAATCTCCATGGAACATACCACTGCCGAGGTGGTGCAGGGAGCCCGGCTGGCGCAGGACGCCGGTGTCGCTCTGGAGGAGATCGAAAAGGTATCGACCAGCCTTGCTGCGCTGATTCAGAACATCTCCAACGCTGCCCGACAGCAGGCTTCCTCTGCCGGTCACATTTCCAACACCATGAACGTGATCCAGGAGATTACTTCGCAGACCTCCGCGGGTACGACCACTACCGCACGAAGCATTGGCGAACTGGCGAAGCTGGCAGAAAGCATGCGCCAGTCAGTTGACGGCTTCACCCTGCCGCAGCAGGACGGCTGACCGATGCAAGGGGGCCTACGGGCCCCCTGTAGCCGGCTAACGCGAGGGGCTTACTGTGAAAGCGTCGAACTGGTCATTGCAGCACCTGCCGGATATGGACGACACACAGTTCCGTCAGTGGCAGGCATTGCTTGAATCGCGCACAGGTGTCTGTGTGGGGGATCAACGCAGATTGTTTTTGCAGACCAGTTTGTGTGCACGGATGCGCGAGAAACAGATGACCGACTACCAGACCTACTACGAGCATGTAACTCAGGGAGCGATAGGCGCCATTGAGTGGTCGGCATTGCTGGACAACGTGACGGTTCGCGAAACCAGTTTCATGCGCCACAGACCGTCGTTCGATTGTGTGACCCGGCATCTTCAACAACGCTTGAGCAGTGTTTCCGAAAAGCGGCCGTTGCACCTCTGGAGTGTCGGCTGCGCTAGCGGTGAGGAAGCCTATTCACTTGCAGTAACGACCGCCCAATGCCTGCGTTCAGCTGGCATGAACGAGGATGGCTTTGGTATCTGGGCGAGCGATATCAGCCCCAAGGCTCTCGAACAGGGGCGCGTCGCCCGGTATTCCACTGCCCGGTTGGGAGGGCTCACACAGACAGAACGATCCACCTGGTTTAGCGCTCTCAGGGACGGACGGTATGAAGTCATACCGGCGCTGCGCGACAGGGTGTGCTTTACCCGCCTGAATATTCTCGAACTGGCCCAGGCCCCGATCCGGGATCTGGATATCATTTTCTGCCAGAACCTGCTCATCTATTTCCGTCGTTGGCGTCGCCGCGACTTGCTCAACCTGCTGGCCAGCCGATTGGCACCGGGCGGCATGTTGGTCATTGGTTTAGGTGAGATTGTGGACTGGAAAAACCCCTTGCTCGAGCGTGTACCCGATGACCGGGTGCAGGCCTATGTGCGACGGGAAAGTAACGGAAGTCTGGAGTGAATATGGGTGATCGGCATGATTATGTCGCCCTCGACTGGGTCAAAGGCGAAATTTCCGAGACATTGGGCCAGGCACGCCAGGCTCTGGAAGCTTTTGTAGAAAACCCCGAGGACTCAACACGTCTGCGTTTTTGCCTGACCTATATTCATCAGGTTCACGGCACACTGCAGATGGTCGAGTTTTATGGCGCAGCGTTGCTGGCTGAAGAAATGGAACAGCTGGCGCAATCCTTGATGCATGGCACCGCGAGCCGTGAAGGGGAGGCGCTGGAAGTCCTGATGCAATCGATATTGCAGATGCCGGCATACCTTGACCGGGTGCAGAGTGGGCGTCGCGACTTGCCGTTGGTGCTATTGCCGTTGCTTAACGATATGCGTTCGGCTCGTGGCGAAAAGCTGTTATCCGAAAATGCACTCTTCAGTCCGGACCTTGGGGAGCAAGGTGATATCGACCTGTCGCCGGCCCCCGAATTTGCTGATGATCTGATCGTCATGCGCCTGCGCAAATTGCGTCAGGCCATGCAGATCGCCCAGGCCGGCATCATTCGAGAGCAAAACGTCGCTGCCAATAGCCATCAGCTGGGCAGAGTTTTCGCTCGCCTGGAGTCGCTATTCAAAGGGGTTCCCTTTGGCGACCTGTGGACCATTTTCGCGGGCGTGGCCGAAGGACTCGAGCTGGGAACGATCGAGACAGGTACGGCAATTCGCAATCTGTTGCGCGAGGGTGATCGTGAGCTTCGCAGGCTGGTGGAGAAAGGCATTGCTGCGCGCGGTGAGACACCTCCTCCGGAATTGCAGCGTAATCTGTTGTTCTATGTTGCCAAAAGCCTGGGCAGCAGTCCGAGGCTGGATGCGCTCAAGGATCGTTACCAACTGCGTACCCTGTGGACCCAGGCCGAACGCGATGCCCAGTCATCGGGCAGCCGATTGGTGGGGCCGGATCGCAGTGCCATGCAGTCAGTGGTTGTGGCGTTGGGCGAAGAGCTTTTGCAAGTCAAGGAGCGGCTCGACCTGTTCGTACGCAGCGACCGTTCCGATCTGGGGAACCTCAAGGCCTTGTTGCCAACCCTGAAACAGATTGCCGACACGCTGGCGATGCTTGGGCTAGGCCAGCCGCGGCGTGTATTGCAGGATCAGATCGTGCGGTTGGAACAGCTCGCAAATGGCGACATCGAAGTCGATGATGCTGGCCTGATGGACATTGCCGGCGGGTTGTTATTCGTTGAAGCCAGCTTGCAAGGCGTTTCAGGGCAGGAGCGTGGCGAAGCTGCCGAGGCAGACGGCGAGTCCGAGACGAGTCAGGCTCCGGTTAGCCAGGACATGGCGCAGGTGCATCAGCAGGTAGTTCAGGAGGCGCGAAATGCGCTCGAGCATACTCGCGACGCCATCAATTCTTTCATTGCCCAGCAATGGAATCATGATCAACTCCAGCCTGTAGATGAATACCTCAACAGCGTTCGCGGCGGCATGGAAATGCTCGGATTGCAACGCGCCGCCGATACCCTCGGTGCCTGTCGTTTGTACGTTATCGAGCAGTTGATCACCACCCAGTCCATTCCCGACTGGGAATCGCTCGACGCATTGGCTGATGTAATTACCAGCATCGACTATTACCTCGAGCGCCTGGCGGAAGACGACAGTGACCGCGGTGACAGTATTCTCTCGGTAGCCGAGGAACGCCTTGCGGTGCTTGATTATGACCCCGCTGGCGTCTCCCGGCGCAAGGCTGAAGCCGACAATCAGCCGACGTCGGTAATCCCGGGGGAGGCGACTGCGGTGCAAACGCCGGCAGTAGAGATGGAAGACGTCGAGGAGCTGGATACCGAGCTGGTCGAGATCTTTATCGAAGAAGCGGGCGAAGTGCTGGAGGCCTTGGCCGAGTTCACGCCGATCTGGCAGGCCGAGCCGGAAAACCACAAGGCGCGCGCCGAAGTGCGCCGATCTTTCCATACGCTCAAGGGTAGCGGCCGGATGGTTCGGGCTGGCGTACTGGCCGAACTCTCCTGGTCAGTGGAGAACATGCTCAACCGGGTGATAGACCGCAGTATCGAGCTGACGCCGACAGTGTTCTCGGTAATCAATGCTGTACGTGAGGTCATGCCCCGTCTGGTAGAAGACTTTGCAGCAAACACCCAGCAGCAGTTGCCGGAAGTCTCCCGGTTGTCCGCTCATGCCGACGCGCTATCCAAAGGGCTGACACTGCCCGAAGACGCGCCCGCGCCCGTGCAATTGGCGGGTGAAGCAGCCAGCCTGGGTGAAGCCGAGCCTGAAGAAGTGGTTGATACTGAAGCGTTGGCTGCGGGTTGTGTTTCAGACCAATCGCCAGCGCTCGACGAAGAGCCTGTTGTTGTGCCCGAGAGCGAGCTGACCGAGTCCTCGTCCGAGCAAGCTATGGTCGAGGCTTCAGAGCCTCGCGAAGGGGATGAGCCGGAAGAGGACTGGATAAATGCCCAGCTAGACGCTGAATTGCTGAGTGCTGAACCTGCGGGGCTCGAGCCAGACGACGAGACCACTCAATTGCTACCGGCAGCTCCAGGTGATGTGGACGAAGAGCAGGCTCAAGCACTGGAAACAGGTGACCAGCCTGACGCACTGCAAACCGACGCCGACGCCGACGCGACTGCCGCGATGCCGGAAACTGAGCAGGCCGAGGCCGAGTTGCACCTTGATGATGCCGAAGCGCTGGCTGCGTTAGACGCCGGTGTGGCTGAAGCGTCCGAAGGCATGGATCCAGTGTTGCTGGAAATCTTCAACAATGAAACCCAGGTGCATATAGAGGAAATTCGCCGCTTCATCGCCCGCTGTGAAGACTCCGTGCCGCAGCCAATCAGTGATGCGTTGCAACGTGCGCTGCATACGCTCAAGGGTAGCGCGCACATGGCTGGTATTCAGCCGATCGCCAGACTGGTCACGCCACTGGAAAAACTGGCGAAGGATTTCAAGGGCAACCTGATCGACGCCGATGCGTCGCTGGCAACGCTGCTTGACGAAGTCGTCGGTATGATCGAAACAGGTCTGGTACAGCTGCAATCGGACCCTGAACAAGCCATTGCAGGCTCCGATAGCTTCCTTGGACGGGTGAAAGCGCTCCATGATGAGGGACTCAGCCAGCTGGAAAGCCGTCGCTCCGACGCGGAAGACAGTCGCGATAACCAGGCAGGTTTACTGTCCATTTTCCTTACCGAGGGCATAGAGCTGTTGCTGGATGCAGCCGATGCGCTGCAGGCATGGCGCCGTGGGGAAGGTGATATCGACGGATACGGTCTGGTGCGTAGCTTGAGAGAGCTGGGAGAGGTCGCCGGCGATGTCGAGCTGAATACGCTGGAGACGTTGTGCCTGCGTCTGGAAGAAGTGCATGAGGCTATTCTGGACGGTCGATTGCAGCTTGATGACAGTGTCGCGTTAGCGCTCGAAGCGGCCCATGATCGTCTGATCGTAATGATGGATCAGGTCGCCTCCCATCAGTTTGTGGTGCCTGCCGAGAACGAGATGGCGGCGCTGCACGCACTGTTTGTTGACGAGCGTACGCCGGACGCCATCGCTTCCCTGGCGGAAGAGGAGCTGACCGGACCTGCCGAGGCGCAGGAGCAGACTGTTTCGCAAGGCTCGCAGGACGATACACCGCCAGGCATGTGGCATCCGCGCGAAGCGGTTACCGATCATGAGCTGGTCGATATCTTCTTGGAAGAGGCGCAGGAAATTATCGAGAGTTCAGGCGAAAGCTTGCGCACCTGGCTCGACGACACGGGCAACAACATTGCGGTAGAAGCCTTGCAGCGCGATCTTCATACCCTCAAAGGCGGCGCCCGCATGGCCGAGATTCGCCCGGTTGGCGATCTGGCGCACGAGCTGGAGTTTCTCTACGAGGGGATATGCGAGTTCCGCTATCAACCCAGCGAGCATCTCGCCGCTTTGCTGCATGCCTGCCACGACTGCCTTGCCGATATGGTAGAGGGCGTCACCGCCGGACGCCCGATCAGCGATGGCTTGGGATTGATCGGCGCCATACGCGCTTATCGTGCACATCCTGATCAGCCAGTGGAATTGCCATCCCGCGATTCAGCCGCGCAGTCGGAATTCAATGTCAAGGCGCCGAGCTCTCCAGCTGCGGCACAACCTTCGGCATTCTCCCAGCCCATGCAAGGCATGCTGGCGATGTTCCTTGAGGAAGCGCGGGAGCTGCTCGAGCCCTGCGCTGCGCTGTTGCAGCGCAGGGAAGACGATCCCACGGCTGCGCACGATCTGTTGCACAGGGTGCAGACACTGAAAGGCAGCGCCCGTCTCGCCAACCAGCACGATCTGGCAGAACAGGCGAAGTTGCTGGAAACCGCCCTGCACGAAAGCGAGCCTGACCATGTCGAGCTGTTGGAGCGCTCACTGAGCGAGCTTCAGTCGGCGATCGAAATGCTCGCTTCAGGGCAGGAACTGTCGGCAATCGACTGGTCGCTGACGGCGCATACACAGCCTGGCTCTGTAACGACTTCCAGCAAGTCCGCGGAAAAGCCTCGCGTTATCGACTCCGGCAAGACACTGGCCGACGTCAAGGCGATCCTTCAGCAGGCGATGGAAGCGGGTGACGAGCGTCGGTCGAACGCTCGTAACAGTGCTCAGGAAACCGTTAAAGTGCCGGCTGGCCTGCTCGAGGACCTGGTGAACCTGGCGGGTGAAACCTCCATCTTCCGCGGCCGTATCGAGCAGCAAGTGACCGATTTGAGCCATACGCTGCAGGACGTGGAAAGTACTATCGAGCGGGTACGGGATCAGCTGCGCCGGCTGGATATGGAAACCCAGGCACAGATCCTTTCACGCCATCAGGAAGAAATAGAACAGGCCTACGAAGAATTCGATCCGCTGGAAATGGACCGGTATTCGCAGCTGCAGCAACTGTCCCGCTCGCTGTTCGAGTCGGCGTCCGACTTGCTTGATCTGAAAGAAACCCTGGCCTCCAAGAGCCGCGATGCGGAAACTCTGCTTATCCAGCAGGCTCGGGTGAATACCGAATTGCAGGAAGGTCTGATGCGTACCCGGATGGTGCCATTCGACCGCTTGTTGCCACGCATGCGCAGGGTAGTCAGACAGGTCGCCGGCGAACTGGGAAAAGAGGTCGAACTGGTCGTCGGTAATGCTGAAGGGGAAATGGACCGCAGCGTGCTTGAGCGCATGATCGGCCCGCTGGAGCATATGCTGCGTAACGCGGTTGACCATGGCATCGAGATGCCGGCGGGGCGCGAAGCCGCCGGCAAGCCGGAAGAAGGTCGCATTACCCTGGATCTGCGCCGTGAAGGCAGCGAGATCGTGCTACAGCTCGCTGATGACGGTAAGGGCATCAACCTGGATGCGGTACGCCGCAAGGCCATCGAGCGAGGCTTGCTGGATTCTGATGTCGAGTTGTCTGACGACGAGATTCTGCAGCTGATCCTCGAGGCAGGCTTCTCTACCGCCGACAAGATTACCCAGATATCGGGCCGCGGCGTCGGCATGGATGTGGTCAACGCGGAGGTCAAGCAGCTCGGCGGTAGCATGACGCTGGTGAACGAGCCGGGCCAGGGCACCGCCTTTACCATCCGCCTGCCCTTTACCGTATCGGTGAACCGCGCGCTGATGGTTTACTCCGGCGATGACCTGTTCGCCATTCCGCTGAATACCATTGAAGGTATCGTTCGTGTCTCGGGTTACGAGCTGGAGGCCTACTATGCTCCGGATGCGCCACCCTTTGAATACGCTGGTAAAACCTATGATCTGCGGTATCTCGGAGAGTTGCTGGTCACCGGCCAGCAGCCCCGGCTAACCGGGCATTCCTTGCCTCTCCCGGTGATCCTGGTGCGGGGGGCCGAACACAGCATGGCTGTCCAGGTGGACGCGCTGGCAGGCTCGCGGGAAATCGTTGTGAAGAGCCTCGGGAAACAGTTTGCGGTCGTACCGGGTATCTCGGGTGCCACCATCCTCGGTGACGGCCGGGTCGTCGTCATCCTCGATCTGCTCGCCGTGATTCGTGCCCAGCAGGCGTTGCAGTCACAGCAACGACTGGCCGCTGAGCGCGCTCAGAGCATTGCTGCGCCGCTCGAAGAGCGCTCGACGCTGGTCATGGTGGTGGATGACTCGATTACGGTTCGCAAGGTCACTACGCGACTGCTTGAGCGTCACGGTATGGAAGTGGTGACTGCCAAGGACGGCGTCGAAGCTATTGCCATGCTGCAGGATATCCAGCCGGATATCATGCTGCTGGATATCGAGATGCCCCGCATGGATGGCTTTGAAGTAGCCACCCTGGTGCGTCACGATGAGCGGCTCCAGGATCTGCCGATCATCATGATCACATCCCGAACCGGTGAAAAACACCGTGAGCGGGCGCGGACTATCGGTGTTAACGATTACCTCGGCAAGCCCTATCAGGAAACCGAGCTGCTCGAGGCGATAGGCAAGCTGGTTACCATTCGTGAATGAGACGCCGGCACCGGCCATTGCCTTGCTCGCCAGCCAGCCAGCCAAGCGAAAGCTGCTGGCTGAGGTGTTGGTCGAGTTCGGCTACCGGGTTGTCTTCGCCAATGAGCCTGAGCGGCTGGATTGTGCGCAACTGGCGGCGGTTGATACTGACGCATGGTTGCTCGAGTTATCGGAAGAATCAGAGCTTGCCGAGTGGCTGCTTGAACATAGCCCGGTCCCGGTACTATTGGGGACGGGGGAAGTACCTGACCGGCACAACGAGGAGTATCCGCGCTGGAAACGCAGGTTGTATAACAAGCTTCAGCCTCTGCTCGGCGACCCGCCAGACGGGCAAGCGCCGAACTTGTCGGTAGCGCCTCCAAACCAGTCAGGGGTGCCTGTTGCGCGTTGCGTCTGGTTGCTCGCGGCCTCGCTTGGCGGCCCGGCAGCAGTAAAAAGTTTTCTGGATGCGTTGCCTGCAGATCTGCCGGTAGCATTCATTTACGCACAACACATCGATGCAGGCTTCGAGTACAAACTCCCGCAGATTCTGGGGCGGCACAACAATTGGCGGTTCTTCAATTGCGAGGAAGGCTCGCGTTTGCACGAAGGCGAGGTGATGGTCGCGCCTATCAAGCGCGCAATCGAGTTTGGTCCCGGCGGTGAGGTGCGATTGTCTGATCAGCCGTGGCCAGGCGCTTATCAGCCAGCTATCGAGGTGTTGCTGGATGGGGTCGTCAGGGCTTTCAGTCCGGGATGTGGCGCGATCATCTTCAGCGGTATGGGTGAAGACGGAGTGAGTGCGTGCGGCCGCATGCACGCAAAAGGCATGCAGGTGTGGACGCAGAGTGCGGAAAGCGCAGCCTGCGCGACGATGCCGCTGGCGGTCCAGCTTGCCGGATACAGCAGTCGGCAGGGATCACCGGAGGAGCTCGCAACGGCGATGCAACAGTGGGTCGACCAGGAATGGCTCGTTGCGCTCTAGCGCTGCTGAAAAATCAGCGCAGCCGTGGCCCGATACACTCATGCGAATTGGCAGGTTGCAGGCTGCGTCAATGCATGGCGTGCCTGCTGCAAAGCGGCTGGGTTACAACATGATCACGACGAAGGGTCGATAGACCTGGCGCCACGGATATTATCGAGAGGACAAGATGGCAACGTCAGATGCATTGGAAAGCTTGAACGGACTGGTTGTACCGCTCGCTTCAAAACCCCTGTTACTGCCTAACATCGCGGTTGCCGAGCTGGTGGGGTACCGCCTGAGCCAGCCAGCTACCGAGGGGCCCGAATGGTTTCTCGGCTGGACAACCTGGCGGGATCAGCTGGTCCCCTTGATTGATCCGGAACGCCTGCTGGGACAAACCCCTTCGGCGGACAGCTCCGCCCAGCCTCGTACACTGGTGCTCAACGCGCTGGGCGGCCGGTCAGGGCTGAAGTTTGTTGGCATGCGGATCTCTGCCATCCCGCGGTCACGCAAAGTGATTCGTGGCGAAATCGAAACCACAGACGAAGGTGCTGAGTTCGTCCTCCAGGAAGTCAGCCTTGGTGGCGATTCGCAGAGCATGTTGATCCCCGATCTGCTGGCCATCGAACAGGCGTTGGCCGATACCGGATTGCTACGCGCCTGACAGGCGGCTCGCAACATCCTTTGGCCGGGTTTGATCCCGGCCGGTTCTTCAGTCTGCTACCGGAATACTGAAGCGGGCTTCGGTACCACCGCCGCCGCGGTTGAGCAGCTGTACCGTTGCGCCGTGGGTATCGGCTATGCGCTTGACAATCGCCAGGCCCAATCCGGTTCCCTTGGTCGAGCGCGCCCGGTCGCCCCGGGTGAAGGGCGTAAACAGCGATTCCGATTCGGCCGGTTCGATGCCGGGCCCCCTGTCCAGCACTGCAACGACTAGATAACGCTGGGCACCGGTGCGGGTTTCGTAGGTGCAGACTTCAACCCCTGCGCCGCCGTGCTTGAGCGCGTTTTCAATCAGGTTGGTTATCGCGCGCTTGATCGATAGTCGACGCAGCGGTGTGATCGGAACGGGCTCAAGACACAGTCGTACCTTTTCCTCTCCGGTATTGAGCGGTGCGGCCACTTCTCTGATGAGCTCGTTGATATCTGCCGGCTCGGAAGCCTCGGCATTACCTTCGCGGATGAATGCCATGAACTGGTCGAGGATCGCGTCCATATCCTCGATATCCCTGATCATTCCCTCGGTGAGTTCAGGGTCGCTGGATGACAGCATTTCGGTTGATAGCCGCATGCGTGTCAGCGGTGTGCGCAAATCATGCGACACCCCCGCGAGCAACAGAGTGCGATCACGGTTGGCCTGCTCGACGTCATGTGCCATCTGATTGAAGGCCCGGTATACCTCGGCAATTTCTGCCGGCCCGCCGGTATCCAGCAGCCGGATTCGCTGCCCGCGTCCGACCCGCCGGGCGGCCAGTTCCAGTACCTTGAGCGGTCTGTTCAGCTGGCGCACGAAGATCCAGGCGGTTGCAGTGGACAACATACCGATCAATAACAGCCAGGTGACCACCCACCAGATGCGCTGGCCGCGTAGCGGATGCGCATAAAGCGGAACCTTCAGCCAGTTATTCCCATAATTGGCTTGATGGATCCAGATGGCTGGCTCTTCCTGGGTCCGCACCCGTACCTGGGTGCGGTCACCGAGCTCGTCGCGTACCTGATTGGTGAAAATGCCTGAATAAGGCCAATGGATTTCCCCTTGCGGAACATTTTCCTCGGCAACCAGCTCCATGCCGGTCATACGTTCAAGGTCACTACGCGCTTCGGGATTGCTGGTCCAATAGGCATGTACCAGCATCGCCGTGCCATGGCTATATTGGCGGTCGACCAGCAGATCCTCGTTGCTCATCAGATAGACAATGGTGAGCAGCTTGGAGAACAGCGTGACCACCAGCACCAGGAGGAGGGTTCGGGCGAAAAAACTACGCGGCAGTAAAGGATGCCAGCCGGGACCTCCCTTCACTTGCCGTCCGGTACGAATACGTAGCCCACGCCCCAGACTGTCTGGATATAACGTGGCTTCGACGGGTCGGGTTCAAGCATGCGGCGCAGGCGGGAAATCTGGACGTCAATTGAACGCTCCAGCGCATCCCATTCGCGGCCGCGTGCCAACTGCATCAACTTGTCCCGCGTCAACGGCTCGCGTGGATGCTGGACCAGCGCCTTGAGCACGGCGAATTCCCCGGTGGTCAGCATATGGACTTCGTCGCCCCGTTTGAGCTCGCGGGTCGCCAGGCTGAGCACGAAATCGCCGAAGGTTACTTCGTTATCATCCGAGCTCGGCGCGCCTGGCACCTGCGGCGACTGCCTACGTAGCACGGCCTTGATACGTGCCACCAGCTCCCGGGGATTGAACGGTTTGGGCAGATAGTCATCGGCACCCATCTCCAGCCCTTCGATGCGGCTGGTCTCGTCGCCCTTGGCGGTCAACATGATGATCGGCGTGCGATTGCCCTGATCGCGCAGACGTTTGCAAGCCGTCATGCCATCTTCACCGGGCAGCATGAGATCGAGCACGATCAGAGAATAGAGTTCACGGGCCAGCAAACGGTCCATCTGCTCGGTGTTCTCAACGGCGCGCACGCGATAATCCTGCTCCGTCAGGAAACGCTCCAAGAGCCGCCGCAATCGTACGTCGTCATCGACAATAAGGATTTTTTCGCCTTCGCTGTTCATGCGTCTCGCCTTGTCTGATATAGAGATCATTGTCGCGCAAGCCGTCGGGTTTGCTCATTGACCCCTTGTTACAGGAAATGTCTGGTGGCGTTTGATCCGGGCTATGAAGCCGCGCCGTCTCGTCACCTTTTCCAGCTTCGTATTAGTACACCTTAGCCGTTGGCAGCAAGGGCTGCTGCGTCCAGTTTCCTCGTTTACCGCGAGACTCGGTTATACTGCGCGGCTCGTTGAAAAGACTGGGTGCCCGTGCCGATGGAAAGTATTGCTTCACGTATTGCCAGCGAGCTGGCAGTTCGCCCCGAACAGGTGATCGCTACCGTAAGCCTTCTTGATGAAGGTGCCAGCGTTCCGTTTATCGCACGCTACCGGAAAGAAGTCACCGGCAGTCTTGATGATACCCAGTTACGTTTTCTTGAAGAGCGGCTGCGCTATCTGCGCGAACTGGATGATCGGCGCCAGAGCATACTTGCCAGTATCAGCGAGCAGGGCAAGCTGACGGCGGAGCTGGAGCAGAGCATCCGCGAGGCCGATACCAAAACCCGTCTTGAAGATCTGTACCTTCCTTATAAGGTCAAACGCCGCACCAAGGGTCAGATTGCCATTGAAGCCGGCCTTCAACCCTTGGCCGACCAGCTGTTTGACGATCCCGGCCAGGACCCCAGCCAACTGGCGGCCGAATACGTTGACGCCGACAAGGGCGTAGCAGACGTCAAAGCTGCGCTTGATGGCGCCAAGTACATCCTCATGGAACGCTTCAGCGAAGATGCGGGACTGCTTGAGCGTCTGCGTCAGGCGATGCGCCAGGACGGCCGCGTAACGTCACGTCTGATTGCCGGCAAAGAGCAGGAAGGCGCCAAGTTCCGTGATTATTTCGAGTATGACGAGGCGTTTCGCAATGTGCCTTCGCACCGGGCATTGGCCATTCTGCGCGGTCGCAACGAAGGGATATTGAGCATCTCGTTGCAGCTGGGCGATCCGGATGCGCCGTCGACTGCTACGCATCCCTGCGAGGGCATGATCGCCGAAGCCTTTGATATTACTGATCAGGGTCGCCCGGCTGACAAATGGCTGGCCGAGGTCGTCCGCTGGACCTGGCGGGTCAAACTGCTGGGTCATGTCGAAACCGAGCTGCTGGGCGATCTGCGTGAGGTAGCAGAAGACGAGGCGATCCGCGTTTTCGCCAACAATCTCAAAGACCTGTTACTGGCCGCACCCGCCGGCCCCAAAGTCACGCTGGCAATGGATCCGGGTCTGCGCACAGGCGTCAAGCTGGCCGTCGTCGATGCCACCGGCAAGCTGGTCGACACCGCCACTATCTTTCCCCATGCGCCCCGTAACCAGTGGGATCAGTCACTTGCGGTGCTGACGTCGCTGTGCAAGAAACATGGAGTGAATCTGATTGCCATTGGTAACGGCACGGCATCACGCGAAAGTGACAAGCTGGCCGGGGACCTGCTCAAGCTGTGTCCAGACCTGAAAATGCAGAAGATCACGGTTTCCGAAGCGGGCGCCTCGGTGTATTCGGCTTCCGAACTGGCTGCCAAGGAATTTCCCGATCTGGATGTTACCTACCGTGGCGCGGTTTCCATCGCGCGGCGCCTGCAGGACCCGCTGGCGGAACTGGTGAAGATCGAGCCCAAATCGATTGGCGTTGGCCAGTACCAGCACGACGTGTCCCAGCTGAAGCTGGCGCGTAGCCTCAACGCTGTGGTCGAAGACTGCGTAAACGCCGTGGGGGTGGACCTGAACACGGCTTCAATGCCCTTGCTTACGCGTGTATCGGGCCTGAATCCGACCATTGCGCAAAATATCGTGGACTATCGTGACGCCCACGGTGCGTTCGCCAGCCGTCGCGAGCTGCTCAAGGTCACCCGGCTTGGCGCCAAGACCTTTGAACAGGCAGCCGGCTTTCTGCGTGTGATGGGCGGCAATAATCCGTTGGATGCCTCCGCCGTTCACCCCGAGGCGTATCCTCTGGTCGAACGTATCGCAGGGGAAACCGGCCGGGACATTCGTGGCCTGATTGGCGACTCCGCTTTTCTTCGCAAGCTGGAGCCGGCCAAATTCACCGACGAACACTTCGGCATTCCGACTATCAGCGACATCCTCAAGGAGCTCGACAAGCCGGGCCGTGACCCGCGCCCCGAATTCAAGGCCGCCGCATTCCAGGAAGGCGTCGAGAAGATTGGCGACCTGACGCCCGGCATGGTGCTCGAAGGCGTAGTCAGCAACGTAGCCAATTTCGGCGCCTTCGTTGATATCGGCGTTCATCAGGACGGGCTCGTGCACATTTCCATGCTTTCGCACCAGTTCGTCAAAGACCCGCGTGACGTGGTCAAGGCCGGGGATATTGTCAAGGTGAAGGTGCTTGAAGTCGACGTGCCACGCCAGCGTATCAGTCTCACCATGCGCATGGATGATCAGTTAGGCGCCACTGCGTCGGGTGCCGCTGCGTCCGCTGTAGCTGGGTCTGCTTCGACTCGCAGTGGCGAACGCCGCCCTGATCGCTCTGGATCGCGGGGCACGGCCAAGCAAGGCACATCAAAAGCTGGCGCTCAGCCCGCTGCGACTGGTACGTTTGCCAACCTGTTCGCAAACGCGAAAAACCTGAAGAAGCGCTGATATGACCGAACATCCGAAGCTGGCCGAGATCATGGAGAGCCGCATGAGCGCGTTTACCCAATCGCTCGGTGTCAAATTTCACTCGATCGAGCGGGGCAGCTGTGTTCTGCGCCTGCCGGTGCTGGAACATCACTTCAATTCCACCGAGCGGGTACACGGCGGGGTGATTTTCAGTCTGCTGGATTCCGCCATGGGCGCTGCCGCCTTCAGCGTGCTGGAGCCTGATGAAAGCACGGCAACCATCGAAGCCAAGATTAATTACACCCGCGCGGTAACCGGCGGCGAACTGGAATGCACCGGAAAGGTGGTTCATGCCGGCACGCGCACCATCATCGTCGACGGTGAAATCTGGCAGGACGGCGTGCTGGTAGCCAAGTGTCTGGGTACCTTTGCACGCATCTGAACGCTTCTATACTGTTAAAAAATCCGGTGCGCAGGGTGTCACCGGTTTCCATGCCCAAGGAGTGACAACCTTGTCACCAACGCTCAGCCAGTATCTCGAACTTCTTGGTCAGCCGACCTGCCGTGAGCAGTTGCTCGACTGCAAGCACGGCATCGAGAAGGAAAGTCTGCGAATTACCGAAATGGGTGCTTTGGCTCAGACCCCGCATCCCACGGCTCTGGGCTCGGCCCTGACGCATCCGACCATTACCACGGACTATTCCGAAGCACTGGTGGAGCTGATCACGCCGGTTTGTACCAGCATCGACAGTTTGTTCGAGAACCTCGACCGTGTTCACCGCTTTACCTATAGCCAGCTGGGAGACGAGCGGTTGTGGATCCAGTCCATGCCCTGTCTATTACCGGAGCGTGATCAGGATATTCCGATTGGCTGGTATGGCACTTCCAACATCGGCATGCTCAAGCATGTCTATCGCCGCGGTCTGGCGATTCGTTACGGCAAGGCCATGCAGTGCATCGCAGGCATTCACTACAACTTTTCGCTACCCCACCAGGTCTGGCAAGTGTTGCAGCAGCATGACGGCGATCAGCGCCCAGCGCAGGATTACCAGTCGGCCCGTTACATGGCGATGATCCGCAATTTCCGTCGCTACGCCTGGTTGTTGATGTATCTCTTCGGCGCGTCACCTGCGGTGTGTGCGAGCTTCCTGCAGGGACGCGACCACAGGTTGCAGCGGTTGGGTGACAAGAGTCTGTATCTGCCCTACGCGACCAGTCTGCGGATGAGCGACCTGGGCTACAACAACAACGCCCAGTCGGGCCTGAATATCTGCCACAACGGGCTGGATCAGTATATCCAGAGCATGCAGCAAGCCATCAGCATGCCTTATGCGCCCTACGCTGAAATGGGCACCCATGATGCGCAGGGCAACTGGCAGCAGCTCAATACCAATTTGCTGCAGATTGAAAACGAGTTCTATAGCCCGATTCGTCCCAAGCGCGTCACGCGCAGTGGCGAAAAACCGGTGCACGCGCTCGCAGCGCGCGGCGTGGAATATATTGAAGTGCGTTGCATGGATATTGACCCCTTCGCGCCGCTGGGGATCGAGCCCACCACCGCGCGGTTCCTGGATAGCTTCCTGTTATTTTGCGCGCTACAGGACAGTCCCGAATTCGAGCCTGCGGAATGTGAGGAAGCGGGCGTGAATTTCGACCTGGCGGTGAAACGCGGCCGGGAACCGGGCTTGAATCTGCAGCAGAACGGAACCGCGGTCGCGCTCAAGGACTGGGGGCTGGAACTGCTGGACGACATTGCTGCCTGCTCACGACTGCTCGATCAGGCGCATGCGACGTCCGACTTCAGCGACAGCCTGAGTCAGCAGCGGGACAAATTGCACGATCCCGATCTAACGCCTTCGGCGCGGGTGCTTGCGGAGATTCAGCGACACGGCAACAGTTTCTTCCGTTTTGCCCTGGCGCAATCGGAAGCGCACCGGGAATATTTCATGGCGCGGCCGCTCGATGCCGAAAGTCTCGAAGACTTTCGGACACAGGTGGAGGAATCGCTGGCCGAGCAGGCCGCTATCGAGGCGAGGGACGATGTGGATTTTGACTCCTTCGTCAGTACCTACCTGAGCCAGTAACTTCGGTAGTTAGCCATCTCAATGTCGGAGCCTGTCTTGAGGTGGCGGGCTCGCTCTGCCAGTGATGGGAGGGCTAGCCGCAAGTCCGACTCTGGCGGAAGTTCGGGGTCAGCTGCCGCAAGCCGACAGGGCCGCGCCGACACGCTGCAGGTACGTCCCTGTAAGCTCGTCGATGACATCCCTGTCATCGGACGGTCGACGCAACCCTGTCGCCTTGCTTCGCAGAAAGATTTGAGTTTCCGGATGGCACAAGCCAATACTGGTTCATTCTCCGCATCACACCAACGTCTGATCGAGCCCACCGGCTGTCAGGGTGGAGCAAGTGTTGAAAACAGGGATGTTTTCGCCAAGCCTCCAGGGATGGGTTCACGGCGTCTTGCGCAATCCTGACAGCTNGCCAAGCCTCCAGGGATGGGTTCACGGCGTCTTGCGCAATCCTGACAGCTGGCGGGCGACAGCGCCGGGTGCCAGTTCCAACTCACTGTGTAATGAGATTATTGAACAACAGATCCGTGACCAGCGGCTGACCTTCCTCTTCTTCCAGTACCTGCTGGACCGCTTGCAGTGCTTCGCTGCGCAGCTGCTCCTTGCCTTCCAGTCCTGCCAGAGCGTCCGGGGTCTGGCGAGCGAAGAGCGTGACCAGGGTGTTGCGTATCAGTGGGTTGTGATATTCGATACGTGACACCGCAGCGTTATCGCTGGCACGTAGCGCCACGTCCACTTTCAGGTACTGCAGTCGCGGACCGGGGCCGATGGTGCCTATGAAAGCGGGTTTCAGATCCACGTAGGGCGAGGTGCCTGGGGTGTCGGTCGCCGCCTGGGCCGGCAATCCCGCAGAAATTGCCAAAGCTAATGCCAGCCATGCCTTCTTCAATCCTTTCACGTCTACTACTCCGCTGGTTTTGCCACAGCATATCCGAGCAGGGCTGTAGCGCCAATTCATTACGCCCGCCGGTCTTATGCATGCTGATCAACCGCAGACATGGTAATTGACCCGTGCGCGGCGTATGCCGCTAGACTGTTGGAAAACCGCCCAAGGGAGACATCATGAAAGCCGTATTATGCAAAGAGTTCGGACCGGCCAGCAGCCTGGTTCTGGAAGAGACTACCGATCCGGTCGCCGGCGATAACCAGGTCGTTATCGATATCCACGCTGCCGGGGTCAACTTCCCCGATACGCTGATCATTCAGGGCAAGTATCAGATCAAGCCGCCCTTTCCGTTCTCCCCGGGCGGTGAAGCCGCAGGGGTGGTGGCCAGCGTGGGCAGCAATGTAAAGCACCTCAAGCCTGGCGATCGGGTGATGGGCTTGACCGGCTACGGCAGTTTTGCCGAAAAGGTCGTTGCAGATGCCACAAAGGTGTTGCCGATGCCTGATGACATGGATTTCACCACCGCTTCCGGTTTCAGCATGACCTACGGCACTTCCATGCATGCCCTGACGCAACGTGGCGAGCTCAAGCCGGGTGAGACGCTCCTGGTGCTGGGCGCGTCCGGTGGCGTCGGTCTCGCGGCGGTCGAAATTGGCAAAGCCATGGGTGCTCGAGTTATCGCTGCGGCGTCTTCTGCTGAAAAACTCGAGGTCGCTCGCAATGCCGGCGCCGATGAGGTGATCAACTACAGCGAAGTCAGCCTCAAGGACGCGGTCAAGGAGCTCACCGGGGGCAAGGGCGCGGACGTGATCTATGATCCGGTCGGCGGCGATCTGTTCGACGAGGCGGTTCGCGCAATCAACTGGAAAGGCCGCTTGCTGGTCGTCGGTTTCGCCAGTGGCCGTATTCCCGATTTCCCGATCAACCTGGCGCTGCTGAAGGGCTCGTCAATTGTAGGGGTGTTCTGGGGTTCCTTCGCCGCACGCGAGCCACAGGCCAATCTGGACAACTTCCGCCAGCTGTTTGCCTGGCATTCCGAAGGGAAGCTGAAGCCGCTGGTGTCTGAGCGCTTCGCATTGGGCGAATATGAGCAGGCCCTGGAACTGCTCAGCTCGCGCAAAGCGGTGGGCAAGGTAGTCATGCAGGTTCGCTAGTATGGTGCGGGTCTGCTCCGTTCCGTCGCGGCTCGCGAGGAAACGGAGCAGACCTTGAAGAGTTGTGAGGCTGCTTACCCCAGCGCGCCAGCAAAGCCCTGCTGGCGCCAGGCCTCGAATACCAGTACTGCTGCGCTATTGGACAGGTTCAGGCTACGGCTGTCTGGCAGCATCGGTATGCGTAGCACCTGGTCGGCTGGCAGGCTCTCACGAACCTCCGCTGGCAAGCCGCGGCTTTCCGGACCGAACAGAAACATATCCCCCTCACTGAAGCGCACATCGGTGTAGCTGCGCGTACCCTTTGTGCTCAGGGCAAACACCCGCTGTGGCTGAACCTGGGCAAGACAGCTGGCGAGGTCCGGGTAGGTTTTCAGCTCGGCAAACTCGTGATAATCCAGTCCCGCGCGGCGTAGCCGCTTGTCGTCCAGCTCAAAGCCCAGCGGTTCAATGAGATGCAAGGTGCAGCCTGTATTAGCGCACAGGCGGATGATGTTGCCGGTATTGGGCGGGATTTCCGGTTCAAGCAAGGCGATATGAAACATGCTGGCGTATCGAGTCAGGGGAGTGGACGGCAGTGTATGCGGCCCAAGTCACCAGCAGCAAGCCGCCACATATCAAAAATTATTCATATCGCAGGCTTGTGCAACCCAGCAGCATTCCCAAGCTCATAGCTTCCAGCTTCCAGCTTCCAGCTTCCAGCTTCCTATGTCTATTCCATCTCCTCCTCTTCCGCGCCTTCGCTGTTCATGCCCAGCTCCTTGATCTTGCGGGTCAGGGTATTGCGTCCCCAGCCGAGCAATTGCGCGGCGTCCCGACGTCGGCCAGCGGTATGTTTCAGCGCGGTTTCGATCATGATTCTTTCAAATGCCGGCACTGCAGCATCCAGTAGATTGGTCACGCCACGGGCCAGCTCCTGATCGGCCCAGTTGCGCAGGCTGAGCTCCCAGTGGTCGTCCCCGACCGTTTCCTGGTGCTGAGTGAGCATCTCGGGCGGCAGGTCTTCAATCAGGACTTCACGGCTTGAAGCCATAACCGTGATCCAGCGGCAAGTATTTTCCAGCTGCCTGACGTTGCCTGGCCAGGGCAGGGTGCTCAAATATTCCTGGGTCTGTGCCGTGAGAACCTTGGGTTCAACTGACAATTCCTGCGCGGCGCGGGCCAGAAAATGCTGTGCCAGGGTGGGTATGTCCTGGCTGCGTTCGGCGAGCTTCGGAATATGAATGCGAATAACGTTCAGGCGGTGGAACAGGTCTTCGCGGAATTTTCCTGCCTGGACCAGACCTTCCAGGTTCTGGTGTGTGGCGGCAATGATGCGAACGTCGACCTTGATCGGGGTGTGACCACCGACCCGGTAGAACTCACCATCTGCCAGTACGCGCAACAGCCGCGTCTGGGTTTCCGCTGGCATATCGCCGATTTCATCAAGAAACAGTGTGCCGCCGTCGGCCTGCTCGAAGCGCCCGCGACGCTGTACAGCGGCGCCGGTAAAAGCGCCTTTTTCGTGACCGAAGAGCTCCGACTCCATCAGATCCTTGGGAATTGCGGCCATATTCAGCGCGATGAACGGGTTGCGCGCGCGCGGGCTATGCCGGTGCAGGGCATGGGCAACCAACTCCTTGCCGGTCCCGGATTCGCCATTGATTAACACGGTGATATTGGAATGGGACAAGCGTCCTATGGCCCGAAATACCTCTTGCATCGCTGGCGCTTCGCCAATGATCTCCGGGGTGCGCATCTGCGTCGTGTCCTGCGCGGCACTCTGCTGTTCGCGGCTATGCGCGAGGGCGCGTCGAACCAGGGCTACCGCTTCGTCGACATCGAAGGGCTTGGGTAGATATTCGAATGCGCCGCCCTGGTAGGAGGCCACGGCGCTATCCAGATCGGAATGCGCCGTCATGATGATGACTGGGACTTTGGGGTGCTGATCGCGAATCTGCGCCAGCAGATCCAGACCACTGGTGCCGGGCATACGGATATCGCTGATCAATACGTCCGGGTGCTGGCGCGACAGCCTGGCCAGGGCACTATCGGCGCTGTCAAAACAGACCGGCTCCATTCCTTCCTGCTGCAGTGCCTTATCCAGAACCCAGCGTATTGAGCGGTCATCATCAACAATCCAGACGTTTTCGGCTCGGCTCATGCATTAGTCTCCGGGTGTTGTTCCAGCGGAAGGAACAGGTTGAATTGAGTATGGCCGGGTGAGCTCTCGCACTCGATCAGTCCCTGATGCTGGCTGATGATATTTTGCGTGATGGAGAGGCCCAATCCCGTGCCATCGGCACGGCCGCTGACCATGGGATAGAAAATACTATCGAGCAGTGCAGGCGGAATGCCCGGCCCGTTATCGATTACCCGCAGGTGGCAGACTAGCCGGTGGCGCTTGTGGCCGATGGTGAACTGTCGCAGTGCCCGGGTCTGCAGGACGATGCGGCCCTGCTCAACCTGGCCATTTTCGGTGATCGCCTGCATGGCATTGCGCACGATATTCAACACTGCCTGGATAAGCTGTTCGCGGTCACCCATGAGTTCGGGAATGCTCGGATCGTAGTCACGCTGCAGATCGATCTGCCCATGGGTTTCGGCCTGTATCAGATGAGCAACTCGCTCGGTGATCTCGTGGATGTTCAGGGGTTGCAGGCTCGGCGGGCGGTAGGGGCCAAGCATACGGTCGACCAGGTTACGCAGACGGTCAGCTTCTTCAATGATGACGTCGGTATAGTCGCGCAGTGATTGGCTGGGCAGCTCACGGGCAAGCAGCTGCGCTGCGCCACGAATGCCGCCCAGCGGGTTCTTGATCTCGTGGGCGAGGCCGCGCACCAGTACCTTGGTGACTTCCTGCTTGGCCAGTTGGGCTTCTTCCTTGGTGATGCGCAGCAAGCGGTCCCGGGGGTGCACTTCCATCAGGATCCAGTTATACCCGGCCGCGGCAAGCGGAGTCACCGTATAGTCCACCACCAGGCTGTTGCCGTTGTTCAGGCTGAGCTGGGCTTCGCGTTTGGTGAAAGCGTGCATGTTGTCCAGCGCATCATGCAGGGAAGCCAGCGCTGAGGCACGGTCATGAAAGAAATCCCCGACGGGCTGCTGCTGAAGCCGCTGACCGCTTACCTCCAGCAGCATCTCCGCAGCCGGGTTCAGATAACCGAGGCACAGCTGGTCGTCCAACAAAACGACTGCAGTGGTGAGGTTTTCGAGAATCTGAATTCGGTCTGGCAGCATAGTGGTCCCCATTGTTTGATCAGATAAATGCAAAAAGCGAACCACCCTGGAGCGCTGCTCACAAATGAGGGCGGATAAAACAGTGGAAAGGCTACATTTCAGACCATACCCTCAAAAAAGGCCCGTTTATGGAGCCGTCGATCAATCCACTGTTCGCCTGAATGGGTGGCAACGCACCAGAACCCTGCACCCCATGTGGCCGGGTTGGTCCAGGCGAGTCGATGATGCTGTTGAGATGGGCATTGAAATGACAAGTGTGCACCAAACAGGTGCGCACCTGTAGGGAGGGTGTTCTGTTTCAGTTACCCGATCGGCTGGGGGCGGGGACGTTAGGTGCGCGTGGCGCGGCGGGAGCACGCGGCGCCTGATTGGCGTTGGCGCGGCCAGGCTGGTTGAGCGAGGTGCGTTGGATGTGAATCCGCAGCGGGTCGCTGCGCTGGATGATTTCGCCTCGAGCGTTAACGACGACAGCGGTGACCGTGTGGCTGCCCCGATCCAACTCGTTGATCTGCAGCTGATGGGCTGCATTGCCGTTTCCGGGTACCGCCTCTTCGGCAAGTTTGCCATCCACTTCTGCACGTAGCAGGTGGTTGCCGCTCAGCGGTGGGTTGGTCTCCACGGTAAGACTTAACGTACCGTCGTTGGCGCGAACGGCCTGGTCATGTGTGGGTGAGGTAATCGCCAGGCGCTGGTAAACCGTCTGGGATTGCTGTCCGGACGTCTGCGAACGGTCCCGGTCGTTTTGCCATTCCATCGCTGAGGGTGATGGTGGCTCGATGGTGTTCACCGGCCCCAGATCAATGCTGTCTGCCTTCGGGTGAGGCTGATCGGAGAAAACACGGTTGCCGTTTTCGTCGGTCCACGAATAGACCTGGGCTGAAAGGCTGCCAGCGTATAGCGCCAGCAAGATCATGCTGGCCAGAATCGATATGCGAACCATGCTGCTTCACTCCTGTGGATTACCCTTGGGCAGACCCTAGAGTTGCACTCCGCGGGATGGCTGGCAAGTTGCTATGTCACAGTTGCTGACAGACGAAAAAAAAGGGCGTCCAAACGGACGCCCTCCTGCATGTCTGCAATCGATCAGACGCTGTAGTACAGATCGTACTCGAGCGGATGAACGAAAGTGCGCACCTTCAGCTCTTCTGCCGCTTTCAGTTCGATGAACGCGTCGATCAGTTCATCGGTGAATACGCCGCCCTTGGTCAGATACTCGCGGTCGCCGCTAAGCGCCTCGAGTGCCTCCTTCAGGCTGCCACAGACCTGCGGAATCTGCTGCGCTTCTTCCGGCGGCAGGTCATACAGGTTCTTGTCTGCAGCGTCGCCAGGGTGAATCTTGTTCTGGATGCCATCCAGGCCAGCCATCAACAGTGCAGCAAAGGCCAGGTAGGGGTTGGCAGCCGGATCAGGGAAGCGTGCTTCGATACGACGCGCCTTCGGGCTGGAGACATAGGGAATACGGATCGACGCGGAACGGTTGCGAGCCGAGTAGGCCAGCATGACCGGTGCTTCGAAGCCCGGAACCAGACGCTTGTAGGAGTTGGTCGACGGGTTGGTGAACGCGTTCAATGACTTGCCATGCTTGATGATACCGCCGATGAAGAACAGCGCAGTATCGGACAGGCCGGAATAGCCTTCACCTGCGAAGGTGTTCTTGCCATCCTTGGAGATCGACATGTGCACGTGCATGCCGGATCCGTTATCGCCATACAGCGGCTTGGGCATGAAGGTAGCAGTCTTGCCGAAGGCATCCGCCACGTTATGCACGCAGTATTTCAGAGTCTGTACTTCGTCAGCCTTGTGCACCAGCGTGTTGAACTGCACACCGATCTCGTTCTGGCCAGCGGTGGCTACTTCGTGGTGGTGTACTTCGATGACCAGGCCCATTTCTTCCATGGCGTTACACATGGCGGTACGGATTTCGTGGTCGTGATCAACCGGCGGCACCGGGAAGTAGCCGCCCTTGGTAGCGGGACGGTGACCCTTGTTACCGGTTTCGTAGTCGGCGTCAGTGTTCCAGCCCGCCTGCTCGGAGAAGATCTTGAACATGGAGCCTGACATGTCGGACTTGAACTTCACTTCGTCAAACACGAAGAACTCGGGCTCCGGGCCGACAAAAACGGTATCGCCGATGCCGGTGGACTTCAGATACTCCTCGGCACGCCGGGCGATGCTGCGCGGATCGCGCTCATAACCCTGCATGGTGGACGGCTCGATGATGTCGCAGACGATGATCAGGGTCGGCTCTTCGGTAAAAGGGTCGAGGACCGAGGTTTCGTCATCAGGCATCAGAATCATGTCGGAAGCTTCGATTCCCTTCCAGCCAGCGATGGAGGAGCCGTCGAACATCTTGCCTTCTTCAAAGAAGTCATCCTTTACATCGCGGGCCGGCATGGTTACGTGGTGTTGCTTGCCCTTTGTATCCGTGAAGCGTAGATCGACCCACTTCACGTCAAATTCCTGGATCAGTTGCATCGCTTTCGACATGGTTTCCTCCAAAGAAACATTTGCCCGGGCGTCTCGCCCGGATCTTCAAATTCGAGCGGAATTTAGTTCCCGCATCCGCTGAGCTACAAGGTAGCAAAAGCTGTGCCATTTCTAAGTGCACGCTGAAATGAGCATGATAGAGCAGTAGCGCGGCTTTTGGTGCAAAAAGGTGCCGTTGCGCTGCGCAATAAGAGTGCAGTAAAGCACGTTAGTGATCAAAAATGGTGCAGATTATCGCGCGGCTAGAGGCGGAAGCTGGAAGCGTAGGCTTCAGGCTGGAAGGTCGAACCTTGCGTTGGCAGGTGAGGTCCGGCCATCAGCCGAGTGAGCCGAAAGACCTGCCCACACTTCGCAACTGTCGTGCTGTTTGCGCCAACGGTCGCTTCATAAATTGACCATCGCTGGCGGAGCAAGCGCAACAATCAACCAACAACTCCGACCTAACCCTTCCAGCTTCCAGCTTCCAGCTTCCAGCCCCACCGTCCGACGCTCAACGCCCCATCAACCCCCGGTAAGCGCGTATAATGCTGCGCTTTGCCTGGTTGTAGCTGCCCATGAAACTGATTATCAAGTTCTTTCCCGAAATCACCATCAAGACGCGCCAGGTGCGCAAGCGATTCGTGCACCAGCTCAAGACCAACGTCCGGGTGCTGCTCGCGGCGATCGATCCTGCTGCGCGGGTGGCTGGTTCCTGGGACAGTCTTGAAGTGATTCTCGGTGATGATCCGGCCCTGCAGCAGCAATGTATCGAGCGCCTGTGTAATACGCCGGGTATCGCCCATCTGCTGGAGGTGCGTGATTACCCGCTGGGCACACTTGAGGAGCTGGCGGAGCTGTGCATCGCCTGCTTTGGAGACCAGGTTCGTGGACGCACTTTTGCGGTGCGCTGCAAGCGTGTGGGGCGGCATTCATTCAGCTCCCAGGACGCAGCGCGGCTGGTTGGCGAGCAGCTGATGTTGCGTTGCGGTGCGGCGGGCGTATCGCTCAAGGCGCCCGAGGTCGCGGTAAAGATGGAGATTCGGGACAACCGGGTGTGGCTAATCCAGGCGCGCCATGAAGGGATGGGCGGGTTTCCACTGGGGACGCTGGAGCCGGTGCTCAGCCTGCTTTCCGGTGGCTTCGATTCCACTGTCGCCAGTTATCAGATGCTGCAGCGCGGTCTTTTGCCGCATTTCGTCTTCTTCAACCTCGGTGGTCGCGCCCACGAGCTGGGCGTACGGCAGGTAGCGCATTATTTGTGGGAACGCTACGCCGCCAGCCATCGCCTGCGGTTTATCAGCGTTCCGTTCGAGGGAGTGGTGGCGGAGCTGTTGCAAAACGTGGAGAACAGCCAGATGGGTGTTGTGCTCAAGCGCATGATGCTGCGAGCGTCCAACCGCATCGCCTGGCGACTGGATTTGAACGCATTGGTCACCGGCGAGGCGATATCGCAGGTGGCCAGCCAGACCCTGCCGAATCTGGCGGTGATCGATCAGGTCAGCGATCTGCTGGTGCTGCGTCCGCTGATTACCAGCAGCAAGATGGACATTATCGATACGGCGCGGCGCATCGGTACCGAAGCCTTTTCCAGCAGCATGCCGGAGTATTGCGGGGTGATCTCGGTCAATCCGGCGATCCGCACGAAGCCGGCGAAGGTGGCCGAGGCTGAAGCCGGGTTCGATTTCGCGATTCTCGACGAGGCGGTAAAGAATGCTCGCTATACCGATTGCAGCGAGCTTGAACTGGACCTCGAGGGAGCCGACGCCGTGGAGCTGGTAAGCCAGGCGCTGCCCGGTCAGGTAGTGCTGGATATCCGTGCGCCGGACGAGCAGGAGCTCAATCCGCTACAACTGCCGGGCGTTGAGGTCATGCACGTTCCGTTCTATACGTTGAACAGTCGCTTCTCCGAACTGGACGCTTCGCGCGCTTATCTCCTGTACTGCGACAAGGGCGTAATGAGCCAGCTGCACGCTCAGTATCTGCTCGATGCGGGGCATGGCAACATCCGTGTGCTACGATTGCCCAAGGTCTGAGCGAGAGCTGCAGACGGTTCGAAAAATAGCGCGTGGCGGTGTTTCGTACAAAAAACATACACTGTCACGGCTGTCTCTGTATAATGCCCCCCTCATTTTTATAAGCCGGCGAACTGCCGCGCATTTCCCAGGACGTCCATAGTGATCGAGAATCTCCGTAACATAGCCATCATTGCCCACGTCGACCACGGCAAGACCACATTGGTCGATAAGCTGCTGCGTCTGTCCGGCACCCTGGACCGTAAGGAGCTCGAGAACGAGCGCGTGATGGACAGCAATGACCAGGAAAAAGAGCGCGGTATCACCATTCTGGCGAAGAACACCGCTCTGAAATGGAATGGCTACGACATCAATATCGTCGACACCCCCGGCCACGCCGATTTCGGTGGCGAAGTAGAACGCGTAATGAGCATGGTCGACTCCGTGCTGCTGGTGGTTGACGCGCAGGATGGTCCCATGCCGCAGACGCGTTTCGTTACCCAGAAAGCATTCAAGGCGGGTCTGCGCCCGATTGTGGTCATCAACAAGATTGACCGTCCCGGCGCGCGTGCCGACTGGGTCGTCGACCAGATCTTCGATCTGTTTGATAACCTCGGCGCTACCGATGAGCAGTTGGACTTCCCTATCGTGTACGCCAGCGCCCTGAACGGGATCGCCGGTCTGGACCACGAGAATATGGACGACGACATGGATGCGCTGTTCCAGGCAATCGTCGACCACGTTCCGGCGCCTGATGTTGACGTTGACGGCCCGTTCCAGATGCAGATCTCCCAGCTGGACTACAACAGCTTCCTGGGTGTAATCGGTATCGGTCGTATCGCCCGCGGCACCGTCAAGACCAACACGCCGGTTATCGCCATTGGTGCCGATGGCAAGAAGCGCCAGGGCCGGATCCTGAAGATCATGGGTCACTCGGGTCTGCAGCGCGTTGAAGTCGATCAGGCTCAGGCTGGCGATATCGTCTGCGTCAGTGGTATGGACGAGCTGTATATTTCCGACACGCTGTGCGACATGAACAATGTCGAAGCGCTGCCACCGTTGTCAGTCGACGAGCCGACCGTCTCGATGACGTTCCAGGTCAACGATTCACCCTTCTGCGGTAAGGAAGGCAAGTTCGTTACCAGCCGCAACATCAAGGAGCGTCTGGAAAAGGAGCTGCTGCACAACGTTGCGCTGCGTGTTGAGCAGGGCGATGACGCTGACAAGTTCAAGGTTTCCGGTCGTGGCGAACTGCACCTGTCGGTACTGATTGAAACCATGCGTCGTGAAGGCTTCGAGCTGGCCGTAGGCCGTCCGGAAGTGGTTATCAAGGAAATCGACGGCGAGAAGCAGGAGCCGTACGAAAACGTCACCATCGATATCGAAGAAATTCACCAGGGTCCGGTGATGGAGCAGATGGGTCTGCGTAAAGGCGACCTGAGCAACATGGTTCCGGATGGCAAGGGCCGTATCCGTCTCGAGTACACCGTACCGGCACGCGGTCTGATCGGTTTCCGTAACTCCTTCCTGACCATGACCTCGGGCAGCGGTATTCTGACCTCTACCTTCAGTCATTACGGTCCGATCAAGAGTGGTGAAGTCGGCCAGCGTCAGAGCGGTGTGCTGGTCTCCATGGCTTCGGGCAAGGCGCTGACCTATTCGCTGGAAACCCTGCAGAGCCGCGGCAAGCTGTTTCTTGCACCGGGTGATGAAATCTATGAAGGTCAGCTGGCCGGCATCCATAGCCGTGACAACGATCTGGTGATCAACCCCACCAAGGGCAAGAAGCTCGACAACATGCGCGCTTCCGGCAAGGACGAGACCATTGCACTGGTTCCGCCGATCCGCTTCACCCTCGAACAGGCGCTGGAGTTCATCGATGATGACGAGCTGGTCGAGGTCACGCCGAAGTCGATTCGCCTGCGCAAGAAGATTCTCGACGAGAACCTGCGCAAGCGCGCCAGCAAGGGCTAAGGCTTTACGCTGATCAAAGAACCCGCCACTCCGGCGGGTTTTTTGTGTCTGCTCGTCCGCTTCTGCGCAGAGATGAATACCACATCATGCTTCTCGGATGGTGGCTAATTCACATATAGATCAACGACTTAACCCATTTGTGTGAAAGGGCTGGCCTGCGGCGGCTGCCCACCCGATTGGGTTTGCGAACTGCCCCGCTTTTTCAGGTTTTGGCGTTATGCCTTTCTGAGCGCGCCGACTAGGGTTACTGCACCCTGGCCGGGACCCAATCAGGAAGCCAACAATGTCACCATGCTCAGCCCTCCGTTTGCTCGCGGCCCTGGTCGCACCCACCTTGATTTTAGCCGCCCCGGCGCCAGTGACTGCCGGGCCCGGTCTCCCGCTTTGCCTGGGACCATGATGCTTTCGGCCAATCCGGTGCCGACACCGGAGCCGGGAGCAGAGATAACCGCCAGCACGCGCGTAGTGGGCAACCGGTTGACCGGGCAGTAGCGCACCCAACTCACCTGACTGGAGACTTTCCATGCCTCTTATCAATACCCATCGATTACAACGGCCGGGTCTGCTGCTGCTCAGCCTGCTTATTTCTGCCGCCGCGCATGCGGAGGTTGAAGACGGTCGCTATACCATCGTCTCGCGCCACAGTGGGCTGGCGCTTGCGATAGAGGGGAACAGCCAGACCGATGGCGCCAACGTCATACAGAGCAATCTGAACGGTGCGGCTAACCAGCAATTCGACGTGGATAATCTGGGCAACGGTTATTATTCGATCCGACCGGCGCACAGCGCGAAATCGCTGGATGTGTATGAATTCAGTACCGAGCCTGGAGGTGATATACGCCAGTGGTCCTTTACACAAGGCTATAACCAGCAATGGGAGATCAAGGAAGCCGGCGATCGCCACCACAAGATTATCTTGCGGCACAGTGGCCTGGCACTGGATGTGTGGGAGTGGAGCACGCGCGGTGGCGGTGATATTCGCCAGTGGACTGATACTGGCGGTGTGAACCAGCAGTGGGAGTTTCGCGCGGTTGGCGATACCGGTGGCGGCGGCACGCCCGGCGCAACGGCCTGCCTTTCCAGCCCGCCGGGCTTTGCCGCGCAGGGTAACGGCACTACCGGTGGGGCCGGCGGTCAGGAAGTGACGGTCAGCACCGGACGTGAGCTGTCCGCGGCTATCAGCAATCACACCAATGCATGGAAGAGCAACAAGTCGCACCGTACCGTTATCCGCGTCAACGGCACCATCAATGCGGGCAACTCCGGGGTAAACCGGTTTGATATCAAGGATACCGGTAACCTGTCGATTATCGGTGTTGGCAACCGCGGCGTACTGGACGGGCGCGGGCTGCTGGTAAGGGGCTCAAGCAACATCATTATCCGTAACCTGAGCATTCATCACGTTCGCGACGGCAGTGGTGACGGTATCGAGCTTGATGGCACGCGGCCGGTGCGCAACGTCTGGGTCGACCACAATACCTTCTACAACACGCTGGACATGGACAAGGATTACTACGACAGCCTGATCGACGGCAAGCTCGACGTCAGCCACGTCACCCTGTCGTACAACATCTTTCGCGACAGCTGGAAAACTTCGCTCTGGGGCCACAGTGACAGCAGCGAGGATGACCGCCGCATTACCTTTGCTTTCAACCACTTCGATAACGTCTACTCCCGCGCGCCCTTGTTGCGCTTCGGCCAGACGCATATCTACAACAACTACTACAGCCGGATTCTGGATACCGGTATCAATACCCGCATGGGTAACCGGGTGCGGATCGACAACAACGTCTTCGAGAACGCCAGGAACCCGATTGTTTCCTGTTACAGCAGCCAGATCGGCTTCTGGGATGCTCGCAACAATCAGTTCAACAACGTGACCTGGCAGGATGGCTCCGATTGCAGTATTGCCGGTCCGAACCCCGGCGCTGCTGTCAGTTACACGCCACCTTATCGCTATGATCTGCTGCCGACCAGTCAGGTCAAGAGCCATGTGATGGCCAATGCCGGGGCGGGTCGCTGCCAGTTTTAGCCCTGCAATACCGACCGCATCGCTCGAACAAGGCGCGGCGTTGTTTATGCCGACCCTGTCGTTAGCGAACTGAGTTGCACCTCTCTGGTCTCAAGCGTTACGCAATGTTTGCGCTTGAGACCAGAGGAGGTATATCCATGGGTATTATCGGTACGATCATCATTGGCCTTATCGTGGGCCTGATCGCCCGTTTTCTCAAACCGGGCAACGACAGTATGGGTTGGATCATGACCATTCTGCTCGGTATCGGCGGTTCTCTCCTGGCGACCTATGGCGGGCAGGCGCTGGGGCTTTACGAGGCTGGAGAAGGCGCAGGCTTCATTGGAGCGGTCATTGGTGCGATCATCCTGCTGGTGATCTACGGCATGGTAACCCGTGGCAAGGATTAAGCATGAGTAGAACAACAGGGCTGCCTTCGCGCAGCCCTGTTTCGTTTCAGGGCCTGCTGCGATTTTGAGCTGGCTGTCGAGTTTCCCGCGTATCAGCTGGCTAAACTGAACTAGGCTGTATTGTCAGGCAGGCCAAAGGCAGGACATTCCATGTTCACCTATATCACACTTGGCAGTAGCGACCTGGAGCGCTCGGCGCGCTTTTACGACCAGGCCCTTGCTCCGCTCGGTATCTCCCGTTGTGGTGGATCTCAGGACGAAGCGGGATGGGAAGATATCGTCGGCTGGGGTGTCTACGAACAGGAGGGCGCAACGGAGCTGGCGTTGTGGCTGTGCAGACCCTTCGATGGAGGTGCTGCCACGGTTGGTAACGGCACCATGGTTGCGCTGAAAGCTGATAGCTGGGGCGCCGTACGGGCGTTTTACCAGGCGGCGCTGGATAACGGTGGCACCAGTGAGGGTGAACCGGGGCTGCGTCCGCACTACGCGGATGACTTTTTTGCGGCCTATGTTCGCGATCCGGATGGCAACAAACTGGCGGCGGTATGCCGTGGTTTTACTGAAGAGCAAGCCACCGCCTCAGCATGTTCGTCGCAGGCTTCCTGAAACGCTGGGGCGGCGGAATAGGTAGAAACGATGCATAACCGAGCTTTAAAGCTCGACCAAGCAAACAAAGGAGACATTATGAGAGCAATTCATTGGCTGGCATTGGGTGCGGCGATGTCCGTAGGGACTGTCCAGGCTGCGTCCAGCGAAGTCACCATGAACCAGGTCAGCAGCGATGGAGTAGGCGAATTCGTTGGTCAGATAACTATCAATGAAACCGAACATGGTTTGGTCTTCACCCCCAAGTTGAATTCACTGCCCGCCGGGATTCATGGCTTCCATGTACATGAAACAGGAAACTGTGAGCCGGCCATGAGCGAGGGCGAGAACGTGGCAGCCAAGTCGGCCGGTGGTCATTTCGATCCAGACGACAAGGGCGAGCATGACGGGCCCTATGGTCAAGGCCACTTGGGTGACCTGCCGGCGCTGTATGTCGGGGATGATGGCAATGCCCATTACCCGGTTCTCGCGCCGCGAATCAAAACGCTGGAAGAAATCAAAGGTCGTGCGCTCATGATTCATGCTGGAGGTGACAATCATTCCGACGAGCCCCAGCCTCTTGGTGGTGGCGGGAAGCGGATTGCCTGCGGCGTGATCTAGGCGCAGACATTGTCGCGGCTTTCTGAGCCTGATGCTGGCAGGACCGAGCGTCCCGCCAGCTTCATATTGTGAAGTTCGCGGCGTGTGACTATTGGCGTGATCCCGGCAGCGGGGCAGTTCTTACCGATGAGCATGAGCGTATGTACTCCAATGTTCTGAATTTCTGGTTCAACGAACTCAAGCCAGCGATGTGGTGGAAGAAAGATCCGCAACTTGACCGGCTCATCGTTGACTGCTTTGGGGCGGTGCACGGGCAGGCTATTCGCGGCGAGCTCTTTAGCTGGCGCGAGAGTGCCGAGGGCCGGCTGGCAGAGATCATAGTGCTGGACCAATTTTCGAGAAACATCTACCGCGACCGCCCGCAGGCGTTCGCTTGGGATGGCATGGCTCTGGTGCTGGCTCAGGAGGCCATTACTGAAAAGGCTGACCAGAACCTCACCCTCGACCAGCGCAGCTTTATGTACATGCCTTTCATGCACAGCGAATCCTTGGTGATTCACGAACAGGCGATGCAGCTGTTTTCAATCAAGGGGTTGGAGACCAGCTTCAGGTTCGAACAGCGCCATAAGGAAATCCTTGAGCGTTTCGGCCGCTATCCCCATCGCAATGCGGCTTTGGGTCGCCCGTCCACTGATGCCGAAATCGCCTTTCTCAAACAGCCGGGCTCGAGCTTCTGATCCCGTTGCTATCTAATGATTTAACCTCGTGAATCGCTGGTGGCGGGTCAGTTGACTCTGCCCCTGGCTGCTGTGCTGTGAACGCGGTGAGGGATGTGGCAGTCTGACGGGATGCCATCAGAGGAGTCCATTAATGCGGTATCTGCTATCTGCCATGCTCATGAGTGTCTCGCTGTCCATGTTGACCGGCTGTAGCGATGACTCGCCCGCGCCTGCTCAAACGCCCCCCGTTGACGCCTCTCCGGCGGGGGATGAACAGACGCAGATGTTGCGCATCACAGGCGACCTGACCTATCAGGCGCGCACGGCCCTGCAACCGGAAAGTCAGGCTGTGATCGAGCTGCGCTACGCAGCGCCGGGTGAAACTGAGCCGGAAAGTGTTCTGGCCCGCCAGCGCATCGAACTGATCGGCCGTAACGTCCCCGTGCATTTTGTGCTCGAGGTCGACCCCGAGCAATTGCAGCGCGCCGATGCCTATCAGTTACGCGCCATGATCATGGAAGGTGAACGGGCCACCTGGTTGGCCGAACCCGTGGAGATCGGCCCAACAGCGGAGAAAATCAACCTCGGTGAGTTGGTACTGCTACCGCATCGAGAGGCAGCCTTCTCCAGCATCCTGTCCTGTGGGCAGGCTCAGATCAGCGTTGGTTATGAAGGCGATGATCTGATTCTCGAGGTGGCAGACGACGAATACATATTGCTCCCGGTTGAGACGCATGCTGGCGCCCGGTTCGAGGCTGAAGGGGACCCTGCGACGCGCTTCTGGAGCCGTGGGAACAGCGCCTTGCTGACACTTCAAGGCAAAGCTTACCCCGAATGCGTGCCGCCGGGAGCGCTGCCCAAACCATTCCTCGCCTCTGGCAACGAGCCGGCCTGGCATGTGCGGCTGGAGAACGGCGAATTGACCTGGCAGCGTCCCGATCAGGATCAGGAATTCACAGCGCCGTACCAGATCATTGACGACAATAGCGAGGGCGTGACCATCGAAGCCGGCCAGGAGGGCAGTGATCACGGGTTACGCCTGACCGCCCATCGCAGCATCTGTTACGACAGCATGACCGCGATGCCGTACCCGCGCGAGGTTTCCCTGACAGTTGATGGAGAGGCGTTGCAGGGCTGTGGCGGAGACCCAGCGCGCTTGCTGCAGGGCGCTGAGTGGGTTGTTGAGGATATCAACGGCGGAGGGATTATCGATGGCTCGCGGGTCGAGTTGGCCTTTTTGCATAATGATCGACTGGCGGGACAGGCGTCCTGCAATAACTACTCGGCCGAGTATGAATTGACCACAGAAGCGCTGGTGGTGGGGGACGTAATCAGCACTAAAAAAGCCTGCCCGCCGGCATTAATGGAGCAGGAACATCGCTTTCTCGATATGCTGCAGCGTGTGCAGCAATTCAGGTTCAACGAACAGGATGCGCTGGTTCTGCTTACTGCGGAAGGCGAATCGCTGACGGCAAGAATGCGCTAAAACGGTTTGCGGGTTGCCGTTATCGGGAGTCAACGCGGCGTCGCATCGGGTGTGCGCTGATCCCCATGCTGCCCGCACACCCATAACAACAGAAAGGATAGAAAATGTTAGCTCTGGTAGCAGGTTTGGTGATCTTTCTCGGCATTCATTCGACGGGGTTGTTCGCTCCCGATTGGCGCGCTGCGCAAAAACAGCGGCTCGGGCAGAACGCCTGGAAGGGTATCTATTCATTAACCGCGCTGATCGGTCTGGTGCTTATCGTCTGGGGTTATGGTCAGGCACGGCTGGATCCCACATGGTTATGGATCCCGCCGGTCTGGACACGGCATCTTGCGGCGCTGTTGACGATACCGGCATTCATTCTGCTGGTAGCCACCTATCTGCCCGGCACGAAGATGAAAGCGCGGATAGGGCACCCGATGCTGCTCGGCGTCAAGTTCTGGGCCATTGCGCACCTTCTGGCCAACGGCACCCTGGCCGATCTGCTGCTGTTTGGAGGCTTCCTGGCGTGGGCCGTAGCGCTGTTTATTGTCCTGCGCCGACGTGATCGCGCTGCCGGTGTGGTACGGCCTGCAGGCAAGTTGAGCCGTGATGTGATGGCGGTAGTAGTCGGGTTGGTACTCTGGGTTATATTCGCGCTCTGGTTGCATCAATGGTTGATTGGTGTGCGTCCGTTCGGCTAGATGACGCAGGCAGGTGACAGTAATAACGCCGGTGAGTAATGTTGGTAAAAACAGTATCGGTTGAGACGAGTCGACATTCAGGAGCCCGACCATGCAACTGTTGTATCCGGAGATCAAACCCTACGCTCGCCATGAACTGGCCGTCGAGGCCCCCCACGTTTTATATGTTGATGAAAGCGGTGAGCCGGACGGTCTGCCGGTGGTCTTTCTGCATGGCGGACCGGGTGCCGGTTGCGACGCGCTAAGCCGGCGTTTCTTCGACCCTTCGGTGTATCGCATCATCACTTTCGACCAGCGCGGAGCGGGTCGCTCGACGCCGCACGCCAGTCTCGAGAACAACACTACAGCCCATCTGGTCAGCGATATGGAAGCGCTGCGTGAGTATCTGAAGATCGATAAATGGGTGCTGTTCGGTGGCTCCTGGGGTTCGACGCTGGCATTGGCATATGCCCAGGCGCATCCGGACAGGGTCAGTGGCATTATCCTGCGTGGTGTTTTTCTCTGCCGCGACCAGGACATACGCTGGTTTTACCAGGAAGGCGCGAGCCACATCTTTCCGGATTACTGGGAGGACTATGCTTCGCTTATTCCGGAGGTCGAGCGTGGCGATATGGTCTCGGCCTATTATCGCCGGTTGATTGGTGATGACGAGATCCGCCGGATGCACGCGGCCAGGAGCTGGTCAGTATGGGAAGGCCGCTGCGCCACGTTGCGTCCCAGTGCGCAAGTGCTCGACCGGTTCAATGACTCACGTCGTGCTTATGCAATGGCCCGGATCGAGTGTCACTACTTTATCAACAAGGCTTTTCTTGAGCCGGATCAGCTACTGCGTGACATGCCGTCTATTGCACATATCCCTGGCATTCTTATCCATGGTCGTTATGACATGGTGTGTCCGCTGGATAATGCCTACGCCTTGCACCAGAGCTGGCCGGGCAGTGAGCTACAGATTATCCGTGACGCCGGGCACGCTGCGTCCGAGGCCGGCACGGCCGACGCGCTGGTTCGTGCCACACAGTCCATGGCGCAACGCCTGTTACACCTGCCTCCCCAGGCAGAATAGGCATGAAGGGATTGCTGCAGCGGGTCAGCCAGGCCCGGGTAGAGGTAAATGGAGAAGTTGTCGGGGCGATCGACCATGGTCTGCTCGTGCTGATTGGCATCGAGCCAGAGGATGATTACACCCGCGCCGATAAATTGCTGCAACGGCTACTGCGTTATCGGGTCTTCAACGATGCGGAGGGCCGTATGAACGCCTCGCTGCAAGACGTCGAGGGAGGGTTGCTCCTGGTCTCGCAATTCACTCTCGCAGCCGACACACGCAAGGGATTGCGGCCGGGGTTTTCCACAGCGGCGCCGCCAGAACGGGCCGCTGAGTTGTTTGAATACCTGCTCGGGCAAGCTCGCGAGCATCACACTCACGTTAGCAGCGGAAAATTCGGCGCTGACATGCAGGTGCATCTGGTCAACGACGGGCCGGTTACCTTTCTCCTGGAGGTATGATCCTAGCCTTCGCGCGCTAGGGCCTCTTCTACGAAATCCAGACGGTCTTGCCCGAAGAAGAGTTCGTCGTCGACGAAGATACTGGGAGCGCCAAACACACCCCTGGCAATGGCTTGCTCGGTGGTCTGGCGCAGCCGGTCCTTTACCGCCGGATCACCGATCAAGCCCATCACTTCTGCCGGGTTGAATCCGTTACGTTCGAGCACCTGGGCGACGATCTTCGGCTTGCCCATGTCCAGTTCGTCTACCCAGATGGCAGTGAAAACGGCGCGCAGATAGCGATCGAGCTGTTCGGTATTCTGATAAGCAGCCGCCCCACGCATCAGCTGCAGCGTATTGATCGGAAAAAACGGGTTGTGGTTGAGCGGCACACCGTAGCGCCGGGCGAAGCGCTGGAAATCCTGACGGGTGTAATTGCCCTTGGCCGGTACGCTCGCCGGTGAGCTATTGCCCGTGGCCTGAAACACGGCGCCAAGCAGCATTGGCTTGAGTTCCAGGGCAGCATTGTGGCGTTGTGCAATGGCCTTGATCTGGGTCCATGCGAGATAGCTGGCCGGACTACCGACATCAAAATAGAACTCGATTTTTTTATTCATTGCAGGTTCCTGGTGTTGAGATTTTCAGAAGGTTTCCATCCACGGACGCAGATCCAGCTCATGCGTCCAGCAGTCCCGCGGTTGGCAATGCAGCTGCCAGTACTGCTCGGCGATGTGCTCCGGGTCGAGAATGCCGGCCTGGTCCTTCAGGGCATACCGGTCGGGAAAGTTGTCGCGAATGAAGGCGGTATCTATCGCGCCGTCGATGATCGGATGTGCGACGTGGATGCCTTGGGGACCCAGTTCGCGGGCCATGCTCTGGGCAAGAGCGCGCAGCGCGAACTTGGCGCCGGCAAAAGCGCTGAAACCACTGCTGCCGCGCAGCGAAGCCGTGGCGCCGGTGAAGATAATAGTGCCGCGCTGGCGGGGCAGCATCACCCTGGCGGCCTCGCGGCCGGTAAGGAAGCCAGCCAGCGCGGCCATTTCCCATACCTTGCGATATACCCGTTCGGTGGTTTCGGTAATCGAAAATTGTACATTCGCGCCGATATTGAATATCACCACCGCAATCTCACCCAGGTCGCGTTCAATCTCATCAAATAGCGCGACCATCTGCTCCTCACGGCGGGCATCACAGCCGAACGGGTACGCCTTGCCTCCGGCGGCCTCGATGTCGCTTACCAGCGGTGCCAACTTGTCCGCCTGGCGGCGGGTGACGCATACAGCAAAACCCTCACGGGCAAATCGCCGGGCAATGGCGCTGCCCGTGGCATCGCCGGCGCCGATCACAACGGCAACAGATGGTCTGGACATGAATGCTCCTATGCTTGCGTTTTATAGGTGGATCTCCAGGGCCTTGGCGCGCTGATCTGCGGAGATGAGACGACGACGGCTTGGCCTGCAGGTATCAATAAAGCCTGGATATCAAGGCTGTTACAGCTGTTTCGACCCGCAGGATTCGTTCGCCCAGTTGCACCGGTGTGAAGCCGGCCTCGATCAGTTTTTCAACTTCGTAGGGTATCCAGCCGCCCTCCGGTCCGATAGCCAGGGTGGCCGGGGAGGCCAGGGCGCGCGGGCAGGGTGGATAGTCACCGGGATGGGCGACCATCGCCTGGCTGCCGATAATCAGCTCGGGGAGACGGTCTTCAACGAAGGGTTTGAAGCGCTTCTCGATGATGATTTCAGGCAACACCGTATCCCGGGCCTGCTCAAGCCCCAGCAACAGATTCTCGCGTAGCGCAGCCGGTTCAAGAAAAGGTGTCTGCCAGAAGCTTTTCTCGACGCGATAACTGTTGAGCAGAATAATGCGCGGCACGCCGAGGGTGGCGCAGTGCTGCATGATGCGGCGGAACATCTTGGGCCGCGGCATTGCCAGCAGCAGCGTGAGTGGGAGCTTGGGGGGCGGAGGAGCGTCCAGGGTAATGTTGAGTTCGGCCTGGTTATCCGAGAGCGAGAGAATCTGTGCCTGTCCCATCATCCCGCCAATCCGGCCTACCCGCAGCGTATCGCCGGTGCTCAGCTGCTGAATCTCGAGCATATGACGCAGACGGCGACCGCTCAGTTTTACATGGGAGGCATCGCTGAAATCCTGCTCGTCGAGCAAGAGCAGGTTCATGCTGGCGGATTGTCCTGCGCGTCCTGCTCGGCGTCCTTCTTACGTTTGAGCAGCAGGCTGAACAGAATCCCTACCTCGTACAGCAACCACATGGGACCTGCCAACAAGGCCTGGGAAATCACATCCGGAGGCGTCAGCACCATACCGATGATGAAACAGCCCACGATCACGTAAGGCCGTATTTCACGCAGCTTGGCTACATCCACCGCTCCCGTGAGAACCAGCAGAACCGTCGCCACCGGGATTTCAAACGACAGGCCGAATGCCATAAACAGGGTCAGGACGAAATCCAGATACTTGTTGATATCGGTCATGACAGCCACGCCGGCCGGCGCGGTACTGGTGAAGAAACCGAACACCAGCGGGAACACCACGTAATAGGCGAACGCCATGCCGGAATAGAACAGAATGATGCTGGACGCCAGCAAGGGTATCGCCAGTCGTTTTTCGTGGCGGTACAGGCCCGGGGCGATGAAGCCCCAGATCTGATGCAGCACGAAGGGCATGGCGAGGAACAATGCGCTGATCAGGGCCAGTTTGAAGGGCGTCAGGAAGGGCGATGCCACGTCGGTGGCAATCATGCTGGTGCCTTCCGGCAGGAACACGCGCAGCGGCTCGGATATGAAAGTGTAAAGGTCGTTGGCGAAGTAGAACAGGCCAGCGAACACCAGCATCCAGATCACGACAATACGCAGCAGTCGCGAGCGGAGTTCGGTGAGGTGTGCCACCAGGGGCATGTCTTCGGCCAGCTGGGCCGGGGTGCGCTTATCGCTCATCGGGACGTGTCGGAGAGTCATCGGTGGTATCGTCAATCGACGGCGTCGGGCCGTCGAGGGTCGCCACTGTATCGGCTGTCGGGGCAGTCTGCTCGGTGGATGTTACGGGCGTGTTACCGGCACGCTTGACGTTTGAATCGGTAACCTTGGGGTCTGCGACCGGGGCACCGGGATCCGGTTTGGCAGGTTTTTCCGGCTTGCCGCCCTGCTTGTCCTGTTTACCGCTTTTCTCCAGGTTGGACATGATCCGCTCGTTATGAAGCTGCTGGCGAATCTCGTCAGCGCCGATCTCACGCTCGACCTGAGAGCGCACGTCAGCAAAACCGCGCTTGATGCGACCAATGGTCAGCCCGGCCGTGCGCACAGCGCCGGGCAGCCGTTCGGGCCCCAGTACCAACAGGGCGACGATGGCCACCACCAGCATTTCAATGAAGCCGATATCAAACATGGACGATCAGTCCCGGGGGTGAGTTTCCGACTTTTTCTCAGGCTGAACGTCCAGGGTGTCCCCGGTCTTGTTCTGAACCGAGGGCTTTTCATCTTCATCATTGACCGATTTGCGGAAGCCCTTGATGGCTTCGCCCAGATCGCCGCCGATGCTCTTCAGGCGCTTGGTGCCGAACAGCAGGACCACGATCAGCAATACGATCAGTAATTGCCAAACACTAATGCCGCCAAAACCCATTGCAAACCTCCAGGGCAACGCCCTCAGTTATGTTGACGCGACGCCTTTTCGGCCAGGCCGGAAAGGTCAAAACGTCTTTCAAGTTCTTTCAGTACATCCTCTGGCCCGAGACCCAGATGGCTGAGCATGACCAGACTGTGGAACCACAGATCGGCCGTTTCATAGATCAGCTCCGACTTGTCATCGCTGTGCTGGCAATCCTTGGCGGCCAGAAGCGTTTCGGTACATTCCTCGCCGACTTTCTCCAGGATCTTGTTCAGCCCCTTGGCGTGCAGACTGGCCACGTAGGAAGCGTCCGCTCCAGCCTGTTTGCGTTGCTCCAGTACTTCGGCCAACCGGCTCAGCGTGTCACTCATGTTTATGCTCGTAAATGTGGTGTGGGTCCTTGATGACCGGTTCGACTGTCTGCCATTCACCGTCAGTGAATACCCGGTAAAAACAGCTCTGACGGCCGGTATGGCAAGCGATATCGCCGAGTTGCTCGACCATCATCACGATCACATCGCTGTCGCAGTCCAGGCGCAGTTCGTGCAGTACCTGGATATGGCCGGATTCTTCGCCCTTGCGCCATAGCTTGCGGCGCGAACGGGACCAGTATACCGCCCGATTCTCCTGCACGGTGAGCTGCAGCGACTCACGATTCATCCAGGCGACCATCAGCACGCGATTGCTGTGAATATCCTGGGCAATCGCAGGGATGAGGCCATTTGCGTCCCACTTTATTTCGTCGAGCCAGGCCGTATTCAAGGAAGTATCTATCATGCGTACAAGTGTGCCAGTTATCAGGGGACGGATGCCAGTTCGACGGTATCCCTCAGGGTCTATAGACAGGGTCTAGTGTTTACGGATCACCAGCCAACCACCCGTGCCCACCAGCAGCCAGTGGAGCGGCTGCGCCTGGGTCCACAGATTGACATCCGTGCCCAGACCACTGGCGCCAAGCACCACCAGCACGACACCAATCAGCCGCAAAGCGCGGCTGGAATCGTGCTTGCGAGCTGCTGGCTCCGGTTCTCGCTCCGCCAGACGGTCCATGGCGCGCCGCGTGGAGGTCAGCAGCGGTGGGATCTGCTCCAGTTGTTGGTGCAGCACACGTGCCTGCTGCTGCGGCATCATGCGCTCACGCATCCAGCGTTCCAGATAGGGCTGGGCGGTGCTCCAAAGATCCAGATCGGGATACAACTGCCGGCCCAGGCCTTCAATGTTGAGCAGCGTTTTCTGTAGCAGCACCAGCTGCGGCTGGATCTCCATATTGAAGCGTCGAGCGGTCTGAAACAGGCGCAACAACAACTGACCAAAGGAAATATCCTTCAACGGCCGAGCGAAGATCGGTTCACAGACACTGCGGATCGCCGCTTCGAATTCATTGACGCGCGTGCCCGCTGGCACCCAGCCGGAGTCGATATGCAGCTGTGCCACGCGGCGGTAATCGCGCTTGAAGAACGCCAGCAGGTTGCGCGCGAGATAATCCTGGTCCTCCGGGTTGAGGCTGCCGACGATCCCGAAATCGATGGCAATGTATTGCGGCTGCCAGGGATGGCTACGCGACACAAAAATGTTGCCCGGATGCATATCGGCATGGAAGAAACTGTCGCGAAACACCTGGGTAAAGAAAATTTCCACGCCGGCCTCGGCGAGTTTCTTCATGTCGGTGCGTTGATCGAGCAGCGCTTCCATATCCGTAACCGGCAGCCCGCTGATGCGCTCCATCACCATGACCTTGTGACGGCACCAGTTCCAGTAGACCTGTGGGATATAGAGCAGTGTGGAGTTTTCGAAATTGCGCCGCAGTTGTGAAGCGTTGGCCGCTTCACGGTACAGGTCGAGTTCGTCGAATATGGTTCGCTCGTAATCGCTGACGACCTCCACCGGGCGTAGCCGACGGCCCTCACTGGAAAAGCGTTCAAGTGTGCGTGCGGCCAGAAACAACCATTGGATGTCCTGGTGAATAGTTGCGCCAACGCCGGGTCGGGTGACCTTTACCACCACCTCGGTACCGTCATGCAGACGCGCTGCGTGTACCTGGGCCACCGATGCCGAGGCCAGCGGCTGGTCGGTAAAGCTGGCGAACACCTCGTCAATGGTCTGACCCAGCTGTTCTTCGATGCGCTGCCTGGCGAGCTCGGAGGGGAAGGGCGGGACCTTGTCCTGCAGCCAGGCCAGCTCGATTGCAACGTCGTCCGCCAGCAGATCGCGGCGCGTAGACAGGATCTGCCCGAACTTGATGAATACCGGGCCCAGATCCTCACAGGCACGGCGCAAGCGGGCGCCGCGGCTCATCTTCGGCGCGCGATGCAAACGCCAGGGGCCGATTTTCAACACGAACCGCGCAAACCACGGCAGCGGCAGCTGCAGAATGAGCTGATCGAGCCGATAGCGGGTAAAGATTTGCAGTATGCGAAACAGGCGAACAAACGCGGTGAGGTTCATGCGTCGGGGGTGTCCTGAGGCGGATTCTCTAGGCGTTGCAGGCGGGCTTCAAGCCGGTCCAGGCGCAGTTGCAGCGCGTGGAGTTCTTCTGCGGCGACGTTGGCCTCGGCTTTGCCCACCAGTTGGCGGGTTTCTTCAGTCAGATAGCGGCCCAGGCTGTGGTTCAGGCTCTGATGCGTCTGCGTGCCCCAGTCGCGGCCGCTGCGCAGCAGATTGGCAATGCCATGCGCGGGAACCGGGCCCAGCCAGCGTGCCAGTTCGGCTTCGCCATCAATCCGCAGGTCGCCGAGGATATTCTGCAGGGTGACCAATACCTGACTGTCGCCACTCAGGACCACCTGTTGATCTTGCAGCAAGCGTTGACGCTGATCGCTGAATGCCAGCTGCGCCAGCAGGCTGCTGGGCGCTGCGAGAGTGCAGTCGGGCTCAAGCTCGGACTGGCTCATCAAGCGGATTTTGCCTTCGCCGGGCAATACAAACACCTGCCAGTCAGGCGCGCTGCCGCGTATCAGGATAACCTTACCCTCCAGCGCACCGAGGCGCCTGGCGGTCAGCGGGTCACGGGCAATAGCCTGTTCCAGGCTGTACTCGATTCCCGCGAGCATGGCCTGCGTCAGCATCAGGGTTTGATTCCTCGGTGTAACGCCACGATTCCGCCGGTCATGTTGTGGTAGGTGACGCGGGCGAAACCGGCTTCTTCCATCATCGCCTTGAGGGTTTCCTGATCCGGATGCATGCGGATCGACTCGGCCAGATAACGGTAGCTTTCGGAATCCTGAGTGATGAGTTTGCCCATCAACGGCAGGAGCTTGAAGGAATACTGATCGTAGACTCTGGAGAACAACTGGTTACGCGGCTTGGAGAATTCCAGCACCAACAACCGGCCACCGGGTTTGAGCACTCGCAGCATCGAGGCGATCGCCGCTTCCTTGTGGGTAACGTTGCGCAGGCCGAAGGCAATGGTGATGCAATCGAAATGATTGTCAGGGAAGGGCAGCGCTTCGGCGTCCGCCTGAACAAAGCGGACATTGCCGGACACGCCGCAGTCGAGCAGACGATCCCGGCCGACCTTCAGCATCGATGCATTGATATCGGCCAGCACTACTTCACCATCGGGGCCGACCAGAGACGAAAACTTGCGGGCCAGATCGCCGGTGCCACCGGCAATATCGAGAACCCGGTTGCCTCGGCGGACACCTGAAAGCTCGATGGTGAAGCGTTTCCACAATCGATGGACGCCAGCCGACATCAGGTCATTCATCAAATCATATTTGGCCGCCACGGAATGGAATACATCCGCGACTTTTGCGGCTTTCTCCGATTCCGGCACGCTCTTGAAGCCGAAATGAGTGGTGTTGTCTGAGTTGTGCTTGTCAGTCATGGGGTCGGCGCCTTGGCAAATCAACCGACATTCTAACCGCAAATCGAGGGGCCGGGGCTGGTTTTGCAGCGGACAGGCTGTCGCAGTCGCGGATGACGGAAAGCCGGCATTGCGGCATGATGCCGCCTGGATCAATTCGCAGACGAGATACAATTCATGGCAACCGTAGATATCACGCGAGAACACGCTCTGGGTAAGGAAACCGCCCGGGAACGCGCACAGAAGCTGGCCGATAAACTGGCCCAGAAGCTCGATGCAAAGTGCGAATGGAAAGGCGATCAGCTGACGTTCAAGCGCAGTGGCGCCGACGGCACCATCTATGTAGCCGAGGAAAGCGTCAGGGTTGTGGTCAAACTCGGCATGATGTTCACGCCCATGTCCGGCATGGTGAAGAACGAAATCGAAAAGGCGCTGGATAAGTACCTGGCCTGACCTGGCATCTGCTGACCTGGCATCGCGCCGCCGATGAACGGTCAGCAGACCTCTGTGATTAGTATGTTTTTTCTAATTCTCCGGCGTAGTTTGACCATCAGAAGCCGGTAATTGACTCGGCTTACGTCTCACTCAACAGTCGGGAGTTACACCATGGTCAAGCTCAATACCATCGAAGCAGAAGAAAATGCATTGGCGTTTGCTGGCGACGTGCGCAAATACGCTCACCAGATCTGGCTTGCTGGACTTGGCGTGTATGCCAAGGCCGGTAAGGACAGCGCCGACTACTTCAAGACACTGGTCAGCGAAGGCGAGCAGCTGGAGCAGAACAGCAAGGAATTCATTTCCGAGCGCATCGATGCTGCCGGCAGCAAGGTCGCCAGCCTGAAGGACCGCTTGCAGGAGCGTAACGGCGGGAATCTGCATAAAGTCGAAGAGATGTTCGACGAACGCGTGGCCTCGGCATTGGAGCGCATGGGTATTCCGAGCAAATCGGATATCGAACAGTTGTCCAACAAGCTGGACATGCTGAGCGCTTCGCTGAGATCGATGCAGGCCAAGTAAGCTTTCAGAGGAGGTGCTTCCATGACGGACGATAAAAAGCACGACAAGGAAAAATGGGCCAATGATCTGGAAAATTATTCACGGCAGATCTGGCTTGCTGGCCTGGGTGCCTATGCCAAGGTTGGCAAGGAACGGGTCAAGCTCTTCGAGACGCTGATCAAGGACGGCGAGGAAGCCGAGCAGACGGCCAAGGCCAATATCGAAAAAAAGGTCGGGGAGTTCAAATCTCGCGCAGGCAAGGCCAAGGATGGCGCTACTGACAGCTTCGAGTCTAAGGGTGACAAGCCCTGGAGTAGAGCCAGCGGCCGCTGGACTGAACTGGAAGCGGCGTTTGACAAGCGACTCGGAAGCGCTCTGTCCCGTCTGGGCATGCCTACTCGCAGCGAGCTGCAGGCTCTGGATGACAAGATCGAGGAATTGTCCAGACTGGTCAGTGAGTTGGGAGCGCACCGCGCAGCCAGCGTATCCCCCGCGCCTGCGCCAGCCTCACCGGCTGCCGAAGCAGTGCATGAAACGACCGATAAGCTGGAGACCGAGCCAGAGGTAGCTGCCGCCCCGGTCGCACCGGAGGAACCCGCCAAACTGGAGCCAGAGTTGGATACCAGGGCGAATGGCAAGTCGGCAGCAGCGAACAAGCAGCGTCCGACCAAGCCCAAGGCCGCAACCAAAGCCAAGGCGCCATCGAAGTCGGCTGCCGATGAGGGTTCAGACAAGAAGACGCAGCCGGGCGAGACGGGAACCTGACGTACCCCGTCTGACCCGCTGATGTGTCAGCTGGAACCAGAACCCGATCGGTGGCTACCGGTCGGGTTTTTTATTGGCAGGGTTAGGGTCTGTTGACGTTTCATCGCGGCTCGCGATGAGACGTCAATAGACCCTGGTTAGCTGTAACGGTCTATCAGCGTGCGCATCCAGTCCCGGCTGGGCTCATCAAGGTAGGGCAGCATCAATCCCAACACCTGGCGAACGGCTTGCGACGGTCCCATATCGTCGCGGCGTGTTACGCGTTGAAAATCCAGCCAGAACACAAACGTCTGGCAGAGGGCATCAAGCAGTCGTTCGATATCGGCATCGTCGGCGGTCAGATGTCCCTGCTCGCGCAGCGCCATCAACATATTGTTCAGACTGTCACGTAGGGCGGCCAGCCAATGTTGCATGGCGCGTCTGATGAAGTCGTAGCGCCCGGTCAGGTTGGACAGGTCCTGGAACAGGAAGCGAAAGTCGGTGATGGCTTCAAACAACAGGTGCATGAACAGCCAGTAGTCTTCGGGCTCGAGCTGTTGCGGGTCGCCACGCATTTCCAGCAGATCGCGGGTGTGATCCTGAAACTGCTCCACCAGGCTGACAAGCAGCGCTTCCTTGCCGCGAAAATGGTAGTAGAGGTTCCCGGGGCTGATATCCAGGTCGTTCGCGATATCCAGCGTGGTGACGTTCGGTTCACCGTGTTCGTTGAACAGTTCAAGCGCACACAGGAGGATGCGATCTCGCGTTTTCATGTGGTCCCCGTCATGTTGCCATCACGTTCCTATAGCTGATGTACGTAACGGCCTGGTGCCGGATATTGCGCTGGATAGGTTGTGTTGCCCATCACGGCCGGCGCGTTGCGTAAATCGCCGCTGTGGCCCCGGAGCCAGGTAACCCAATCAGGCCACCAACTACCCGCTTGCCGTTCGCTGGCGGCTTGCCATTGATCGATCGTCATGCCGGTTCTGGCCGCCGCGCTTTGATACCAGGCGCCTGGGTGGCCCGGCGGATTGACCAGGCTCTGGATGTGTCCACTATGGCTGAGCGTGAAGGTTTTATCGCCACCCAGACTGTCGCCCGGATAAGCGTTTTGCCAGGGCACGATGTGATCACGCTCGGCCCCTAGATGCCAGGATGGGGTTCGCAGTTTATCCAGTTCGATGGGAATACCATCGATTACCAGGGCGCCGGACACGCTCAGGGCGTCCCGCTCCAGCAGATCGAGCAGATCGTGAACCAGCTGAGCGGGCAACCGTGTGCTGTCCTGACTCCAGAAAGTCAGTGGGTCAGGCGGCCCTGGCTGAGCCAGCAGGTAACGCTGAAAGTGCGGCCACACCAGTTGCCCGGGGCGCAACCAGGCGAAGCCTGCAGCGAGCTGACGGTGATCAATGCAACCCTTGCGCCACGCAAGATTGCGCAGGCGCTGTCGCAGGGCCGGGCTGGCCAGCAAGCTCAACTCACTGTGCTGGAGAACATGCAGGGGTGTGCCAAGGTAACTTGCAGCGCTGACCGGGCTCGACATGTTCTGGCCGGTCAGCCAGCCCTGTAGCCCCAACCCTATTACCCCGCCACTGCACACCCCGAGCAGGTTTGCCTGTGGATTACCGGAGATGGCGCAAACTGTTTCCAGGGCGGCGGCAGCTGCTTGGACATAATGCGTCAGACCCCATGCCGCATTGCTCGGATTGGGATTGCGCCAGCTGATCATGAACACCTGCATACCCTGTGCGAGGGCGTAACGGGTCAAGCTGCTGTCGGGCTGCATATCGAGCAAGTAATAGCGATTGAGTGGTGGAGGGATAACCAGTAAAGGCACGGCATGCACTGCGCTGGTAAGCGGCAGGTACTGAATCAGTTCGAGTAGCGGCGTCCGGTGAACCACCTGTCCTGCCGTAGTCGCCAGATCCCGACCGACCAGAAGACTGTTGGGGTTACCCGCAGCTGGCAACACACGCTGAGCGACGATGTCTTCCAGCAGATTGCTGATACCTTCGCGCAGACAACTCCCGCCGGTTTGTTTCAGGCGTTCCGCCAAAGCGGGGTTGAAGGGGCTGTTGGACGGCGCAATTGCATCCTGAAGTTGCCGCAGGGCCAGTTTCAGTCGCGCTCGGTCATGAGCGGATACATCAAGCCCGTCCACCCAGCCATGGGTGCCTTTCATCCAGGCAGACCAGGCGCCCACAAGCCTGCGGCGTAATGGCCTTTGCCACGCGGGATGGGCAAAACGTGCGTCTTGCCAGACGGCTTCTTCGGTGGGCCTGCCGGTTAACGCGTCGCTAAGCTCAGCAAGCAGCGCCCGCGTGTGCTGTGCATGGTGGCAGGGTTGTGAGACCGCGGAGCCTGCCAGCTTGCGCAACGTCGCGGCTAAAGATCGCTCCAGATCGTCCAGTGAATGGTCGCTATGGCCTGACATCAAGCTTTCCTTGTCCTGGTCTCGTCGAGGATCGAGAGGGCGTCGATGCGTTGGAGCGAGGGTTGCTCAAGCGCTGCGTAGGGCAGCGGCCCGCTCAGCCGAGACCATTAACGCAACGGTATGCAGCAAGGACAAGAGACCTGTGCCGGCGATGTGAAGTTCCGCCGGTTGGAAGGGGAGCGTTTAATACATCAGAGCCTGGCTACACCCGATCAGGGTACGAAGCGCACCACTGCCTCGTCGGGATCGCGGCTGGCGCCGGCTTCGGCGAGCTGGTCAAGGTAGGCCTGCCACAAACGCTCCTGCTGCGTCGCAAGCTCGTAAAGATAATCCCAGCTATACAGCCCGGTTTCATGGCCGTCGTCGAATTCCAGTTTTACCGCGTAGTTGCCCACCTGCTCGATGCCCGTAAAGCCGACATGGATCTTGCCGGTCTGCAGCACAGGGTTGCCGTGCCCACGCACTTCAGCCGAAGGTGAATAGACCCGCAGGTATTCCGCCGGCAGCGAGTAACTTTGCCCATCGGCATAGCTGAGCATCAGGGTGCGGGAGGCCTTCTTGAGTTTGATATCGGTGGGGATTGCGGTATGCATGGCAGGGTCTCGGTCGCTGTGTTCAGGAGGATGGCTGGGTGGAGGTTCGGGTTAGGAGTTTAGGTTTGGGGCGCGGGGCTGAAAGCTTGAGGCTGGAAGCTGGAAGTCGTAGTGATGTGTGGGGGGCTCGAATTTGGTATGTCCCAAACTCGTCAACCGACAAACACTTCAACATTCAGGCTTCCAGCCTCCAGCCTCCAGCCTTTCGCTTCCAGCTTCCAGCTTCCAGCTAAACGATTAGAGGATATACCGCGACAGATCCTCGTTCACCGCCAGTTCCCCGAGATGCTCGTCAACATAAGCCGCATCGATAACCATCGCCTTGCCATCCTGGCTGGAGGCAAGGTCGGCGGCGCTGAAGGAAATCTCTTCCAGCAGGCGTTCGAGCACGGTGTGCAAACGGCGCGCGCCGATGTTTTCGGTCTTCTCGTTTACCTGCCAGGCGATTTCAGCCAGGCGGGCAATGGCGTCATCGGCAAACTCGATGCCCAATCCCTCGGTCTGCATCAGCGCGCGGTACTGTTCGGTCAGCGATGCATCCGGCTCGGTAAGAATGCGCTTGAAGTCATCCGGCGACAGCGATTGCAGCTCGACACGAATCGGCAGGCGGCCCTGCAGTTCCGGAATCAGATCCGACGGCTTGGTCAGATGAAAGGCACCTGAGGCGATGAACAGGATATGGTCAGTCTTGACCATGCCAAATTTGGTGTTCACCGTGCTGCCTTCGATCAGCGGCAGCAGGTCACGCTGTACCCCTTCCCGGGACACATCCGCACCGCTTCCGCTGTCGGCGCGCTTGCTGACCTTGTCGATCTCGTCGAGGAACACGATGCCGCTTTGCTCTACCACGTGGATGGCGCGGGTTTTCAGTTCGTCTTCGTTGACCAGGCGAGCGGCTTCCTCGTCACGGACCAACTTCATCGCATCCTTGACCTTAAGGGTACGGGTCTTGCGCTTGCCCTTGCCAAAGTTGGAGAACATGTTCTGCAGCTGGCTGGTCATTTCTTCCATGCCGGGCGGCGCCATGATGTCGACGCCGACTGGGGCGTCGGCCACTTCGATATCGATATCCTTGTCATCCAGCTGACCTTCACGCAGACGTTTGCGGAACAGCTGACGGGTGCTGGAATCTTCCCGGGCCGGCTCGTCACTTACGCCCTGGCGCGGCGGCGGCAGGAGCGCATCGAGAATCCGTTCCTCTGCAGCATCCTCGGCGCGGTGGCCCATCTTGCTCATTTCCTGTTCGCGCAGCATCTTTATCGCGGCATCGACCAGGTCACGGATAATCGACTCGACGTCGCGGCCAACGTAACCGACCTCAGTGAACTTGGTCGCTTCAACCTTGATAAAGGGCGCCTGCGCCAGCTTGGCCAGGCGGCGGGCAATTTCGGTCTTGCCGACACCGGTTGGCCCGATCATCAGAATATTCTTGGGGGTCACTTCATTGCGCAGCGCATCGGGCAGCTGCTGACGGCGCCAGCGGTTGCGCAGCGCAATGGCCACTGCGCGCTTGGCGTCCTGCTGACCAATGATGTGGCGGTCCAGCTCGTGGACAATTTCGCGGGGGGTCATGGACATGCTGATTCCGAACGCCTCAGGTATTGGCGTCCAGCTCCTCGATGGTCGGGTTGTGGTTGGTGAAGACGCAGATCTGGCCGGCTATGTTCAGGCTGGATTCCACGATCTCACGGGCTGACAGGTCGGTATGGCGCAGTAGCGCCAGGGCAGATGATTGAGCGAAGGGGCCGCCGGAGCCGATAGCAATCAGGCCGCCTTCTTCCGGCTCGATGACATCGCCATTGCCGGTGATGATCAGCGATGCATCCTTGTTGGCCACGGCCAGCAAGGCTTCAAGACGACGCAGGGCGCGATCGGTACGCCAATCCTTGGCCAGCTCGACGGCGGCGCGTACCAGGTTGCCCTGATGTTTTTCCAGTTGGGCTTCAAAGCGCTCGAACAGCGTGAAGGCGTCTGCGGTACCGCCAGCGAACCCGGCAATGACCTGATCCTTGTAGAGCCGGCGCACCTTGCGCGCGTTGCCTTTCATGACGGTGTTGCCGAGGGAAACCTGGCCGTCGCCACCGATTACCACTTTGCCGTGGCGGCGGACTGAAACGATAGTAGTCACACGCAGCTCCTGATTGGCTGTCAAAAGATCGGTGACACATGACTGCATCACCGCTTCGGAACCTCTGCAAAACTACTGCGCTTGGCCATGCTGCGTTGAAACCTCGCGAAAAATGCTCACTTACAACCGCGTAAGCTGCGCGTTTTCGCTCGATTTCGCCTTGCCTGACCTTCGCTCGTTACGTTTTGCAGAGATCCCCTAATGAAACCTATCTGGGGTCAGGAGCGCGGATTTCAAGCTGCAATTGCAGTTCAGCGTGTCTCGGAACGCTGTTGTAGCAGCAGATTGTCGTAACCGTTGCCGGCGAGGGTTTTTTGCGCCTCACTGACGCTGCTGCGATCCTGGAAGGGGCCTACCTGAACGCGGTACCAGGTTTCACCGTCGCCCAGCTTGGCATCTTCCAGTTTGACATCCAGCCCGAGCATGAGAATCTGCGCCCGCACCCGATCAGCATCGCCACGCTTGCGAAATGATCCGGCCTGCAGGAAAAACCGTGTACTGTCCTGCGGCTTGGCGACTTCTTCTTTTTTGGCCGGTGCAGGTGGCGCCTGCTTGGGCACTGAGGACTCGGGAACCAGCTGCTCGGATTCCGGCAGCAAGGTGTAGAAGTCGTAACGCGGCTGCGGCTCAGCAGGTTTTGTGGGCTTTTTCGGTTGTATCTGCGCTGGCGGATTCGTGTCGCGTTTGACAGTCTCCCGGCCGGGTTCCAGCTGGAACAGAAATGCCACAAAAATGCCTATAACCAGGCCACTGACCAGCCACAACCACGGCGGAATCCCTCGCCCGGCGGAAGCTTTAGCGCGGCTGGCGCCACGTACTGGGGCTTTGCGTCCTTTGGCCATACTGCTTACATGCGCTCCAAGGTTTCAATGCCGAGCAGAGTAAGGCCTTGCTGCAGTGTTCGTCCAGTCAGGGCGGCCAGGCGCAGACGGCTGTCGCGCTGGCTGGCCTGTTCGGCGGCAAGGATAGGGCAGCGTTCGTAGAAGCTGGAGAAGCGCCCGGCCAATTCGTACAAGTAATGGCAGAGTACGTGGGGTGTGCCTTCACGGGCGACGTAATTCAGGGTATTGCCGAACTGCGCCAGGTGAGCGGCCAGTTCGTTTTCGGCTTCCTCTTCGAGAACCAGTGGGCCGAGCTGGTCCAGCTGATCCATACCGCTGCCCAGTTTGCGGAACACGCTGGCGACGCGGGTATAGGCGTACATCAGATAGGGCGCAGTATTGCCATCGAAGCTGAGCATCTGCTCGAAGTTGAAGCTGTAATCGCTGCTGCGGTGCTTCGACAGATCGGCATACTTGACCGCGCCGATGCCCACTGCCCGGGCGATCTGGTTCAGCTCATCTTCGCCCAGTTCGGGATTCTTGTCCTTTACCAGCCGATGCGCCCGCAGCTCTGCTTCGTCGAGCAGGTCGATCAGCTTGACCGTGCCGCCATCGCGGGTCTTGAAGGGCCGCCCGTCAGCGCCATTCATGGTGCCGAAGCCCATGTGCTCAAGCTGCATGTCGGCGGGCACAAAGCCGGCCTTGCGCGCGACGGCAAAAACCTGCTGGAAATGCAGCGCCTGGCGCTGGTCGACGAAATACAGCACGCGGTCAGCCTGCAGCTGCTCATGGCGGTAGCGCATCGCAGCGAGATCGGTGGTGGCGTAGAGATATCCGCCGCCAGCCTTCTGAACAATCACGGGCAGGGGCTTGCCTTCGCTGTTCTTGAACTCATCGAGGAACACACAACGGGCGCCTTCGCTTTCAGTCAGCAACCCCTTGTCGGTAAGGCTGTCGACGACGTCAGCGAGCTTGTCGTTATAGGTGCTTTCGCCGCGCACGTCCTGCTCGCTCAGACTGACGCCCAAACGATCGTAAACGGCCTGACAGTGACCCAGTGAAATCGAATTGAAACGTTGCCAGAGGGCCAGGCATTGCGGGTCGCCGGCTTGTAGCTGAACAACGCGTTCACGGGCGCGGTTGGCGAACGCTTCGCTTTCATCGAAACGGCGCTTGGCCTGGCGGTAAAAGTTCTCCAGATCGCCGAGCTCAGATTCGGCGTCGGCCGGGTTTTCTTCCAGATAGGCCAGCAGCATGCCGAACTGTGTGCCCCAGTCGCCCACGTGGTTCTGGCGGATTACTTTGTGCCCGAGAAACTCCAGAATGCGCGCCACGGCGTCACCAATAATGGTGGAGCGCAAATGGCCAACGTGCATTTCCTTGGCCAGGTTAGGAGAGGAATAATCCACCACCACACGCTGCGCCGGATCTGCCTGCGCGACACCCAACCGGTCATCAGCCAGCGCTGCTTCCAACTGGCCTGCAAGCCAGCCTGAATCCTGAAAGAAGTTGATAAAGCCGGGACCGGCGATGCTGACGCTGGCGACGGCGTTGTGCTCAGGCAGCGCAGCAATCAGTTTTTCAGCCAGATCCCGGGGCTTCATACCGGCGGGCTTGGCCAGCATCATCGCAAGATTGCTGGCAAAATCGCCATGGGCCTTATCGCGGGCGGTCTCGACCTGAATGTTGGGCGTAAGGTCGGCGGGCAAAACGCCCTGGCTTTGCAGGCTGCTAACGGCGCTGGCAAGGAGCTGGCTGATGAGGTTTTTCATGGGTAATCGGGTATCCGGCAAATGCCTGTGGAAAACCCGGCATTATCCGTTTTCTAGAGCGGCTTGCCAAATCGCATTGTCGTTATAGGGGGTGCGGCGATGAGATCGGAGCTGATCGCCAGCTATCTGCCAGGATTACGCAAGACGCCGTGAACCCGTCCCTGGGGGCTTGGTGAAAACATCCCTGTTTTCAACACTTGCTCCACCCTGACAGACAGCTGGCTCGATCGGGCAGCGGTGTGGCGGCGAGTTCAACCGCGTCCTTGATATTCGCTACGTGCGAGTCAGGTTGAGCGAAGCACGGACACGTTCCCCTCTTTGAAAAAGGGGGGCTAGGGGGGATTTGCTTTTGAAGTCATCACGAACCACCCGCCCTAAAACATATCCAGCGGATCAACATCAATTGACCAGCGCACCTTGCGCGCAAGCGGATGCTGTTCCAGCTGTGGCAGCCAGTTATATAAAAGCTGGTGCATGGTCGAGCGCTGGTCGGCCTGAATCAGCAACTGCGCACGGAAACGCCCCGCCCGCCGCTCCATTGGGGAGGGGACCGGGCCGAGCAGGTCGACACCGGTCCAGTTACCGACTTCGCATATCTGTTCCGCGAGTTCGCAGGCCTCTTCGAGAAACTGGTTGGCGAGTGCGGCCGAATTGGCCTCGGCGCGCAGCAATGACAGGAAGCTGTAAGGAGGCAGGAGCGAAGCCTGGCGTGCGGCAAGTTCGCGCTCGGCGATCGCCGCGTAACCATGCTCGGTCAGATCAATCAACAAGGGATGCTCGGCCATGTGCGTCTGGATCAGTACCTGGCCGGGCTTGTCCGCACGCCCGGCACGTCCGGCCACCTGGGTGATCATCTGCGCCATGCGTTCGGGGCCGCGGAAATCAGCCGAGAACAGGCCGCCGTCGGCATCCAGAATGGCCACTAGCGTGACGTCGGGAAAGTGATGTCCCTTGGCAAGCATTTGCGTACCGACCAGCACGCAGGGCTCCCCGCTGTGAATGGTCTTGAGCATCGACTGCATGGCCTGTTTGCGGGACATGGTGTCGCGGTCGATGCGCAGCACCGGATAGTCCGGCAGGCAGTTGATCAGAAATTCTTCGGTGCGTTCGGTTCCCGCGCCTAACGGGCGCAGATCCTCTCCCGTGCATTTGGGGCAGACCCGGTCGACCGGGCGCTGGCTACCGCAGTGATGACAATGCAGATGGTGAGGCGACTGGTGCACCGTCATGCGCGCATCGCAGCGTTTGCATTCGGCAATCCAGCCGCAATCGTGGCACATCAGCGTCGGCGCAAAGCCGCGGCGGTTGATGAACACCAGCACCTGGTTGCCCTGGTTCAGATGGTCGCGCATTGCTTGCACCAGCGGCCGGGACAGGCCTGCATCCAGTGGACGACTGCGGATGTCCAGGCATTGAAAGCTGGGCGGCTGGGCGTTCCCGGCGCGCTGGGTCAGGCGCAGCAGTTGGTAGCGGCCGCGCTGTACGTTGTGCAGGCTTTCCAGTGAAGGCGTAGCCGAGCCAAGCAGAATCCCGATCTTTTCCAGGCGCGCCCGGTACACCGCCAGGTCCCGTGCGTTATAGCGAAGGCCTTCCTGCTGTTTATAGGACAGGTCATGTTCTTCATCGATGATGATCAGGCCGGGCCGGGCCAGCGGGGTGAAGATAGCCGAACGGGTGCCAATCACCACGCCAGCCTCGCCGTCGCGGGCGGCAATCCAGGCATCCAGGCGCTCGCGGTCATTCAGGCCGGAATGCAGGATGACCACCGGCACGCTGAAGCGGCGACGAAAGCGCTCCAGTGTCTGCGGCGTGAGGCCGATCTCCGGTATCAGCACCAGAGCCTGGCGGCCCTGGCGCAGGCAGTGTTCGATTGCCTGCAGGTAGATCTCGGTCTTGCCGCTGCCGGTTACGCCTTCCAGCAGCCAGGCCCGAAAGCCGGGCGCAGGCTGGTTACTTACCGACGCGTGTTCGGGCTCTTGCCTGGCAGGTAAAATCTCGGCGAGTACTGCCGCTTGTTCAGCATTGGCCGTTAACGGCGCTTCATGTAATAAAGGAAGGGGTTCGTGCACATGATGCTGCGACTGACTGGTCTGCCGCACCAGCCCCTTCTTTTCCAGCGCCTCGAGCGTGGCGCGTGCCAGCCCCCATTGGCTCAACAGGGCGTGGGACAAACCATGCGGATGTTGCTGCAGCGTCTGGATGGCGTGTTTCTGTTTGGCGGCGCGGCTGACCGCTGGATGTTCCGGGTAAGCGCCGGGCAATAATTGCCAGATCAGGTCCTGACGCGCCAGCGCTGGCTCGCCCTGGCGAAGCAGTATCGGCAGCGCGCTGCTCAAGGTGTCGCCCAGGCCGTGCTGATAATAGCTGGCCGTCCAGGTGCATAATTGCCAGAGCGAATCAGGTAGCAGCGGCTCGAAATCCAGCAGCTCCGTGGCGCGCTTGAGCTTGTTTTCCGGTACCTCGGAGCTATCGCTCACCTCCGCGATCAGGCCGACCAGTTGTCTGTTACCGAAGGGCACCCGAACGCGCAGGCCCGGACGCAGGGCTTCCAATGGCGTATTGGCTGGCGCAAGATAATCGAACAGGCGACGCAAGGGTGAAGGCAGGGCAACCTGCAGAATCGGGCCGGACACGGAACACTCCCTGAATAATTCGTGGCTGATGGTAGCACCAAGGCGCATTCCGAGGATGCTTGCGTCTGTGCTTGTTTCTGTTATCATCGCCGGCCTGTTTTCCGGTACCAGTGTATGGTAGCGGTGCGATTATCCAGTGCGGTGCCTGATCATGTTGGTCCGGTGGCGGCACAAAAAACCGAGGAATCACCATGAAAGCTGATCTGCATCCTGTGTACCAAGATCTCGAAGCGACCTGCAGCTGCGGTAACGTGATCAAGACCCGTTCCACACTGCGTGAAACTATCCACCTTGACGTGTGCTCCGAGTGCCACCCTTTCTACACCGGTAAGCAGAAGATGCTGGACACCGGTGGTCGTATCGAGCGCTTCAATCAGCGTTTCGGTGCACTCAGCACCAAGAAGTAAGGATCGGCTGCCAGATGTTGGCAATGCTCGATACCAGAAAGGCGCTCCTCACGGGCGCCTTTTTTATTGTCTGGCTTTCAGCCCAGTCAGTATTTGCCGATGCCTGCAAGCTCGTCGGCCCCAGCGAGCCGGTGTCGGTTCGCCATGTCATAGATGGCGATACCCTTGAACTGAGGGACGGTCGACGGCTCCGGTTGATCGGTATCAATACGCCCGAGATTGGCCGGCGAGGTGAAGCGTCCGAGCCCTTTGCGCAGGCGGCTCGTCGTCGGCTGCAGCAGCTGACCGACGCCCGGGAGCTGCTGCTGTCGGTCGGCGATGAACCCAGGGATCATTACGGACGCACGCTCGGCCATCTGTTTGCGGCGGGCGCCAATGTCGAAGCGCAACTTCTGCGCGAAGGGTTGGGCTATGCGTTGGCCGTTCCGCCAAATGTCGAACTGGTTGATTGCCATGCTGTGGCCGAGCGCGTTGCGCGCCAAGGTTCCCTGGGCGTGTGGAAAGGCGCTGCCTTCACGCCGGCGGCCAAGGTGGCCTCCGGTGGATTTCAGATTGTCCGCGGTCGGGTGCAATCGGTCAGCAAGGCAGGAAAGTACTACTGGTTGGAGCTTGACGGTCCGCTGGTGCTACGTATTGCCACTCGGGAGCTTGGCTATTTCAAAGAGCTCCAGGTCGAGAAGTTGGCGGGCAGCGAAGTTGAAGCACGCGGCTGGGTGATCGACCGTACCCGAGGCAGGTTGAAGCCGGGCCATAAGCCTTTCATGTTGCCCGCCAGTCATCCCCTCATGCTGCAGCGCTACTGATCCGCAGCGAAAACCATGCCTGCGTCGCTTCATTGCAATGACACATGGATATAAGAATATGTCCTTGACATTGATCTCATGAATGATCTTGTTCGTATAGTGGGTTTTCTGTATTCTCGGCCGTCCGCATGAGCAACCTGACCGGAAATTTTGAACATGTCTGATTTGAGAACCGATGCACTCGAGTACCATGCCCACCCGCGTCCGGGTAAGCTGAGCGTTGAGCTGACCAAGCCGACTGCCACTGCCCGGGACCTGGCGCTGGCCTACAGCCCTGGCGTTGCCGAGCCTGTCCGCGAGATTGCCAAGGACGCCAACAATGCCTACAAATACACTGGCAAGGGCAACCTGGTCGCAGTGATTTCCGACGGCACCGCTATCCTGGGTCTGGGTAACCTCGGCCCGCTGGCCAGCAAGCCGGTAATGGAAGGCAAGGGTGTGTTGTTCAAGCGTTTTGCCGGTGTCGATGTGTTCGATATCGAAGTCGAAGCGGAAAGCCCTCAAGCATTCATTGACACCGTCAAGCGCATTTCCTGCACTTTCGGTGGCATCAACCTGGAAGACATCAAGGCACCTGAGTGCTTTGAGATCGAACGCGCTCTGATCGAGCAGTGTGATATCCCGGTTTTCCATGACGACCAGCACGGTACTGCTATTGTTACCGCCGCAGCCATGATCAACGCGCTGGAGCTGGCCGACAAGAAAATCGAAGATGCCAAGATCGTCTGCCTGGGCGCCGGCGCTGCAGCTATCGCGTGCATGAAGCTGCTGGTGAGCCTCGGTTCCAGCGTCGAAAACATCTACATGCTCGACCGTAAAGGCGTGATCCACGCTGGCCGTGACGATCTGAACGAATACAAGGCAATCTTCGCCACTGAAACCGACAAGCGCACCCTGGCTGATGCCATGAAAGGCGCCGACGTATTTGTTGGTCTGTCCGGTCCGAACCTGCTGCAACCGGCTGAGCTGAAGTTGATGGCTGAGAACCCGATCGTATTCGCGTGCTCGAACCCCGATCCGGAAATCAACCCGGAGCTGGCCCATGCATCGCGTCCTGACGTGATCATGGCTACCGGTCGTTCTGACTACCCGAACCAGGTCAACAACGTGTTGGGCTTCCCATTCATCTTCCGTGGTGCACTGGATGTTCGTGCTACGCGCATCAACGAAGAAATGAAGATTGCTGCTGTACACGCCATCCGCAAGCTGGCCAAGGAGCCAGTACCGGAGTACGTCTCTGCAGCTTACGGCGGAATCAGCCTGGAATTCGGCCGGGACTACATCATTCCCAAGCCGATGGATGTCCGTCTGATCGAAGAAGTGCCTGCTGCTGTTGCTCAGGCTGCGATCGATTCCGGTGTGGCTACCCTGCCATACCCAGCTCATTACCCGCTGAAGTCAGTCGAAGACTGCATCTAGTTCAGCAGGTAAAGAAAACCCGCTTCGGCGGGTTTTTTTTGTGCCTGGGAATCAAGGCCCGCATGTCGAAGTGTTCGCCGAATGCAAAAGTTTTATCTGTATTCCATCTTGCCCCAGCGACGCCTGTATCACATTGCCGGCCTCCCAGTCGGGGTGATCCAACAGCAGGCGCGCCACTGCGGGCTCCAGATGATGACGAAAGGCCCGTGCCATGGAGCGTGCGCCGTAGCGCCGATCGAAGCCCTGTTCGCCCAGCCAGTGATGAAGATCGGGGCTGAGCACCAGCTGCAGGTGGCGTCGCGCCAGGCGCTGGTTCAATCGGGTCAACGCCAGACTTACCAGTTGCCCAACCTGCTCATCACCCAGTCGCTGAAAGCGCACCCGGTGATCTATACGGTTGAGAAATTCGGGCGAGAAGTGTTTTTCCAGCGCCTGGTCAATCAGTCTTGTTTCGCGGCGTAGTTGCCACGGGTTTGGTAGCAGCTTGCGCCACCCCTGTTGCTGGCGTTGTTGATAGGTCCACAGCGCCTGCGCGCCGATGTTGCTGGTCATGAAAATCAGACTGTTGCGAAAATCCAGGGTGGCAGTACCGGAACTGAGGCGCAGCTGGCCGTTATCAAAGATATTCATCAGGGCCCGCACCACCGGCTCGCTGGCCTTTTCCAGTTCATCGAACAGGACGATGCCGGGGGCGCTGTAACTGCCTTCGATCGCGGCCTTGTCGAAGAGTGTGGTGCCTTCCTTGCTGCCAACGTAGCCGGGTGGGGCACCGGTAAGGGAGGCGGCGTAGTGCTCCTGCGCCAGGGTATTCATGTCAATCCGACACAGCGCATCGGCTTTGCCATGAATCGCCTCGGCGAGCAGTCGCACGGTTTCGGTTTTGCCCACGCCAGTGGGTCCCATGAGCAGGATCACCGCGAGCGGTTTACGCGGATCGCCGAGTTCAGCCTTGATCACCATCAGGCTGGCTTCAATGGTATCGAGGGCGGCATCCTGGCCGACGATGCGTGAGCGCAGCAGCGTCATCACCTGCTGCGGATCAAAGCGAAAACGCGAGGTGTGCGTCAGCGGCAAGGTACCGCTGGCGCGCTGGTTTTGCTCCAGTACGTCATTGATGAAGGGCATGTCTCGCATCCTTGTCTGCGGCTTGTACGAAGCAGTCAAGCGGCCCCGTTGGGCCGCAGTTCAGCCTCAAGCGCCGGCTTCCCGGTCACGTCCGGGATGCGGGAGCTCCCCGACCGGGCAGTCAGCCACGCCGATGGTGCCGCGGGTCATTTTCTCCACATCCTGCTGCGCCTTTTCCGCATCCAGCACCCAGGTACGGTAGAAGTCGAACGGACAGTCCGCTACACCGCGATCACCGTCGCCGGAGTTGTACACACCGGTATAGCCACGGTGTAGCAACTTGAACAGATGGTTCTGCGACTGATCGTTGGTCCGCGCATCGCGGATCTGCGAGACGGATAGCTGGGCGTACTGAATGCCCATTTCCTCTTCGCCGCATTCGCCCAGGGTGCGACCGTCAAAGCCGATGATCGCCGAGTGACCAAAGTAGGAATACACGCCATCGAAGCCGCTGGCATTGGCCACGGCGACATAGCAGTTGTTGGCCCAGGCCATGCTTTTCGACATCATCACCTGCTGTTCCTTGGCCGGATACATGTAGCCCTGGCAACGTACGATCAATTCGGCGCCTTTCATCGCGCAGTCGCGCCAGATCTCCGGGTAATTACCGTCGTCGCAAATGATCAGGCTGATCTTCATGCCCTTGGGGCCTTCGGTGACATAGGTGCGGTCGCCGGGATACCACCCTTCGATCGGACACCAGGGAATACACTTGCGGTACTTCTGCACGATTTCGCCCTGATCGTTGATCAGCACCAGGGTGTTGTATGGCGCTTTATGCGGATGCTCTTCATGTTGTTCGCCGGTCAACGAGAAGATGCCCCAGGTGCGGGCCTGCTTGCAGGCTTCACTGAATATCCGGGTTTCGTCCCCTGGTATGGTGGTGGCGGTGGCCATCATTTCGTCGTTGTCGTACATGATGCCCATGGTGCTGTATTCCGGGAACACCACCAGGTCCATGCCGGGCAGCCCGCGCTTCATGCCGATAATCATGTCGGCAATCTTGCGGGCATTCTCCAATACCTCATCCCTGGTGTGCAGACGTGGCATCTTGTAGTTGACGACCGCCACACCAACAGTGTCCGGGCTGCTTGAAATATCACCGTGACGCATGGTTCTTTCTCCGTATCAAATGGGTCAGATGTGTGGGCGTTCGATACCCAGCTTGCTGACCCGGTAGCGAAGCTGCCTCAGGCTTATATTCAATCGCCGTGCAGCTTCGGATTGGTTGTTGTTGGTCAGCGCGAGCATGCTGCGGATGACCTCCGCTTCGTCCTGCTGGACCCAGTTATAGGAACGGCTGTAGCTGCGGCGGTCATCACCGGCGGCTTTTGGTTCGGGTACTGTCGCGATCACGTGCGGCAGGCCATGGGATCTTTGCGGAATGGTAATGGCGCTTTCCGAGGCCAGGCTCTGGTGGAGTTGCTCGCCGTTGATCAGATCCTGATCACTGGTCAGCGCGGTGCGTTCAAGCACGTTCTGTAGCTGGCGGATGTTGCCCGGCCAGTCAAACTGCTCCAGCACGGCGAAGGCATCCGCCGCCAGGCTCCAGTTGCGCTCGTAGTGATGATTGAGCTCGTTGAGAAAGTGCAGCGCCAATTGCCTGATATCGTCCTGGCGATCACGCAGGGGCGGAAGGTGCACCGGTACCACATGCAGCCGATAGAACAGATCCAGACGGAAGTTGCCCTGGTTGACCGACTCCTGCAGATTGACGTGGGTAGCGGTGATCACCCGGAAGTCCACCGGGACCGACTGCATGCTGCCGATCGGGTCGACCTTCTTTTCCTGTAACACGCGCAGCAGCTTGGATTGCAACGCGAGCGGCATATCGCCGATTTCATCGAGGAACAGCGTGCCCCGGTCGGCCTGGATGATCTTGCCCAGCTTGCTGTGCGAGGCGCCGGTGAAGGCACCTTTGACATGCCCAAACAGCTCGGACTCGAGAAGATCGGCCGGAATCGCAGCGCAGTTAATGCAAATAAAGGGTTGTTCCCGGCGGTCGCTTTGCTGGTGAATCATGCGCGCGAATTTTTCCTTGCCGGTCCCTGACTCGCCCAACAGCATGACCGGGGCATCGCTTCGTGCGACCTGAATGGCCGAACGCACCGCGTCCATCAGCGACTGGCTGGTGCCGAGAATGCCGTGCGCAAGGCTTTGTTTGAGCATCCCCTCGACAGCGATGCTGTGGCGAAGATGCTGGTTTTCCTTGACCAGATGAGCGGTCTGTTCCACGACGAAACTATGAATGCGCAGTAGCTGGCCGATCATCGCCGCCGCTACGCGCAGCAAGCTTATGTCGTTATCGAAGGGCCGTTCGTGCAATCCCTCACGCTGTACCGACAAGACGCCGATTGGCGTCCCGGTCTCGAGAATGGGTATGGCGATAAAGGCCATGCGGCCGCCCCGGTGGTGAGACAACTCGGTGATGCGGCGGATAAACAGCGGCTCCTTATCCACATCCGGCACCAGCCCGATGGAACCCGTACGCATGACGTAGCCGGTTACCCCCTCATTGAAGTTGAGGTTGAAGCGCCCGGCCTTCAGGTCGTCAATCGACAGGCCATAGGAATAACGCACCTGAAGGGTGCTGGTGGGCGCGTCCGGCAGGCTAACCCGGCCACAATTCAGACCATAGAGCTGCGACAGCAGCCGGAGCAGTCCCTGAATGGTGCGCGGCGCGTCCAGGGGTTTCTCCATCAGCTTGGCCATTTCCAGGATGACCACCAGTTCACGCTTCATCTGTTGGGTTACCCGTTCCGGGGAGGAAATCATCATGCTGTGCGGGCTCCGGTATCTGGGGTGAACGTCCCCGGCCCGGCTGCACAGCGGTTAGTGGCTGATCATCCAGGGACGGCGGGGGCCGGTTTGTTGCTTGAGTGCCGGCGGTTGTCCATCGGCGCGTGGCGTATGGCTACAAGCACCGGAACTGCAACAACTGTGCCCGTGGCTTACCTTCGGGGCATGGGCGCTGCGCTCGTTGGTCTCATGAGCGGTGCGTTGTTGTGTGTTGAGGATCTGCAGACGCGGCGCGCACACCAGCCGCTGCATGGCTTGTCCGCAGTCGGGACAGTTGCGCGGCGTATCGCGCTCGGCGCTGGGCAATAGCGCTTCGAAGACCCCGCACGCGGGGCAGTCGAAATCATAAATCGGCATATGGATGCTTCCTGACGGTGCAAAGGGGGCTGACGGGTTGCTCCATGGCGGAGCAACCGTTTATCAGCGCTTTATTTATTCCAGATGGCCGTAGGTATTTCGTCACCGCTGACCGCGAGGGTGGGTCCGTCGGCGTTGGGCTGGATGTCGAAGTCGAATATTTCGGTAGGAATCCATACCGTTGCGCAGACGTTGGGCACGTCGACGATGCCGCTGATGTGGCCCTGCACCGGTGCGGTGCCGAGGATCGAATAGGCCTGAGCGCCGCTGTAACCGAATTTTTTCAGGTACTCGATGGCGTTCAGGCAGGCCTGGCGATAGGCAACGTGGGCATCCAGGTAATGCTGCTTGCCGTTCTCGTCGACCGATATGCCTTCGAAGATCAGGTGCTTCTTGTAGCTGGGAGAAAGATCGCTTGGCTGGAAGATCGGATTCTTCACGGCATATTTTTTTACGCCGTCCTTGATCAGGTTGACCCTGACATGGATCCAGCCGGCCATCTCGATGGCGCCACAGAATGTGATCTCGCCGTCACCCTGGGAGAAGTGCAGATCGCCCATCGACAAGCCGCCGCCTTTTACATAGACGGGGAAGAACACACGCGAGCCCTTGGTCAGATCCTTGATATCGCAATTGCCGCCATGTTCACGCGGCGGTACGGTGCGCGCACCTTCCGCTGCGATCTTGCTGGCGACATCGCCGGCGGCGCGGCCAACATGCGCAGTGGGTGCGTAGGGCGGATTGGCCAGGCCGGGCACGCGTTCCGGGTCAGTATCAATCAGCGCCTGCTCACGGGTGTTCCATTCATCTAGTAGCTCCTGCGAGGGCAGGCAACCAATCAGGCCCGGGTGCATCAGGCCAATGAACTCGACCCCCGGAATATGGCGGGACTTGGTGTAGATGCCGTTGAAGTCCCAGATGGTTTTGCGCGCTTCGGGATAATGTTCGGTAAGAAAGCCGCCGCCGTTCTGCTTGGCAAACACGCCGTTGAAGCCCCACATCTGATCGGCAAAAGCCCCGATATCCAGAATGTCGACAACCAGCAGATCGCCCGGCTCGGCGCCCTCGACCGCTACCGGACCACTCAGGTAATGCACCTTGGTCAGGTCGACATCGCGGACGTCTTCGGCGCTGTCGTTATTGGCGATCTGGCCGCCAGTCCAGTCCATGCACTCGATAATGAAATCTGCCCCGGGCTTGACGGTTGCCACCATAGGCACGTCCGGGTGCCAGCGGTTATGAATGTTGTCGTGTTCCTTGGGACTCTTGCTCAGGTCGATCTTGATCAGTGTTTCAGCCATGACGGGGGCATCCTCTTTTTTGATGTTGCGTTTCGGTCCGGTCAATCGGTCCGGTATGACGCATAGAGCAGATGCCGTGCCAGCTTTGTCATTGGAAATAAAACATGTTTTAAAACAATGGGTTGTTGGCAGATTGTCAGCTACTAACAGCAGGGCTGCCGGCTCCGGGATGACAATGTCCAGCATTGGGCTATGACAATGGCATGACAATGTCAGAGCGCGCTATTTCGGAGCAGGCGCTGCGTTGCTCCGGTGAGGCGAGGACGGCTGTGACCAGAAATATAAACTTCCCGTATTACAACTATTTAGCTGCTTATTTGGCAAAATTTGCAGCGGGACAGGCTGAGATGGCACAGGGGTTGCTCAGGTGGATTCAACAGGCGAGTGAAGCGGGGGACTGGACATGCTCGCCAGTTACATCCAAATCAAGGAGAAGCACCTCATGCATGACTCAACTCGCAAGACGCCGGCCTGGAAGCGCCATCTGCTGGCAGTTGCCCTGGGCGCTGGCCTGGGCTTTGCTGGCGCCGCTGGCGCGGCGGACCACCCGACTGACAAGGTCAATACGACAGGCCTTGCCGTAAGCGATGACACCGTCAAGGTTGGCATCCTGCATTCCGTCACCGGCACCATGGCTATCAGTGAAACCGGCTCGGTCGAAGCTGAGAAGCTCGCCATCGAGCAGATCAACGCCATGGGTGGTGTGCTAGGGCGGCAGATTGAGGTAATCCAGGAGGACGGCGCGAGCGACTGGCCAACCTTCGCGGAAAAGTCTCGCAAGCTTCTCACCCAGGACAAGGTCGCAGCGGTGTTCGGTTGCTGGACCTCTGCATCTCGCAAAGCCGTACTACCGGTTTTTGAGAAAGAAAACGGGATACTCTATTACCCGACCTTTTATGAAGGGCTCGAGCAGTCCAAGAACGTGATCTATACAGGACAGGAAGCTACCCAGCAAAACCTCGCCGGACTGGACTGGATCGCCAAGGAAAAGGATGCCAAGACTTACTACCTCGTCGGTTCGGATTACATCTGGCCCCGCACCTCGAACAAGATCGCCCGCAAGCATATTGAGAACGTACTCGGCGGCGAAGTCATCGGCGAAGAGTATTACCCGCTCGGCAACACCAACTTCGGTTCACTTATCAACAAGATCCGCCTGAAAAAGCCTGATGTGGTTTACGCCAGCATCGTCGGCGGCTCCAACGTTGCCTGGTGGAAGCAGCTCAAGGCAGCAGGTATCACACCGGAACGTCAGACTATCGTTACCATCTCGGTCACTGAAGACGAAGTGCTGGGCATTGGTGGTGAAAACATCGCCGGTTATTACTCCTCGATGAAGTATTTCCAGTCACTGGAAAACGAGAACAACCAGGCGTTCGTCAAGGCGTTCAAGGCGCGCTGGGGTGAAGACAGCGTGATCGGTGACGTGACCCAGGCTGCCTATCTGGGACCCTGGTTGTGGAAAGCCGCTGTCGAGAAAGCGGGCAGCTTCGACGTTGATGCGGTGGCTGCGGCCTCTGCCGATATCGAGCTGGAAACTGCGCCCGAAGGTTACGTCAAGGTCCATGAAAACCATCACCTGTGGAGCAAGCTGCGCATGGGACAGTGGAAGGCTGATGGTCAGGCCGAGGTGGTGTACGAATCGGAACTGATCGAGCCGAACCCCTTCCCGGAAGGCTATCAATAAGCCACGTAGCAGATGCGGTCGATTACGACCGCATCGTCGGTAAATCAGGAGAGCCAATATGGGCGGTTATTCAGGGCAAGAGCTCGCGGCCATTTTTGTCATGCAGGGATTCAGTGGCCTGAGTCTATTCTGCGTCTTTCTGCTGATGGCCCTGGGATTGGCCATTATTTTCGGGCAGATGGGTGTTATCAATATGGCCCACGGGGAGTTTCTGACCCTCGGAGCCTACATTACCTGGCTGGTTTCCGAGCTGGCCACCACCTCGCCCTGGCTGCAGCAGGTCTACTTTCCCTTCGCAATTGTTGCAGCCTTCGCTGGGGCTTTCCTGCTCGGTTACATCGTTGAAAGATTGATGATCAGTCGTTTATATCATCGACCGCTGGACACACTGTTAGCGACCTGGGGCCTGGGATTGATTCTCCAGCAGATCTATCGCTCAACGTTTGGCCCGCGTGAAGTGAGTGTCGGCATGCCGGACTGGCTGATGGGCTCATGGGCGGTAAGCGACATGATCGACATTCCGCTCAATGGACTGTTCGTCATGGGGGTAACCCTGCTGATGACCGTAAGCGTAGTGATAATGATGTATCGCTCGCGCTGGGGCATCAAATTGCGCGCGACAACCCAGAACCGCTTGATGGCAAACGCGGCGGGCATCAATACCAAGCGCGTCGATCGTTTTACCTTCGCGTTGGGTTGCGGTATCGCCGGCGTTGCGGGCGCGGCGTTCACCACTATTGCGTCTACCGGCCCGACCACGGGTTCGCTCTATATCGTGGACACCTTTCTGGTGGTGGTATTTGGCGGCGCAGCGAGCTTGCTCGGTACCGTGGTATCGGCCTTCGGTATTGCCCAATCGCAGTCGATCCTCGAATTCTTCCTCAGCGGCTCCATGGCCAAGGTGATTACCTTGCTGGTCGTCGTCGGGATCCTGATGTTCCGTCCCCAGGGACTTTTTGCAAGCAAGGTGCGCCGCTGATTGGCGCGCCGGCTGGAGGTTAACGTGATGCAAAACTGGATTAGCGCATTCGGGGGGCGGCAGCGTCTACTGCAACTGGCCGCGCTGGCTGTTGTATTGCTCGTGGTGCTGCCGCTGACGCTGGATATCTTTCGCCTGAACCTGATCGGTAAATATCTGACCTACGCGTTTGTCGCGATCGGACTGGTGTTGTGCTGGGGTTACGGTGGAGTGCTTAGTCTGGGGCAGGGGATCTTCTTTGGCCTAGGCGGTTACTGCATGGCAATGTTTCTCAAACTTGAAGCTTCGAGTCCAGAAAACACCGCCATTCAGAGTACCCCAGGCATTCCTGATTTCATGGACTGGAACCAGATTACCGAGTTACCGATTTTCTGGATGCCCTTCCACAGTCTGACCTTGACCGTTCTGTTGATCCTGACTGTGCCGGCATTGTTCGCATTTGTGATCGGGGTAGCGATGTTCAAGCGCCGAGTCGGTGGGGTGTATTTCGCGATCATCACGCAGGCAATTGCTTCGATTGCGACCATTCTGATTATTGGCCAACAAGGTTACACCGGCGGGATCAACGGGATCACTGATCTGCGTACCCTGCTGGGTTGGGACATCCGTCCGGACAGCGCCAAATACATACTGTATTTCCTCTGTTGCGTGCTGTTGATTCTTTGTCTGTTGATTGGCCAGTTCGTGCTCAGCAGTCGCTACGGGAAACTGCTCATCGCCATGCGCGATCAGGAAGACCGGGTGCGGTTTTCCGGGTACGACGTCGCCAATATCAAGATCTTTGTCTTCGCGCTGGCTGGCATCTTCTCGGCCATTGGCGGAGCCATGTTTGCACTGCAGGTCGGCTTCATGTCTCCCACTTTTGTGGGCACCGTCGTCTCCATCGAAATGGTTATCTTCTGCGCAGTAGGCGGACGTCTCTCGCTGATTGGTGCGGTGTACGGCGCCTTGCTGGTCAACCTGGCGAAATCCCTGTTGTCGGAAAGCTTCCCGCAACTGTGGATCATCTTCATGGGTGCGTTGTTCATTGGCGTGGTGTTGCTGTTTCCGCGCGGCCTGGCCGGTCTTTATGAAGACTTCGTGCAGCCGCACATTGATCGTTTCCTCGCGTCACGGCGCAAGCCAGCGCTAGTCAAGCATGAGCAGGCAGCCGAGCCAGCGCCAACGAGTGGTAAGCCGCAGGAGGTGACGTCATGAGTGCTCCTATTTTATTGGCGGTCGAGGATCTCACCGTTTCGTTCGATGGCTTCAAGGCGGTCGATGGACTGAACCTCTATGTAGAGCGAAACGAAGTGCGCGTGGTAATCGGCCCCAATGGCGCCGGTAAAACCACGCTGCTGGACCTGATCTGCGGCAAAACACGTGCTACCTCAGGCTCCATCAGGTTCAAGGACACCGAGCTCACCAGGCTCGCGGAGAACAACATCGTCAAGGCAGGCGTGGGTCGAAAGTTCCAGACGCCATCCATCTACGAGAACCTGACGGTCCGGGAGAACCTGCAGCTGTCCTACCCAACCGGACGAACCGTTTTTGGCAGCCTGTTTTTTAAAGTCACTGACCAGGTACGGGAACGGGTCGAAGCGATCGCGGACGACATATTCCTGATCGATCGGCTCGATACCAGCGCGGGTTTGCTCAGTCACGGGCAAAAGCAGTGGCTGGAGATCGGCATGTTGCTGATTCAGGATCCGGAGCTGTTGATGCTTGACGAGCCAGTAGCGGGCATGAGCGTTTCCGAACGCGAAGCCACCGCGGACCTGTTGCGCCGAATCAGTCAGAACCGTTCAGTCATCGTCATCGAGCACGACATGGATTTCGTCAAAGATATCGCGCACCGGGTAACCGTATTGCACCAGGGCAAATTACTGGCCGAAGGCAAGATGGATGACGTGCAGCGAAACGAGAAGGTTATCGAAGTGTACCTCGGTCATTAAATAGGGAGTCCGGACATGTTAAGTGTCAACGAACTGCGCGTCAGTTACGGCATGAGCGAAGTGATCCACGGGGTCTCATTGAACGTGGGGGCCAATGAAACGGTAGCTATCATGGGCCGCAATGGTATGGGCAAAACCACTCTGTTCAAATCGTTGATCGGTATGCTGCCAAGCACCGCGGGCGAAATATGCTTCCGGGGCGATGATTTGACCCGGGCGGAATCCTACCAGCGTGTGGCGAAGGGGATCGCCTATGTACCCCAGGGCAGAATGGTATTCCCTACGCTGACCGTGGAGGAAAATATCAAGGCCGGGCTGGAAGCGTCGGGACGCAAGAAAGTGCCGAACGATATCTATGAGCTGTTCCCGGTGTTGTTCGACATGCGTCATCGTAAAGCCGGAAACCTCTCCGGTGGTCAACAACAACAGCTGGCTATCGGGCGCGCGCTGGCGGCTGATCCCAAGGTGCTGCTGCTGGATGAACCAACGGAGGGCATTCAGCCTTCGATTATCAAACAGCTCGCAGTGACGTTGAATGAAATCAAGCAGCTGCGCAAGATCAGCATCGTCGTATCCGAGCAGGTATTGAGCTTCGCCACCGCCGTCGCTGATCGCATGCTGGTGATCGACAAGGGCAGAATCGTTCACGAAGCCGAAGGCGAGCAAATCGACAAGGCTTACATCAGCAAATTCCTCTCTGTTTAACCGCCGGATAAGCCCGTCCCTGTATAAGGAGCGGGCTTTATCGTCCCTTCGCTAGAAAGTTGCTTCAAACTGCTTGACGGCAAACGTCAGACGCCTATAATGCGCCTCTCTCAAGTCATGGCGCTACGGAAT
>NZ_VTPZ01000017.1 GCF_008638305.1 Pseudomonas profundi
TATCGCCGATAAGTGGGTCAGATTTGAACCGTCGTTGACATCTCAGCGATCCTTCACCGTAAACAGCTCAGAAAGCTTCGTCGTATAGGCCGGGCTCAGATGGTTACGTTGCATATCCCCCGAGAACTGTCGCTGCAAGCGCCCTGGCCGTATCGTTCCACGCCTCCACCTACCGTTGATCTCGTCCGTGCTCAGGGGCTGTGCGGGCTCGAACAGGCCAGGCGTAAGCTGCTCACGGTCGCAGAGGTCCATTAGAAGGATCGACGCCTTTGCATATGCCGGCCCTTTTTTATAGATACGATCAAGTCCATCCAGCGCCGTCTTTATCATCAGCCTGCTGTCGTCAGTTGGATATGGCAGAGTATGGCTCTTGAATACTTCTGTTCGTTTTCATTGAACATTCCTGTTCTGATTCCAACCTGCATTGGTTTGCAGAATGAATTCTGTCCTCGCATCTTCTCAGCTGCCCTGGTCACGTAACTTGTAACCGCCTCCTGAAGTTCAGTAAGCTCATAAAGTCTGCGGCCAAATGAACGACTCGTACAAATCTCCTTTTTTGATGGGGTGTCAGGCTCCATATCAAGACAACTGACCCCGGCCAACTCTCTCGCTGTTTTTTTTCTAATACACTAAACCTCTTTCGCAATAGTGCCGTATCAGATTTGGCAAGATCCCATGCAGTCTTTATATCCATCTCATGCAATTGCTCATTTAGCATTCTCCCAATCCCCCACACTTCACCCACGGGCATAACCTTCAAAAGGTTATCCCTCTTACCAGGGTCGCATATGTCCACAACGCCGCCGGTTTGGTTTTGCCAGCATTTAGCTGCTGCATTAGCTAACTTGGATAATGTTTTTGTTGTGGCTATTCCAACACCAACCGGTATACCTGTCTTTTTTAATATCTCAGCGCATAGTGAGTATCCAAGACGATCCAACGGCTCGGGCATCCCAGTTATATCTGCAAAGGATTCGTCGATGTAAAGGAAAGATGTGACGGTGTGGACATATGGCACACGTTGCTAAACACAATGATGTAGCGCTTAGTCAGTATGTCTATGGAACGTCTGAAAAAGACTTTCTAAAACGGTAAAATGGCGCAGCCCATTTTCGAGATCACCGCATGAAACAGATGAGCTTCGCTGACGCCGAATACGCCGGAAAACGTAAGCAGACCCGCCGTGAGCGCTTCCTGATCGAAATGGATCAGGTTGTCCCCTGGAAGCCATTGCTGGCATTGATCGAGCCCCATTATCCCAAGGGTGAAGGTGGGCGCCCTGCCTATCCGCTGGAAGCCATGCTGCGGGTTCATCTGATGCAGAACTGGTTTGGCTACAGCGATCCGGCGATGGAAGAGGCCCTGTATGAAACGACCATCTTGCGGCATTTTGCGGGCTTGCAGCTAGATCGCATCCCCGACGAAACCACCATCCTCAACTTCCGTCGCTTGCTGGAACGCCACGGCATGTCCACCGCGTTGTTCGAGGTGGTGAACCGTTACCTGGGTGAACATGGGCTAATGCTCCGCCAAGGGACCATAGTCGATGCAACCATCATTCATGCACCCAGTTCGACCAAGAATGCAGACGGAAAGCGTGATCCCGAGATGCACCAGACAAAGAAAGGCAATCAGTACTATTTCGGCATGAAGGCGCACATCGGTGTGGATGCTGACACAGGTCTGGTTCACAGCCTCGTAGGCACACCTGCCAACGCTGCTGATGTCACTCAGGTAGACAAGTTGCTGCACGGCGACGAAACTCATGTGTGCGGTGATGCTGGTTACACCGGCGTCCAGAAACGGGACGAGCATAAGGAACGCAAGTCCGTGGTCTGGTCGATTGCCGTGCGTCCTGGCAAGCTCAAGACGTTGAGCAAAACCAAGCTGATTGAGAAAGGGTTACGCCGAATCGAACGCGCCAAAGCCAGCACCCGGGCCAAGGTCGAGCACCCGTTCCGGGTGATCAAATGCCAGTTTGGCTTTACCAAGGTGCGTTACAAAGGTTTGGCCAAGAATACCGCCCAGCTGCATACCCTGTTTGCCTTGGCGAACCTGTGGATGGCCCGAAAGCAGTTGTTGAGCGCGGGATAAATCCGCCCGGAGTTTCGGGTATGGCGGCCTGACAGGCCGAAAGCGGGCTTAAACACCCCCAAAGCGTGACCAGGCTCGATGAAATCGTTCCCGAAATGATTTTTTGCGCGTTGAGGTCAGAATCGCCGCCAGCGGGGTCAGTTCTTCAGACGTTCCCTATAGGCTCGCTTCTTTTTGATGTTAAATCAGGTTGCATGTCCATCGTCGCGACGAGGTGCTTTAAGCAGTATATGCGCCCGCTCGTACACAGCCCGTGACAGCTCGATTGATATCCGCCTCCTACGAGAGGGGTGGAGCGAACCGCGTGCTCAGATTGGTTCTTGAGCGTTTTGCGTAGCAACATGCTGGCTGATTTCACCATCACTACTTCACTTTTATATGGAAACAATTGCGGCTCTGCTGACCTCTAGCCGAAAGGAAACGATACACGGGTTCTGGTCGGTCGTCAGCCCTGCCATCGCGAAACAGCACACCGCTGTTTGCAGTCTTGCCGGTGGCAACCATAACCGACATGGGCGTGGCCAAACCGAGTGCGCACGGACAGGCAATGATCAGCACCGCCACGGCGTTGATCAAACCAAACACCCATCCCTGCTCCGGGCCAAACAGACCCTAGGCAAAAAACGTCGCTATGGCGATGGCTACCACTACGATCACAAAATGGCCGGCAACGGAGTCGGCCATGCGCTGCATTGGTGCTTTGGAACGCTGCGCGTTGGCCACCATCTGCACAATCTGCGAAAGCATGGTTTCTGATCCAACATGAGTGGCCTCGACCACCAGCGCACCGTGCACATTGAGTGTAGCGCCGATAACCATATCGCCAGCTCGCTTGGTAACCGGAACCGGCTCGCCTGTCAGCATGGCTTCATCAACCGCACTTTCTCCTTCCACAACGAGACCATCCACCGGGACTTTTTCACCCGGGCGAACCCGCAACTTGTCGCCCAGATGCACGTGTTCCAGTGGAACATCTTCCTCGCTACCGTCGCGGTTGATCCTCCTTGCGGTTTTCGGAGACAGTCCCAGCAGAGCTCTGATCGCCGAAGAGGTCTTCGATCTCGCGCGCAGTTCCAACATCTGTCCAAGCAGGGTTAACGAGATAATCACGGCAGCTGCTTCGTAGTACACGCCGATCCGGCCACCAACGTTGAAAGAGAGGTCCGGCCGGTAAAAGCGCCAAATTTAGCCGAATGTTCTGTAACTGCATGATGTGAAAGGGAAAATCCGGTTATTCGATTTCCAGATCAAAAGCCATCTCTTTAACCTTCTTAGACAGATTCAATTCAAAGCTGCCAAGCCTGCCGTAATGGTCTGTGCGGTACGGTGAAAAGCCTGTCATATGTTCCCGCTTGATATCGTGCCCTTCCTGCTTTAGCTGGTTGAATATCTCTGTCATCGCATTCACGTTGTAAAGAATCGCGAAGTTCGCCAGTAAGTGGTTGTACTTGATGATTTTGCTTTGTTCATGTTTGAGGTTGGCGCTGATTTTCCCGCCATTAGCGAAGAACAGCCAGCGGGCGAACTCGTTGAACTCTTCACTCTTACAGGTTGCCGCCTGGATGGTCTTTCGCAAATCGAGATCGGTGACGTATTCCAGTAGAAACATGGTCCTGACGACCCGTCCCAACTCCCGGAATGCAAAGTAAAGCTTGTTTTTGCGGTTTTTGGTGCCAAACCGGCGCAGGATGGTTGATGCAGTGATCTTCCCGGCCTTCACCGACATGGCCGTACGCATCATGTCGGGATAATGGGTCTGGATGAGATCCCATCGAATGGGGTCACTGAACAGCGACTGGATATGCAGGAGTACCATCTTCCGGTCGGGCTTATAGAACACCAGATCCTTGATATTTCGGATCCGGGGCATGAGCTTAATGCCCAACAAGTAGGCCAGCCCAAATACCGGTGTCGACTGTGCCTGGGTGTCGCCGTGTACTGTATCCGGATTGAAGTCGGATTCATCGTTCAACAATCCATCCAGGATGTAGATGGCTTCGTAGACGCCGCACGGTATGAATCGGCTAAACAATGCGATATAGGTATCGGACACATGGTAGTAAGCGATACCGCCGTAGCTTCCATACCGCAGATGGTATTCCGATAGCAGGTTGTCCTCATATAGATCCCACAGTTTACCGTCGGCCGAAACGCTGTTGCCTGATCCCCAACAGTTAATCAAATGGTATTTCTTATAGGCATTATTGACTTTAGCGATGGCTTTATCGAGGCGCTCCTCCGTGGTTCTCTTGAGGTTGAGCCACGCCACCTGTTTGCGTGTTATGCCTTTAACCGATCGCGCGGTTTCAGTGGGGCCAATGTTGGTACCGTAGCAAAACACGGCCAATACAAAACGTAAGAGCGGGTCATCGACCCGAGACTCATTGCCAGAAAGTGGAGCAAACAGCCGATTTAGGTCCAACCATTTTTCTACGTTAATGATCATATCGAGCAGATTGATCTTCTCCAGGCGTTCCCGTAGGAGATTTGAGAGGGCTTCAATTTCGGGTGGCACCTCATCGGGCTTGGGCTTGCCGATCACCAGTTTGCCTTTTTCAATGCGCACCAGCTCATCTTCGGGGAAACGCTGGTCGGCTTTCAGACACGAGTCTTCCATGGCGGTTCTCAATGCAGCTGTGAACGCCGCATCCCCCGCCACCAGTCCAACCTCCTCGCAATAAGCTTCCAGACCTGCCTCGTACTCTTCCCAGGTGATCATCTGCTCTCGGTAATCGTCGAAGGTCTCACTGTAAGGAATGAACAAATCGCCAGTGCTTAGCTCCTCGGCGATGCGGTCAAAGACACACAACTCAAAGCACAGCTTATTGACATGGGTGACGGTCGCCGTTCTAGTGGACTTGCCGGTGACAAGCTTCCACCACTTATCGCGAATCCATCGGATATTGAGGATGTTTTTGCTTGAGGGAGAGTCGGGATCGCTCAAAATGCACAGGTACTCTGTGCGACGGTTCCTATGCTTAAGGATGAACTGGAAGGCCTTCAGCAGGTCCTTGTCTTCGGTGGCCGAGGCTAAATTCAAAATCTCGATGGTGCGGAACAGCGTCGCTCTTTGCTTCTTAAACAGCGGCACCATGAATGGCAGATAATTATTGCCCGCATAAGCCATGTACTGCTCACACATGTGCAAAATTTCTTTGCCGTCCTTGCCCAATATCGGATCGAAAGCGGCGATTGATGCTGGCCGGTCCATGTAGACCTTGACTGTGCCCGACAAGACGGCGATTAGACGGTCCGTTTGCTTTTGATGGTGAGCTAAATACTGCTCCAGCTGCTTTTCCGCTGTCCGATCCATCTTTTGCAGGATCTTGATCACAATCTCGGCGGCTCTATCAAGGGTCTGCGCGTACTGGTGGCGGATGAGCACGATCACTAGCGCCACGCGCTTGTTCGCCTTGAGTTTCATCAACTCGGCATAGTCCAGCGCCTTTGCTTCATTGATGAACTGCCGGTGTTTGACTGGCGGTAATCCCAGGTCCGTCGGCAGACTCTCTTGAAGTGACGTCAGCCATTCCAGATAGGTAATGTAAGCGTGAATATTGCGCGGCGTCGGGCGCTTTGGCTCGTTTTTAAGCGTGCTCCAGCCGAACCCGCTAGGTCCACTGGAGGAGCGGAGCACTTGCGCAACGAGCTGTTTGCCTTCGGCATTCAGATAGCCGCAAAGCTGATCATAGTAAGTGTTGTTGACCTCCGCTCGCGCCGACCGGCAGAGCCGCTCGAGTGTGCTGAACCCTGGTAGTTCATATTGTTCTTTCACCAGGTGTTCCAGGGTGACGTTGATGATGTCTGCCAAGGCCTCCTTGGTTCTTGCGGCGCTGCGAGCCCAGTCGGCGACTAACTCTCCTGTCTTCGCAGAATCGTACGGCCGGATGTTCAAATACCCACGAATCAGCTTGATGTGCCGGTCTTTCGCGCCGGACGCGTTGTGGCGACCGTCCTACCTGAACTGTTCCCAGCCTCTTAGTAGACCACTACATTTAATCTTTTAACCTTTTTGATCCAGAACAGCGTTACTCCGGCCATTTCGGGTGCAGACTGTCGATAACGTAAGGGTGGACATGCTGACGGCCAGACGTTGCGGTGTGCGGGTGATTGTCTGCAAGATCATCATGTCGGTGCAGGAGTTCTGTCGGATCATCAGATGGCCATAGCCTGATAGCTGGGATCAGCGCAACCAGCGCAAGGCTGGCCAATACCACCAGAGTAATTTGCATGCCAGCGACCGATCCAAGCCAACCGGCCAGCGGGTACGCTACCAGCCAACCGGCATGGGACAAAGAGAACTGGGCGGCAAAAAGCGCTGGTCGGTCTTCTCCATGGGAAGAACGGGTGAGTAGCCTGCCAATAGGGGTTTGTGTGGTAGAAAAGCCAACACCAAGCAAGGCCCAGACCGGGAGCAGCCAGCCCAGCCTGTCTACAGGTAATGCAAAAACCAGCCCGGAAATGAGGATGCCGGCCCCCGTCAGCATGACCCTACGATCCTGCCATCGCTTGAGCAAAGCTGGCAAAGCCAATGCCGCCAGCATCGAGCCGCCGCCAAAGGCAGCAAAGGCCATGGCCGTATGCTGGTCGGTCAGGCCGAAATGGCCCTTGACCAGCACCACGGTATTCACGATCACCATGGCACCTGCCAGGCTGACAACAAGGTTCAACGCCATCAGACCCCGCAGACGGGGCGTTGCTGCAAAGATTTTGAATCCGCGCCGGGCACGCTCATACACGCCCCGGCGTTTCTCCGGTTTCGCGCCCGTTGGCAGCGTCACTGAAACCACGAGCAGTGCCGACGCAATGAAACCAATGACTGTTCCTGAAAAAAGTCCCTGCCAGCTTGTGATTAGCAATATCACCGCCGCCAGAGCCGGGCTGATGAGATTTTCCATGTCATAGGCAAGGCGGGAAAGCGATAGAGCCTTGGTGTAATCGTCTTCATCCGGAAGCGTATCCGGGATGGTGGACTGAAACGTGGGGGTGAACGCAGCGGAGGCGGACTGGAGTACCGCGATTAGCACATATATCTCCCAGACTTCGGTAACGAAGGGCAACGCGAGTGCCGTGGCTGCACGCACCAGGTCCAGCGAGACCAGCATCACCCGGCGCGGCACGCTCTCAGCCAGTGCCGAGGCCAGTGGTGCGATCAGCACATAGGCGACCATCTTGATCGCCATCGCGGTACCTATTACCTGGCCAGCTTCGTCTTCAGCCAGATCAAATGCCAGAAGACTTAGCGCAACGGTCGCTAGCCCGGTTCCCAGCAGAGCCACTACTTGGGCTAAGAACAAGTGCCGATAGGTGCGGTGTTTCAGAATCTCAAGCATGGATCACCAGAATTAAAGATAACGGGCGATGGCCTTGAATTCATCAACACGCCTTTGTTGGTGAGGCTCCAAAGGGCCAATCGCGTCGTCAAGGCAGTGCTCAATGTGATCCTGGACCAGCACTCGCTTTGCCTGTTGGATGGCTTTTTCGACAGCATGGAGCTGTTGCGCCAGTTCAAGACAGGGTCGCCCACTCTCGATCATTCCAATAACACTGCCAAGATGACCTTGAGCGCGCTTGAGGCGTTTGACGATGTCCGGATGCGATTGGTGTTTATGATCATTTTCCATCTTTAATTCCTATCCCCCTGGGGGGGATGTTATCCTTTGGCACCATATTAATCCAACAGCCAAAAACTGACACCTATGATTACGGCCATCCACCGTAAAAAGCTGCTTCCAATTCTGGTCATGCTGTTCGCGCTGGCTGGCATGTCGCTCTCGGTCATCGGTGAAGCCTCTTCCCATGGTATCGCTGAACTGGCTGAAACGTCGGTACTGGATCAGGATGACCACCCACACAGCCACGACGATTCTGATGGGAAGTCAGATATTCACCTACATCACGACACGGGTAATCACAGCCACGAATCCGTGGATCACCTGACGATCCGCCTCCTCTCTGACTACTCGATCTCACTCCGGCAGCCCATTCCCTTCGCCGGAGATTCTCCCCGCAGTTTTCGTTATCGGCTCTATCGCCCGCCAAAAGCTTTTCTGACTGTTTGAGTCTCGCTGCGTCGCAGCGTTTTAAACCAAAACTGTTGGAGTCATTATGTTGTCAACTTTGCTTGACGGTCGTTGGCGTGCGCACACAGCCGCCGGCGGACACCGTTTCATCTGGATTTTTCTAACACTCGGATTGCTCGGGATGAGCGCCGACGTACTGGCCCATGCCGTTGCCGAGGGCGATAAGGGGTACATCCAGGAAATCACCGGGGTAAACCTGATTGCGTTCATGTACCTCGGGGCCAAGCACATGGTCACCGGTTATGACCACCTGCTATTCCTGCTGGGGGTGATTTTCTTCCTCTACCGTATGCAGCACATCGCCATCTACGTGAGTCTGTTTGCGCTGGGGCATTCCACCACCATGCTGTTGGGCGTGTATTTCAACGTCGGCATCAACAGCTACCTCATCGATGCCATTATCGGCCTCTCGGTGGTGTACAAGGCGTTGGATAACCTGGGGGCGTATCAGCGCTGGTTCGGCTTCCAGCCCAACACCAAGGCCGCAACACTGATCTTCGGGTTCTTTCACGGCTTTGGTCTGTCCACGAAAATCATCGAATACGACATCTCTCCGGATGGGCTGGTGCCAAACCTGCTTGCGTTCAATGTAGGTGTGGAAATCGGCCAGCTTATTGCTCTGGCCATGATCCTGATTGTCATGAGCTTCTGGCGTAAAACCGATGGCTTTTTCCGCCATGCCTACACCGCCAACGTTGCCGTGATGGGCGCAGGCTTCCTGCTCATCGGCTATCAGCTCACCGGTTATTTTGTCGCTTAATTCTGGAGATCTTTTATGTACAACACTGATATGCCTTCACGTGGCGAATTGCCCAGCTCCGCGCGGCTGATTCGTTCAACCATTATCGCCGCCATCGTGGCGTTGCTGCTGCTGACAACCGTGGTAATGCCCGCTGAATACGCTCTGGATCCCACAGGCGCAGGCCGTCTGCTGGGTTTGACGGAGATGGGTGAAATCAAGGAACAGCTTGCGGAAGAAGCAGCCGCCGACGAGGCCGCGAAAATGGTAACGGCGCAGTCCAGCGAGGAGAGCGCACCAGAGCCCGCCGTAACTGCTTCCGAGACAGCCGCAGCGCCTGAACCTGACGCCGCGCCAAAAGCGGAGGCACCCGCTGCCGAACCCGAATGGCAGGATGAGGTGCGTGTAGTACTTACCCCCGGTGAAGGGACGGAGTTCAAACTCACCATGGAAGAAGGTGCCGTGGCGCGCTTTTTCTGGGTATCCGAGGGTGGCCCCATCAACTACGACACCCACGGTGACGGCAGTGGCCAGTCCATCTCTTACGAGAAGGGCCGTGGTGTCTCGGAAGACGAAGGCGAACTGGAGGCTGCGTTCACAGGCAACCACGGCTGGTTTTTCCGCAACCGGAACGATGATGACATCACGCTGGTGCTTCGTACCAGCGGTAACTATGGCGAGTTAAAACGGGCGATCTGATGTAGGAAGCCTGAATAGTCGCCGTCATGGCCGGGCCAGTCTCTACCCAACTGGCTCGGTTGATGATGAAGGGTGGTTTCACATGAGTGCTGATAGCTCCCTCAAAGTCTTTGGGGGCCTCGCGGGTCGATGGGTAGGACACTTAAGGTTGGTAGTTGTCGCTCTAACTCGGCAATACGGTCATAGAATGCTATTTTGCCTCCCATTTTCAGGTCAACCACCCCTTGGCTGCTATGCTCGTGGCAATGGTGGCTCGCAAGACGCTTTTTCACCATTGACTGGCATACGCGACGAGGCTGAGACAAACGACTCGAAAGGCTGGGCATGATCGGAACCCGACTTTAGCCAGAGCGACCCAGCTTACTACTGTACAGGAGCGACGACCATGATGGACGGAATGATGAATGGAGGAGCAATGATGTGGGGTATGGGGCTGATAGGGCTTCTGGTCATTGTCCTCCTTGTCTTTGGAATCGTTGCCTTGGTGAAGTATCTGTTCAAAAAATGAAGAGACCAAGCTTATTAGGCTCAGCATCGGCTGGCTAATTAGGGTGACGACCGCATTGATGCGATCATGCGGCAGGCAACTCTACATCTGAGTGGATAGGTAAAGATTGAGGGGATGGCAGCAAGGAGCCCTGCCACAGGCCAGCGATGCCGGTCAATGACCGATAGCCTGAACGACCAGAAGCACACATCGTCCAAATAGATATTGGGCAACCCCGCCCCGCCTATCAACGGAGTTAACGATGCTTGTTTTTGAGCCTGTGTATACAGATGGTCTGGCGCAGATTTCCTATTTAATCGGCGACAGCAAAGCGGCAGTGACTGCGGTAATTGATCCTCGTCGCGATATCGATATCTACGTGCGAATGGCGAAAGAGCGAGGCCTGCGAATCGCCTACGTTATCGAAACACACATCCACGCGGATTTCGTATCGGGTGCCCAGGCGCTGGCGAGCCGCACCGGTGCGCAGATCATCGGAGGCCGTTCCGATGCCTACCACTTCGATCTTCGCCAGGTCAGCGATGGCGAAACATTGAAGCTGGGTCAGGTACGAATGCAGATCATGCATTCGCCTGGGCATACGCCCGAACACATTTCGCTGCTACTGTTCGATGCGCAGCAGGGCGACCAGCCATTCGCGCTGTTCACAGGCGACACGCTGTTCAACCTCGACGTTGGGCGCCCCGATTTGCTTGGAGCCGGCAGCGAGCGGAAGCTGGCCGGCGAGCTGTTCCATACCCTCTTCGACCGCTATCTGCCACTGGGCGACCGGATAGAAGTGTATCCCTGCCACGGCGCCGGCTCGGCCTGTGGCAAATCGATTGGTGATCGGCGTCATTCCACCCTTGGCAACGAGCGGCTCTTCAATCCCGCTCTGCGGGAACAGCGTAGCGAAGAGGCGTTCATCGATTGGCTGCTGGCCGACATGCCGGAGCCGCCGCGTCACTACGCGCGCCTGAAGAAACTGAACGTGCGACCCGCCGCGCAGATGGAAGGCCCCTCGCTGCCACCACCCCTGTCGCCCCAGGATTTCGAAACGCTCGCCGGGGGCGGCAACGGCATGCAGGTCGTGGACATCCGCTCGATACTGGCCTTTGGCGGCGGGCATGTGCCGGGTGCCATCAACATTGCGTTGCGTAACGAGTTCGTCAACTGGGCGGGAAGGATGCTCAATGACTCTCGCCCGATCCTGCTGGTGGGCGAGTCGGCAGACGATGTCCATCAAGCCGTCACCCAACTCTACCGCATCGGGCTGGATGACATCCGAGGCTACCTGCGCAACGGCATGACGGACTGGCAGAACGCGGCACTACCGTTGAACAGGCTGCAGGAGTGGACCGTCCACGAGCTGAACGCCCGACGCGAAGAGACCGAGGTACAGGTGCTCGATGTGCGCAGTCCGAATGAGGTTGCCAACGGTTGGGTGCCCGGCGCGAAGCATATATTCGTTGCCCATCTTGCCGATCAGCTTGACGAGCTGGACCCGAATAAGACCATTGCTATCTACTGCGGATCCGGCTATCGCGCCTCCATCGCCGCCAGCATCTTAAAGAAAGCCGGCTTCTCCGACGTGGCGAACATTCCAGGGTCCTGGGCGGCGTGGAACGCTGCAGGTCTGCCTGTTGAAACTAGCTGAACCGAGCGGTGGGTCAGGCTTTCCCCGGCCCACACAAAACGACGTATGACGCCAATGTGGTTGCCCTGTTACAGCACTACACGTAACAGCAAGGCGGTCGCCGCAATGGCTGCGACCAGGCCGAAGGCCCTTTGCAGAACCTGCCCGTTCAGATGTGCCGAGACGAAACGCCCGGCGACCATGCCGATGACGGCACCTGCCGAAAATGGAAGGGCGACCGCCCACAGAATGCTGCCCGCCAGCGCTGCGGACGACACACCGCTAAGCGAGACGAGCCCGATGACCGCCAATGAGGTTGCCGCGATCGAGCGCATAGGCAGATCGCTGAAACGGCTCAGCGCCGGAACCAGAACGAAACCACCGCCTACCCCCAGCAGCCCTGACAGAAAACCCGCCAAGGCGCCAGATGCAGCCACCGTCGCCGCACAACGAGACGTCCAAGGAAAACGACCGGTCTGAGGGTTCAGGCGACAGGGAACAGCCTCCGTGGTTGGCTCACTGTTGTCCGGACGTTTCAAGGAGTTGAATGCAACCCAGAACAGCACCATGGCAAAAATTACGGCAAGCACGTTGTGCTCTACCCGCCCGGCCGTCCAGACCCCAACAGGGGCAAGCAGCACGCCGCAGCACGCCATCAAAGCCGCTGCCTTGTAACGGACGACGCCATCCCTGAGCCCAATGATTGCGCCGATCCAGGCGGCCAGGCCGACGGCCATCAAGCCGATTGGAGCGGCCTGTGGCAAGTCGAGCCCAACCATGAATATCAGCAGGGGAACCGTGAGAATACCGCCGCCTGCGCCCGTCAACGCTAGAACAATACCGACGAGCATCCCGAGTCCGATCTCAATCGTCATAGCCAGCCTTCAGTCTCTATTCCATGCCCTCGCGCCCTGAACCTTTAACGCGCCTGATCACCGCGACGTCGCCGACAGGCGCGTTCGGAGCTCGTACAGACCCATTCCTACAAGCATCGCAACGACGAAAATAACCGGCTCCGCATTACCACTTGCGAGCGAGGCCACCGCGGGTCCCGGACAGTAACCTGCTAAACCCCAGCCTGCACCGAACGCCAAACCGCCCAGGACGAGACGGCGGTCGATTTGGCTGGCGGTGGGCAATCGCATGGTATCGCCCAGGATCGACCGGGATCGTTTGGAAGCGAAATGGAATCCGACACTCGCCACCAGAATGGCGCCTGCCATGACGAACGCGAGCGAAGGATCCCACGCACCTGCCAGATCAAGGAATGCAATGACCTTCGACGGGTCAGTCATGCCCGATAAGATCAAGCCGAGCCCGAACACCAGACCCGCTACAAATGCACTCAACAGCTTCATGCCAATACCTCAGCCGAATAGGTGGCGTACGATGAAAACAGTCACGAAGCCGCTGGCCATGAACAGGGTCGTAGCAACGAACGAACGCGGCGAGCGACGAGACAATCCGCACACCCCGTGCCCGCTGGTGCAACCGGAGCCATACCGGGTGCCGACGCCGACCAATAAGCCGGCGACAATAAGCGTTGCTGTGCCCGCATTGATGTCGACGGCAGGCAATGCGAAAGAGGTTTGGAACAGCAGCGGCGCGACGACCAAGCCTGCTACGAACGAAACACGCCAAAGCACGTCGCCGTTCACGGGACGCAACAAACCGCCAATCACACCGCTGATGCCGGCGATACGCCCATTCATAAGGATGAATAGAGTGGCAGCGAGACCAATCAGCGCTCCCCCAGCCAGCGAAGACCAGGGTGTGAAATTTGTCCAATCGATCATCATACGAATGTCTCTTCGGCTTCAGGATGCTGGCAGTAGAGCCTGTACAGTACCTGCATGACCTCCATCGCCTGATAGCTAGCGATGCTGTAGTGGACCTGCTTGCCTTCCCGGCGAGTGGTGACCAGGCCGCTGTTGCGCAACACAGTGAGCTGCTGAGACAAAGTCGGTTGCACGATACCTGTCGTGGTTGCGAGGTCGCCTACGCAATATTCTCCTTGCGTCAGCTGACACAACAGTAGCAGGCGATCCGGGTTGGCTAGGACCTTCAACAGGCCGCAGGCTTCCGTCGCGCTGCTATGTAACGTTTCAATATTGATGCCTACTATCGAGGCCATGATCACACCGCTGGAAATGGATAGATTTGACAATACATTATACTAGTATATATTACGATATATTGATATATCGTTTTAAACAGCTATCCTCGTCCTTGCGCTTAGAGGAAGTCGACGCGCAACCCAGCTTCGATTTGTGCAGGGGCTGTTTCATCTTCCTTTCACAGCGCCCAGGCACAGCTAACCAAGGCATACTTCTGGAGTCGGTCATGACATCTAGCCATCAGAACATCGCAACGGGCAACCAAGCAGATCGAGTTCGTAGCTCAACGTCCCCCGGCCTCAATCGCACGGTTGATCGCCAAACGGATGAAAATATTCAGCAGTTCAGCCGCCTTGATCGTCGCGCAATCTCCCAACGAATCGATGCTCTGGACCTCGAGTGGGACGTCGAGCGCGTGCTCGAAGTCAATGCATCAACGCTCGCGCTGTCCGGGCTCGTGCTCGGGCTTACGGTGAGTAAAAGATGGTTCCTGTTACCTGGGGTCGTGCTCCCCTTCTTACTGCAACACGGCTTGCAGGGCTGGTGCCCGCCGCTTTCGATTCTGCGCCGCCTGGGTGTTCGTACACGTGGCGAGATCGACCGAGAGAAGTTTGCGTTGCTTGAGGCTCTGGAACACCCGCCGCTAAATACTCACCACTAAACGAGTGTCATCATGATATTCCGCCAGTTGTTCGAGCCCGTGTCTTCTACCTATACCTACTTGCTTGGCTGCGAAGACACTGGGCAGGCGGTGCTCATTGATCCCGTCATTTCCATGATGGATCGCGACCTGACTGTACTGGCCGAACTGGATCTGAAGCTTGCCTATACGCTGGACACCCATATACATGCCGATCACATCACCGCGGCGCTGGAGCTAAAGAAAAAAACGGGCTGCCTAACCGCGGCCCCAGCCATGGATCAGTTGCCCTGCACGGATGTAGGCGTTCAAGACGGCACACGCCTCGTGGTCGGCACTCTCAACTTCATGCCGCTGCACACACCTGGACATACAGACGGGCACTTCGCCTATCTGCTTGAGAACCGCCTGTTCAGCGGTGACGCCCTGCTCATTGACGGGTGCGGCAGAACCGATTTTCAAAATGGCAGTGCCGATGACCTTTTTCGCAGCGTGAAAAACAAGTTGTTCGCTTTGCCGGGCGACACGCTAGTCTACCCGGGGCACGACTACCATGGCCGCCGGGTATCGACTATCGCGCAGGAAAAACAGCGCAACCCTCGGCTAGGCGAAGCGATATCTCTAGAGCGGTTCAAGGAGATCATGGCTGGGTTGAACCTACCGTATCCAAAGTTCATTGATCATGCTGTCCCTGGGAATCGCCAGTGCGGTGTGTGTCCGCCTAACCTGACGGTAAACTTTCGCCATTACTGCGAACAGGTGGAACACAGTCCGCAGGGTTGAGCGAAGGTCAGTTTTGAGTCTATAGCTTGTCGCTACCTGCGGCAGGCCACTGATCAACAGCAAAATCCTAATCCTTGCGCCCCAGCTCGGCGATACGCTTCTTGTCGCCCCGCGCCTGGGCGCGTTCATTCTGAAGTTGCGTCTGGGCAGAGAGCTGGCCACTGATGCACGCCTGCCGCCACGCTTTGACTTGCTCGGGGTACGCCCCTTTGCTGCGGCAGTACTCACTCACCTCGATCTCCGAGAGGGTCGCGGCCTCCAGCACCACCGCGAACTTGGTTTCAGCGGACCAGTCATCGGAGAGTTTCTTGTTTCCTGGCACAACGGCTCCTTCTGCCTTGGTCTGTTTGCGCCAACCATACAGGGTGACTTCGCTGATGCCCTCCTGGCGTGCAACCTCAGTCACGGGCCGGTTCAAGGGAGTAGCAGCGTCTTTAGCAGGGCTAGTTTACGTTCAGGTGAATAACGCGGCAGTACAGAGTTTTGATAAATTCGATCAGGCGACAACTATCCTGACGCCGGGGACGGGGGGACCCCTCCCCGATCGCATCCAGGTCGATGGTCGGCCCCGCGCTGCGGAATGACAACTAGCTTACGGTGTGGTGCCGTGTAAAGTACGCGATGAACTCCTCACCCTTGACGGCGAGATCCTCAGTATCCTGCACACAACCTTCATATAGACTCGGCTTCTTAAGTTTTTCCCGCGGGCCGTCGATGCTATTAACCGCCGAGTGTCTGGTCCTGGTTTTTAAATCAAGCGAGTGCGCCCTCAAAATGGCGTGGTGCAAAGTCTGGCCAATATTCATCCCTGACATAGAAATCCGCATAAACTGATTGCACCGGGAGAAAACCGCTTAATCGCGATCCCCCTCCCCAGCGTACGATTAAATCCAGACGTGAAACTTCATCTGAACGCAGGCCACCGTTTTGAAGACCGGCCAGATCCCATTCCCAACCATAGTTGACAAGTAAATTTACCTTCATTCCGACACCTTGGCGCTGCCGATATTCTTTTAATTCCCCGGGAAATTGTGCCGAGGTCTCATCGCCGACAACAAGAAGCGCGGCTCCCCGGCGTACGATCTCTAAAGCGAATGTAACGGTGGCCTCGCTGAAGGCCGTTTTCTGAATGGAAGGCCGCTTGGTGTCGTCCTGGGTGAAGCAGAAGATTGACGTTTCCTTGATCCCGCATTCTTTACATTTCTCGTACAACAACAATCCTGGGTCGATACCATGAATATATCCCGCTTCTTTGGGCAGGTCGTGGTCCAGAGCCCAGAGCCCAGAGCCCAGAGACGGTTTCCATCGGGGATGAAACCGACATGACACGGAGTATTATTTTTCGCCATTGCAAACACCCTCTCAATATCCCGCAAACTGTCAAATAGAGATTCATCTCAATAGTCGGTCGGCTATTGCAAGACCCAGCGGGGAAGGCTTAACGTGAACGTGAAGGCGCACCCGATCCAAGGCCTGTTACTGACAGTTAAGACGACATTTCTAAGGGGCGGAGCATTGCCCCACTGCTAGTGTTGGTTGTCACAGCAGGCTTTTTATCCTTCCAGCTTGCTCAACTCGCCAGGTATCAAGGATAGTTCGCTATGACCTTTTCCCCTCCTGCGCTCACACCGATCACCTTATACGGGTGGACAATCCCTGGAACCTCCATGCCAGGCGACCCCGCTGGCATTCCAGGTACCGCAATGCCTTGCAAGTCGGAGCGTTTCGACAATTCAGTAACCTGCGCAGCCGGTACATGACCTTCAATGAACTTGCCATTCAGAGTGGCTGTGTGGCACGAAGCGAGGTGGCGAGGGACACCCAGTTTGCGCTTGACCGCCATCATGTCCTGCTCGACGTGATCAATGACCTGAAAGCCTTGTTCTTCCATATAGGAGACCCAGCTTTTACAGCAACCGCAGTTGGCGTCCCGATGGACTTCTATGGCTGGTTGTGGCGCTGCTGCGTGGGCCGTTGCCGTCGCGAAGAATAACGTTGCGATCGCTAGTCGAACTTTGCTGAATTTAATGTTCATGTACGTGTTCCTTGCCGTCGGCATGGATGTGTTGAGTAGACTTAACTGGGGAAGACTGGTCGGTTTCGACCGCACCATGGTGATCGCTGGCGTGGCCAGTCTCGGCGGCGTCGCCGTTATGGTGGTCCCCACGCTGAGAGGTCTCACCCCCGCCATGCTGATGGCCGCCGCTTGATGCGACCAGCGACTGATATTGATCAGCATCAAGGGTCGGAAGCTGCTGTATGAAAGCAACCATGTCCCAGATGTACTGGTCTTGCATGCTTTTGCCCCAGGCAGGCATACCGGTAGCTTTGATTCCATGTTTGATGACCCAGAACGTTCTGCCCGGATTACCTGCGAGTCCTGCAGTGGCCAGATTCGGTGGCGCCGGATATAACCCATTACTGAGTTCGGTTGGCGCAGCTCCAGGAGACAAATGGCATGTAGCGCACATGGAATCATAGTTCCCCGCACCAGCACGAATCAGCTCCTGGCCTGCGAGATCAGGCACCTTTATAACCTGAGCACGCGCTTCGATTGAGCGGTCTCGCGCCGTAACGAGAAATGCATGAACCGGCGCTGAGTGTGGATCGTCAGCACCAACGTTAATCAACCCAAAGTACACAACGCCGGCCACACCAACCACAGCCACTGCACCCGCTACTGCCAACGCCCCTATTACTCTTTTCATTTGCTTTCCCTAGAACCACATCCGAACGCCAGCGACGAAGCGGGCCTCGTCAATATCTTCCCCTTCATCGCGAGCGAAGTCGGCGGTATTTCCATACGAACGACCCCAGCTAACCCCGATATAAGGGGCGAACTCACGCACAATCTCATAGCGCAGGCGCAACCCAAGTTCTGTATCGGCCAAGCCTGAGCCAGCGCCGCGCACTGAATCGTTTTTGCCGTAGAAGTTCATCTCAGCGGTGGGCTGGAGTATCAGGCGGTTGGTCAGCAGGATGTCATACTCCCCTTCCAGGCGGGCAGCGGTCTGCCCGCCCTCGCCAATAAAGGCAGTCGCTTCTGCTTCAAACCCGTAAAGCGCCATGCCCTGTATGCCAAATGCACCCCAGGTCTGGGGCGAGCCCGGCTTGAAATCCTGCCGTACACCGGCGACCACGTCCCACCAGGGACCAATGGAATGCCCCCAGAGCGCCTGGATCTCAGCGTCCTCAGTCACGCCGTTGGTACGCTCGCCCTCGGAGCGCAGCCACAAGCGATTAACGTCCCCGCCCCACCATCCCAACAGTTCCCAGCTGAGGGCACTGCCCTCATCGGCATGCTGGTATTCCAATTGGTCGAAAAGCAAAAAGGCGAAGGGCATTTTGTCATGCACCGTATGCCCCTGGATTGCCGGGAACGCCGCTTCGCGGTCAGCATTGGTAAGAGCAGGTAGGAGCGGCGGACCGGCTATGCCGTTGACGTTATGGACCGCCCTGTGGTCCATTTGGCCGTGATTCATCGAACCATGATCCATTGAGTCCTGGTTCGTCGGCTGCGCCTGACCGTGGTCCATGGAATCCATGCTGTCATGGTCCATCGAGCCGTGCTCCATGGATGAGTGATCCATCGTCTGAGCATTCGCCAAGCCGGCGGTCACTGTACTGAGCGAGACAGCCAAAGCCAGCAAGGCGGGACGTACAAACCTGTTGCTGTTGACCCGCATTCCCGTCGGCCTGATCAAAGCGTTCATAGCGTCTCCTTTATTCATCCACTCGTACCTCACGAAACATGCCCATTTCCATGTGAAACAGCAGGTGACAATGGTAAGCCCAGCGGCCGAGCGCATCGGCGGTGACGCGGTAACTGCGCTTCGAGCCAGGCGGCATGTCGATGGTGTGCTTACGCACCACGAAGTTACCGTGCTCATCCTCAAGATCGCTCCACATGCCGTGGAGGTGAATGGGGTGAGTCATCATGGTGTCGTTGACCAACGTGATTCGAACCCGCTCACCGTATTTGAGGCGCAGCGGTTCGGCGTCCGAAAATTCAATACCGTCGAACGACCAGGAAAATTTTTCCATGTGTCCTGTGAGGTGCAGTTCGATCGTTCTGCCGGGCTCGCGGCCGTCCGGGTCGGGGAAGGTGCTTTTCAGGTCGGCATAGGTCAGGGTTCGGCGTCCGTTGTCGCGTAGCCCAATACCCGGATCGTCCAATTTGTGCGTCGGCGTCATGGTCTGCATATCGACCAGCGGATTGTCCTTTTCAGAGACTGGGTGCGATTGCATCGCTCCCATCCCAGCCATTTCTCCGTGATCCATACCCGCCATCTGCCCATGGTCCATGCCGGCCATCTTGCTGTGATCCATTCCACCCATGTCGTCTTGCATCTGCCCATGATCCATGCCCGACATGTTGCTATGGTCCATTGTGGCCATCTCGCCCTGCATGCCGCCATGGTCCATTCCAGCCATGCCTCCCATGCTGCCGTGGTCCATACCCATATCGCTCATGCTGATCTCGGGGCGTGGATCAGTCTCGGGTACCGGGGCGCTCAGGCCATCCCGAACGGCCAAGGTACCGCGGGCAAAACCTGTACGGTCCATGGACTGGGCGAAGATGGTGTACGCCTCCTCGGCGATGGGCTCGACGATCACGTCGTAGGTCTCGGCCACCGCTATACGAAACTCATCAACACTGACCGGGTCCACGTGCAAGCCGTCCGCGGCGACTACGGTCATTTTCAACCCTGGAATACGCACGTCGAAATAGCTCATAGCCGAGCCGTTGATAAAGCGCAGCCGCAGCTTCTCGCCCGGCTTGAACAAGCCGGTCCAGTTGCCGTTGGGAGCCTGGCCATTCATGAGGTAGGTGTAGGTATAGCCGCTGATATCAGCGAGATCAGTTGGACTCATTTTCATCTGCGCCCACATCTTGCGGTCAGCAACCGTAGCGCCCCAGCCCTTCTCCTTTACATCGCTGATGAAATCGCCAACGGTTCGTTTGTTGAAGTTGTAGTAATCCGACTGTTTCTTCAGCTTGGCCATGACTTCATCTGACGTCTCATCGGTCCAGTCAGTCAGCATTACGACATAGTCGCGGTCATACTCGAATGGCTCCGGCTCCCGGGCATCAATCACCAAGGGCCCATAGACGCCTGCCTGTTCCTGAAAGCCTGAGTGGCTGTGATACCAGTAGGTACCGTTCTGATTGACCTGAAACTTGTACTCGTACATGCCGTCCGGTGCGATGCCATGAAAGCTCAAGCCGGGAACGCCGTCCATATTCGCCGGCAGGATAATGCCGTGCCAGTGAATGGAGGTGTCTTCGCTGAGCCGGTTCGCAACGCGCAACGTAACAGTGTCACCTTCACGCCAGCGCAACAGCGGGCCGGGAATAGTGCCATTGATGGTCATTGCGGTTCGAGGGGCGCCCGTAATGTTCACTGTCGTTTCGCCAATAAACAGATCGAATTCAGTGCCGGTCAGCACACTGGGTTGCCCCGGACTGGTCACCGCCCAGACCGGCGAGCGCCACAAGCCAAGGCCTCCGAACAGGCTGGTAGCGACTAACCCTTTGACGAAGGTCCGTCTTGAAGTTTTGTATGGCATGCGAATGTATCCCGTCGTCAAAAAATCGGTGCTGAAAAATCATGGTCGGTTTGCCAGGTTGTTCTCGGCACTTCGACCCTGTTGCCAATGTGCCATATCCCGATACGAGCCGTGATTACATTTATGTAAGGTGCGATGAGCCAATAAAAAAAGGCGCCCTAAGGCGCCTAAAGCATCTCTTTTGAAGGAGCGGAACGCGAAGAGATGAAGGATCAACACATAAGACGGAACAACACGCCTCACAAATAACCATACACGGGATAAGTTAACTGGAGGCTGAAGCGAACATTACAATTTTGTCAGGTTCATGATTCTAGAAAAACTTTCCCACGATATGCCCGTCGACTGAACGGAGCGTGCAACTGATAAATGCTGGTCATTTGCGCAGTCAGTTAAATGAACCAGCGCAGCAACTAGCCAATTGGCCATAAGTGCCCATTTCCGACCCGAAGGGAAACGCAGATGACCGAAAACTCCAGACCGACCCCGCGCGCGGCCATGACCCGCCGAGATTTTCTCATAAAGACGGGCTCTTTGACGCTCGCCGGTTACTTGGCTTTGGGCCGACCCGCCTGGGCTAATGGTCTCGCGCTCCCGAGCGCAGGTGAGTTCGGCGAGCTGGTCGCTACCGATACTGGCGGTATCGACCTGTATCTGGAAGAACGCGATTTGCTGGTCGGGGGCAAACCCGGTCGTGCTATCACGATCAATGGCTCCTTTCCAGGCCCCACGATCCACATGCGAGAAGGCGCCGAAGCATTGATTCGAGTCCATAACCGCTTGGCGGAATCAACATCAATTCATTGGCATGGGGTTTTGCTGCCCTTTGATATGGATGGAGTGCCCGGCATCAGCTTCGCTGGTATTCCGGCGGGCGAAACCTTCACCTACCGTTTTCCTGTCCGCCAGAATGGGACCTTCTGGTATCACAGCCACTCCGGCTTCCAGGAACAACGCGGCCACTACGGTCAGCTAATCATAGAGCCGGCCAAACCCGATCCCATTGATTACGATGTTGAGTACTCCGTTATCTTGTCGGACTGGACGTTTACAGCCCCCCACACGGTTTTTCGCAAGCTCAAGACGATTGAGGGCTACTTCAACTTCCAGCGGCCGACACTAGCGAACATTGATGACCAAATGCAGGCAACTGGCATGACGTTGGAAGAGGTAATTGCCAAGCGGCTGGCGTGGCAGCGTATGCGCATGGACCCCACCGACATCGCCGATATTACCGGTGCGACTTACCGTTTTTTGATGAACGGCAAAACAACGGAAGAGAACCCAACTTTTATTGCCAAGCCTGGTCAGCGCATTCGTCTGCGGATCGTGAACGCTTCGGCGCAAACCTATTATGACGTTCGCATTCCCGGCCTGCCAATGACGGTGGTTCAAGCCGACGGACAGAATATCAAGCCTGTCGAAACCGATGAGTTTCGCATCGCTGTCGCAGAGACCTACGATGTGATTGTAACCATGCCTGACGATCAAGCTTACACGTTATTCGCCGAAGCCATGGACCGTAGCGGCGCGACTCGAGGGACGCTGGCTCCACAGCCCGGAATGTCAGCGGCCATACCGGAGCTGCGACGCCGGCCCATGTTAACCATGGCCGATATGGGCATGATGGGAGGGGGAATGAAAGGCATGGAAGGGGAAAATCACAATGGACATGCAAGCAAGGACACGCAAACCTCACCCCGCAGCGGAAATGAGTTGCCTACCGAAAACCTGGTGGAGCGCATCAAGCACGGCCCGGACGAGCACGGCCCTGCCAGCATCACCATGGCCCAAACCGCCAACCGCCGCCTGGATTATCCGGGAGCCGGACTCGGCGATGATGGTTGGCGGGTACTTACCTATAGCCAGCTTCGAGCGCTGGAACGTCCGGTCCTTCGGCGGCCACCAACTCGGGAATTCGATCTACACCTGACCGGCAACATGAGCAAGTTTATCTGGGGTTTTGACGGCAAAAAGTGGTCAGAGTCAGACATGATCCGTTTTCAGCATGGCGAGCGGCTGCGAATCAACATGATCAATGACACCATGATGAGCCACCCGATCCATTTGCACGGCATGTGGATGGACCTGTACGCCGGTGGTGACCTCGATACCAATCCCCGCAAGCACACAGTCAACGTACAGCCAGCTGAGTTACTGACTGTAGACATTACCGCCGACGCGCCGGGACAGTGGGCCTTTCATTGCCATCTTCTTTATCATATGGAGGCAGGAATGTTCCGCACGGTTGCTGTCGTCCGTTCGCTGGATGGAGGGTCTATCGATGCTGACGCCTAATCTCCGCCTCTTTGCGATGATCGCCACGACCGTTCTGTTGATACCCAGCGCGGCTCATGCCCAGAACAAGCATGACATGCCGACCACAGCAAACCGTCCTGATCACCAGCAATCCGCCCAGCAGCACGAAGAGACACCTCCCCCTGACCTCGAAGTTCCGCCACTGCCTGGAGGCATGACGCTGGAGGAGGTATTCGACTATAGCAACAGCGAACCACCCTCCGATTTTCCCGATCCAGTGCCCGACGACCAGCTTTTTGCTTTCGCTCTGTTCGACCAGCTTGAATACCGCGTGCCGGATGATAACGCGCGGGACCGCCTGGGTTGGGACGCCCAAGGCTGGATCGGAGGCGACATCAACAAGTTCTGGTGGAAAAGCGAAGGTGAGGCGATTTTCGAAGGAACGGACGAAGGCGAAAGCGAAAATGACTTTCTTTATTCTCGGTTGATCACGCCATTTTGGAATGTGCAAACCGGCGTTCAATATGCCAATGAGTGGGTCACCGATGATGAATATAATGACCGCTGGTCTTACGTGCTGGGTTTGCAGGGCATGGCGCCCTATCAGTTCGAATTGGATAATTCGTTATATGTCTCGGAAGACGGCGATGTGACATTTGAGACTGAGGGCGAGTATGACGTTCGAATCACCCAACGGCTGGTCCTACAGCCCCGCGTCGGGTTGACCTTTTCTGCACAAACCATTTCTGAACGCAATCTCGGGTCCGGACTGACCGAGGCCGACGTCGATCTGCGTTTGCGTTACGAGATCAAGCGAGAGCTTGCGCCCTATATCGGCCTCCGTTATCACTCCCTCGTCGGCGAAACCGAAAACATCGCCGAAGCCGCCGGAGAGAGAACTGAGCAATGGTTATTCCTCGCGGGCTTGCGCTTGGCGTTTTAGTTGAACGGCTTCGCTGGAGCTAGCGTGAGATATGTCATGACAGTCCTGAGAGTAACGGTGAGACACGCAGGCCACGCAACCTCTGCTTCTGGGCTGTGCCGGCAGTGCTGCCGCGCTGACCGGCTTACTCATTCTTTCCGGTTGAGACCGCCGCGAGCGTTTAGAGGACGAGTATGAGTCCTTAATTAAAATCGCCCTTTAGTGCGCAGACATTCTAGCCGCCTTGGAACAACACTCACTGCAGGAGACGAGATATATGGAGCATCAAGGGGAATATCTACGCCAGGGCGGTATGTCTTCCGATATGGATATGGATACGCACATGCAAATGATGGAGCGGCGGCATGTCGCGACACTATGGTGCCACTTCGTCAATGTATTGCTCGGCCTGTGGGTGCTTAGCGCGCCCTTCATCTTTGGCTACATGAACATTGCACCCAGTGATCTTGACCTGCCGCGCCTGGCAGCCGAGCGTGATTTGCCCGCAGTCGCCACTCGCGCGTTGCTGATGACCTGGAACGACGTGATTAGCGGCGGGCTGATCGTGTTGTTCGCGGTCCTGTCGCTCAAGCGGATCAGCTGGGCGCAATGGGCCAACACGGTCGTGGGGCTGTGGCTGATGTTTGCGCCGTTGCTGTTTTGGACGCCATCCCCGGCGAGTTACGGCAATGCCTTGCTGGTCGGTGGTCTGGTGATCGCCTTCTCTACTTTGGTTCCGATGATGCCGGGCATGAGCATGCAGGGCATGATGCAGAAGGCTGCGGTGCCGCCGGGATGGGATTACAATCCTTCGACCTGGCTACAACGCCTGCCTATCGCCATATTCGCCGTCATTGGCATTCTTCTCGCGCGCTATCTTACCGCATACCAGCTTGGCCATACCTCGAATGCCTGGGACCCCTTTTTCGGTTCTGAACCTAACGGCACAGAGACAATCATTACATCGGACATGTCGCGTGCCTGGCCTGTGTCCGATGCAGGAATCGGTGTGATGGCCTATATGATCGAACTGCTCATGGCGGTGATGGGCGATGCCCGGCGATGGCGCACCATGCCATGGATGGTCGCGGCGTTCGGCGTGGTAGTAGTGCCTCTTGGCGTGATAAGCATTTTCTTCATCATTGCCCAGCCGATTTTCATCGGGACCTGGTGCACTCTGTGCCTGGCTCAGGCGTTAGCCATGTTGGTGATGATGCCTTACGCACTGGATGAGCTGGTCGCCATGGGCCAGTTCCTCAAGGATGCGCGGCGCCGCGGCAAGCCTTTCTGGAAGACCTTCTTCAAGGGCGATGCGATGGATGGCGCGCGTGAGGACAACACGCCGGAGTTCGAGGGCAGTCTTTCCTCAATGACTCTCAAGGGTCTGCGCGGAGTTAACCTGCCCTGGGGGCTCACGCTGCTGTGCATTCTAGGCGTTTGGTTGATGTTCACCCGGTTGATTTTCGGCACAGAGGGGCCCATGGCCAACAGCGACCATCTGATGGGCTCCCTGCTGATCACCGTCTCAGTGCTGGCCTTGGCAGAAATAGCTCGGCCGCTGCGGTTTCTTAACCTGCCGATCGGCCTTTGGCTGTTGGCCTCGCCCTGGTTCCTTGCAGGCGCGGAGCTGGCCGCTACGATTGGCAGTTTGGTCGCGGGCCTGTTGGTAATAGTGCTTAGCCTTCCCAGAGGACCGATTCATCACCGCTACGCTGGCTGGAACGCGCTGTTGCGCTAAGCCTGTGCGACTGCCTTTATGGTTAAGGAATAAAACATGACCGACCGCGCAAAAACCGCCGTGATTTGTGGCGGAACCGCAGGTGTAGGACGAGCGACTGCTCTTGCGCTTGCGCAAGCCGGCTTTCGCGTCGCAGTGATCGCTCGCGGCGAAGAAGGACTGGCCGGCACCCGGGCCGAACTGGACGCAGCAGGCGCCGTGGTACTGGCGATATCCGCAGATGTTGCCGACGCCGAAGCGGTCGATAAGGCCGCCGATCGGATCGAGGCGGAGCTGGGTCCGATCGAGATATGGGTCAATGCTGCCATGGCTACGGTGTTCGGCCCGGTCAACAAAATCAGCGCGGCAGAATACAAGCGGGTTACCGAGGTGACGTATCTCGGTTTCGTTCATGGCACCCTGGCCGCGTTGCGCTTTATGGAAAAACGCAACCGAGGCACCATCATTCAGGTGGGCTCGGCCCTCTCCTATCGAGCGATACCCTTGCAGTCGGCCTACTGCGCAGCCAAGTTCGCGATCCGCGGTTTCACCGATTCGTTGCGCTGCGAACTCATTCATACCAATAGCCAGGTGCGGCTGACCATGGTGCAGCTGCCCGCCCACAACACACCGCAATTCGACTGGTCGCGTAATAAGATGCCAAAGCGTCCCCAGCCCGTCCCGCCCATCCATACGCCGGAAGTCGCTGCACGTGCCATCGTTCGTGCAGCGACCGACGCCCCGCGCGAGATTTGGCTGGGACGCGCCTCGCTCCAGGCAATCATCGGCAACATGTTTATGCCAGGTTTGCTAGACCGGATGATGGCCAAACAAGCTTGGAGCGGGCAGTTGACCGGCGAGGCGGCCGATCCCGATCAGCCGGACAACCTGTTCCAGCCGGTAGCGGGACTGCACCGTCTCGAGGGACGCTTTGCCAACCAGGCGAAAGACAAGGCGCTGGGCCTCAGCTCCGCTACGGTAGGCAGGCTGGCCGTGGGCAGTTTGGCGTTAATGACAGCGCTTAGCGTCGCAGTGGTTTTCGCCATCGCCCGTTGAGCCAGTCGGCTTAGCTCCGCTGGCTGAACGGACGCGAGGCAGGTAGCAGGACACCAGTCCTTTAACCAACAGAACCAAGGCTCAGTGCTGCATTAATCAGGCCCACATGTGAAAAGGCCTGTGGCACATTTCCCAGATGCCCGCCACTGCGCGTATCGAATTCCTCGGCGAACAGGCCATGTTCGCCCTTGTGCTCCAATAGCTGTGCATAGAGATCCGCTGCTTCTCGAGGCCGACCGGTTTGCACCAACGCCTCGACCAGCCAAAAGCTGCAAATGAAGAACGCTCCTTCTCGGCCTTCCAGCCCATCCGAGATTTCAGCGGGATAGCGCCGTATTGCGCCCCCTCCTTCGCTAAGCTGTTCCCGAATCATGTCCACGGTATTAACGAAACGAGCATCGCGGCCATCGACGAAGCCAACGCGTGCCAACAGCAGGAGACTGGCGTCCAGTCTCTCGTCATCGAAGGCGCGGATGAAGTGGCTCCCATCGGTACTAAGACCGCGCTGCAAGATCAACTGACGTAGAGCTTCAGCTTGACTGACCCAATTATCCTCATCTCCGCCCAGACCATGGCGGCGCATCAGCCAAAGCGCACGCTGTAGGCCGGCCCAGGCCATGACCTTAGAGTGGACGTAGTGCCGCGGCGCGCTGCGCATTTCCCAGATGCTTTGATCAGGCTCGTGCCAGTGCGCTGCGATGAAGTCCGCAGCGGCGCGCATGTGAGACCAATGTGAGCGCATCGCATCGTCGGCCATGCTATCGCAGATACTAACGCACTCCAGCAACTCGCCATAAATATCCAGCTGAAACTGGCCATCAGCTGCGTTACCCACACGCACCGGCGGCGAACCACGATAGCCGTGGACTCCCTTGATAATCCGTTCCGGTGGCGGGGCATTTCCCTGCACATCGTATAAGACGGCCAGTGGCGTACCATGTCGCTCAATGGTTTGTTGCATCCACTGTGCCCAGCGGTGCGCCTCGTCCCGGCAGCCGAGACCAAACAGCGCGCCGAGTGTCAATCCTGCATCACGAAACCAGGTAAAGCGGTAGTCCCAATTCCGTTCTCCTCCTAGATGTTCGGGCAAGGAAGTCGTCCCTGCCGCCACAACCGCTCCAGTGGGTGCGTAGATCAACAGCTTGAGGCAGATAGCGCTGCGTACGATAGCGGTACGATGCGTAGCGGGGACATCCAACGTTGCGCACCACTTACGCCATGCATCAACGGTTGCAGCAACCTGTACAGGTATGGCATCAAGTGGCAAAGGACGGGCTGGCATATCGTCTTCCAAGGAAACGCTCAGGCAAGCCCCCGCCTGCTCACCTGCCGACACTGACAATGTTCCAGTCCAGCCCTCCCCGTCAGGGCAGAGAAAGCAATCAGCTTGCAGCAGCACCTGCTGCCGTGCGTACACATAGGTCAAACCGTCTGTTGACAGGCTTGCTTCGCCGTCTGCGCTTCCGAAGTCCGGGCGGGGCTCGAACAGCAGGGTAAATTCACAACGACCATCGAGTCCGTCTATCTGCCAAATCAAGCGTTGTTGGTCAGTCGACCCAAGCCACTCCATACACAGTCTAACGCGAGCGTGGCCGGACACGCTTTGCACCTCGAATTCCAGTACTGCAGTCTCGTCCAGGTAACGCATCCGGACATCAGCACCTGGTGAGGACAGCTGAAGTCGACCGCCACGTTGACGATCGAGCAATGGCCAGCTTAGCGGTGCGGCGTCAAAACGCTGGGGACAAAACCATTCAACGTTGCCATCGGGGCCCACTAGTGCCATGGAACGACCATCACCGATTGCCGCCAGCGAAGCAATGTTCGGATAGTCAGACATTTCAGGTTTCGGCATCTGTTTAATCCTCATGTTAGCTCTCATGGTTTTGAAGTGCCGGCCGTCTTTCCCACAATTCTATAGTTACTCTACACTGCCCTGCACAAAGAACGGCGCGTTTGCATTGGGCGCGACTAGAACGCCGAGATTTGAAGAAAGCGCGCCGCGGAGCGCGATAATTTGGCACGGTCAGATAGGCGATACATCCAACCGACACGAACGACTATCGCCCCAATAGCAGTCCTGCAAGCAAGGTATTGGATGAGCGTGTTATTCGCCGAATATTACAATTCTGTCAGACAGATGATTTGATAAAACTTCTCCACTCCCCTTCGGTCGACAAACCTGTGCCCGCCTGGTTTGTCAGGCGGCACACACCTACCTTCACAGTGGAGAAATAAATGATGAATGCCAAGTTTGAATCATGCATCCAAGCCTGTAGCAACTGTGCGATCGCGTGCCAGACGTGTGCCTCTGCGTGCCTTGCCGAAGATGACGTAAAAATGATGGCTCAGTGCATCAAGCTCGACCTGGACTGTGCGGATATCTGCCAACTGGCCGCTAACTTCATGGCCCGAGACAGCGAGTATGCCAAGGAAGTCTGCCGACTCTGTGCTCAGATCTGCCGCGCCTGTGGCGAAGAGTGCAAAAAGCATGAAGCTGATCATTGCCAGCGTTGTGCAGAGGCTTGCCTGGCCTGTGCGGAAGAATGTGAGCGGATGGCTAGTTAATCGCGTGGCGCGTTCGGGTCAATCCCCGACGCGCCAACCCCGTCGAAGCGCTAACATCAACAGTGCTTTAGACACAGCCGATTACATTTCTGAAAGGGAATAGCATCTCCGTGCTGAGATCTGCACAATGAACTATCGCTTAGGAGCTTGATTGTGAAAATCTTAGTCGCAGAAGATGAGCCGAAGACTGGCGTTTACCTGAAACAGGGTTTGACTGAAGCCGGGTTCGTGGTTGACCTGGTCACGAACGGCATCGATGCGGTCCAACAGACCCTTGATGAAGAATATGATTTGCTGGTTCTGGATGTGATGATGCCGGGACTGGATGGCTGGCAGGTGCTTGAGCGGGTGCGTGCAGCTGGTAGTGAAACGCCTGCGCTGTTTCTGACTGCTCGAGATCGGGTGGAAGATAGAGTCAAAGGCCTGGAGCTCGGGGCGGATGATTATCTGACCAAACCCTTTGCGTTCTTCGAGTTGCTGGCTCGGGTGAGATCGCTTCTGCGCCGGGGAAACGGTGCCACCGTCCAAACCACCTTGACCCTCGAAGATCTTCAGGTGGATCTACTCAAGCGAAGAGTAGAGCGCGGTGGAAAGCGCATCGACCTGACTGCCAAGGAATTCATGTTGCTGGAACTCCTACTTCGCCGTCGTGGTGAAGTGTTATCCAAATCGATTATCGCATCGAAGGTATGGGATATTAATTTCGACAGCGACACCAATGTCATTGAGGTCGCTATCCGACGGCTGCGCGCGAAAATCGATGATGACTTTCCGGTCAAATTGATCCACACCGTGCGGGGCATGGGCTACTTTATCGACGGTGCGGAACCTGGCTAGGCTCAATATGTCACTGGAAATGGTAAGCTTGCGGCCGATATCGACCTTTGCGTCTGCCTCGTGCTGCTTCATGGAGCCAATGATCTGCTTGTCTTCGGTGTATCGCGTTTTCTTCATATTGCGATCTCCGTGGTGCTAGGTTAGCTGGAAATCTCATCAAGTTCATGGTGAAAAATTTGGGAGAAAAGTCAGCCCAGGAAAGGCCATCTCAATACGCAATGAGCAGTTTGCGGCTTTATTACGATAATGTAATTTTGACTTCACTTTTATGACAGGTTCCTGGGCTTATATTGTCATCATTACCTTAAGGAGTGATGAGATATGAATAGCATGAGAACTATTGCCGCACTTTCCGTTATGGCCGTTTCTTCTTTTTCCATGGCAGATGGTACTACTGACCGCGTTTATGGCCGCATGATTCAAGCCAACGAAAAGGCCATGCAAGAGTATGCAATTGCTAATGGAAAGAACCCACCAGAGGTCGTACATTACCGTTATGGCATGAAGCTTGATATTGAAAAAGTTGTACACAGGACCTCTACTGATGGCAGCTGCGATGTGATGCCCGCCCAAATGACATACGAAGATTCCAACGGTAATTTGACTATTCTTGAGTACCTGGCAGCCGGGACAAGTTGTCCAAGTCAGAACTAACAGGTTACATCGCGTTGACTGAAATGTAATTTTCAAGCTACTTGAATGTTTTGGCAGGTGGAATTATGGCGCAAGCGCGCACGGTTAAGGCCAGCGCGCTTCGCATAGGCGCCGGACAATGACAAGCTGCCAATAACATGGGGACCACGCCGTCCAGGGTGCCCGCCAGTTGTTCCAGCTTTTGGCATTGCCGCCTGGATCTGCTCCAACTCCTCCTTGGCGTGTTTGTGGATTTTCGAAATCCGCCGGATGAACCTCTCGGCGAAGTGATCCCGAGTTCGCGCCGCATCCAATAGATTAAGACCAGCGTGCAGCGTGCGAATTTTTCAGCTCGGCGACGTCCCGACGCAGATGCTTGGGCAGAGAAGCGGCGGATCTTGGCTGGTTGTGCCAGTCGACACTCAGGGTAACGGTATTGCTTCCGTAGGACCGTCATCGACAATCGCGATGCATCTGGTCGTAGATTGCCTCTCTCGTTAATCATTCTCGAACTGTCGGTAACTTTACCGTAAAAGTAGTAACGCTTTCTGCCGAGTGACAACCGATCGACCCCTTGTGCGCCTCCACGATCGAGCGAGTGATCGCCATCCCTAAGCCCGCATTCAAGGTGCTGCCCTCTCGTCTGGCTGTATCGATGCGGTAGAAGCGATCGAACAGCTTGTCGATATGTTCGTGCGGGATCGTTGGGCCTTGATTGCTCACGCTCAGTTCCACCCATGGGCCAGCTTGCGAGACAGTGAGATCAATTGCTGTGTCTGTCTTTCCATAGCGAACCGCGTTCGACATCACGTTTGAGATCGCCCGGCGTAGCATAAGGTTGTCTCCGCTCACCGGCGTTGGGCCGTTGCTATGAACGACGAGTTTGATCCCTTTTTCGTCGGCGGCATACTCGTAATATTCCAGCACGCTCGAAGCAACCGCAGTCAGGTCGTGATCCTCGAAATCAGGAGTAATCATGCCATTATCCGCTTTGGCGAGAAAAAGCATGTCATCAACCATGCGCGCCATTCGACGCAGCTCTTCAAGGGTCGAGAAAAGAGTGTCCTTGTAGTCGGCATTGTCGCGATCCTTCATCAGCGCTACTTCAGTTTGCGTCAGCATGCTATTGAGCGGGGTCCGCAGTTCATGCGCTATGTCAGCGGAAAAGCCTGATAGACGCACGAAGGACTGGTCCAGTCGCTCAAGCATTGCGTTGAAGTTATCGACGAGTTCGTGCAGTTCAGTGGGTACTGACTCAGTTGAGATTCGGGTATCCAGACAATTAGCAGTGATGATGGAAGACGTTCTGGATAGCTTGGATATTGGCTTCAGCCCCCTGCGAATGAAGGCGAAGCCAAGCGCACCACTTAAAATCGCACTGACCACGAGCGTGTAAATGAACCACTGCCGGATCATTTCATAAAAATGCGTGCGATGCGTAACATCGAGTGCCAAGTGGATTGTCTCTGCGTCCCCGTCGGCCCAGCCTGCGATCCTTTTTGTAATTCCGCTGTAGCGGTTGGGTCCAACATCAATCAGCCACCGGTCGTCCTGGCTGGGGCTTATCAATGACACCATCTTTTCGGACAGGTTGTGATGGGAATAGATCACTTGGTCTCCGGCCAGGATCGCGGCAGCGAAGCCAAAAGAGGTGTCGATCAGTCGATCAATGTCCGAAACCATCGAAGGGTCCAACCCGCTCCCGCGCGTCAGGATGGCTTCCAGCGCGGAAACCTTGCGGTCAAGAAGCTGCGCATCTTGTCTGTCGAAATGAAGACGACAAAAATAGTCGAAGCTGACGGCGGCGAGACTCAGCACTGCTGTCACCACGATTACAAAAAGAAGCGCCATCCTGCCGCGTAATGACAACCTGCTCATTGCTGCCTCTCGTTAAGTATTGAGCCAAAAGTGAAGATACATCTTATCCTAAACCCTGCGCTGGGGTTCAGCTTGTATACGAGTAGTCTTGAGGGCCCGTGGTATCAAAGTTATTTTGGTATTTCTAATGAGTCGCCCTTGCCTGAACGATTTTCGCTATTTGGCGGCCTAAATTGCCGGAACGTCATTCATGACTTGCGCAAAGTGATGCAAACTGCTAACGCAATATATATACAGAAAGAAACCAACGGAAGGCGCTTGTCATGTCCTGTAAAGCAGGCCAGTTGGGAGGCTTATGCAATAAATTTATATTATTCTTTATTTTGATGAGTTCGTCAGTAGTTCGTGGCATTAATCCAATGTAATGTCTGTGTCACCTTGGTGACAGGTATAATGTGACACCATCTGCTCTGGATATTTTTTATAGGCAGACACGCATGGGCATTCGATCAAAAATTGCTGCATTTTCAATCAGTTTTGTTTCTCCGTTCGTAATGGCAGACGGCAGCAGTGATCCCGTTTATGGCTCTATGATTAAAGAGAACGAAAATAGATGGAAGGAGCATGCATTATCAACTGACCAAGCCCCCCCGGAGATTGTTCATTACCGCTATGGAATGAACCTGGATATTGAGCGTGTCATACATATCACATCGACACGTATTGGCTGCGGTGTAATGCCTGCCCAGATGACGTACAAAGATTCCAACGGGGATCTGAAAATACTTGAGTATCGTGCCTCTGGCACGAAGTGCCGAGGAAACGAAGGATGATTCAATTGGCTTTCTTCTTTAACGGGGCGGGCGCAAAAACCGAGTGCAACACCTGACCTTTCCGGTACGGTGCTGCCGCTATCTTATTCCGAACTCAGCGTTGAAGAACGCGCCAACATACAAATCGGTCATGCCCCAGGCTTGAGCCTGGGTAAGATCACCCGATCCCCTTCGACCATCAGCCGGGAGCTGCGCCGCAATCGAGATACCAGTGGTGGCTACTCGGCCCGCGTGGTCCAGCAACAGATGCAGGCCGTCGCCAGGCTTGTCGACCGACACGAAAGCTGTTTCCCGGTAGCAAGCGCTTCGAGTTGGTGGTCTATATGACTGTGTTGCCCTCAGCTTCTGCAACCGCCTTTTCGATGCCCTAACGATATGTTGCGTGGACCAAACTCAGCAAGTTTTACCAACGCTGCACCAGGGTCTATTGTCGCGAGCCGCGTTGTTGCTCAAATAACGGCAGCCAATGAGCGTTCGGGCGGATGTTGTGTCGCTAGGTTCAGTGCTCAGCTTTCAACTGCTTCTTGGGCTAATTGCTGATTTTGCTGCGGCGACTCCTGCAGCATTTTTGGCGCCTGAGCACGGGGGACGCTAGTCAGCGCATAATCACTGCCATCTTCCGCCATCGCTACTGAAGACGCGAACGCCAGAACTAGCGGGATAATTACTTTAGTTAGTTTGTTCATTTGTCACCTCATTGTTGGGAATGGCTATAGATTACCCGGCTAAGGCTGACGACAAGCTGTTGGGATCCTTACAGTTGCGTAACGTTCAGCTAGCCGGGCTACCGCACCAGCTGGCGGTAGCCATCGGCATGGTTACAATTGCTTAAGCGAAGTGATGGATGAACTCATGCCTTTCGAGGTGAATTCGAACTCAATCTCGTCACCTTCATTGAGCTGCTCAAGCTGTTCGGCCGTAGCCTTGAAGCCCATCGTCATGGGTGGCCAGTCAAGCGCCGGCACGGCCCCGTGTGCGATGGTCACGGTTCCTTTTTCGTGATTGATCTTGCGAACAGTTCCAGTTGCCTTGGCTGTCTTCGTTGTCGTATCGTTTTGCTCCATTTTCATTTCGCCCATGGGCATGCTCTGTTTCATTTCCATACCCTTCATTTCATCGGCGAAGGCTGCCGGAGTCAGTGCCAGGCTAAGAATGAGTGCCAGTTTCGTTTTCATTGTGAATCTCCAACTTGTGGTTTGGCTTGCTCAATGGATCGGCGCCTCATCAAGAGATAAGCAGCCGGGAGTACAAACAGGGACAGAAGAGGCGCGGTGATCATGCCGCCAACCATTGGCGCGGCTATACGGCTCATGATTTCACTACCGGTGCCACTGCCAAGCAGGATTGGCAGCAGACCAGCGATGATGACCGCCACGGTCATCGCCTTGGGTCGAACTCGCTGCACGGCGCCCTCACGGATCGCTTCCAGTAGAGCTTGTTTATCCGTACGTCCCGCACCCTGACGCTCGGTCCAGGCATTGGTCAGGTACAGCAGCATGATGACGCCGAACTCGGCCGACACCCCTGCCAGCGCAATGAAGCCGACACCGGTAGCTATCGAAAGGTTGTAATCAAGCAGGTACAGGAACCAGACACCGCCGGTCAGGGCGAACGGGAGTGTTGCCATGATCAACAAGGCTTCGCTGAACCTGTTGAAAATCAGATAAAGCAGCACAAAAATGATCAACAGGGTGGCCGGTACGACCAGTTTCAGTTTGGCGTTGGCGCGCTCCATGAACTCGAACTGCCCCGAGTAGCTGATGCTCATGCCCGATTCAAGCGTCACCTCCTCGTCAATCCTTGTACGCAGATCATCCACCACCGCCGCCATATCCCGGTCGCGCACGTCAACGTATACCCAGCCGGTGAGTCGGGCATTTTCGCTTTTGAGCATCGGCGGGCCATCCGTCACCTTGACTTGCGCCACGGTGCCCAGGGTGATCTGACTTCCCTGCGGGGTGTAGATCGGCAGATTACGTAAATCGCTCAGCGAATCACGCCATTCGCGCGGATAACGCAGGCTGATTGGATAACGGGCCAGCCCCTCGACGGTTTCGCCGATATTGGCACCGCCGACCGCACCAGCCACGATGGACTGCACATCAGCTATGTTCAGCCCATACCGCGCAGCTGCGGCTCGATCAATGTCGACATCAATATAGCGTCCGCCGGTGATGCGGTCGGCGACAGCTGAGCTCACGCCCGGGACCGTCTTGGCGACGCGCTCAACGGATTGGGTCGCCTTGTCAATCTGGGCCAGGTCCGCGCCGTATACCTTGACCCCGATCGGGCTTTTGATCCCGGTGGCCAGCATATCCATGCGGTTCCGAATGGGTGGGATCCAGAGATTGGCCAGTCCTGGAACTTGCACCGCCTGGTCCAGCTCTTTTACCAATTTTTCCGGCGTCATGCCTGGTCGCCATTGGTCTTTCGGCTTGAACTGGATGGTTGTCTCGAACATGGTTAAGGGTGCGGGATCGGTTGCGGTATCGGCACGACCTGCCTTACCAAAGACTCGCTTCACTTCGGGAACGGTTTTGATCATGCGATCAGTTTGTTGCAGAAGCTCTGACGCTTTCTGAACCGACAGACCCGGTAGCGCAGTCGGCATATAGAGCAGGTCGCCTTCATCCATTGACGGCAAAAACTCTCCACCCAGGCGAGAGATCGGCCAGAGAGCTGTAAGGAAAACGACTATAGCGACTGCTATGGTGACCTTCGGCCAACGGAGCACTGCTTCAAGGGCTGGCTGGTACGCCCGGATAAGTCCACGGTTGATGGGATTACGATGTTCATCAGGGATTTTCCCACGGATCCAGTACCCCATCAGCACCGGGACCAGGGTGACCGAGAGCCCTGCGGCTGCAGCCATGGCATAGGTTTTAGTGAATGCCAGCGGGCCAAACAATCGCCCTTCCTGAGCTTCCAGCGTGAACACCGGAATGAATGACAACGTAATGATAAGCAGGCTGAAGAACAGAGCCGGACCAACTTCGATCGCGGCATCGGTTATTACTTTCCAGTGCTCGGCGCCCTCAAGCTTCTTGTTGAGATTGTTCTTATGCCACGCTTCGATGTGTTTATGCGCGTTTTCAATCATTACGATAGCGGCATCAACCATGGCGCCGATTGCGATCGCAATGCCACCCAAGGACATGATGTTAGCGTTGACGCCTTGTCGTTGCATGATGATAAAAGCGATCAAGATACCGACCGGCAACGACACGATCGCTACCAACGATGAACGTAAATGCCAGAGGAACAAGGCACACACCAACCCCACGACGATGAACTCTTCCAGCAGCTTATAACTGAGGTTCTTTACGGCGCTATCAATCAGCTCGCTGCGATCATAAGTGGTGACCACCTCGACCCCATCGGGCAAACTTTTCTTGAGATCTTCCAGTTTGGCCTGCACGGCGGTAATGGTTTCACGGGCATTTTTTCCGCTGCGCAGAATCACTACACCGCCCACCACTTCGCCTTCGCCGTCCAGTTCGGCAATCCCACGGCGCATTTCCGGGCCAAGCTGAATATGCGCGACGTCACCGAGTGTTACCGGCACACCATTCGTATCCAAGCGCAGTGGAATAGCGCGAAAGTCCTTTAACGAAGCGAGATAACCCGAAGCGCGGACCATAAACTCGCTTTCTCCGAGCTCTAGTACGCTCCCGCCTGTTTCTTGGTTGGCCCCGTCGATCGCCTGTATGATTTGCTGCTGCGTTATCTGGCGGTTAGCCATGCGCACTGGGTCGAGCATCACCTGGTACTGCTTGACCATCCCCCCGATCGCCGCTACCTCGGCCACGTTTGGGAGAGTCTTGAGCTCATAGCGCAGGAACCAGTCTTGCAACGAGCGCAGCTGGGCTAGATCGTGCTGGCCGGTACGATCAACCAAGGCATACTGATAAACCCAGCCTGCTCCGGTGGCATCCGGGCCAAGTGCTGGAGCGGCTCCGTCGGGCAAGCGACTTTGAACCTGGCTGAGGTACTCAAGGACCCGAGAGCGCGCCCAGTAAAGGTCAGTCCCGTCCTCGAAGAGCACATAAACGTAGCTGTCGCCAAAGAATGAATAGCCCCGTACGGTCTTCGCCCCAGGTACCGATAGCATGGTTGTCGCCAGCGGGTAGGTGACCTGATTTTCAACGATCTGTGGGGCTTGACCGGCATAGGGCGTGCGGATGATGACCTGAACGTCGGACAGATCAGGCAAAGCATCAACGGCTGTGTTTTGTATTGACCATATGCCCCAGGCAACTGAAAACAGCGTGCCAAGCAATACCAGAAATCGGTTGGTTACCGACCATCGAATGATGTTAGTGATCATGGCCGCCCCCGAGTTGTTCGATCTGCTCAATAAGAAGGCCTTCGTCGCTTTCGCTAACGCCCACACGGACGCGATCCCCTTCGGTAAGTCCTTCCAGCAGGGATTTGTCTGCGGCAGGGAACGCCATGGTCATGCCGGGCATGTTCAATGTCTTGAACGGACCGTGGGCCAAGCCGACCATGCCGTCTTCCAGGCTCATGATGGTGCCCTCGGCCTCGTGTAAGGCTTGTCCTGTGGTTTGCGTTGATTGTTTCAGCTGAGCAGTCAATCCACGCAGGCTGGCTTCGGAGTCAAGCAAGAATTGCCCTGACGCCACCACTTGCTGGCCTTCCTCCAAACCGGCCAACACCTCTGTCTTGTCTTCGGTCTCACGGCCGGCTTGAACTTCTACCGGGCGGAACTTGCCCTCGCCTTCGGCGAGCATGACGAGCGTACGTCGACCGGTTCGAATCAGTGCCTCGGTGGGCACAACCAGCGCAACGTCTTTATCGCGACTGAGAGTGACGTCTGCAGTCATTCCAGGGCGCAGGCGTAGGTCAGGATTGGGTAGTTCGATCCGAACCCGTACCGTTCGGCTATCCAGGTTGGCCTGCGGTAATACTGCCTCGATAGAACCCTCCAGGCTGTCGCCCGGGTAGGCGGGTAGCCTGGCTTCGACGGTTTGACCAACGTTTAGGTTGGCCACCTGTGCTTCAGGTACGGCAACTTCCAGCCAGACGTTTTCCAGTCCGTTGATGCGGGCAAGGGACGCGCCGGCAGGCAGTGTCATCCCTTCGCGGACGTCAAGGGAACGGAGTACGCCACTGATGGGACTCGTTATAGTCCAGGTTGACCTGGCTTTGCCGCTGCGCTCGAGTTGCGCAATAACGTCAGACGGAACACCAGCGAGGCGAAGACGGTGGCGAGCGGCAGCGACCAGCTGCGGTTCGTTTATGCTGCGCAAAGCAAGATATTCTTCCTGCGCAGCTGCCCACTCCGGTACGAAGAGATCGGCCAATGGCGCATTTTTCGCTATCACGTCTTCCGGCGCTCGATCGTAGACCTTCTCGACGAAGCCACCGCTGCGAGCCTGCACAATGGCGACGTCACGTTCATCGAAAGCCAGAGTACCAACCGCCTCGACGGTCTGACTGATAGGTTCGCGTGTGACTGAGGTGATCCGCATTCCCAGGTTCTGCATTACACCGGGGTCGATGGTCATCGATGCGCCATCGCCCCCTTCGTCGGCATAACGCGGCAGAAGCTCCATATCCATGAAAGGAGAGGGGCCAGGTGCGTCAAAGCGCTGTTGCGGATACATCGGATCGTACCAATAAAGAACTTCTCGCTCGTTCTGCTCGGCAGACTGAGCCCCGGCGTTGCTTGCCATTAGAGCTAGCCCGGCTAGTCCTGTATTCAGCAGCATGGGTAGGCTAATCAGCAGAGCCAGTCGCTTGATTCGAAATGTCATGGCTGGATGTCTCCAAAGGCGAAATGTAGGCGGGCGTTGGTCAGAGAGCGGTCACGGGCGAGATCCACACGGCGCAAGCGCATTTCGACAAGCTCCTGCCGTGCATCAATAACGGAGATGAGCTCACCATTTCCGGACCGGTAATCCGCCATGGCCAGACGCACCTTTTCTTCAGCGAGCGGAAGCAGTGTTTCATCGAATCGAGAAAGCGCTCGATTGAGCCGTTGCAGCTCTGCGGCATCGGCTGCAAGCTCTTGGTTATACAGGCGCAGCCTTGCTTGCCGCTCGGCCTCCAGCTCCGCCAGACGGGCGCGCTCAGCGGCGATTTTCGGTTCTTGTCTGGAACCTGCGAACACCGGCAGATCGAAGCTGACACTGAGACTGACCATGTCGCCGAACCCGCCCCCCCTATGTTGATAATCCACGCCCCACCCCCAGTCGGGCCTTTTATCCGAAATGGCTTCGGCAATCTTCGCCTCAGCGCGGTCACTCAAAGGATCGAAGGCCAACAGCTCGGGGTGGCGGTCAAGATTGTGCCGGTATTGATCGAGATCACCCCGCCACACTGGCCAGCTTCCCTCCAGCGGCACGCTAGCAGCCTCGCCAATCCAGCGCTGCAGCTCCGCACGGGCAACAGCTTCGTTGCGCACCAGCACATCTTTTTGTTCGGCCAAAAGAGCCGCTTCCTGCTTTGGTAGAACGCTATCGCTCGCCATTCCGCGAGCACCAGCGATTCTTGCTTTAACGGCCTGAGATAAGAGACGATTTTCTGCATAGAGCTGGTCAAAAATGCTCAGCTTTTGCTCCGCTGCCAACGTGGCAATCCAAGCCTCAGCTGTCAGCTGACGAACCTTAAGGCGCTCGATTTTTTGCTGGGCATGCGCCAGTGCCACAGTTGCTTCAGCGGTTTCTACGCGTGCCCGTCGCTTGGCCCGGTTAGGAACCTCTTGCATAACGCCGATCATTTGCATAGTCATGGGCTCAGCGCCCAATCGCAGGCTGGATTCACCTTCGACAGGGAGGCTCTGGAGACCAAGCTTCAACTTTGGGTCCGGTAGCTCACCCGCCGGGGCCACCGAACTTTGAGCGGCTTGAAGGTTTGCATTGCGCGCAGCCAATGAAGGGGCTTCCCGCTCAGCCAGACTGATGGCTTCTTCAAGAGTGAGTGCTGCCGACGTACTGGGCACAGCCAGTAGGCCAAACAACAAAGCCGCTGCGTAGGAACGCACCCCGAGGATTCGGTAATTCATGTCTTCGATTCCGTTGATGTTCTAGCGCACGCCATCGGCATGCCTTAACCGCCCACCCCAAGGGGTCAGGCGAAACTAGGGAACACGAGCGAAATCAGCTACGGGGAGGATGCCAGACAATGTCAGGTGCGCGAGTCGGGACCTGACCAGGAAGGGAGACAGAGGGGCGTGGGCTGAGCGCCGGCACAGTGACCTTGCCGAACGCGAGCTGAAACAGACTAATGGTTTTGCATTCCTGACCGTTTTCGCAGACTGAGGCGGCGGGGTCTTGTGCACAACAGTCATGTGCAGAGGTGGCCATTTCGGACGCGACTGTGCTGGAAGCAAGGCTCGACTGGTTCATGGCATGATGCGTGTCGGGCGTCATGGTTTGCGCCGTCCCGGTGAAGGGAAGCGCAAGCAGCATGAGAAAAACAAGAAGCAAGTTCCGACACGTGATCATAGATTTATGGCTAGTAGCATGCGAAGAGGACGTAACAGATCCCTTTCTACATATTCTCCGGTCAGTTGATACAGCTTAGATTATCAAACCTTGCTGACAGAAAAGTGAGCCTAAAATTACTTTTATGTCAGTTTCAAAAGCTGGACGCGTGCGCAGGGCACGCTAGCGCAAGCGGAATGAGCGAGATCACCTTTTCATCCAGACAAGATCGCATCCGCTGGCGAAGTGCGTAGCGACTGATCATCAGCTTTTGTCTGCTCAAACATGAATCAACATCGGCCACTCCGCGCATCCATAACCATTACAGTCAGGTTAAAAAGACCTACCGCGCCTGGTCGTATTACAGAATTGTAATGCTGCTGCAATCTACCCGCAATTCTGAGAGGAATACGATAAAACGTTCGTTCCAAAAAGCCTCCTAAAAAGACGAAAATCATATGAATAAAAACATCAGCCGCACGTTGATTGCCTCGTCGATATTTTTTGCCGTTCACTCCGAAGCGGTATCAGCACAAGAACGTATTGCATCTGGCTTCGTAGATGGAAGCAACCTATCGGTGCTGAACCGAAATTTCTATTTTAATCGAGACGACCGTCATGGTCAGTTCAGTCCGAAAGGGACAGGATATTCTGAAGCGTGGGCGCACGGCGTAATAGCTAATTTCGAGTCTGGGTTTACCGAAGGTACCGTTGGTTTTGGCTTGGACGCTTTTGCAATGCTGGGCCTGAAGCTTGATACTGGCGACGGACGAAACGGCGCACGCAGCACCTTTGACGTTCTTCCCACCGACAGTCAAGGCGAAGCTGAGGATGAGTACACAAAGTTCGGCGCGGCGGCAAAATTAAGTGCTTTTGACACGGTCGTTAAAGTCGGCGACGTGTTTCCGACGACCCCTGTAGTCCATTATGGAGATTCCCGGCTACTTCCTGAAAGCTTCCGAGGCGTTACGCTCGTCAATACTCATATTGACGGGTTGACTGTGCAAGGCGGTCGACTCACTGGCATGAGCCAACCAACCAGCAGCAGTATGCATGATGATTTCGCGACATTTTACGCAGGTCCTGTCGACTCCCCATGGGTGGCTTATTTCGGAGGGGACTATATCCTCAATCCCGCATTAGGGTTCAACCTATACACAAGCCGCCTTAAAGACGCCTGGGATCAAACGTATGTTGGTATTTCCAGTGAGCTGCCGGTTTCTGAACGGCTTTCGCTGTTTGGCGGCATAAATTATTACGACGCCCGCGATGAAGGAAAAAAGCTACTTGGAGAATTTAGCAACCAGATATGGAGCGCTAAAGTCGGAATCGCGACTGGTGCCCACAGTATCGCGGTGTCCCACCAGCGCAACCACGGAGATGACGATTTCGATTATCTGCGGCAATCCGATGCAATCTTTCTCGATAACGCATCCCAGTATAATGATTTCAACGCACCAAAAGAACGGTCGTGGATGCTTCGTTATGATCTGGATGTGACTGAGTATGGCGTGCCAGGACTTTCATTTATGACCCGTTATGCCAAAGGAAGCGAGGCCGACTATTCAAATGCTAACGCGGTATATATGAGACGGGATGCTGGTGGCGACCCGCTTACTGACCAGAAGCGTTGGGAGAGAGACATCGAAGCCCAATACATAGTGCAGTCCGGAAAATTCCATGGCCTGTCTTTTAGAGTGCGCCAGGCTACTGCACGTGCAACTGCTTTTGAGTCGGATCTAGATGAAGTCAGGATTATTATAGAATACCCGCTTGATATTATCTGATCTGACTTGATATGGGCGCCCAGGGGCGCCTTTCGTTTTCAATGGCCAATCGTTTTCGCGTCGCCACATTCTCCCGATGTAGATTCCACATCTAACGTAACATGATGAATGGAAAAGGTATTTTTGAGCATTTTCTTGACATCATTCTTTATGTCCTCACTTCGGCTCATCAATTGATCCTCAATCACAACGTGGGCCTCAAGTGATGTCCGGTGTTCATCTATGAGCCAGATGTGCAGGTGATGAACGCCACACACCCCTGAAATGGCCAACGACCTTGATATAACCTCCTGGGGATCTATATCTTTTGGTGTGGCAGACATGAGTATGCGTATGGCGCCGCCTATTTCTGTAAACGCTTGCCACAATATATACCCAGCTATCATTAGCGTTATCAGGGGATCTACAAATACCCAGTCATACAAAATTATCAAAGTCCCTGCAATGATGACCGCAACGGACCCCAATGCATCTGACACGTTGTGTAAAAACGCCGCCCGAATGTTCATGCTGGACTTTGATAACGAATAGGTCAACATGGCCGTTATCGTGTCAACCACTAAAGCGACAGCTGCGATAATCACCACCGTCCACCCCTGAACGGGCTGCGGTTCGAAAAAGCGAAAGATCGCTTCGTAAACCAGGTACAGGCCGATCACAATCAAGGTGGTGTAGTTTATAAGCGCTGCAATCATCTCTGCCCGGACGTACCCGAACGTCCACTCTTCGTTGGCTGGGCGCCGAGCTATTCTCCTGGCAACGTAAGCGATAGCCATCGAGATGGCATCGCTCAGGTTGTGGATTGCATCGGCAACCAGCGAGAGGCTCCCTGAAAATATCCCCCCCGCTATTTGCGCCACGGTCAAGACAAGGTTGACGGCTATCGCCCACCAGACGCGTTTATCACCGGCCTGTTCATTATGTAGGTGTTGATGTGCCACGTTGCCTCCTATCACTAATGAAATTTCAGTTTGTATCGGCTGCTTCGCATTTGTGGGCGCGCCCTGCTTTTTTGCCGTGGCGATTTCGACGTTATGTCGTAGCCTCTTCAACAACTTGGTGCTTTTGATCGTTTCGGTGGAACATGGAGTACAGGATAGGCAGGACGAACAATGTCAGAAGTGTCGACGAAATAATTCCGCCTATCACGACCGTAGCTAGCGGTCTTTGGACCTCGGCACCGGTGCCTGTGTTGAGCGCCATTGGTACGAAACCAAGACTTGCCACCAACGCGGTCATCAAGACCGGACGCAGACGAACCAGGGCACCCTCCACAACCGCCGTGACGAGATCGCCCTGCTCCCGCCACAGATCGCGAATGAAGGCCACCATCACCAGACCGTTGAGGACCGCTACGCCGGAAAGTGCGATAAAGCCCACACCGGCCGAGATCGACAGCGGCATGTCCCGCAACCACAACGACAACACCCCGCCAGTCAGCGCAAGCGGTACGCCAGTGAAGATAATCAAGGCGTCTTTCACTGAACCGAACGCCATAATCAGCAGGCCAATGATGATTGCCAGGGTGATGGGTACAACAATGGCGAGACGCGCGCTAGCCGATTGGAGTTGCTCAAAGGTACCGCCGTAATCCAGCCAATAACCATCCGGTAAGTCTACTTCCTGTGCGATGCGTGCCTGTACTTCCTCGACGAAGCCACCCAGGTCACGATCCCGCACATTGGCGGTTACCACCACTCGGCGTTTTCCGTTTTCCCGGCTGATCTGGTTGGGCGCTGGGGCTATTTCCAATTCGGCGACTTCCGACAGCGGCACATAGCCGCCATCCGGCAAGGGAATGGGCAGAAAGGCCAAGCTGTCGATGTCACGTCTGACTGTTTCCGGCAGGCGTACCACCAACTCAAAGCGACGATCACCCTCGTAGATCAATCCGACGTTTTCACCACCGATACCGGTCGCCACCAGTGTTTGCACATCTTCAACGTTCAGACCGTAGCGCGATAGCACCATGCGTTTCGGATGAACCGACAGCATGGGCAGTCCTGTGACCTGTTCAACCTGAATATCCGCCGCACCCTCGACGGTTTCGAGCACTTCCTGAACTTCCAGTGCCGAGGCCAGCAATTGATCCATGTCATCGCCAAACACCTTGATCCCGAGATCGGCCCGTACTCCGGAGATCAGTTCGTTGAAGCGCATTTCGATAGGCTGGGTGAACTCGTAGTTGTTGCCCGGGAGCTGGATCACGGCTTCCTCCATTTCCGCCACCAGATCGTCCTTGGTTTTGTCGGGATTCGGCCATTGATCGCGAGACTTGAGGATGACAAAGTTATCCGCCACGCTGGGCGGCATGGGGTCGGTGGCCACTTCTGGCGTGCCGATCTTGGCGAACACCTTGTCCACTTCCGGGAACGCCTTCAGTCGCTGTTCCAGCTGCGACTGCATCTCGATGGATTGCTCCAGTCCCGTGCCTGGAATGCGCAGAGCGTGCAGAGCGACATCCCCCTCATCTAGTTGTGGAATGAATTCCGAGCCCAAAGTGGTCGCAAGCCATATACAAACCACGAGGAGTGCCGTTGCCGCCCCTAACACCAGCCAGCGAAACTTCATGGCGAGCAGCAAGGCCGGCTTGTACAGCGATTTGGCGCCGCTGATCACAGGGCTTTCTTTTTCGCTAATCTTGCCCCCCATAAATACCGCCACGGCGGCCGGCACCACCGTTAGCGACAGCACCATGGCCGCCAGCAGCGCCATCACCACAGTCGCCGCCATAGGGTGGAACATCTTCCCCTCGACGCCAGTAAGGGCAAAAATTGGAAGATACACCACGGTAATGATGGCGACACCGAACAGGCTCGGACGGATGACCTCGTTGGTAGCTTCGAACACCAGTTGAAGCCTTTCTCCTAAGGGCAGCTCGCTATTATGCTGGGCTTGAGACAGGCGCCGGATGCAATTCTCAACGATAATTACTGCGCCATCGACGATCAGGCCGAAGTCCAACGCACCCAGGCTCATCAAGTTCGCCGATACGCCCGTTTGCACCATGCCAGTGATGGTGGCGAGCATGGACAAGGGAATTACCAGTGCAGTAATCAAGGCGGCGCGCAGATTGCCTAGCAACAGAAACAGCACCACGATCACCAGCAGCGCCCCTTCGAGCAGGTTTTTTTCCACCGTGGCGATGGCCTTGTCTACCAGCGTTGTACGATCGTACACCGCCTCCACCTTGACTCCGTCGGGCAGCGAGGGCTGGATGGCCTCCAGCTTTTCGGCCACCGCCTGTGCGACGGTGCGAGAGTTTTCTCCCACTAGCATCATGGCCGTGCCCATCACCGTTTCCTTGCCGTCGCGGGTAGCGGCTCCGGTGCGCAATTCCTTGCCGATGGCCACCTCGGCCACATCACTGACTCTCACCGGCGCACCGTGGCGATTGGCAATCACGACTTGCTCGATTTCGGCGATAGAGGCCAACTGCCCCGGCGAGCGCACCAACAGCTGTTGCCCGTTGCGTTCGATATAGCCCGCACCGCGATTGGTGTTGTTAGCTCGCAGTGCCTCCGCCAGTTCATCCATGGTGACGCCAAATTGCAGCAACTGCTGTGGCGAGGGCGTGACGTGGTATTGCTTGTCATAGCCGCCGATGGTGTTGATCTCGATCACCCCAGGCACTTGCGCCAGTTGGGGCTTAATAATCCAATCTTGAATTTCCCGCAGCGCCGTGGCGTCCAGGGGGCTGCCGTCCGCCTGGGTGGCGCCGGGCAGCGCCTCCACGGTGTACATCAAGATCTCGCCAAGGCCGGTCGCGATGGGGCCCATTTCTGGTTCCAGGTCTGGTGGCAGAGCATTCTTGATGGAGCCAAGGCGCTCATTGATCAGGTTACGGGCAAAGTAAAGGTCAGTGCCCTCCTCGAATACCACCGTCACCTGGGACAAGCCATAGCGGGATATTGAGCGGGTAAAGGACAGATCGGGCAATCCGTACAGGGCCGTTTCCACCGGGAAGGTGATGCGCTGCTCCGCTTCCAGCGGTGAATACCCTGGTGCCTCGGTATTGATCTGTACTTGGACGTTGGTGATATCCGGCACCGCGTCGATGGGCAGGCGCTGAAAGCTCCATAGACCAATACCGACCAGCACGAGAATGAGGGATAAGGTTAAAAACCGCCGCTCTACCGAGAAGCGTAAGATGGCATTGATCATCATAGCCTCCTGGTTTAGTGGTCGTGGGACGCGCCGGATTTTTCAAGATCCGCCTTAATTAAATAACTGTTTTCCACCACATAACGATCACCCACCTGCAGCCCGTCAAGCACTTCGGTCGAGGTGCCATCGCTGAGGCCGAGTTCGAGCGGCCGGATCTCGTAAGTGTCATCAACCTGGACAAACACTACCGTCCAGTCGCGGAAGGACTGCAGTGCGCGATTGTCCACTGCTAACGGCACGTCAAGGCGTTCTACAACGATATTTCCTGCCACAAGCAGGCCGGGACTCAGCGCATCGTCAGTGTTCTCCACCTCAACACGAGCCATGGTATAGGGGGCATTATCTGAGGAGGGCAGCAGGTGGTCGACGGTAGCTTGTCGATCAACTCCCTCGGCCTTCAAATGGACTTTTTGGTCGACCGCCAGCTTGTTGCGCTGGCCCGGAAATATCTGCAAATCTGCCCACAAGGTGGTTAAATCGGTGATGGCCAATAAGGGCTGCTCGCCGGTAATTTCGCCAACACTGATCGTGCGCTCGCTCACTACGCCGTCAATGGGCGAGCGCAGATCATATGTTCTGAGGCTTTCATTGGATTCCACCTGTGCCAACCTATCGCCTTTGGCAACACGGTCACCCAAGCGAACATCGACTCTGGTAATGACGCCGGGAAAGCGGGCGTGCACTCGCGCCATCTGTTCCGGCGCGGTGGTCAGTCGCCCATAAGCGGTCAGTGTTCGCTCGATTGTGCCCGGGCCAGCCTGGGCTATACGGATTCCCGCTTTTTCAGCAATGTCAGCTGCAATGCGGGTACGACCTTCATGGGATTCCCACTGCCACTGGTATTGTTTACCGTTCAGGGCAAGCGTTACTTCCACATCAAAGGAATGAGGCTCGGTCACTTCGCCAGCGCCCTGCCAGTAGTCTCCCTGGAAGGCAAAGTTAAAGTTATCCACTTGTCCACCGAGGCGAGTGAGCTGGACATCCAGGTCAGCATCACCGGTAACGGGCGTTCCGTCCGTTGTCACCCAAGCGCGATATTCAGGGGGGACCCCTTGCTCGAAAATCTGCAACTCCACGGTGACACCATCCTGCTGTAGTAACACGCCGCCATGTGGTCCTTTGGTCTCGGGCGCGTCGTGCTCGGCTTCTTGGTGATCGTCATGGTCATCGTGCTGGTCTTCCGCAGCATGTAAAGGGCTGATGGCCAGACAGGTAACCACTAATATGCAGTAGAGTGTTTTTTTTAATTGCATGGTTCAATAATCCTGTATTCGTTGATTAGCCCAAATGCAGTCGGCGCTCTCAACGCAGCTATAGCGGCCGTGTTTTTGTATAAGTTGATCATTTGGCTTCCAGCGGCTGACCTGTAAGCTGTTCGATCAGTGCCTGGTTCAACAATATCGATGACGCCGTTTCGATGAGCGAGAGGCGGGCAGATAGAAGATCAGCCTGAGCGGCGTTCCATTCCAGATAACTGTACCGGCCTCTTTCATAACCTTCTCGTGTTAAACGCAGGGCCTCAGTTAAATCAGGAATCATCTGTTTGTTCATGACCCGAAATGCTTCGAGATACTGTTTTCGTGTTTGGTAAGCTTCAAATAGTTGCGCACGCAGCCTGAGCAACGCATTATCTTTTCGATACAGTACTTGCTCCTGTGCGGCTAACGCAGACCGTACTTGTCCACGGTTTCGTTTACCTGAGAAAAGTGGGATCGATGCGCTGGCGACCACGGAGAAATCATTTGTTGCCTCCATACGGCGGGCGCCGACTGCCCAGCGAATATCGCTATCAGCCTGGCTTTGAGCCATTTGAACCTCTGCCTCTCGAACCCGCTGTTCGTTAGCGAACACTTCGATGTTCGGATTGTTCGCTATACGTTCGAATAGACTCTCGAAGCTGCCGGTGGCTTCGAATCGAAACAAATCGCCGTCTAGACGCGAGTAATCTGGTGTCATCTCTCCCCAGCTTGCTGCGAGATTCGCTTTTTGAACCTCGTAATTCGCCGTGAGATTTGCCTGCTCAATCCGGGATTCCGCAAGCGCAGCTTTCGCCCGGAAAACGTCCGCTTCAGATGTCGCGCCTTGCTGTGCGCGCCGCGCTACCGTTCCATAACTTGCTTCGGATATGTCAACGGCGTCAGCTGCGACGCGAATCTTTTCCTGAATAGCTAACGTAGAGATGAATGTCTGAGTGACTCTTCCGAGCAGATCCAGTACATCGGCCCGCCGTTCTGCTTCAACCAAATCATACTCGGCGTCGACAATGCCGATGCGGGCTTGGCGTTTCCCACCCATTTCCAGAACGGATGATAACGAGAGCGTGTATTCGGCAGTGTCGATCCCTTGCTCTCCACTCCCCACAATATCTTCTGCTTCCAGGCCCAACTCGTAAGCGGGTGGCTGGTCAGCGGTCATACGACTTCCGTCCAGCGCTCGGATACGAAGGTCGAAGATCGGCAGATCCGGATTGCGGGCAATGGCGTGAGATATAGCTTCGTCCAATGACAAAGAATTATCAGTCTGGGCATGCGCTGACGGGATTACTAGCCAAGCGATTATGATAGCGAAACACCATAATCCACACTGTTTGGATTTTTTTGGTTGGGCATCATCTGGTTCATCAAACATGCGTATTCTCCAAACTAGGTTGTCTCGGTTAGGACTGATTGTTTCGTTCCGGAGTAGAGCTTCTGAACCACAACTGGAATGTGGTAGGACCCGCGGTGTCCGATTGTACAGTTACACTGCCTTGATGAATCTGCATGATCGAACGGACAATGGAGAGACCCAGCCCTGTCCCTCCTTCGTCACGTGAGCGCCCGCTATCCACGCGATAAAATCGCTTGAATATCGCTTCAGTGTGCTCTTCGGGTATACCGGGGCCATCATTTGTCACAGACAACACGATAGATTGACCTTGGCTCGTGATGAGGGTTGGGATGTTGCTGCGGGGGGACGCATGTCTGATGGCATTCGATAATAAGTTCGATATAGCTCGTTGTACCATTAACCTGTCGCCCACGATAACGCCGTCTCCTTGGACCGTCAGCGATATTCCCTTTTCTTCAGCCATAATATTAAACAGGTCGACTATCTGCTCAGCCTCCCTTCTTAGCGATATCTGATCTGCCAGATCAGCTGAATCCGACTGAAGAGCTTGCGAAAGGTAAAGCATGTCTGAAACAATCCGAGATATTCTGCCAAGCTCTTCTACACATGATTCCAGCGTTTCTTTGTATTCTGAGGATGATCTGTCTCGAGAAAGAGCCACCTGCGCTTTACCCATTAGATTAGTAATTGGAGATCGCAATTCATGGGCCAGATCATCCGAAAAATCAGAAAGTTGTTGCACGCCGCCCTCAAGCCTTCCCAACATGAAGTTTACGCTGTCTGCTAGCTCTTTAAGCTCCACGGGCAGACCAGAGGTTGTTATTCTTCCATCAAGATCATTTGTGGTAACGATGGAAGTCAGTTCTCTGAAGTTACTCAGTGGAGCCATTCCTCGTCGGGCAATCCACGAGGACCCGAACCCAATTAATACAAGGAACAGCGGCACCGCTAATATGGTTGAATTGAGGTATGCACCAAGCAATTCGGAATCATCGGAACGATCACTGAAGAGTACCAGCAGAAAACTCTCATTGCTCCCAGCGATGCGCACAGTGCTAGATTTTACCAGCGCCTTAATGCCGAGATGAGTGAACCGATTTTTATATGTATCAAGTTCGGCGGTACAAGCACTGCCAGTTAACAACTCTCTTGGCACCGAGCCAATCGTAAAAGTTAGTTTATTCAGCCTTTGAGCATCGCATACCAGCAGGCCTAGATCAGGGTGACCGGACACTAAGTCGCCCAGCGGGTGTGAGATAGTATCTTTAACAAGCGACGGGTTTGACTCTGATATGACATGTTCTATTTGATTTAACTTTTGTTCTAACCTGGACTCCGCAATTATTCCCAGCTGATTGCGCAGCGTCATCCAGGATTGACTGAATATCAAAATAACGAGAATTGATCCCATAATACCTACAGACAATCCGATTCGCAGCGACAAACTCAAAGGCTTGGTCATCCGCGATCCTCAAGAACATACCCTACCCCACGCAGGGTGTGGATTAGCTTCCTGTCAAAGGGTTCGTCTATTTTGGCGCGCAACCTTCGGACAGAGACGTCAACTACGTTAGTATCACAATCGAAGTTAATGTCCCATATTAACGAAATTATTTGAGTCCTGGTCATAACGACACCGGCATTTCGCATGAGTAACTGTAACAAGGAGAACTCCTTGACAGTCAGACCGATGCGCTGCCCTGCTCGGTATGCACGATGTCTAGCGGGATCAACCTCAAGGTCCGCCACTTTCAGAGAGCCGGTTTCAGTCAGTTTCTCACTTCGCCTTAGAAGCGATCTAATTCTTGCCAGCAATTCAGGGAATTCGAAGGGCTTAACCAGATAATCATCTGCACCAAGGTCCAACCCTTTCACCTTGTTCGACAGCCTGCCGCTAGCAGTTAACATCATTACTCGCGCATCGCTAGTGCGGCGAATATCCTCCAATATCGACCAACCGTCCATGCCAGGCAAATTTACGTCCAGTATTACTAAAGCATACTGCTGGTTTTTGAACAGGTGTATTCCATCCGTTCCCGTTAAAGCGTAGTCAACTGTGTAACCAGATTCGCTTAGACCTTGTTGCAAATATTCGGCTGTCTTCAATTCGTCTTCGATGATCAAGACTCGCATCGTTGCACCTTTTTGGCCTTTCATTTTCGTGTTCTGATGCGTGGGCGTTGCTAGTTGTAAAAAAAGGCGCCCAAAGGCGCCTAAAACATCTCTTGTTGAAGGAGTAACTACCCAAGAGATGAAACTGAAGTTATCTATTTTCCGGATCTGATTTTTTTGTCGTTTTCAAGAATAAATCATCATTATTCAGGATACGCTGCTTACGCTCTTTTACTTCATTCCCCTTACGCTCATCAAGAGGCAGACCATATCCGTGACGATCGGCAAGCATCGTCCTCAATTTCAAGCTTCCATCTTCTGCCTGTACTGCTGTGCCGGCTCCAATCAGGACGAAAGCCATGCTAAATACGGTCATCATTTTGCGATATGTCATAGCGCCCTCGGCTTGGCATTGGTTATGAATTCCATGCCGCTATTATGCAGTTCAAGTCTGACGAGAGGATTAGCCTTAAATGACAATCTTGTCATTTAAGGCTAATGGCTACGTTTTTTTTCCGAATGAGCTCCCCGAGGCGCGATCCCCCCTTCTGCCGAAGCTTTGTTTAGCAGATTGAGACGCACTGACTTCATCTGTCGCCATGATGAATAAGACCGCAGCGACATCACCGCCTTGTGCATTGATCACCGTCGTTCTCTGTCTTCGCATCCGTCGAACCCGTCCCACAGCAACCGCCTAACTGGTCAGCGCGACCGCGCCACTGTGGCCAAGCATCCCGCCCGACCTGCACGGAAGAGTGCAAGTACAGAAGCGCGAGTCCCACCCCAACGATCAGGTCCGGCCACCGCGACTGGGTCAGCATAACTAGCCCGGCCGCGCCTAGCACGCTTAGGTTGGCGATAACATCGTTTCGCGAGCACAACCAAGTCGAGCTCATATTAATGTCGTCGCTGCGGTGGCTATAGAGCAACGCCAGGCAGCTCAGGTTGGCGGCGAGCGCAATAAGACCGATCAGACCCATCCAGCCCGCCTCCGGCACCACGCCGAGGAAACTCTTACGGATGGCTTCACCGATAATTAAGATGCTGAATAGTAAAAGAAAGCCACTTTTGAAAAGGGCAGCCCCCGCCCGGGCGCGAGTGCCACGGTGCAGCACGAAAAGCGAGATGGCATAAACCAGGGTATCGCCGAACATGTCTAGCGAATCGCCGAGCAAGGCGGTCGAGTTCACGACCCAGCCGGCCGTAAACTCGACAACGAACATAACAGCGTTTATGGCAAGCACGATGTAGAGCACCCGGCTCTGCTTCTCACGCAGTTTGGCAAGCTCACTGCCCTTGCTGTCGCAGCAATCATCCATTGTCAAACCCTCTTCCAAGATAACGTTCGATGTTAGAATGCAGGTTATAGTGACTATAAGGTCAAGCGGCATGACAACGGAACGGAGCAGTTCGACACACTACACGGTCGGTCAGCTGGCGAAGGCCACCGACACAAAGGCCGTAACGGTCCGGTACTACGAGGGCTTGGGGTTATTGCCTCCGGCCGGCCGCTCCGCCGCCGGCTACCGTCTCTACACGGATAAGGAGCACGATCGTCTGCTCTTCATCCGGCGTAGCCGTGCACTCGGTTTCAGTCTCAATGATATTCGTGTGCTTCTCGGGTTTGCTGACCGGCGCGAAGCTTCCTGTGCGGCACTCGATGCCAAGGTGCAAGAGCAGCTCGAACAGGTTCGGATGCGTCTTCGTGATCTGCATGCGATGGAGCGTGAACTTCAACGCTTAAGCGCGTGCTGCGAAGGCGGTGTCATCAATGACTGTAGAATTGTTGAATCTTTATCCGGGCGCGCCCAAGGCGCCACTCCACTCTTTATCACGCCTTGAGCGCCAAAATGCGCCGGGCACCGTTGAGGACGATAAGACCCACAATCGTGCCTATAACCAGATCCGGGTAGCTGGAGCCCGTCCAGGCGACCAATGCACCTGCGGTGATGACGCCCAGATTGATCAGCACGTCATTGGCTGAAAATATCCAGCTGGCCTTCATATGCACGCCGCCCTCACGATGCTTGAATATCAGCAACAGGCAAACGGTGTTGGCGATTAATGCAATGAAGGCAGCGATCATCATGATCAGGGACTCAGGTTCACTGCCAACCAGGAAACGGCGCATTACCTCTATCAACACGCCAAGGGCCAAGACCAGCTGGAGCACGCCAGCAACATGAGCGGCGCGTGTTTGCAACCGCAAACTGCGGCCTACGGCATAGAGGGCAAGACCATAGACGGCTGCGTCGGCAAACATGTCCAGCGAGTCAGCAATCAGCCCAGTAGACTGGGCGATCAAGCCTGCGGTCATTTCGGCTACGAACATGATCGCATTGATGCCGAGCAACCAGCGTAGAGTGCCGGACTCTTGAGCGTCCGAGGATGCAGAGGATATGGCAGCCGTGACCGTCCCTGTGTCGGCAGTGCTCGTTTCCTGGAGAGATGCACCCAGCCCCAGGGTCGTCAGTTTTGCCGTTATGGGCTCAACCTCCCCATCGTGCACGACCGTCAATCGTCGATTCGACAAATCAAAGGAGAGCGCTCGAATGTTATGAAAACTATTCAGCGCCAAGCGGATCATTCGTTCTTCCGAGGGGCAGTCCATCTTCGGCACGGCAAAGACGCTAACTGACGCATCGCCGGACATCAGCGTATCGGGGTCAGTTGCAGACGTCGCATCACCACCACACGAGTCACCACGATCTTTTCCCACGGTACGCCTCCAGTTCGAGCAGAAATAGAATTGTGATAGTTAAAACCATGTAGTAACTATAAGGTCAAGGGAGCGGGATTATCAGTTGAGATTTGGAGTAAGCGCGATGCGTATTGGTCAGTTAGCGGAGGCAGCGGGTATCGACACCCAAACAATTCGTTTCTACGAGCGGCAGGGCCTGCTTGAACCGCCAAGTCGGCAGGAAAATGGTTACCGTATCTATACCGAGCGACATGCCAAACGGCTCGCTTTCATTCGTCGCTGCCGAATCCTGAACCTGTCACTGGCAGAGATTCATGACCTCCAAAGCTATAAGGACGATCCTCACCAGCCTTGTGCAGCGGTGAACACGATGCTCGATGACCACATTGTTCATGTGCGATCGCAGATAACTGCTCTACATGAACTTGAGAGACAGCTTGTTGCACTGAGAGGGCGTTGCTCGGATAAGCGCGAAGCAACCGATTGTGGGATCTTGGCGGGAATCGGTGAAGGAAGCGAACCGGCTGACAATTGTCAACGCAATTAAAGTAGATAGGATTGATTATTTAGTCGGTATATTATTGTTTTATATAGGTTTACAAAAATTGGCCTGCACATTGACATAGAGAACGATATGGGAAAAGAGCCGGGGATGGGAATCCCGCCGGAACAGATGCCTCAATCCGGGTTACTAGATGACCGGAGAGCGCGACCTCGCCGATGATAACTGCCTGGTTCATAGCAATCCCTATACTGTTCATTCATACAGTATAGGACGGCAATGCCTCTCGGTTCTAGGGTTGTCGTCCTGCAAACGATGGATTGCTACTGATAGGGCCTTCAGCGCACCCTAGAAACGGAAAAGCCCGGCATAGAGCCGGGCTGTAATGCTGACTGGACGCTTAGAAGGCGTATGTGAGGCCTACACGAACAAGCGGATAATACTGAAGCCTGTCCAACTGGTCCTCGACGTCACGCTCTTCGTTTCGCGCTGCCTCGTTGAGTCTGTTGCGGATAAAGGGGCTCGCATTGTCGGCCCCTGAAGCCCGTACGGTCGCATCCGGACGCCCCAGGAACATCACACCGAGGTCCGCATTCACTGACAAGGCGCTGCCCTTGAAGGTGTTGCCATAGCCCACACCCAGGTACGGAGCGATCCGCCTAACCTCAACCTCAGCGTCTACCTGCCCAACTGTATCGGCTGTGAAGACGTATCCGCCGATCTCAACCAGTCCGTTTACGTTCGGATTTCCGCTACCAGTGAAGTCATTGTTATTGAACATCACACCACCTGTAAGGCGGAATCCTGAATCGAATGGGAAGTAATCTACCAGCGCTTCGACACTGCTCATTTTTAGGTCGAAATCATAATCGTAGTAATCAACAGTGGCGTCGTCACTATAGTCGAGGTGATTTGCCATTGCGCGGAGATTAATACGATCATTGAGTTTGTAGGTAGCACCTATGCCTACACCAGTACTACCGCCGTAGACGCCCAGCGCGATATTGTTCTCAGCGAGTGCGGTATTTGATGCTGCGATGGCTGAAATGATGGTAAGTGCTAAAGCGCATTTTTTCATGTGTCATGCTCCATATGGACAGTTGCTTTGATATACATATACAACTGTCGCATATAAATCACAGAACCCAATGCTATAAATCACGTAATTTCGGCTTTTTATCGCTTTACTGGAAGCTATTGGTTAGGCTGTACATATAACCAAAAGCACTCAAGACGATTCCCGCTAACGCGACCAATAACTCTATAACATCTATTTTATTCAGTCTCTTATTTTCAGAATGTACTGTTTCTCTGGTGGCCAAGTACCATGCTGTAAGTAACATACCTGCGAATGTACATATAGCACCAACGCCTTTAACGTCGTCTTTATTAAATGCGTATATTGCACCACCGATAGCGAAGGGCACAGCAATCCAGAAAAAGTGCCTCACAACCAAACGGCCAAATTCCAACAAAGACCCATCTGTGTTTCCATTATCCACGGATTTCGTCATGCTCCTCCCTCTGCTCAGTTGATTATCGTTTGATAGGGCCAAGCAGGCTTGCGGCCGACATTGCCTGCGCTGATTCACGCTCAATTACCTGCAGCGCCTTTGCGGCGTCATCGGACATGCCGCTGTCGACTAGGTTGGCCAGGATGGTTAGGCCTCCAAGCATCCAGAACGCCGATGAAATCGCTTCGTTACGCTCGGGCGCTTCTGGGCGCACAAGCGACATGCGCAGCTCCTGGAGCTGGTATTTCGCCTGCTCGACGATCGTCTCTTCTAGCTTTGTCATGCTGCTTCTCTCTGCCCTTGTTAATGACCGTCCCGAATGAGGCCCAGCCGTTGATGTTGTGAGCCCGCTCGGCGGCTTGCTCTCTCTTGCATAGATGGAGGTTAATATCGTTTTTTACAAACCCAAGGCCATCAGGCGTTATGGATTGCTCACCCTCCAGCGCCCCGGGTTACATGCGTTAATCGCCGCGCTCAGCGGCTTAGTGATTGTTACTGGATACTCTGTTATAGGCTGCAACCTGTGCATTATTTCTGAGGAAAAGAAACGTCCCTGAAGCGCATCGCACTGCACACAGCCGTTCGAGATGTACGATCCAGCCTCTGTTTTGCTGAATCGCTGCTGAACCTGCCCTACCTTCCAGGGGTGCAGGGAATCAGGGATCAGCTCGGGCAGTATGTGCTCAGGTATCTCGTCTATCCTGAAATAGGCCACATCCCCGCTTTCCTGGCTGGGACATAGCTCGATGTGATCAAGCAGGTTGGTCCACTCGCTACACTTCCAGCACTTCACGAAAGCACCCGACAACTTTGCCGTCGCGGTCGTGTCTGGCTGGATGCAGCGAACCAAAACCTCTGCTTGAGCGCAGCCCGTAGCAGTTTTGGCACGCTGATGGTTTCTTCCCCCGCCTGCCGCCAGTAGAGGAACTAACTAACGGGAAATTTTGACGAAATAGCGATGCTTATATGCCCCCGGAGGCTAGCCTGCCTGGTCCTTGGGCCACAACTTTTCGCTGCATCTAAAAATTAACGATAAAATACGTTATCGTTTTTAGACGATTGCCTACCGCACCACCCAATGCGGGTTTCAAGGCTTAAAGATGAATCCGTTCGATTTCATCAAGGCTGATTTCGTCTCGGCGTCGGTCGTACAGTTGTGTGGTGCGCGTTGACGCATGATTGGCCATAGCAGCAGCGTTTTCCAAGGTGCCCCCGTTCTTTAGATAAGCCGTGATTCCTGTTGCCCTAAAGGTGTGATTGCCTATCCGTGTCTGAATCCCGGCCGCCTGTGCACGTCGACGTACCATAGCGTGGGCATTGGCCTGGGGCAGCGTATGGGAGCTCAGTTGCCCGGTGCCGCGGCCGATGGTGCGAAACAACGGCCCTTTCGGATCGTTTTCAATCCCTGTCTCTATTAGGTACGCGTGCAAATACTCCTCCAATGAGTGGTGACAGGGCATGGCATGTTGCTTTCCCCCTTTTTCCCGCAGCCGTATCCACAGCCTCCGATTTTGTGTGTAGACATCCTCGACCTTCATGCCCAGTGCCGCGCCAATACGCGCAAACGAAAACACCATCAGGGCGATCAAGGCTCGATCACGAAGGCCTGCCGGCGTGCTGACATCAATGCTGTCCAGCAGCTGTCTGGCTTCAGATGGATCGAGCACCGGGGTTTTACCTGTGCGGGAAGTATGACGAGGCCCGCGCACCGATGAGGCTGGGTTATGGGGCACAACCTGGCCTACCACCAGCCAGTCAAACAGATGTCGGAGAGCGGCCAGCCGCTGTTTCACCGAGGGGGCGGCCAGCGTTTGCAACTGTAATTCTATCCAGGCCGACACATGCAGCGGGGCCACCGACGCAAGGCTGGATACGCCGCCCTCGGCGCACCAGGCTAGGAAGTCAGCGGTCGCACGGGCATACGCTCTCCGGGTATTAGCATTGCGGATATTAGCCGCGAAGAACTCAAGGAAGCACATGCTGGCCTGCTCGCCGGCGTGACTGACTAGCACTGGAACATTTGTCGAGAGGTTGGAAGACAGCACCAGACGGCTCATGGCAGATCGATCCCCAGCCTTTCCTTGATCAGCTGCTTACCAACCGACTTGCCTAACTCAAAAATCAACCCAAGACTGGCCACTCCTGCTTTCTCAGCGCCTGCTTTGGTACGTCGCCACACCTCGCCATCCCGCACGGTATCGAGAAATTCATGACCCTTGTAGGTCAGCCGCTTGGCTTTCCACACGGCAAATACATCAGCCAAGACGGAAGCATCCTGACCTACAAGTAATCCCGCTTCATGCAGCAACAGAACATGGTAGGAAATCTCTTGATCTGTGCGGTTTTCCAGCGAGAGCGTAATACTTTCACCGGGGCTGCTCGCTTCAACGGCCAGCAATATTTCGCGCACCAAGTCTTTGTCGAGTTTCATCTCAGGTACCCAAACATATATGTGATAAAGGACATTATCACATATATGAGCGCTGAAGCATCTTTAGATGCACGACTAGGTTTAAAGTTGAATTTTGTATTGATTCATATGTTAAATCATGAAATGATGCTTGTAGCTAACCAAAAGGAGCATCGCATGAACGACATCATTTCGCTGATCGAAAATTCCAAGAAATCCAAAAAAGAGCTGGTCGCGTCCACTGTGAGAATGCCCAAAGAACTGTATTCGTTCATCGAGGGGCTGGCGGACGAAATCGGGATCTCCAAACAGGAGGTCATGCTCAAGTTGTTGGAGAAAGGGGCCGCCATTGCGAAGGAAACCCTAGATGGCGCTGAAAAAACTGAAGCCGAGCTTAAAGAACCTTCAGTCAGCGGGTTTCACGTTCTGAACACGAACAAGGGCAATAACCTTGAAGACCATGAGTGGATGCTGGCAAATGGTGCCGCCGCCGCTTTCTACTCGCCCTGGAAATACAACATCGACCGGATCAAAAAAGATGACGTGGTGTTCTTGTATGAGAATGGCAAAGGCATCGTCGCCTACGGTCGGGGCACCGGAAAAGTTGAGATAGGCGATCACGATGGCGATAAAGACGAAACTCATTATCAGAAGCTGCAGGGCTTCAATGTCTTGGAGCGCCCTCTGCCCGCCGCCGAGCTCAAGAAAATCCTCGAGCGCAACATTGTTTTTCTGAGAACGATGTCAGGGATGCCCGACGGGCAGAAAGTGCTGGATCTGATTGCGGGGTAATATCGAGCCATGATCAAAAAATCCCGTCCAATCAGTGGAATTTTTTGTGGGTAACACCAGGCCCGACAGCGCGAGCTGGCACGTCGCGAGCAACATGTAAGTGTTGCGCGTGCTGGTTCGGCAGGGTGCGCAGGTCTTCGAGCCGGGCCAGGCCTGGGCCATACCGGTTTGTCGCATAACTTAGGATTATTGCGACGTTACACTGAGAACAAAGGTTGAACCTGCTCATTCATTTCAAGCAAACTCTGCATCACGACAGACGCTTCTTCATCGTTCGCGCCTGACAGAATGATTGCGCGCTCGCAGGCAGTAGTCCAATGGTAGCTAATCCCGTTAGATGGGTCTTCTGCAGAGTAGACTGCTACCCGAGCGAAGATGGCGGCTGCGGCCATATACTTACATTTCACGAGGCGATTCTTTAAGGCGTACGTCGCGTATGTCAACGACGGTTCAAATCTGACCCACTTATCGGCGATA
>NZ_VTPZ01000018.1 GCF_008638305.1 Pseudomonas profundi
CAGCCTGAAAGGGGTTGTGGTGAACCATAGAATCTCCCACAAATTTAGCGCCAGATGCTTCTCTAAATTCGATGCCTCGGCAGAGTTCGTGTACTTTTTTGGGCGGCGTCAGTGTTTGGCTCTGGTGCCGGATTACCGGTCAGTCACGTAACATCTGATACCTGCGTCGTTTCCCGTGGGAGGCGCGACCTCGCGGCAATGGCGGCCGCAGGACGCCCGGGGTTTGGTTCCGCGCTACTCGAGCTAAAGCCTAAAAATCTCGCACTGCCTGCGAAGCCAACACTATCCTGTCCGCCGGCACCCTCAGCTGCGTCATCAGATATTCCTTGAACGCGCCCGACCAATCCTGCCGCTCGATGGCATCCGCCATACAGCTCAGCCAGATATCCCGCTCGGCCTCGTTGACAGCCCAACGCGCGTGAAAGGCAGGAATACTGATCTGCCCGTAACGCTCGAGATACAGCCGCGGCCCTCCCAACCAGCCACAGAGAAAACGAGTCAGTTTATCCCGCGCCTCGCTGAGGTCTTCCGGGTACAGACGGCGGACGTCTGCAGCTCCTTCGGAGCCATCCATAATCTGATAGAAATCATCTACCAGCTGACAAATGCCTTCATAGCCACCGGCAGCCTGGAACGAAGCGTCACCTTCACCGAAATGCGCCATTCTCAGGTCTCCTCCTTCCTCTTGCCGAGATTACCCATCAATCAAGAAAACCTTCGAGCTGCTGCTTGCGTTGCTGCGCATGGTCAATCATGCAGAACTGGTAGGCCGGCAGGCGTACCGAGCCGCCCTGGTCAAGGGCGAATTGAGCATCGCAATCGGTCTTGCGAAACGCTGCCCATTGATTCTGCGCACGGATCAGCAGCTCTCGCGCTTCCAGTGCATGGGGGTTGTCCTGGCCTTGGGATTCGAGCTCATCAAGCAGTGATTGGAATGTATCGTCGAGGCGTTCGTCTGCGCGTTCACTTTCCTGCGTGACGCATTCGATGATGTCGACATCGGAGATAAATTGGCCGCATTCGCTGCCAGCCATAGCCTGCGATGATAACGCCAGCATGCTGCCCGCGATAACAAATTTCATATGCCTCATGACTTTTGTCCCTTCAACCCGATCCCCGAAGATTATCAGCAAACCTTCGATCCAGGTGCTTGTCACACGGACAGGCATCTGAAAGAGGATATGACATGGCACATAAGTTCAAGGTCGGTGACCACGTCAGCTGGAACTCCGAAGCCGGTCAGGTCAGCGGCACCATTACGCGTGTGCACACCTCCGACACCACCTACAAAGGGCATACCCGGCGAGCGAGCGAAGACGCGCCGCAATATGAGATCAAGAGCGACAAGACTGATCACATCGCCATGCACAAGGAAGATGCGCTGAGGAAAAAGAACTGAGTATGGCGCTCCCCGAAACCATCTGGACCATCGGTCACTCAACCCGCTCGATCGAGGATTTCATCGCTGTGCTCAAGCACTACCGGATCGAAGCAGTCGCAGACGTGCGCCGCTTCCCCGGCTCCCGGCGACTGCCTCAGTTCGGTATGGAAACCTTGCAAACGAGCCTGGCTGCTCATGACATAAAATATGAGCTGATCACCGAGCTGGGCGGTCGACGTCGACCCACCACAGATTCGGTCAATATCGCCTGGCGCAATACCTCATTCAGAGGGTATGCGGACCATGTCGCGAGTGATGAATTCCGGGCCGGACTGGAGCGCTTGTGCGATCTAGCTAAGCGGTACAGGACCACGATGATGTGCGCCGAGGTGCTATGGTGGCGCTGTCACCGCTCGCTGGTGTCGGATGTATTGCAGGTCGCAGGCACCAGCGTTATCCACATTCAGGATGAAAAAAACAGTACCGAACACCCCTTCACACGGCCCGCGAGGCTGTATAAGGGCACGCTCACCTACGATTCAACCCGGGGCGAACCGCTGAATGACAAAGAGCGGAGCCAGGGAGTGCAGACTCAGCTGGACCTGTAGTAGCTGCAATGACAAGCAGCGTAGCCTGTGCTGTTCTATCTTTAACCCACACTTCCCAGCCGGAGCCTTCACATGGCGGATAACAAAGACGACATGCGCAAATATTCATCACAGGTAGTAGATGGCGTCGAAACCGCCCCGGCTCGCGCCATGCTCCGCGCCGTAGGTTTCACTGAAGAAGACTTCAGCAAGCCGCAGGTCGGCATTGCTTCGACCTGGGCCAACGTTACACCGTGCAATATGCACATCAACCGGCTTGCCGAGGATGCCGGGCGTGGCGTGGATGCCAACGGCGGCAAAAGCGTTATTTTCAATACCATCACCATTTCCGACGGGATCGCCAACGGCACCGAGGGCATGAAGTATTCGCTGGTCTCCCGTGAGGTGATCGCAGACTCGATCGAAACCGTTGCCGGCTGTGAAGGCTTCGACGGTCTGGTCGCCATCGGCGGCTGCGACAAGAACATGCCAGGCTGCCTGATCGGCATGGCGCGGCTGAATCGCCCTTCCATTTTCGTCTATGGCGGCACCATCAAACCGGGCGCCAATCACACCGATATCATTTCGGTCTTCGAAGCCGTCGGTCAGCATGCCAAGGGCGATATCGACCTGCTGCAAGTGAAGCAGATCGAAGAAACCGCCATTCCCGGGCCAGGTTCCTGTGGCGGGATGTACACAGCCAATACCATGGCCTCGGCTATCGAAGCGCTGGGCATGTCGCTACCCGGCTCCTCAGCGCAGAATGCTGTCTCGCTGGACAAGAGTGAGGACTGCATCAATGCCGGGCGGCAGGTGCTCGAGTTGCTCAGACAGGACATCAAGCCGCGGGACATCATGACCCGCAAGGCATTCGAGAATGCCATCCGTGTGGTGATTGCGTTGGCCGGCTCGACCAATGCCGTTCTGCATCTGCTGGCCATGGCCCATGCGGTGGACGTCGAGCTGACCCTGGACGATTTCACAGAGATTGGCAAAACCACACCGGTGCTCGCCGATCTGCGCCCCAGCGGTCAATACATGATGTCCGAGCTGGTTGCGATTGGCGGCATTCAGCCGTTGATGAAGCGTCTGCTGGACGCGGGCCTGTTGCACGGCGACACGCTGACCGTCACCGGCAAGACGCTCGCCGAGAATCTCGCTGATGTCGATGACTATCCCCAGGGTCAGGAGATCATTCGGCCCTTCTCCGACCCGGTCAAAAAGGACTCCCACCTGGTGATTCTGCTCGGCAACCTGTCTCCGGATGGCGCCGTGGCGAAAATCACCGGCAAGGAAGGACTGCAGTTTGAGGGTAATGCTCGCGTTTACCACGGGGAAGAAGCCGCGCTCGACGGCATCCTCGATGGCCAGGTAGTGGCGGGTGACGTGATCGTGATCCGCTACGAAGGGCCCAAGGGCGGCCCGGGCATGCGCGAGATGCTGTCGCCCACCTCAGCCATCATGGGCAAGGGGCTGGGCAAAGACGTGGCGCTGATCACCGACGGCCGCTTTTCCGGCGGGTCGCACGGTTTTGTGGTCGGCCACATCACGCCCGAGGCCTTCGACGGCGGGCCTATCGCTCTGGTCGAGGATGGCGACCGCATCAGTATCAATGCTGAAACGCGCGAGATAACGCTGGACGTAACAGAGGCTGAGCTCTCCAAACGCAGAGCCCGGTGGCGCAGGCCCGCTCCCCTCTATAACCGGGGCGTGCTGGCCAAATACGCAAAACTGGTGTCGAGCGCGTCCGAGGGCGCGGTTACGGACAAGTAGCGATGGTTTCGTACATCATTGCAGCATGCAGAATCTGACCTGTCGGCGCGTCCGAACGCGGCCCGAGGCGCACGCCACCCCCAGGAGGACACCAGCCGCCCCTGGGGGTGTAGCGCGCCTGCGCTACGCCAAAGGCCTGCACCAACACCAGACTCTGGCGGGGCGCCCGAACGCGACCGAGACACCTGTCGAATCTGCACCGTCGGCGCGCAGGCGCACGCCAACCCCAGGAAAACCCCAGTCCGAAACCATCCCTGGGGGTGTAGCGCGTCCGAGGGCACGGTCACGGATCAGTAGCGCTGGCTTCGTATATCAACAAGGCGACCGTCCACGAAACGCAGATGTCTGTACATGCCGTTCCGCGGACCATACGTCCAGTGGTCGACTCGCACGGCGTCAGCTACCGGGGCACCATAGCCGTCAATTTCAGCCGGCTCGGTGACATGCTCATCTGGCTCTCCACACTTGTCCCTGACGCTCTGCATGGTTTCTTCGGCACCGACGATACCGTCAGCGCAGCGCATGGAGGCAACAGCTTGCGCGCTGCACAATGAAAGCAGAACTGCTAGAAGTAACGAACCAAGCTTTGAAATATCCATTTTCAGTCACCCGTTAAATAAGGCGTTGATTGAGACTGGCATGGGCTGAGTGAAGTCATTTAAACGACCACAGGATCAGCATGCGACTCTGGACACTCCATCCCAAATATCTCGATCCCAAAGGCCTTGTAGCGCTGTGGCGTGAAGGACTGTTGGCCCGTGCCGTGCTGCATAACCAGACCAGAGGCTACAAGCAGCATCCCCAGCTTGAGCGCTTCCGGGCGCATCCGGATCCGCTTGCAGCTATCGACGCCTACCTGGCGGCCGTACTGGCAGAAGCCACTTCACGCGGATACCGCTTCGATCAGAGCAAGATCGCCCCGACTTTATCCGTCGCGCTCATCGCTGCGACTACCGGCCAGGTAGAGTGCGAATGGGCTCATTTGATGAACAAACTTCTGAGTCGTAGTCCGGGCCTGCACGCTCACTGGATTGAAACGGCGGACCCCGATTGCCATCCCCTGTTTACTCTTACGCCGGGCCCTGTAGCGTCCTGGGAGCGGGCGCCAGCGGTCGCCGTCCAGGTCAGCAACCCTTTCCTCAAGCGCCTCGATTAGATCCGGCACCACGGCATTCTGATCATTTCCTGCTCATGCTCTCCTCTGTGGCACGCAATCTGCAGCCATCCAGGCACATCCATTCCCGACAACCTTCAAGGGGAGCATATGAATAAGAGCTTCTGGAACGCAGGTCACACGCCCACGCTGTTTGCCGCCTTTCTCTACTTCGATCTGAGCTTCATGGTGTGGTATTTGCTTGGCCCCTTGGCGGTGCAGATCGCCACAGATCTGGACCTGACTGCACAACAGCGGGGCATGATGGTCGCCACGCCGATTCTTGCGGGGGCCATTTTGCGGCTGGTTCTCGGCTTTCTGGCGGACCGTGCGTCGCCCAAGACAGCCGGGATTACCGGTCAGGTGGTGGTCATCAGTGCGCTGCTTTTTGCCTGGCTGATGGGCATCAACAGTTATAACCAGGCACTGCTGCTCGGGCTAGGTCTGGGCTTTGCCGGTGCGGCCTTTGCCGTGGCGCTGCCGCTCGCCTCCCAATGGTATCCCGCGGAACATCAGGGCACGGCGATGGGCATTGCCGGGGCAGGCAATTCGGGCACGGTTCTGGCTGCGCTGTTTGCACCCGGTCTGGCCTATCTGTTCGGCTGGCAGAACGTGTTCGGACTGGCGTTGATACCGCTGGTCGCCACGCTGATCATTTTCATCCTGGTGGCGCGCAATGCCCCGGCACGCCCCAAACCGAAGGCGGTCCGTGATTACCTCAAGGCCCTGCGCGACAAGGACAGCTGGTGGTTCATGTTCTTCTATAGCATCACCTTCGGCGGCTTCATCGGGCTGGCCAGTGCCCTGCCCGGTTATTTCAATGACCAGTACGGGCTGGATCCGGTAACCGCTGGCTATTACACCGCGGCCTGCGTCATGGCCGGCAGTTTCATGCGCCCCCTCGGCGGCGCGCTGGCAGACCGGGTCGGCGGCGTGACCGCGCTGTCGTGCATGTACGCTGTTGCCGCCCTGTGCATCGCCGTCGTCGGTCTTAATCTCTCCAACTCCTTCGCTGCCCTGGCATTGTTCGTCGCGGCCATGCTCGGGCTCGGTGCAGGGAACGGCGCGGTGTTCCAGCTGGTTCCGCAACGCTTTCATGGTGAAATCGGCGTCATGACCGGGCTTATTGGTATGGCCGGCGGCGTCGGTGGCTTCGTACTGGCCGCAGGACTGGGGACGCTCAAGCAATACACCGGCGATTACCAACTGGCCCTCTGGCTCTTCGCTGGACTGGGAATGCTCGCCTGGGTAAGCCTGTTGAACGTGAAATACCGCTGGCGGACCACCTGGGGTTCGTCAGGGATGACAGCGGCGCGGGTTTGATTGCTCGCCGGAGCTGCGCAGTGTGATTTACCCGCACGGATATCGAGCTCCGTCCAACCATAGGCTTCCCGGCGAGCACTCGCTCGAGCTGAAACAGAGCGCTTTGGAGTGTCAAGTTCCATCTCGACAAAGGTGACCTCACACAACGCCGCTGGCTGGGATGGAACCCGGCCCTCCATAGTAGGTGGCTTTATAGGTGGATTTAGCAAAATCGATCGCGCGGTCGGCCATCGGCCGCTGGAGTACGCCTTCTCCAGCAGCCATTCGAAACCATGCTGCAACGCCCACCACTGCGCACCACCAGTGCGCATCAAAGCCTCAACGCGGTGCATTCAAGCCCCGGGAAATCCCTGCGGAACCTCTCTAGCCCGCTATTCAGGCAAGCAGGCGACCTGGCACAACCTATGCACTCCTTTCACACCAAAACGAGGGCCCATCCATCGGAGTGGGCGCTCCCGCTCACCAAGCGCTTGGTACTGGCGCCTATAAAAGGAGCACTCCATGCAGAAACTCAAACTGGTCCTGATTGGCAACGGGATGGCCGGAATTCGTACCCTTGAAGAGCTGATCAAGCTGACCCCGGATATGTACGACATCACGGTGTTCGGTGCCGAGCCCCATCCCAATTACAACCGCATCATGCTTTCACCTGTACTCGCAGGCGAACAGACCTTCGAAGACATCATCCTCAATGACCTGAGCTGGTATCAGGACAACGGTATTCAGCTACACCTCGGTCGCAGGGTCGAAAAGATTGATCGGATACGTCGTCGGGTCATCGCAGATGATGGAACCGAAGCCGAGTATGACCGGTTGGTCCTAGCGACTGGCTCCAAGCCATTCATGCTGCCGGTGCCGGGCAATGACCTGGGCGGCGTCATCGGCTACCGCGACATCGAGGATACCCAGGCGATGCTCAAGATCGCCAGGCGTTACAAGCATGCCGTCGTCATCGGCGGAGGTTTGCTGGGGCTGGAAGCTGCCAACGGGCTGAAATTGCGCGGCATGAATGTGACCGTTGTGCATATCGGTGAAACCCTGTTGGAGCGTCAACTCGACAGAACCGCCGGCACCCTGCTCCAGCAAGCGCTGGAAGAACGTGGTCTCAACTTTCTGCTGCCCAAGTTCACCAGTGAGCTGATCGACGATGGCTCGGGGCGGGTCTGCGCTGTCCGGTTCAATGATGGCACCGAGATCCCGGCTGACCTGGTGGTAATGGCCGCCGGCATACGGCCGAATACCGAATTGGCTGAATCCTCCGGGCTCGCCTGCAACCGCGGCATCCTGGTCAACGACACGCTTCAGACCTTCGATCCGCGCATCTACGCCATCGGCGAATGCGCCAGCCACCGCGGCATCGCTTACGGCCTGGTAGCACCGCTGTTCGAGCAAGCCAAGGTGTGCGCTAACCACCTGGCCATGCTGGGCTTCGGCCGTTATCAGGGGTCGATTACCTCGACCAAGCTCAAGGTCACGGGCATCGACCTGTTCTCCGCCGGTGATTTTCTCGGTGACCAGGACTGCGAATTCATCACCCTGTCGGATCCTATACGCGGCGTGTACAAGAAGCTGGTGATCAAAAAGGACATTCTCGTCGGGGCCTGCCTGTACGGCGATACGAGCGACAGCGGATGGTATGTCCGCCTGATTCAGGAAGGACAACCTATCAGTGAGATCCGCAAACATCTGATGTTCGGCGAAGCCAGTCTGGCCGCACAACCCGCCGGCGAAATCCGCTGCATCGACGCCAGTTCCCAGCGCCAGGTGGCCAGCAATGCAGAACCTCTGAGAGCCATTGCATGACTGTGAAAACCGCCTCCACCTGCTGCTACTGCGGCGTCGGCTGCGGCGTGCTGATCGAGCACGATGGCGAACGTATCCTTGATGTACAGGGCGACCCGACCCACCCAGCCAATTACGGACGCCTGTGCACCAAAGGCTCGACCCTGCACAAGACCGGCGACATGGCGGCCCGCGCACTGTATCCGCAATTGCGCCTCGGCAAGGGGCTCGCACGCAACCGTGTCGACTGGGATACCGCCATGGGCCACGCCGCGCAGATGTTCGGTCAGGCCATCGCCGAACACGGCCCCGACAGCGTTGCGTTCTATATATCGGGCCAACTGTTGACAGAGGATTACTACGCCTTCAACAAGCTGGCGCGCGCCCTGATAGGCACCAACAACATCGACAGCAACTCGCGACTGTGCATGTCCAGTGCCGTGGTGGGATACAAACGCAGCCTGGGAGCCGACTCACCGCCCTGCTCCTATGAAGACATCGAGCGCAGCGATTGTGTACTGATCGTTGGCAGCAATATGGCCTATGCGCACCCGGTGCTGTTCCGCCGGTTGGAGCAGGCCAAGGCCGAATTTCCGGATAAACGCATTATCGTGGTCGATCCACGACGCACCGACACCTGTGATCTGGCGGACCTGCATCTGCAGATCCAACCCGGCACCGATGTCGCGCTGTTCCACGGCATCATGCATCTGCTGCTATCCGAGGGTTTGATCGACCGTGCCTATATCGATGCGCACACCCGTGGATTCAGCGAGCTCGAAGCACTGGTCGCCGATTACCCACCGGCGGTGGCGAGCGCGCTGTGCGGTATCGCCGAAGACGTCCTTGTCACCGCTGCGCGCATGATCGGCAACGCGCCGAGCTTCCTCTCGCTGTGGTGCATGGGGCTGAATCAGTCAACGTCCGGCAGTGCCAAGAACAGCGCTCTGATCAACCTGCACCTGGCCACCGGACAGATCGGCAAAGCCGGCAGCGGCCCGTTCTCGCTGACTGGCCAGCCCAACGCCATGGGCGGACGCGAGACCGGCAGCCTGTCAAACCTGTTGCCCGGGCACCGCGACGCCGGAAACACCGAACATCGCGACGAAGTCGCGGATTATTGGGGGGTTGATCGGCTGCCATCCGCGCCAGGGCTTAGCGCCATCGAGCTGTTTGAGGCAGTGCGTGAGGGCCGTATCAAGGCGCTCTACATCGCCTGCACCAACCCGGCCCAGTCCCTGCCGGACCAGACGCTGGTGCGCGAAGCCCTTGCGGCCTGCCCCTTCGTTATCGTTCAGGAGGCCTTCGGCAACACCGAGACCTGCCAATACGCCGATCTGTTGTTGCCCGCCGCGAGCTGGGGCGAGAAGCAGGGCTCGGTCACCAATTCCGAGCGACGCATCAGCCACGTGCGCGCCGCGATACCTGCGCCGGGCGATGCGCGCGCAGACTGGGATATCGTCTGCGACTTCGCCCGACGGCTGGAAAAACAACTCCGCCCGGGCCAGAAAAGCCTGTTCGATTTCAGCGCACCGGCCGAGCTATTTGATGAGTTCATTGGGCTGACCAGGGGCCGCGACCTTGATTACAGCGGTCTGAACCATGCGTTGATCGAGGTGTTGGGCCCGCAGCAATGGCCCTTCCCTGCTGGCGCGACTGCTGGCACGCGGCGCCTGTATGCCGACGGCCGCTTTCCCACCGATGACGGCCACGCGCGTTTTTTGCATGAGCCGTATTTACCTGCAATCGAACAGCGCGAATCCAGGTTCCCCCTCACCCTGAATACCGGTCGCCTGCGCGATCAGTGGCATGGCATGAGCCGCACCGGCACTGCGGCGCAGCTCTTCGGGCATGTTGATCAGGCGCAGCTGAGCCTGCACCCGGAGGAGCTTGAGCGGCGCAACCTGAGCGACGGCCAGTTGGTGAAAGTCAGCAGCCGCCGGGGCGAGTTGATATTACCGGTATCGGCTGATGATCAGCTGCGACCCGGACAGGCCTTCATTCCCATGCACTGGGGTGATCGCTACCTCAAGGGCCTCGGGGTCAACGTCCTGACCCAGCCGGCATTCGATCCGTTGTCCAAACAACCGGAGCTAAAGCACACCGGCATTGATCTGCAGCCAGTTTCGCTGCCCTGGGAGCTTTTCATACTGGTGGAAGGCGATGTGCAGCAGCGGTTTGACGCGCTACGCCCGCTATGCGAGCAGTTTGCTTACGCCAGCTTCGCACTGAGTGGTCGCGATCGACCGGCGTTGCTGGTCCGCGCCGCGCATACTACTGCGCCAGATGCGGCGTGGATGAATACTGTCGATCGGTTACTCGGCGTGGATGAGGGCGCTGTATTGGTGTATGACGATCCTGGCCAGTCCGTTGGCAAGCGCATCAGAATCGAACAGGGGCGCATCACCGCCATCCGCCTAACCGGCGAAGCGGCAGCCCGTGACTGGCTACGTGGCCTGTGGGAAAGAGGCGAAATCAGCTCACCCTTGCATCGCTGGTTCCTGGCGCCACTGGCATCGCCACCCGGCGGTGCCACCGCTACGGACAAAACCCTTTGCAATTGCATGAACGTCAGCGCCAGCCGCATACGCGCCGGCGTAGAGGACGGATTGGATTTGCAGGGGTTGAAGGATCAACTCGGCTGCGGCACCCAATGCGGATCATGCGTGCCGGAAATCAAACGCATGCTGGCAACCCATTCGGTAACAGCCTAGGCGGGATCCTCCCAGGCTGTAAGGCGTAGCGCATTCGCGCTACGCCTTTCTACAGGCGAGAATCTACTCGGCAATCAACTGCCGCAGCACGTAATGCAGAATCCCACCGGCCTTGAAGTAATCCACTTCGTTTCGGGTATCGATCCGGCATAGCACTTCGAAGCTGAAGCTGTCTCCGTTGGAGCGGGTCCCTGACACCTTGAGGGTCTGACCCGGCTGAATGTCATCGTTAATGCCCTGGATATCCAGCACCTCATGTCCATCGAGCGCCAGCGATGCAACGTTCTGACTATTGAGGAACTGCAACGGCAGGATGCCCATTCCGACCAGATTGGAGCGGTGGATACGCTCGAAGCTCTCGGCAATCACCGCCTTGACCCCCAGCAAATTAGTGCCCTTGGCTGCCCAGTCGCGGCTGGAGCCGGTGCCGTATTCCTTGCCGGCAATGACGACCAGCGGCGTGCCTTCGCTCTGGTAACGCATTGCCGCATCGTAAATCGCCATCCTTTCTCCGGAAGGCGTGTGGATGGTTTCCCCGCCCTCTTCGCCTCCCAGCATGCGGTTACGGATACGGATATTGGCGAAGGTGCCGCGCATCATTACTTCATGATTGCCACGGCGCGAACCGTAGGAATTGAAGTCCGCCGGCTTGACGCCGAGGCTCTGCAAATATTCACCCGCAGGGGACGTAGCCTTGATGTTACCGGCCGGAGAGATGTGGTCAGTAGTGATCGAATCACCAAACACCGCCAATACGCGCGCACCATTGATGGGTTCGAGCGGGGCCAGCGGCTGGTCGATGGTCTCGAAATACGGTGGATTCTGGACGTACGACGACTGGCTGTTCCAATCGTAGGTATTGCCCTCGCTCACCCGGATCGACTGCCAATGTTCATCTCCGCTGAATACGTCGGCATACCGCGAACGGAACATGCTGTCTTCAACCAGGGCTACGGCCTCGGCAATTTCAGCGTTGCTCGGCCAGACGTCGCGCAGGAACACCGGTTTGTTGTCCTTGTCCAGGCCCAGCGGTTCATCCATCAGGTTCATGCGCGTATTCCCGGCCAGAGCATAGGCTACGACCAGCGGCGGAGACGCCAGCCAGTTGGCCTTGACGTGCTGATGCACGCGGCCTTCAAAGTTGCGATTGCCTGACAGAACAGCCGACACAACCAGATCATGTTCACCAATGGCCTGGGCAATGGGCTCGGGTAGCGGGCCGGAATTGCCGATACAGGTGGTGCAGCCATAACCCACCAGGTTGAAGCCAAGCTGGTCAAGATACTGGGTCAACCCGGCTTTCTGGAGATAATCGGTGACCACCTTGGAGCCCGGTGCCAGGGAAGATTTCACCCAGGGTTTGCGCTGGATGCCACGTTCAATGGCCTTCTTGGCAACCAGACCGGCGGCCATCATGACGTTGGGATTGGAGGTGTTGGTACATGAGGTTATCGCCGCGATGACCACGGCACCGTGTTCGAGTACGTGTTTTTCGCCATTGAGCGTGATGCATGCCTGACTGCCTTCGGCGCCCACTGCCGTTCCACCGCCACCTTCGCCTTCCAGGCGGGCTTCGTCCTGGTCGGCAGGCTTGACCTGCAAGCCCAGCAGCTCGTCGAATGCCTTGCTGACGCTACCCAGTTCGACCCGGTCCTGCGGACGACGCGGACCGGCGAGGCTCGGTACAACCTCGCCCAGATCCAGATGCAGGGAATCGGTAAATTCAGGTTCGTCGCCGGGGTTGCGCCACATGCCCTGCGCCTTGCAATACGCCTCGACCCGCTCGACCACTTCGGTCGGACGGCCGGTGAGCCGCAGATAACCAATGGTGATCTCGTCGATGGGGAAGAACCCGCAGGTGGCGCCATATTCTGGGGCCATATTGGCAATAGTGGCGCGGTCAGCCAGCGGCAGATCAGCCAGACCATCGCCGTAAAACTCAACAAACTTGCCCACCACGCCCTTCTTGCGCAGCATTTCCGTCACCGTCAGCACCAGGTCAGTGGCGGTCATGCCCTCCCGGAGGCGGCCGGTCATCTTGAAGCCGATCACTTCCGGAATCAGCATGGAAACCGGTTGCCCCAACATCGCCGCTTCTGCTTCGATCCCGCCTACACCCCATCCGAGCACGCCAAGGCCGTTGACCATAGTGGTGTGGGAGTCAGTCCCTACCAGCGCGTCCGGATAAGCCCACTGCTTGCCATCCACCTCGGAAGCCCAGACGCTCTGCGAGAGATATTCCAGGTTCACCTGGTGACAAATGCCCGTACCGGGCGGTACCACACGAAAATTGTTGAATGCCTTCTGGCCCCAGCGCAGGAATTCGTAACGTTCGCCATTACGCTGCATTTCGATCTCAACGTTGTCGTTGAAGGCGCTGGGGTCGCCAAAATGGTCGACCATTACCGAGTGGTCAATGACCAGGTCGACCGGCGACAGAGGGTTGATCCGCTGCGGATCGCCGCCCGCACGAGCCACTGCGTCACGCATCGCAGCCAGGTCCACCACGGCGGGAACACCGGTGAAGTCCTGCATCAGTACCCGGGCTGGCCGATACTGAATCTCGCGGGAGGATGAACGGTTTTGAAGCCAGTCCGCCATCGCCTGGATATCGTCACGTGCGACGGTCACGCCGTCCTCATGACGTAGCAGATTCTCCAGCAGCACCTTGAGAGATTTAGGCAAGCGGTCCAGATTGCCCAGCTGTTCGGCTGCCTTGGGCAGAGAATGGTACTGATAGGACTGGTTTCCGACCTGCAGGGTAGACATGGTACCCAGACTGTTCACTTGGGACATTAATCAAATCTCCTTTCGGGCTGACCGACGGATAGCGGCCAAGGCGTTGGAATAGAGTCACCCTGAATGATCATCAAAGCCATTGCAACCGGGCCAATATGGATGCCGCCATGGGTGCTGCGCATTGATACAACCAGCATAGACAACAATTGGGGCATCAGCGTTTCGTCCTTTGATGTTACTGCTGCTGAAAATGCCAATTCCCGGGACCATGCAACAACGTGCTGCCCGTCTTACCCAGCCGCAAGCCGGAATGCTAGAATGCGCGTTTTGCACATCATCAAGGAACAAGACCTATGTGCGGCATCGTCGGCGCCATCGCTCAGCGCAACATCACCCCTATTCTCCTGGAAGGCCTGCGTCGTCTTGAATACCGGGGTTACGATTCAGCTGGCGTTGCGGTTATTGCTGAAAACGATGGCATCCAGCGCGTTCGTGCAGCTGGCAAGGTGATCGAGCTGGAGAACAGCCTCGAGGCGCAGCCCGCCAACGGTCACCTCGGAATCGCCCATACCCGCTGGGCCACGCATGGCAAACCGGCGGAACACAATGCCCATCCGCACCTGAGCACCCGCCTGGCGATCGTGCATAACGGCATCATCGAGAACCATGCCCCGCTGCGTAGCAAGCTGAAGGAGCTGGGCTATCAGTTCACCTCGGACACCGACACCGAAGTGGTCGCCCATTTGTTGGCCCACCACTACAGTGAATCAAATGATCTGCTGGCCGCGTTCCGCACCACCCTCTCCGAGATCCATGGTGCTTACGCCCTGGCGATGATCCATGAGGACGAGCCGAACACGCTGTATTGCTCGCGCATGGGCAGTCCGCTGGTGATTGGTGAGGGCAGCGAAGAGCATTATCTGGCTTCCGATCCCCTGGCGCTGCTGCAGGTGACCGACTGCTTCCGCTACCTGGAAGAAGGTGACTACGCCCGCATCAGTATGGACAGCTGCGAGATCTGGGACGCCGAACACCAGCCTGCAGAACGTCCGGTCAAGCGCTATGAACACGCAGCGCACAGCCTGGACAAGGGTGAGTACCGTCATTTCATGCTCAAGGAGATCTTCGAGCAACCCAAGGCCATCGAAGAAACCCTTGCCGGTACGCTCGGTGACGACCATGTGCTGACCGCCTTGCTGGGTCCGGACGCTGAAACGCGCCTGGCCGATGTGGCGAACATTCATATCGTGGCCTGTGGCACCAGCTACCACGCAGGACTTGTCGCCCGCTACTGGATCGAAGCCCAGGTCGGTATCCCTTGCCAGGTCGAAGTCGCCAGCGAATACCGCTACCGCACCGTCGTTGTCCCGCCCAACACCCTTCTGATTACCATCTCCCAATCGGGCGAAACTGCAGACACTCTGGCCGCCCTGCGCCATGCAAAGGGTCAGCATTATCTGGCTTCCCTTGCTGTTTGCAACGTAGCGGGTAGCTCGCTGGTACGCGAAGCCGACTGGCGCTTGCTCACCCACGCCGGTCCGGAGATTGGCGTCGCTTCAACCAAGGCGTTCACCACCCAGCTGGTTGCGCTGTTGTGGCTCACCACCGCTCTGGCCCAGGTGCGTGGCGGCGCCAAGGAGCAGATCATCGCCAATATCATGGCCATGCGTGCTCTGCCTGAGGTGATCACCAGGGTGCTCACACTTGAGCCTGCCATCACCGAACTGGCCGAACGTTTTGCCAACAAGCATCACGCATTGTTTCTTGGCCGTGGAACGCACTTCCCGATTGCCATGGAAGGGGCACTAAAGCTCAAGGAAATCAGCTATATACATGCCGAAGCTTATGCAGCAGGTGAGCTAAAGCATGGCCCGCTCGCACTGGTCGACGAAGATATGCCAGTGGTCAGTGTAGCGCCAAGCGACAGCTTGCTGGAGAAGCTCAAATCCAACCTGGAAGAAGTGCGTGCTCGCGGTGGCCAGCTGATTACCTTCGCCTGTGAGACCATCGAGCAGAACGCCAACGACGAGAACAACGAAACCATCGTACTGCCCTGGGTTGAAGAATGCATTTCGCCGATCGTCTACACCATCCCGCTGCAGCTGCTCAGCTATCACGTGGCTTTGGTCAAGGGAACAGATGTGGACAAACCCAGGAACCTGGCGAAATCGGTGACGGTGGAATAATTCGTAAAGCGTGCTGCATCCTAAGCCGGTTCGCGAAGTTCCCTACTCTCCAGAGCGAACCCCTTGGAATGCGTTCCATCTCAATCAGCCGCGCTGTCTTTGAGCGATGTAGCCGGGATGGAACCCGGCCCTCCATGAAGCGCTGCAGCCATGAAACCGGGGGCAGTTTCACCTGCCGCAGCTTCATGCTCCGCGCTAAAGCAGCCCCCGCAGCACCCCGAACCATTCCCCTTTGAAAAAGAAATTAGGAGATTTCCTTTCACCCGGCCCGCCATCGACAGTCCTGCCATTACTTAGGCGCGTAAAATCCCTCGACCCGGTCTATATCAAGCGGCTGGAAATGCAGTTCTACCCGATTAGCGCCGTGGGCCTGGCTGATAACCAGACGCTTGTCATCCGAAACGGCGTGCAGCCGCCCTTCATGTACACGCCCTGCCAGAGTGGTCAGACGCAATAACGTACCCCTGAACAGGTCCGGCTCATCAACCAGCGCCAATAGACTTACCGGATGCCAGCCAGGCTGCGACTGAACCGATGCCTCAATGGGCTGCGCCAGGGCGTGGGCTGGTTCAGGCCCGACAGCCTTATCGCTACTGATGAGGGCGACCAGCCACGCTGGTGTCTCTTCCAGCACAGCATCGCCTACCAGCCAGGTTTCTTGCACGGTGGGTAAATGCAGGTGTATCTGCAATGTGGTTGTGCCGTCGTTGGCAGGTTGCAGATCCAGATCAAGACTGTATTCGCCGGTCAGCGTACGACGCCCCGGGCTGGCCAGCGCACCCTGGTACCAGCGCAACTGTAACTGCGGCCACTCACCGGCATCGGTAGGAATCCGCTCGATTGAGGTGCTGTTCAGTAAAGACGGCGCGGAGGTAAAACGGATCGCCAGGGACCGGCGAACGCGCTCTGCAGAGGCCTCTTCGAATACCAGCTCATCATCGCGCCAATAAACGCGCTGGGGAGAGAAGGTCTGCCCCGCCACTGCACCGTGAAGCCTCGTCTGCTGACCAGCAGCGTCAAGCCAGCCGCCCGAGATCAGCATCGCGAAACGCTCTGGCTGTTGCTGATGCAGAAGCCCCAGCCCGAAAGCCGTTGCGAGACAGCCGAGGCAGAGCGCCAGGCGCGGCCAAAGCGCAAACCCGCGTCGAGGCATCAGTACGGTGATCAGCGGGAACGTCAGAGCCAGCAGTACCAGGCCGATGGACAGATGCCGGGACTGCACCACCAGCCATATCCAGGCCGCGCAAAGGAGGAAAGTACCACTCAATATCAACAAAGCGTCCATGCTCTCGGCCCTTTAGCCAGGGTCCGGCGTTCTTACAATGAAGAAAGCCGGTTGGTCCTAGTCCAGCTTGAAGTGTGCCCGGGCAGTTGCAATCGGTTCGTTGGAGCGATTCTGCCAGGCGGTGATGGCTACATTACCGACCCGGCGCCCCTGGCGCCACACCTGACAGCTGGCGTAGGTATCCTTCTTAAGCCCCGCTCGCAGGTAATCAATCGAGAAGTCAATGATCTTGGGAAATTGCGGGCTGTTCATGAATATCATCAGATGCAGCATAGCTGCCTGTTCCATGAAGCCAGCAATGACGCCCCCGTGTATGGCAGGCAGCACCGGGTTGCCGATGTTGTCATCGCTCATGGGCAGGCGAAACAGCACCTCATCGCCGAGCGCCTGCACCTGGATACCGATCAACTTTGCGTAGGGTACGGCATCAATCAACGGCTCATAGTCGCCGCTATCGTGGGCCTGACGGATCAAGGTTTCGATACTTGCTGCGTCCTGGCTCATGCCGCACCTCCGTCAATCGTGCGCGACGGCTGACCAGCTGCGTCAGGCTTGCCCATCCGCATGAAGGTACCGACCACGTGGGCGATCGGCTCCTCGCGGGACGCCTGATAGGCGATGCCTCGGGTGAAGATAACAGTCGGAGTGACCCGGTAACATTCGGCGAATCCATAGATAGCTTCGCCCGGTTGTGCGGGTCGCATATAGTCGATGCGCAGATCAAGCGTTGGGCAGATTTCGAATTCGGTAAGAAAACAGACCGTCGATATCCCACAGCAGGTGTCCATCAGAGTGGTAATCGCACCACCGTGAACCAGGCCATTGACCGGATTTCCAACTATTTTGTCGCTATAGGGTAGTTTCAGGACAAGTCCGTCCTGATCCGCCTGCTCGACAGTAATGCCAAGCAACTGGCAATGACGCAGCACGGAAAGAAAATTGCGCGCGCGGTCTTCTATGGTTCCCATTATCTTCCTGAACTTAGGCTTACAAGCGCCGCATTCTAGCAGAGATCCTGAGCCCGAGCCGCCTGCGGCTGGCCTCAACCTGTACTCTCTGGAACTAACCCCCTAATAACAAGACCAAAGCTGTGAATATATTCACGGGAGAACGCTATGAAAAAACTTTGCGCAACAGCTGTATTGGTAGCCAGCTTTGGTCTTCTCGCCGCATGTGGCGGTGATGAAGAAGAAGTGGAATACCCAGCAGAAACGACTGACGAAAGCACCATGGGCACCAATGACGGCATGGGCGCTGATCCAGGAGCGACTGGCAGCGGCATGGGCAGTGGAACCGGCACAGGCACCACTGGAACCGGCACTACCGGGACTGGAACTGGCACTGGCACCACTGGAACCGGCACTACCGGGACTGGAACTGGCACTGGCACCACTGGAACCGGGACTGGCACCACCGGCACCGGCACTGGCACCACTGGAACAGGAACAGGAACCGGGACTGGCACTGGCACTGGCACTGGCACTGGCACTACAGGATCCGGCACCAGCGGCACCGGTACCCAGTAATAGCAATAGCGGTTTTCTGCAGGGTGCGTCCGACGGCGCATCCTGCTTATAACCGCCCCTTCGGTTCGTCATCACCCGCACTGTCCACGCCTTGTCCCCACTCCGCCCTCGAAACAATGGTGCTAATCAGGATTATCCGGCGTCGGATCGACAAATTCCGTCGGCGTGAACATCATCGCCTCAAGTACATGAGAGTGAAATTCCCGCCGGTACAATACCCAGACGACCCAGGTAGTTGCTGCCAGAAAAAGGAATGGATTGATAAACCAGGCCAGGGTCGCCAGCGCGAAGTAATAAGAGCGCAAGCCCAGATTGAACGAGTAGCCTGCCATCGATAATACCCGTGCCGCCCTTGCTGCATAGGCCTTTCGTTCCGCTTCGGTAACGCGCTTCTCGCCAACCAGCGGCGCCGATCCAAGCAGTACTGACGCAAAGTTGTACTGACGCATCCCCCACGAGAACGTGAAGAACGCATAAACGAATATCCCGAGCATGACCAGTAGCTTGATTTCGGATGCTCCGCGGCTGACAGGCACAACGAAAGGGAGATCCTGCAACAGACTTTCGGCACGGTCGGTAGCCCCCATCACAGTGATCAGGCCAGCCAGGATCAACAGTGTGCTTGAGGCAAAAAACGCCGTATTACGCTCCAGGTTGGCTATCACGCTCACATCAGCAATACGCTGGTCGCGCATTAACAGCCGGCTCATCCAATCCTTGCGATACAGATGCAGCACACTGGCCAGGCAGGCGGTATCACGCGCCTTGCGCCGCGCATAGTATGTATAGCCGACCCAGCACGAAAGAAACCATGCGAGGGCAACGCTATTGAGCCAGACATTTCCTGCGTCAGGTAGTGAGAACATCAAACCAGCCTCAGTTATTGGCAGCATGACGCAGCGCGCCGTGCCGACTGCGATCAACAACAATGGCAACCACCAGCATCACCACCACCGGCACAAGCCAACCCAAGCCCTGGGAAGATAAAGGTAACGCCTGTAACCAGGTGGTTTCAGGTTCCATCAGGCCGGCGGCTTTGAGCCCATCCATGACGCCGAATACCAGCGCCACCAGCATGACCGGTCGCATGATGTTCTGTGGCCGCGCCCACCCGTGCACCAGCAAACCGACCAGCACTAACACGATAGCCAGTGGATACAGACCCACCAGCACCGGGATGGAAATTCTGATCAGATTATCCAGGCCCTGGTTTGCTACGGCCATGCTGAACAAGGTGAAAACCCAGACGACAGCCGAATAGCTCACCGGCATGATCCTGCTGAAAAATTCACCGCAGGCGACCATCAAGCCCACGGCGGTAGTCAGGCAAGCCAGCGTAATAACCACGCTCAACAGCATGCTGCCGGCGGTGCCAAAACGAAACTGAACGAATGCCGCCAGAATACGGCCACCGTTGGCGCCTGGTTCGACCAGTGAGCCACTGGTCGCACCCAGCTGGAACAATGCGAGATACACCAACGCCAGTCCGATTGCGGCAATGACAGCGGCGATCATGGTGTAACGCGTGATGAGCGCGGTGTTATCGATCTGGCGGTCGCGTATGGCCGTGGTCACGACGATACCGAACACCAGTGCACCCAGCGTATCCATGGTCAGGTAACCCTGCAGGAAGCCTTCGATGAAGGGCGCACGCCGATACGCTGCTGCAGCTGGCGCCACCTCGCCAGCGGGGAACAAAATGGCTGACAGACCCAACACCACCAGCGCGGCTACCAATATCGGCGTGATGTATTTGCCGACGTTATCCATCAGTCGTCCAGGCTTCAGCGCCAGGAACAGAACCGCAGAGAAGAATACCAGCGTATAAACCAGCAGAGTCTGCCAGCTGTCCTGCACGAAAGGCACCACGCCAATCTCATAAGACACGACCGCGGTGCGCGGCGTGGCAAACAACGGCCCGATCGCCAGATAGACCAGCACAGCCAGAGCCACACCGGCCAAACGTCCCAGAGGGCTGGTCAGCTCGTTGATGCCGCCGCCTACTTTGGCCAGCGCCACGAGGGTCAACAGCGGCAAACCCACAGCGGTAATCAGGAAGCCCAACGCGGTCGGCCACATATTTTGCCCGGCGACCAGGCCGGCCTCGGGTGGAAAGACGACGTTACCGGCGCCGAGAAACAGCGCAAAGGTCATAAAACCCAGCGCAAGCAGATTTGCGGATGACAGTTTTCTCACGGGATCTCTTCAAATTCAGGCCCATCCGGTAGAGACAAGCGATATCCCGGGCATTATAGATGACCCGAAAAACAAAAACCCCGCCGAAGCGGGGTTTCATCTGACACAAGGGGCCGCGGCCCCGGCTGGTCAGTTACTTCATCGCCCAGCCAGTCAGCTCGGACAATGCCTTGCCGATATCTGCAAGCGACCGTACGGTCTTGACGCCGGCGTCTTCCAGCGCAGCAAACTTCTCGTCGGCAGTACCCTTGCCGCCCGAGATGATCGCGCCTGCGTGACCCATGCGCTTGCCCGCCGGAGCGGTTACACCAGCGATGTACGAGACGACCGGCTTGGTGACATTGGCTTTGATATAGGCTGCAGCTTCTTCTTCAGCACTGCCGCCGATCTCGCCGATCATCACGATTGCTTCGGTTTTTGGATCCTTCTCGAACATCTCCAGGATGTCGATGAAGTTGGAGCCCGGAATCGGGTCCCCACCGATGCCAACGCAGCTGGACTGGCCAAAGCCAGCGTCAGTGGTCTGCTTGACCGCTTCGTAGGTCAGGGTGCCGGAACGCGATACGATGCCGACCTTGCCTGGTTGGTGAATGTGACCGGGCATGATGCCGATCTTGCATTCGCCGGGGGTGATGACGCCCGGGCAGTTAGGTCCGATCAGGCGTACGCCCAGCTGGTCACAGATGACTTTGCAGTCGAGCATGTCCAGAGTCGGGATGCCTTCGGTGATGCAGACAATCAGCTTGATGCCACCGTTGGCCGCTTCCAGGACGGAGTCCTTGCAGAAAGGCGCAGGAACGTAGATCACGCTGGCAGTAGCACCCGTCTGCTCGACCGCTTCACGCACGGTGTTGAACACCGGCAGGCCCAGGTGGGTAGTACCACCCTTGCCCGGCGTCACGCCACCAACCATCTGGGTGCCGTATTCGATGGCCTGTTCGGTGTGGAACGAACCCTGTGAACCAGTAATGCCCTGGCAGATTACCTTGGTATCTTTATCGATCAAAATGCTCATTTATTTACCCTCCGCGGCCTTGACGACTTGCTCAGCAGCGTCGGTCAGACTGGTTGCTGCAATGATGTTCAGACCACTCTCCTGCAATACCTTGGCACCCAGGTCGGCGTTGTTGCCTTCCAGGCGAACCACTACCGGCACCTTCACGCCGACTTCCTTCACCGCGCCGATGATGCCTTCGGCAATCATGTCGCAACGAACGATGCCGCCGAAAATGTTGACCAGCACTGCCGCCACATTAGTGTCAGACAGAATGATCTTGAATGCTTCGGTAACGCGTTCTTTGGTCGCGCCGCCGCCCACATCCAGGAAGTTGGCAGGCTTGCCGCCGTGGTGGTTGACGATGTCCATGGTGCCCATAGCCAGACCGGCGCCGTTGACCATGCAACCGATGTTGCCTTCAAGGGCAACGTAGTTCAGTTCGAACTTGGCAGCGTGGGCTTCGCGCGGGTCGTCCTGGGACGGATCGTGCATGGCACGCAGCTTCGGCTGGCGGTACATGGCGTTGCCATCGATGCCAAGCTTGGCGTCCAGGCAATGCAGATCACCGTCGGCCTTGATGACCAGCGGATTGATTTCCAGCAGCGCCAGGTCGTAGTCGGCAAACAGCTTGCCCAGACCCATGAAGATCTTGGTGAACTGCTTGATCTGGTCGCCCTGCAGGCCGAGCTGGAACGCCAGGTCACGGCCCTGGTAAGGCTGCGGGCCTACCAGCGGGTCGATAGTCGCCTTGAGGATCTTCTCAGGGGTTTCTTCTGCGACCTTTTCAATCTCCACGCCACCTTCGGTAGATGCCATGAACACGATACGGCGGCTGGAACGGTCAACGACTGCGCCGAGGTACAGTTCCTGGGCGATGTCGGTGCAGGATTCAACCAGAATCTTGGCGACAGGCTGACCATCGGCATCAGTCTGATAGGTCACCAGACGCTGGCCGAGCCATTTTTCAGCGAAAGCCTTCGCATCTTCCTTGCTTTTGATCAGCTTGACGCCGCCTGCTTTGCCGCGACCGCCAGCGTGAACCTGAGCCTTGACGACCCACTCGGTACCGCCAATTTTGTCACAGGCTTCTGCCGCTTCTTCAGGAGTGTCAACAGCATAACTCTTGGAGACAGGAAGGCCGTACTCAGCAAAGAGCTGCTTTCCCTGATATTCGTGGAGATTCATACGTGTCTACCGTTTTGATCGTGTAGGAATTGCGTTCATGGCAGCGGCCAGACCGCGCCGCCGTCACCCTTGCCAGGCGATGCATCATCCTTCATCCGACTTGATTCATCGTCTGGGTATCACCCGCAGGTGACTGGCCGATCACTCGGCCTGTGCTTGCAGATAAGGGCCAGGCAACCGGCGGATTGGATGACCCGCCGGTCACAGGGGCGATATCTTAACGCTTCTTGCGATTGGCTACATGAATTGCGTGGCCATTTACCGCTAGCGCTGCTTCCTTCAGCGCTTCTGATACGGTCGGATGCGAGAAGACCATCATGCCGATGTCTTCTGCGCTGGTGCCGAATTCCATCGCAATGGCGCCCTGCTGTACCAGCTCTGCTGCACCCGGACCAATTGCGTGTACACCCAGTACACGGTCAGTCTTGGCATCCGCAATCACCTTGACCATACCAGTGGTTTCGTTGGCAGCTACCGCGCGGCCATTGGCTGCGAAGGGGAACACGCCGATATTGACTTCGACGTTCTCTGCCTTGAGCTGCTGCTCGTTCTTGCCAACCCATGCGATTTCCGGATGGGTATAGATAACCGAGGGAACGAGGTCATAATTCATCGCGGCTTTCTGGCCAGCGATACGCTCGGCGACCATCACGCCTTCTTCAGAAGACTTGTGTGCGAGCATTGGACCGCGGACCGCATCACCGACGGCATAGACGCCTGGGGCGCTGGTTTCGCAGTAGTCGTCAACGAAGATCACGCCGCGCTCGTCCAGATCGACACCACAATCGGAGGCCAGCAGGTTCTCGGTGTAGGCACGACGCCCAACTGCCACAATCAACTTGTCGAACGTAAGCTGTTGCTCGCCGTTGGCGTCAGTGAAAGAAACCGTTACCTGCTCACCCTTGACTTCAGTGCCGGTGACCCGGGCACCCAGACGAACCTGCAAGCCCTGCTTGGTAAAGGTCTTGAGCGCTTCCTTGGCAACCTGCTCATCAGCGAGGCTAAGGAACTTGTCCAGTGCTTCGAAAACGACCACCTCAGCACCCAACCGACGCCATACCGAGCCAAGTTCTAGACCGATGACGCCAGCACCAATAACACCCAGCTTCTGCGGCGTCGTCTGGAAATCCAGCGCGCTGGTGGAGTCGACGATGATGTTCTCGGTCAACGGAGCAGGCGGAATATCAATGGGACGTGAACCCGATGCGAGGATGACGTTACCCGCCTCGATAACGGTGGTGGTGCCATCCTTCGCGGTGACTTCAACCTGCTTGTTGGCCAGCAGCTTGCCGTGGCCCTCGATGCTCGTGACACCGTTTGCCTTGAACAACGAAGCGACGCCGCCAGTGAACTGCTTGACGATCTTGTCCTTGCGGTCAATCATCGCCGGCACATCAATGCTGACACCCTTGGTTTCAATACCGTGCAGTGCCAGGCCATCCTGCGCCTCATGGAATTTCCATGAGCTGTCCAGCAACGCCTTGGACGGAATACAGCCCACGTTGAGACAAGTCCCACCCAGGGCCTGCTTGCCATCCTTACCCACATACTCTTCGATACATGCGGTTTTCAGGCCCAACTGCGCGGCGCGAATGGCGGCTACATAGCCACCGGGACCGGCACCGATTACGACAACATCGTATTTCTCACTCATATCCATTTCCTCTGTTTGCGGCGGAGCTCAGAAGCTGTCAGTACCTGTCCCCTGACAGCTTGCCGCTCGAAGCTGAACGCGTTGACTGAATCAGATTTCCAGCAGGATGCGCGCCGGATCTTCCAGCAAATCCTTGATGGCAACGAGGAAGCTGACCGCTTCCTTGCCGTCGATCAGACGGTGATCGTAGGACAGCGCCAGGTACATCATCGGCAGCACCACGACCTGACCATTCACCGCCATCGGGCGTTCCTGGATCTTGTGCATGCCAAGAATGGCTGCCTGCGGCGGGTTCACGATCGGCGAGGACAGCAGTGAGCCAAACACACCACCATTGGAGATGGTAAAGGTTCCGCCAGTCATTTCTTCCATCGACAACTTGCCATCACGTGCCTTGCGGCCGTAATCGGCGATGGTGCCTTCAATCTGCGCCAGGCCCATGTGTTCGGTATTGCGAAGGATCGGCACAACCAGGCCCCGGTCACTGGATACGGCTACACCGATATCCTGATAACCGTGGTACACGACGTCATTGCCATCAATCGAGGCATTGACCGCAGGGAAGCGCTTGAGCGCCTCGGTTGCAGCCTTGACGAAGAAAGACATGAAGCCAAGACGCACGCCATTGTGCTTCTTCTCGAACTGATCCTTGTATTTCTTGCGCAGATCCATGATCGGCTTCATGTTGACTTCGTTGTAGGTAGTCAACATCGCCATGCTGGACTGGGCATCAACCAGACGCTCGGCGATTCGTGCACGCAGGCGAGTCATGGGAACACGCTTCTCGACGCGGTCACCCTCCCCCAGCGCTTCGGCACCCGATTGGGCTGCAGCTGGCTTGGCAGGCGCAGCGGCAGGCTTGGCCGGTGCGGATTTCTTCGCCTCGATGGCGTTGACGACGTCTTCCTTGGTGATGCGTCCGCCCTTACCTGTGCCGGCAATCTGCGAAGCGCTGAGGCCGTTTTCTTCGGCCAGCTTGCGCGCGGCAGGTGCCATCATTGCGTCGTCAGCTGACTCTGCAGCCGGTGCAGCAGTGGAAGCGGCTTCCTGTTTGGGTGCTTCCTTGGCCGCGGGTGCAGCCCCGGCAGCGCCTTCGTTCAAGGTGCCAAGCAGTTCCGCGCTGAGCACGGTCTCGCCTTCGCCCTTGACGATGTCTCCGAGTACGCCATCGGCCTCAGCCAGTACTTCCAGTACGACTTTATCGGTCTCGATATCAACGATCAGCTCGTCGCGCTTGACTGCATCACCCGGCTGCTTGTGCCAGGTCGCTACGGTGCCGTCGGCAACCGATTCAGGGAAAGTAGGGGCCTTGATTTCAATAGCCATGGTCGATCCTTATCAATTCTGTTGTGTCTGCAGCTGCTCAGATGGTGAAAGCGTCTTGCAGGAGTTTTGCCTGTTGTTCTGCATGCATGGACGCATAGCCACCAGCCGGGGCAGCCGAGGCCTCCCGTCCAGCGTAGTCCAGATACAGGTTGTCGATCTTGTGCTGGCCGATTACCCGACGCATGTGATGCTGACTGCAATACCAGGCGCCCTGGTTCATCGGTTCTTCCTGACACCAGATGACCTTCTTCAGTGACTGGTAAGGTGCCAGCGCTTCAGCCAGGTCTTCCTCGGGGAACGGATACAGCTGCTCGATACGCACAATGGCAGCTGTCTCATTGCCTTCGGCACGACGTTTTTCCAGCAGATCGTAGTAAACCTTGCCGCTACACATGATGACGCGTTCAACCTTGGCCGGGTCGAGCGTATCGATCTCGGGCACGACCGTGTGGAAGGAGCCCTCGGCAAGTTCTTCCAGACTTGATACCGCAAGCTTGTGACGTAGCAGTGACTTTGGCGTGAGCACGATCAATGGCTTGCGCAGCGGACGAATAACCTGGCGGCGCAGCAAGTGATATATCTGCGCAGGCGTAGTCGGCACACACACCTGGATATTGTGCTCGGCACTGAGCTGAAGGAAGCGCTCAAGGCGAGCAGACGAGTGCTCAGGCCCCTGCCCTTCATACCCGTGCGGCAGCAACATGGTCAGCCCGCACAGACGGCCCCATTTATGCTCGCCACTCGAGATAAACTGGTCGATAACCACCTGTGCACCGTTGGCAAAGTCCCCGAACTGCGCTTCCCAGACAACCAGCGCATTCGGCGTAGTGGTCGCATAACCATACTCGAAGGCCAGTACCGCCTCCTCCGACAGCAGGGAGTCATAAATGTCGAAGCGTGGCTGGCTTTCCGACAGGTTGGCCAGCGGAACGTAGCTGGTGCCGTCCTTCTGGTTATGCAACACCGCATGGCGGTGCGAGAAGGTACCGCGGCCAACGTCCTGACCGGAAATCCGTACCGGGTGCCCTTCATGCAGTAGTGTGGCGTAGGCCATGGTCTCTGCGAAGCCCCAGTTCAACGCCAGGCCACCAGCGGCCATCTTGCGACGGTCTTCAATGATCTTGCCGGTTTGACGCTGCACGACCAGACCGTCGGGAACGGTATTCAGCTGGTTGGCAAGCTCTTGCAAGGTCTTCAGGTCAAAACGGGTGTCGTGGCGTGCAGTCCAGACATGGCCCAGATAGGGCGACCAGTTGACGAAAGAGGTGCTGTCAGGCTCCTTGACCAGGCTCTTGACGACGTGATCGCCATTGTCCAGTGCTGTCCGATATTCATCTATCATGCCCTCAATATCTTCAGCGGTGAGAACCCCGGCTTGCACGAGTCTCTCGGCATAGATATCACGCGTGGTGGGATGCTTGCTGATCACCGAGTACATCAGTGGCTGGGTACCGGACGGCTCATCCGCCTCGTTATGACCACGACGGCGGTAGCAGACCAGGTCGATCACTACGTCGCGCTTGAACTGCATGCGGTAGTCAACGGCCAGCTGGGTAACCCACAGGACCGCTTCCGGGTCATCACCGTTCACGTGCAGGATCGGTGCCTGAATCATCTTCGCCACGTCGGTAGCGTATTCAGTCGAGCGCGCGTCTTCCTGGCGGCTGGTAGTAAAGCCGACCTGGTTATTGATGATGATATGGATAGTGCCGCCGGTCTTGTAGGCGCGGGTCTGGGACATCTGGAATGTCTCCATGACTACACCCTGACCGGCAAACGCCGCATCACCGTGAATACTGATCGGCATCACCTTGTCACCCGTGGCGTCCTTGCGGCGATCCTGACGAGCACGCACCGATCCCTCTACCACCGGAGAAACGATCTCCAGGTGCGAAGGGTTGAAACCCAGTGCTAGATGCACTTCCCCGCCGGAGGTCATTACGTTGGAGGAGAAGCCCTGGTGATACTTGACGTCACCGGAGCCCAACGCCAGCTTGGCTTTGCCTTCAAACTCGTCGAACAGGTCACGCGGGTTCTTGCCCAGCGTATTGACCAGTACGTTCAGGCGACCACGGTGGGCCATCCCCAACACGATTTCCTGGGTACCGTAGGAACCGGCACGCTGGATGATCTCGTCGAGCATGGGAATCATGCTCTCGGCCCCTTCAGCGCCAAAACGCTTGGTGCCGGGGTACTTGGTGCCAAGGTACTTTTCCAGGCCTTCGGCGGCAGTCAGGCGCTCAAGCAGGTGCTTGCGGCTCTCGACCGAGTGCTGCGGACGGCCGCGTACGGTCTCCAGACGCTGCTGGAACCAGCGGCGCTGGGCCGAGTCGACGATGTGCATGTATTCGGCGCCGAAAGTCGAGCAATACGTCGACTGCAACGCTTCCAGTATTTCGCGGAGGGGTGCTTCTTCCTTGCCGATTTTCAGCTCACCGGTGCGAAACACAGTGTCCAGATCAGCATCGGTCAAAGCGTAGTCATCGAAGGTCAAATCAGCGATCTTGTCCCGAACCCACAAGCCGAGCGGATCGAGGCGGGAGGCCTGATGTCCGCGCATCCGGTAAGCCTGGATGAGGCGCAGCACATCGACCTGTTTCTTCTCGTGCTCACTGCTGACTTGTCCACCTGCGCTCGCCTGGGGGCGGCGGCTACTGGTCGCGAGCTTCTCGAAATGTTCGCGAATGGTGGAATGGGAAACATCCGAGGCGGCGTGTCCGTTGATCTGCGGCAGCTTCTGGAAATAACTGCACCATTCTTCGGCTACGCTGTTCGGATCGTGCAGATAGAGCTCATAGAGCTCTTCAACATAGGAGGCATTCCCACCGGATAAGTGAGACGTGCTCCACAGCTGCTGCATTTCGCTGTCTGGCATGCTTGGTCACCCTCTTTAAGGGGACACCACCTGGCGCAAAGACCATTAATCGGCATAAGAAACTGCCTTCCGTGCAGGCTATGAAGCAAGACGTTCGACAGTGTCGCTGCCGTTCCTTGCCCTACCAGACCCTGCTTTCCGGAATATCGCCGGCCCCGACAGATAGTTCGGGTGTTACCCGAGTGCCCCTGTTGGTTTATAGGTATTACAAACCGCGGCTTTTTGGGCTGCGGTTCGACTAAATCTGACCGACTCCCTATAGCAGGAGCCGGCACAGGCCAACCTTAATGCAGAATCACGCCAATCAGGTACCGCTCTGCAACAACATGTTGCGGATGTGTCCAATCGCACGGGTCGGATTCAGACCCTTCGGGCAGACATTCACGCAGTTCATGATGCCGCGGCAGCGGAATACGCTGAACGGATCGTCCAGAGAAGCCAGACGCTCGTCGGTCTTGGTGTCGCGGCTGTCGGCCAGGAAACGATAAGCCTGGAGCAGACCAGCAGGACCGATAAACTTGTCTGGATTCCACCAGAACGAAGGACAGGAAGTGGAGCAACATGCACAAAGAATACATTCGTACAAGCCATCCAGCTTCGCCCGTTCCTCAGGCGTTTGCAGGCGCTCAATCGCGGGCGCCGGCGTATCATTCTGCAAATACGGCTGAACCTTCTCGTATTGCTTATAGAAGATGCTCATATCCACAACCAGGTCACGTATTACCGGCAAACCAGGCAGAGGACGCAAAACCAGCTTGTTGTTCTTCACCACCTCTGACAGAGGAGTGATACACGCCAGGCCGTTTCTTCCGTTGATATTCATCCCGTCGGAACCACAAACGCCCTCACGGCAGGAGCGGCGGTAGGCCATGCCCACGTCCTGCTCCTTCACCAGAGCCAGCACGTCAAGGACCATGATGTCCTTGCCGCCGGTGTCGATCTGGAAGTCCTGCATGTAGGGAGCGTTGTCGCTCTCGGGGTTATAACGGTAGACGCTTACTTGCAACATATCGGTCACCCTTAATAAGTACGCACTTTAGGCTCGAAGCTCGGCACTGTCTTTGGCGAGAAGTTCACCGCACGCTTGCGCAGTTCCTTGGTCGCGGGCATGTACAGGCTGTGGCACAACCAGTTCACATCGTCCCGGTCCTCGTAATCTTCACGTGCGTGGGCGCCACGGCTTTCAGTCCGGGTGTCAGCAGCAATAGCTGTGGCCTCGGCGACTTCCAGCAGGTTCTGTAGTTCCAGCGCTTCGATCCGGGCAGTGTTGAACGCCTGGCTCTTGTCCTGGATCTTGACGTTGGCGATACGCTCGCGCAGTTCGGCCAGTTGCTTGATACCTTTCTGCATGAACTCGCCGGTACGGAATACACCGAAATAGTTCTGCATGCAGCTCTGCAATTCCTTGCGCAGCGGCGCCACATCTTCACCGGTAGTGCGCTCGTTCAGTCCGGACAGACGCGCCAGGGACGACTCGATATCGGACTCCGAAGCGCCGCGATGATCGATGCCTTCCTTCAACGCGCTTTCCAGATGCAAGCCGGCTGCACGACCGAACACCACCAGGTCAAGCAGCGAGTTACCGCCCAGACGGTTGGCGCCGTGTACCGATACGCAGGCCACTTCACCGACAGCAAACAGACCGTCAATGATCTTGTCATTGCCCTGGGCATCCTGAGTCAGTGCCTGGCCATGAATATTGGTAGCAACACCGCCCATCATGTAGTGACAGGTCGGAACAACAGGGATCGGGGCAGTGACGGGATCAACGTGAGCGAAGGTTTTGGACAGCTCACAAATACCAGGCAGACGACTGTGCAGGACTTCCTCACCCAGGTGATCCAGCTTCAGCATCACGTGGTCGCCTTCCGGACCACAGCCGTTACCGGCGATGATTTCCTTGACCATGGAGCGAGCAACAACGTCACGACCAGCAAGATCCTTGGCGTTTGGAGCATAGCGCTCCATGAACCGCTCACCGTGCTTGTTGATCAGGTAGCCACCCTCACCACGGCAACCCTCGGTAACCAGCGTACCCGCGCCGGCAATACCGGTGGGGTGGAACTGCCACATTTCAATATCCTGAACAGGCACGCCTGCGCGCAGCGCCATGCCGACGCCATCACCGGTATTGATCAGTGCGTTGGTAGTAGATGCATAAATACGCCCTGCACCACCGGTGGCCAGTACAGTGGCCTTGGCGCGGATATAAACGGTCTCACCGGTTTCAATACAAATGGCGATGACACCCACCACAGCGCCGTCCTGGTTCTTGACCAGATCCACTGCATACCATTCATTAAGGAAGGTAGTGTCGTGCTTGACGTTGTTCTGATACAGCGTGTGCAGCAGCGCGTGACCAGTACGGTCCGCGGCGGCGCAGGTACGGGCAGCCTGAGTCGGGTTATCCGGACCTTTGGACTGACCACCGAACGGACGCTGGTAAATGCGGCCCTGCTCGGTACGGGAGAAAGGCAGACCCATGTGCTCAAGTTCGAATACCGCTTCCGGCCCTACGGAACACATGTACTCGATGGCGTCCTGGTCGCCGATGTAATCGGAACCCTTGACGGTGTCATACATGTGCCAGCGCCAATCGTCGTTCGGATCTGCCGAGGCGATAGCACAGGTGATGCCGCCCTGGGCGGATACGGTGTGCGAACGGGTCGGGAAAACCTTGGTAACGACGGCAGTCTTGTGTCCGCCCTGAGCCAGCTGCAGCGCCGCGCGCATACCAGCACCACCGCCACCTACAATGATGGCATCAAAAGTCAGTGTACGAATATTAGCCATTTAGAAACCCCAAAGAATCTGGACGCCCCAGACGAACAGGACAAACATTGCCAGCCCGCAGACAGTCTGGAAAAGGAAGCGAACAACGGTGGCAGACTTGCCCAGTGCCATCGGAGTGAGATAGTCGGTAGAGATCGTCCACATTCCGACCCAAGCATGCACACTCAGCGCGACCAGCGTCAGCAGACTGAAAATGCGCATCCAGTTCTGGCTGAACAGGTTATGCCATTGTTCGAAAGTCAGATCCGGGTTGGCGATCAGGTAACCGAGCAGAAACAGGGTGTAAACAGCTAGCACAACCGCCGATACGCGCTGCGCCATCCAGTCATACAGGCCGCTGCGCGACAGGTTGGTGACGTTGGTTACCATATCCATACCCCCAGAAGAACAATCAGAACAGCGGCAATGACGATCACCGCCTGCGCGCCACGCTTGCCACTTTCAAGCCCTTCACCAACGCCAGCATCCATCACCAGGTGCCGGATACCAGCGACCAGGTGATACAGCAGAGCAGACAGGACGCCCCACGTGATGAACTTGACTAAAGGGTTTTCGAAAACATCCTGAACCTGCTCGAAGCCGCTTTCGGAACTCAGTGAGCTGTCCAGCATCCATAGCAAACCTGCTATGGCGACAAACAGAATGATGCCCGAGATACGGTGAGCAATAGATGTATAGGCAGTGACAGGAAGTTTGATCGTCCTGAGGTCTAAATTGACAGGTCTTTTGCTATTCACGGCTATATTCACACTTATGGCCCTGTGGGCAGGGCTGGATTATAGGAAGGCGCACTCGCGTGGGTACCCAAGCGTCCATACAGGCAGCCATGCCGGGACAGGCAGAGGGCTAATGGGCCGCTTTTCCGGACAGGGAGTATAGAGACTCAGACCTTTGATTACAATGCGATACACTCTTTCCAGCGGGCATTCCCAGTCCATGCTGTGCGGTTAACGCCCCCGATCTAGCGGCTTATTGACTGCTTAAATCAAGCTTATAACCATTCTCTATCCCATAATTGACAAACGGGATTATGACCTTATAGTGATGCGGGCCCTGCGTGGGGGCACACTTTCGATACCATCAAACAGGAGGCCTCATGGCTGATAAAAAGGCGCAATTGATCATCGAGGGCGCTGCCCCCATCGATCTGCCAGTTTACTCTGGCACCCTAGGCCCAGATGTGGTGGATGTCCGCGGTTTGACGGCAGAAGGGGTTTTTACATTCGACCCCGGCTTCATGGCCACATCATCCTGTGAATCAAAGATCACCTACATTGATGGCGACAAAGGGATCTTGTTGCATCGTGGTTACCCGATCGAACAGCTGGCCGAGAAGGCCGACTTCCTCGAAACCTGCTTCTTGCTGCTCAAGGGCGAGCTTCCGACTGACGAAGAGAAGCAAACCTTTGATACCACCATCAAACGCCACACCATGGTGCATGAACAACTGTCGCACTTCTTTAATGGTTTCCGTCGCGATGCGCATCCGATGGCCATCATGTGCGGCGTGGTCGGCGCGCTGTCGGCGTTCTACCATGACTCGCTGGACATCAACGACGCCCATCATCGGGAAATTTCGGCGATCCGCCTTATCGCCAAGATGCCTACCCTGGCAGCCATGGTGTACAAATATTCGGTCGGTCAGCCGTTCATGTTTCCGCGTAACAACCTGTCCTATTCGGAAAACTTCCTGCACATGATGTTCAACACACCATGCGAAGAGAAGAAGATCAATCCGGTCCTGGCCAAGGCGATGGATCGGGTATTTGTACTGCACGCGGATCACGAACAGAACGCCTCGACGTCTACCGTACGCCTTGCAGGCTCCTCGGGCGCCAACCCCTTCGCCTGTATCGCTGCGGGCATCGCCGCTCTCTGGGGCCCCGCACACGGCGGTGCCAATGAAGCCGTCCTGCGGATGCTGGATGAAATCGGTGACGTGTCCAACATCGACAAGTTTGTAGAAAAGGCCAAGGACAAGGACGACCCGTTCAAGCTGATGGGCTTCGGTCATCGCGTATACAAAAACTTTGATCCACGCGCCAAGGTCATGAAGCAGACCTGCGACGAAGTGCTCGGCGAACTCGGCATCAACGATCCGCAGCTAGAGCTGGCGATGAAGCTGGAAGAAATCGCGCTGACCGATCCGTACTTTATCGAGCGCAACCTGTATCCGAACGTGGACTTCTATTCCGGCATCATCCTGAAGGCCATCGGTATTCCCACCGAAATGTTCACGGTGATTTTTGCCACGGGTCGTACGCCAGGCTGGATTGCACACTGGAACGAGATGATCAGCAATCCGTACAAGATCGGTCGTCCGCGCCAGCTGTACACCGGCTCGGAACAGCGGGATTATCCGACCAGATAACGCGAAAAACCCCGCCATCGAGCGGGGTTTTTTGTATCAGGCCAAAGCGCAAAGATCAGGCGGTTTGCTGTTCCCACCATCGCAATATCATCAGCGCTTCCTCGGTACTTTCCCCACATACCTGCGGATCAGCAGCAAACTGGCTGCATACCAGCGGGCGTAACGGTGAAGTAAATATTCCGCAGCGATTATCCGGCGTCAGGTTGATACAGGCGACGCCTGCTGGCTTACCGTCAGGCATACCGGGAATTGCAGAGGATATTGAGGGCGCAATACAGCATGCGCCGCAGCCTTCCCGACATTTCATATGGACACCCCGCTCAATCACACTCATCCGCCACCACACTCCCGGCTCGAAGTCATACTGGCCATCGTAATCCGGCGCGCCAGTTTATTTGGGGCGCTCAAACCTGGCAATCAGACTCGATGTATCCCAGCGCCCTCCTCCCATGGCTTGGACATCAGCGTAAAACTGGTCCACCAGAGCCGTGACCGGCAGCTGAGCACCGTTGCTGCGCGCCTCATCCAGAACGATACCTAGATCCTTGCGCATCCAGTCCACTGCAAAACCGAAATCAAACTCACCGGCAATCATGCTTTTGTGGCGGTTCTCCAGCTGCCAGGATTGTGCCGCACCCTTACTGATCACCTGCATTGCAGCCTCGGCATCCAGCCCGGCACAGCGGGCAAAACTCAGCGCTTCGGCAAGGCCTTCCACCAGACCCGCAATACAGATCTGGTTGACCATTTTGGTTAGCTGCCCGCTGCCCACTTCACCCATCCGCCGCACCATCTTTGCGTAGCTGCTGATGGCCGGACGCGCCAGGTCATATACCGCCTCTTCCCCGCCCACCATTACCGTGAGTTTTCCGGCCTCTGCGCCAGCCTGGCCTCCGGATACCGGCGCATCCAGAAAGCCAACCCCCTTGGACGTGCATAGCAGGGCGATTTCTCGCGCCACGCCCGCAGATGCTGTTGTATGGTCGACCAGAACGGCACCGGATCGCACCCCTTCCAACACACCGTCGGGACCACTGACAACCTGTCGCAGATCATCATCATTACCCACGCAGATCATGATGAAATCACGCTCAGCTGCCGCGCGAGCAGGCGTAGAAAAAGCTTCGCCACCAAATTCGGCAACCCAGGCCTGAGCTTTCTCATCCGTGCGGTTGAACACTCCGACCTCATGCCCTGCACGTAGCAGGTGACCAGCCATCTGGTAACCCATTACGCCCAAACCTATAAAAGCGATGCTCGCCATATTGCCTCCAGGGGTGGTGCTGAATCGACGGACTCTTCAAGTCGAGCGCTTAGCCTCGGACTCAAGAGAAGCGGTTATATGGAGGGGATAATAACAGGGCACAAGGGGGAAACCAGGCCGCAGGATGCCTGCGGCAGCTGGTTGTCATGCTTGATCAGTCGTCAATTTCGATTTCTGTTGCGATCATTTCGCCGTTGGTTTCCTCATAGTCCACCTCCACGCGCATACCCTGCTGAAGATCGCCGAACGACTTGAGCTTGTCTTCGTACTCGGTCTGCTCATTGGTCGAGAATGACTTACCGTCGACCACGAAAGACATGGCTTCCTTATCAATCGACTCGATATCACCTTCCAGGTCATCGGCGTGAGCCGAGGCAGCTGTCAAACCGAGAGCCAGAGCGGCAAACCAGGCAGTTGCAGAAGCTTTCATAAGTAACTCCGAAGTTGTTGGGTACACACATACCTGACCCTCGAACAAATCACAGGTTCAGATTGCCGGGTTCGATGCATGCCGATTCGCCCGGGTGCATGCAGAAAGAATCCACCTTTCGGTGATTTGGATTGCCGCTTCGCGAGCCGCATCGGCATAATGTTGACCCTTTTAATCCCTATCAGGAGCGCAACAATGTTCACGGTAAACGAATACTTCGAAGGCAAGGTTGCCTCTATCGCCTTCCGGCAGCTAGAGGGCGCAGCGACCGTCGGCGTGATGGCGCCGGGAGAGTATGAATTCGGAACCAGTCAGCTGGAGATCATGCATGTGATCAGCGGCCACCTCACCGTCAAACTGCCAGGCAGCGAGCAGTGGGAAGAATTCAGCGCAGGCATGCAGTTTACGGTGCCGGGCAACAGCCGGTTCCATCTGCAAGTTGAGCAGGATACGGCATACCTCTGCGAATACCGTTAAGCACCGCTTCCAGAATGAAGGGTCGAGCCGACGAACTGTCGGCCCGCCTGATCGCTCTCTGGGACACTCAACCCTGCATTTGAGCTTCCGTCAGGCCTCGCGCATATTTCTCGATAAAAACCGGCGGCATGCGTCGCGGTTTGCCAGAGCTCATCTCGATGCAGGCAAAGATTGTTTTTGCCCGCAACAGGGTCGCCTGGTCCGATTTGCGCACCAACTGGAAATGCCGAGTCATGCGCAGCTTGCGGTCCCAGTGCACGATCCACGTCGCCATTACCAGCTCGTCCTTCTCGTACGCCGCGCCAAGGTAATCGATCTCGTGGCGCACCACCGCCATCGCCCTGTCCAGCTCGCGATATTCCTCTACGCCCAGCCCCAGGGATTGAGAATGGTTCCAGGCACAACGCTCCAGCCAGCCGACATAGACGGCGTTGTTGGCGTGCCCCAATTCGTCGATGTCAGCCGCCTGAACGGTGATATCGCAGGTATGCGGGTTGTCGAGATCCCAGTTCACAGAGTCAGCTCCTTCAGCGCATTCGATGGGCGTGCAGCATAACACCGCCGGTCACGGGCCTTCCCCGTATGCCCCCAATAATATGGATCTTTGTTTCGCATGTGTCTTCGTCTGATTTGATGCAATCGTCTGACTTGCCGCAGCAACCACCAACCGGCTAGCGTGTAGGCATACTCCTGACGGAACCGTTCGCATGTTCAAACACCTGCACTTTCCCATTCTGGTGATTAATCCACACATCGGCCGGCAGGACGTGGCCGGTACTCAGCTTGCAGAACTCTTCAAAGGGTTGGAGCAGGAAGGTTTTGAAGTGCTTGGTACCGCTTCGACAGACGAGGGCCGCTTGATCGCCGAGGCGCACCGCGGATTGTCATGCATCCTGTTTACCGCGGACCTGGAAGCCGATCTCGCACCAGTGCGTGCGCTTTTTGAGGCCGCGCATTCGCGCTCGCCCGAACTGCCGATCATGGCGCTGAGCATTCAGCAGAACCTGGATAGCGCCAAGCTTGCCGAGCTGCGCAACCTGCACCAGTTGCGCGGCATCATTTACCTGTTCGAGGACACCCTGCCTTTCATCGCCGGACAGATTGCACGCACTGCCCGCTCTTATCTATCCCAGCTGTTACCGCCGTTCTTCAAGGCATTGATGGATTACACCGGACGCGCCAGCTACTCCTGGCATTCGCCCGGCCACGGCGGTGGTGTCGCCTTTCGCAAGAGCCCTGTCGGACGTGCTTTTCATGATTTCTTCGGCGAAAACACCCTGCGTTCGGACCTGTCGGTTTCGGTGCCGGGCCTGGGCTCGCTGCTCGACCATAACGGCCCCATCGCCGCGGCCGAGGCCAATACCGCACGCACCTTTGGCGCTGACCACAGTTTCTACGTCGTCAACGGCACCTCCACCGCCAACAAGATTATCTGGCACGCCTATGTCACCCGCGACGATGTGGTGTTGGTGGACCGCAACTGCCACAAGTCGATCCTGCACGCGATCATCATGACCGGGGCGATTCCCGTATACCTCACCGGTTCGCGTAACGACTACGGCATCATCGGCCCGATCAGTCTCGATTCCTTCTCTCCCCAGCGGCTGCGTGAACGGCTGGCGGAGCATCCCCTTTTGCAGGGACGCGAAGCCAGGATCCGCCTGGGGGTGGTCACGAACTCGACCTACGACGGGCTTTGCTATAACGCCGAGCTGATCAAGGACGAGCTTGAGGACGCTGTTGATATTCTGCATTTTGACGAAGCCTGGTACGGGTACGCCGCCTTCCACGAATTTTATGCCGGTCGCCATGGCATGGGTCGTCATCGCGGATTTCCCCGCGCGCAGCATCCGCTGGTGTTCGCTACGCAATCGCCGCACAAGGTATTAGCCGCACTGTCGCAGGCCTCGATCATCCTCGCCGAAAACAGCGATGAGCAATCGCTGGATGAGCAGCGTTTCAACGAAGCTTTCATGATGCACACCTCCACTTCGCCGCATTACGGCATCATCGCGTCCATCGATGTGGCCACGGGCATGATGGCAGGCGCACCAGGACGTTCATTGGTACAGGAAACCCTGGACGAGGCGCTGTCGTTCCGCTGCGCCATGCACCAGATTGCCGAGCGGCTTGATGAAGACCAGTGGTGGTTCGACCTATGGGAGCCTGCAGCGGCGTTGAACGCCGAACCGCTTTCAGCGCATGACTGGACACTCGATAACGAGGCCGGGTGGCATGGGTTCGGCCCGATGGCAGACGATTACGCATTGCTTGATCCGATCAAGGTGACCCTGCTTACGCCCGGGGTGGAAGAACAGGGACGCCTGGCCCGAAGCGGCATACCCGCCGCTATCGTCACTCGCTTTCTCGCCGAGCGCGGGCTCGTTGTCGAGAAGACCGGGCTGTATTCCTTTCTGATTCTGTTCTCGCTGGGCATTACCAAAGGCAAGTGGAGCACGCTGGTGTCCGAGCTGCAGGAATTCAAGCGGCTTTATGACACCAATGCACCACTTGAGGTAACGCTGCCTGGCATCGCACGGACAGGGCATTACAGCGGCATGGGGCTGCGCGATCTTAGCCAACAATTACACCATTTCTACAAGACCCAGCGACTGGTAAAGGTATCCCGGCAGCTGTATACCGAATTGCCGGAGATGGCCCTGCGGCCGGCTGATGCCTATCAGGAAATGGTGCGGGGAAACGTCGAATCAGTATCCATCGAGCAACTGGCAGGCCGCGTCAGCGCAGTAATGCTTGTGCCCTACCCGCCCGGCATCCCGGTGATCATGCCCGGGGAGCGCTTTCCTGCCGACAGCACCGCGATCGTGGACTTTCTGCAGATCGCTTCAACGCTCGACCGCCAGTTTCCCGGATTCGAGAGTGATATCCACGGCTTGCGCCGGCTGCAGGCCACAGACGGACAGCTATCCTTCTGCGTTGACTGCCTGACGTCCTGAGCCAGCGAACCCCCGCACAGGGGCCTCGCTGCTGTCGCCGATGACGACTCTGTCCCGGACCTCAACATTCGTCGGCTACAGGTCACACTAACGTCATGAAAGAGTCGCAGGCTGGACACTCTTCCTGTTGAATATCGGCCTTGCAACAACCTGCACATTCTCATCAGGAAGAGCATCGGAACGAGTTCTGGTCTGCGCCTGTCGCGCGATGTCCTGGAGCTCTCTCAGACAATTCGCGTTATCCGCCCGGGTGCAGATAACGAGGCCAGGAGCAGCTGCAATGAACTATCGAAGCCTGAACGACCTATCAACGCTGATTAATGATCACGCCGGCAACTTCCCCCGCGACGCCGAACTGGTAGTTGGGGCGTCGCGTAGCGGCATGCTGGTGGCGAATATCATCGCGCTCAAACTGAACCAGCCGAGCACCGATCTCCAGACGCTTCTGCGCAGCGACGCCTCACCCGAAATTGGCGCCCGGAGAATATTGCTGGTTGATGATTGCCTGTCGAGCCCACATTCGATGCAACAGGCGAAAGAGAAACTCGAAAAGCATCGCGCCGCGTCGGTGACGACACTGGTAGCCTTCGCCGAAAGAGAGCATGTCCTGGATATCGATCTGGTGCTGGAGGTGCTTGAGCACCCGAGGGTCTACGAGTGGAATATCATGCACCACCCACTGGTCGGTCAGGCGTGCTTCGATATCGATGGTGTTCTGTGCGTTGATCCGACCCAGGCCGAAAACGACGACGGTCCTGTATATCGCAATTTCCTCAGTACTACCCGACCGCTTCATATCCCTTCGCTACCGATCGCGCATCTGGTTACCAGCCGACTCGAAAAGTACCGCGCCGAGACCGAGGATTGGCTGCAACGAAATGGCGTGCGCTATGGCACCCTGCATATGCTGGATCTGCCGTCGGCCGAGGAACGGCGACGTCTGAACATGCATCACAAGTTCAAAGCCGAGGTATATCGTAACAATCCGCTGGCGCAACTGTTCATCGAGAGCGAAAAGGCGCAAGCAATCGAGATCATGCGCTCCGCCGGCAAACCGGTGTTCTGCATTGAGACCAACCGTATGTACGTACCCGGCATGAAGCAGAAGGAACTGGATACGACGCAGCCTGGCGGATTGCGTAAAGCACTGGGTAAAGCACGGCGCTTGCCGCGACGGGTGGTGGATACGGCGGTCGCTCGGCTCATGCCAATCGCACAATAGCCGCGCTTAGCGACCGACGCCGGCGCCCATCGCGCCGGCGTACCGGTCCGGTGCGTACTCCACCAGCACAAAAAAAAGGGCCGACAATAAATGCCGGCCCTTTGAAATGGTGGAGCTATGCGGGATCGAACCGCAGACCTCCTGCATGCCATGCAGGCGCTCTCCCAGCTGAGCTATAGCCCCGTGGTCTTGCGACCGCCGATACGATATTGCCTGTACCGGATCAATAATGGCGTCCCCTAGGGGACTCGAACCCCTGTTACCGCCGTGAAAGGGCGGTGTCCTAGGCCACTAGACGAAGGGGACGCAAACCCTTCTATGCGTTTGAGGCTGGGCGCCTCAAGGCATCAGTGTAAAAACAGGTCAACGCAGAACGTTGACCAAAGAAATTGGTGGAGCTAAGCGGGATCGAACCGCTGACCTCCTGCATGCCATGCAGGCGCTCTCCCAGCTGAGCTATAGCCCCGTCTTCTGGACGGGGCGCATATTATGATTCATGCCCTGGTCTGTCAACANCTTCTGGACGGGGCGCATATTATGATTCATGCCCTGGTCTGTCAACAGAATTTAACGCAAAACAGCAACTTAACCAGCGAAGCGGGATGTTTGAAGCTTGAAGGCCGAGACTGCAGCGGACTTGCAGGCTGTAGGTACAACACCCCGGAGAAGACAAAACCCACTATCCCTCCGGGTTTTCCACCTTCCCGCCTCTAGCTTCTAGCTTTACGCCCCCAATCCCGCCAGCAGCTTCTCCCAGGCTTTCACTTCCTTTTTCGAACTGCCGCCCAGCAGCTCCAGCGCCTGACGCAACCTGAAGCGGGTCAGGTCCGGCCCCAGGTGGGCCATGGCGACCAATACCGATACGGAACTCGCCTGACCGGTGATCGCAGCGAAAAGCAGCGGCATCAGATCTCGAAGCTTGAGTTCCAGCCCTTCGGCGATGAACTGAATGCTCGCGGTGATATTCTCCTTGTCCCACTCACGTAGCGCCTCCAGCTTCCACAAAAGAAGCTGCAATGCCTGGCGGACCTGATCGGGCGACAATTTCTTGTGAGCGAACAGCTCGGGAGCAGGATTCACCTTGCCGCTCAGGAAAAAGCCCGCCAAGGGAACCAGGTCACTGAAGGTCTCGACCCGCGCTTGAACCAGTGGAACCATAGGACGCAGATATTCAGGGTTGAGTGCCCAGCGTTGCACCGCTTCAACGAAGTCATTCTCGGACAGCTCGCGAATCCATTGACCGTTGAGCCAGGCCAGTTTCTCGACGTCGAAGATTGGCCCGCCCAGCGAGACCCGCTGAATGTCAAAGTGAGCCACCATTTCGTCGAGGGAAAACTTCTCGCGCTCGTCCGGCATTGACCAGCCCATGCGCCCGAGATAGTTGAGCACAGCATGAGGCAGGTAGCCCATGCGTTCGTAGAAGGTAATGCTGGTCGGGTTCTTGCGCTTCGAGAGCTTGCTTTTGTCCGGGTTACGCAGCAGAGGCATATGACACAACTGGGGCATGTCCCAACCGAAGAACTGATAGAGCAACATGTGCTTGGGCGCGGAGTTGATCCATTCCTCGCCACGTAAAACGTGAGTAATGCCCATCAGGTGATCATCGACCACATTGGCCAGATGATAGGTGGGCAGCCCGTCGGCTTTCATCAAGACTTGCATGTCCACCTGCTCCCAGGGAATCTCGATCTCGCCGCGCAGCATATCCTGCACTGTGCAGATCCCTTCCGTTGGGACTTTCATACGCACCACATGCGGCTCGCCGGAGGCCAGGCGACGCTCAACTTCACCCGCCTCCAGATTGAGGCAGTGGCCGTCATAACCTGGGGTCTGCTTGTTGGCCATCTGCTCTGCACGCAGCGCGTCGAGCCTTTCTGAGGTACAGAAGCAGCGAAATGCATGGCCTCCGTTGATCAACTGCTCGCTATGCTCCTGGTAAATCGCACTGCGCTCACTCTGCCGGTACGGGCCATGCGGGCCGCCAACATCCGGGCCTTCATCCCATTCCAGTCCCAGCCAGCGCAGCGAATCAAGGATACGCTTTTCCGATTCGGCAGTGGACCGCACCTGATCGGTATCTTCGATGCGCAGGATGAACTTGCCGCCGTGCTGGCGAGCAAAACACTGGTTGAACAATGCGATATAAGCCGTGCCGACATGGGGGTCGCCAGTGGGGGACGGGGCAATTCGAGTACGAACGGTCATGAGGTCTCTCGTCAGAAACAACCCGGCTGGATCCCGGGCTGTACAGGAAAAAGGGAATCTTATCAGCGCTTAGCCGTTAGTCTCTACCGGCCGGTCGAGGAAGGCAGCAAGGCGTTCGATCATGTAGTCGATGAACGCCTTTACCTTCATCGCCTGGAAGCGTCTTGAAGGATATAACGCATAGAGTTCGGTTGACGGCAACACGGTGCCCTCCAGTATGCGGCGCAGCTTGCCCTCTTCGACGTAGGGCTCCGCAATGAAAGCGGGAACGTTGATGATCCCGGTGCCAGCAAGGGCGGCTTCGCGGGCAAAGGTGATGTTATTCACTGTCATCACAGGGGTAATGGTGACGCTTGTCTGGGGCTGCTGGAAGTGCCATTTACGTCCCCCGTCCATCAACGTCTGAATGCAGCGGTGTGTGGACAGGTCTTCGGGGCGCGCCGGCATACCGTACTGGGCGATATAGGCCGGACTTGCATACAGCTGTCTCGGACTTGCAAGCATCGACCGGGCAACCAGGCTGGAATCCTGCGGGCGCCCAAGATGGATGGCGATGTCGATCCCCTCCTCGACCGGGTTGACCACCCGCGTAGTCAGTTCCACTTCCACCCGGATAGCGGGATAGCGGCACATGAATTCTCCCACCACGCCGCCGAGAAACAGCTGGCCGAATTCAATTGGCGAAGTGACCCGCAGCAGGCCTGTCGGCTCACTTTGCAGCTGCATGATAGCCTGCTCGGCTTCGGCAAATTCCTGCATTATCTGGCGGCAGCGCTCGTAGTACGCCTGCCCGACTTCCGTCAGGCGCAGCTTGCGTGTGGTCCGGTTGAGCAGACGTACGCCAAGCCGCGATTCAAGCTGGGCAATCCGCCTGCTGACCGTGGATTTCTGCATGTTCAGAGTCAGCGCAGCGCTGGTAAAACTATGGCACTCCACCACCCGGGTGAAAACGAGTGCGTCATCCAATCCCATGACAACTGTTCCTGTAGCGCAACAAAGTATCTGATTGTAAACCTTCGGTCTCGTCGGCGTAATAACCGCCTGATTTAACTGCCTGATTGGTAGCGTTATGCAGGACAGAGCGGTAGGATCAACAATGTAAAATATTTCAAACATAGGTGTGCCATGTCTGCTACGCCGCATACTGCGTCCTACTACGCTGCCAGCGCCAACCCCACCCCTCCCAGACCGCCGCTCAATGGAAACCATGACACCGACGTGTGTGTTATCGGGGCCGGGTACACCGGTATTTCAGCAGCCCTTCATCTGCTTGAGCAGGGATTTCGAGTCACGGTGCTGGAAGCGGCCAAGGTCGGCTTTGGCGCCTCGGGTCGCAACGGCGGCCAGATCGTCAACAGTTATAGCCGTGATATCGATGTCATCGAGCGGTCCGTCGGCACGCAACAGGCGCAACTGTTGGGGGAAATGGCCTTCGAGGGCGGCCGGATCATTCGTGAGCGGGTAGCAAAGTACGACATTCAGTGTGACCTGAAGAGCGGCGGCGTGTTTGCTGCGTTTACGCCCAAGCAAATGCAACAGCTGGAAGAACAGAAAGCGCTCTGGGAGCGGTACGGTAATACCCAGCTCGAAATGCTCGACACTCGCCGTATCCGCGAGACGGTAGCTACCGATCTGTATGTCGGCGGCATGCTCGACAAGAGCGGTGGCCATATCCACCCGCTCAACCTGGTGCTCGGCGAAGCTGAAGCGGTTGAATCACTGGGCGGTATCATCCATGAGCAATCCGAAGTTATCCGCGTTGACCAGGGCGCGAACCCTGTGGTGCACACCGCTCAGGGCCAGGTCACCGCCAGGTTCGTAGTTGTGGCCGGCAACGCCTATCTGGGCAACCTGATTCCGGCGCTGGCCGCCAAGTCAATGCCATGCGGCACACAGGTGATTGCAACCGAACCGCTGGGCGAAGAGCTGGCGAATTCGCTCTTGCCGCAGGATTATTGTGTAGAGGACGCAAGTTACCTTCTGGACTATTACCGTCTCTCGGCAGACAAACGCCTCATCTTTGGCGGCGGTGTGGTGTACGGAGCCCGCGATCCGGCGAATGTCGAGGCGATGCTTCGCCCCAACCTGTTGAAAACCTTTCCGCAGTTGAAGAACACCAGGATCGACTATGCCTGGACGGGCAACTTTCTGCTGACACTGTCGCGCCTGCCACAAGTCGGCAGGCTTGGTGACAATATCTACTATTCCCAGGGCTGCAGCGGGCACGGTGTGACCTACACACATCTGGCTGGAAAGATTATCGCGGAAGCCCTGTCGGGCCAGGCCAAGCGCTTCGATGCCTTCGCCAGCCTGCCCCATTATCCATTTCCCGGAGGCCGCCTGTTGCGGGTTCCCTTTACTGCCCTGGGCGCCTGGTATTACCAGTTCAGGGACAGGCTGGGTCTATAATCGAATTGCCAATCGGAACTCCCGAATTTCAAATCGGGTCGATTGATTGGCAATAGCTGCGCGCTCCATCGGGTCGCAGCCCGGGAGACCGGAATGAACGGCTGACCGCACGGACAGCCAAACAAGAAGAAACAGGAGTTGTAACCATGAAATTGCTGCAATCAACCAAACGCTACATTTCCATCATGCTCACTGCCCTGTTCATGCTTACCAGTCTGGCAAGCATTCAGGCTCAGGCTTCAACTGCCATGGTGGGTACCCATGAGCTCATTGCCGAAGAAAAGCTGAATCTCGACCGCGACGCACTCAAAGGTATGCTTGCCGACCAGGACGTGCAGGACAAGCTGGCCAGCATGGGCGTATCGCCTGACCAGGTGGAGAAACGTATCAACAGCCTGACCGCCAGCGAACTGGCGAGCTTCAATGCCCAGCTCGACAATGCCCCTGCAGGTGCCGGCGTAGTCGGCGTGATCGTACTGTTCCTGGTGATTTTCGCGGTAACCGACATTCTCTGCGTGACCAATATCTACAGCTTCATCAACTGCGCCAGGTAAATCAGTGCCGCCTATCTGGCGCCTGATGGGCTTGCTAGGGCTGACAGCTTTGCTGTCAGCCTGCGCGGGCCGATCAATGATCCTGCCTGATCAAACCCTGCTGCGAGACGTCCCCCAGAAAATACTGCTGACTGACGTCCGCTTTCATCCACAGGATGAGTATCAATGCGGCCCAGCCGCCCTCGCCATGGTGCTCAGTCACCGAGGCCTTCCGGACACACCCGAGCAACTGGTAGAGCGCGTCTATATTCCCCAGCGCGAGGGCAGCCTGCAGGTCGAAATGGTCGCCGCGGCGAGAGAAAGAGATCTGCTTGCCTATCCACTGGATGGAAAGATCGAATCGGCCATACAGGAAGTGGCCGCAGGCAATCCGGTGCTGGTCATGCAGAACCTTGCGTTGAACTGGTACCCGCAATGGCATTACGCCGTGGTGATAGGCTACGACCTTGAACGACAGGTCATGATTCTTCACAGCGGATTGAATGCCGAGCAGCGCGAACCTTTCAGATTATTCAGTAAAACCTGGAACCGCGCCGATAACTGGGCGCGCGTCATGCTTCCGCCAGATCAGTTACCTGCCACTGCCGAGCCCCTGCCCTACCTCACCGCGGCCAGCGAACTGGAGCAGACCGGCAAACTGGAAAGCGCCCGCACGGCATACACGACGGCACTCAAGCAATGGCCAGACCAGCCTGCTGGGCGTTTCGGGCTGGGCAACGTAGCCTGGGCGCAGGGCCAGCGCGAAGAAGCAGCCCGGCATTTTCTCCAGCTCACAAAGGAACATCCGGGGCTCACAGTTGGCTGGAATAATCTTGCGGTAACGCTGGATGCGCTGGATTGCGAAGAAAGTGCCAAACAAGCGCGACACTGTGGAACCGGCCACTCCGATTGCCCGCCTGCATTCCACGAATCGCTGTTCAAGCAGTGCCCGCTTCACTGATAACAGCGTTTACTGCGTATTCTGCTCAGAATACTTTGCAAAGAAACAAAACAAGAACGCTGCAACACGTTATAAGTTATTGCGCAACCACTCTTAACATCTCGGTCAACCGCTTAATAATTAAAATGCCAATCCCGGCACAAATATACATTTCATACCGCGACAGAGGTCTCACCTCCTAAAGCAGCAGTATAGAGGGCTTGACGTCAGCCTTCGCTAATAACCATCCATGCCAGTAACGTTTTTCTGGCGTCACTATTAATAGTTTAACTCAATCTCCCATATAGCAAACCAGCGCACAGTTCGCGCCTTGTCGAGCCCGACGCTCAGAACTAGGATACACGCAGCTCAACGAAGTATGCGCAAGTTCTTGCGCTACCAACCGGAATCATATTGCTTGGCAGATATTCGTTGAGCACGTTCTATTCCGACCACATGAGTTGACAGTTACACACAACTTCGATGCACCAGTTGTTGTTCAGGAGAACACAGCATCGAAACGGATCGCGACCCAAAGGTCGCAACATCAAGGATAGATGGCGTCCATGCCCGTACAGCATTACCTTGAAAACGTGGCCCATAAGCCCATCAGCGATGCCGACTTTGCTGGCACGGATGTGCGCTACTCGCCCGAGTTCGAAGCTCTGGAAGCAGAGCTGGCCAAGACCGGCTCGCTGCACCAGGGCGAAGGTACGGACTGGGAAACTGTACGGGTCACCGCCGAAGCAATCCTGACCACCTCCTCCAAGGATCTACGCGTTGCCGCCTGGCTCGCCTGGAGCTTGTTTCAGGAGCAGTCCCTCAGCGGACTGCAGGCAGGTATCGCCGTGATCCACGCGCTGTGTACCGGGCACTGGTCCGAGCTTCATCCCCGCAAGATGCGCACCCGCTCAGCCGCTCTACGCTGGTTACAACCTCGTCTGGAGCAGGCCCTCGGCGAATGCTCGCCACAGCCGGATGATTTCGATGCGCTGCGGGCTATCGCTCCGCTGTTGCGCGGTCTTGATACGCAATTAAGCGCTCAGCTTGGTTCCGACACGCCCGAACTCCTGCCGCTTTGCCGGCGACTGGAAGAGCTGGTCAAACGCAGCGAACAGGAGCACACACCCCCACCCCTTGCTTCGACGCCGATCAAACCGGTGGTCGTATCTTCGTCCAGCTCCGATTCGGATACGCCACAATCGAGCAAGGACGCCCATAAGCTGCTGCGTCAGCTGCAGGATCAAGGGCGCCAGCTGTGCAGCTGGTGGCAACAACAGAAAGTCGGAGACGTGCGCAGCATCAAGCTGTCCAGAACATTGCTATGGCTACCGATCGACAACGCGCCAGAACACGACGCCAACAATGTTACGGCGCTGCGCGGACTGCCTGCGGACCGCCTGGCGGCCTATCAGGAACGCCTCGCTCAAGGTCACTACAGCGAACTGCTGTTGGACCTTGAGACCAGCATTGCCAGAGCACCGTTCTGGCTGGATGGCCAATACCTCGCCTGGCAGTGCTTGCAAAATCTCAATAACGAAGCAGCCATGCAGGAGCTGGAATCACAGCTCGGTGCCTTTCTCAAGCGACTACCTGACCTGCACACCCTGTGCTTCCACGATGGCGCGCCCTTTGCCAGCGGCGAAGCGCTGAACTGGATCACTACCCGTGTACTGGCTCAGGACCTCACCCATCAACCCGACGCGAACAGTGCAGCTGCAGCAAGCGACACCACAGCCGCCTGGAACAACGCATTGCAGGACGCTCTGGTCGTGCTGCGCGATGACGGGCTGAAAGCCGCTGTGCAGCACATCAAGCAGGCCAGCCAACAGGCGAAAGGTGGTCGCGATCGTTTTCACTGGAAACTGGCGCAAGCGCGTCTGTGCTACCACGCCGGAAAATACGAGATGGCCAGCGTCCAGCTCGATTCACTCGATCAGCTTCTCCAGACCAGCGGTCTGGGGGACTGGGAGCCCGATCTCAACCTGCAGGTATTGAGCCTGTCATATCGCTGCCGCGAGCGTCTGCCGCAGCAGCACATGCGTGAACGCAAGGAAGAGATCTACCGCAGGTTGTGCCACCTCGATCTTGAAGTGGTACTGGACCAGGCCTTCGGGCCATAACTGTAACGGAGAACGACCATGGCCAAAGACGGCTCAGTAGCACCCAAGGAACGCGTCAACGTCACCTTCACCCCTGACAGCGGAGGCGCTCAGGAGGAAGTCGAACTGCCATTGAAACTGATGGTACTGGGCGATTTCACCCAGCGTCAGGATGACCGCAAGATCGAGGACCGCAAGCCCATCGCGATCGACAAGAACAGCTTCGATGAAGTGCTCGGCAAGCAGGATCTGGGTCTGACCTTTGCTGTCCCTAACCGCCTGCAGGAAGACGGCGGCACGGAAGACCTCGCTGTTCAGTTGAAGATCAACTCAATGAAGGATTTTAACCCGGGCAGCCTGGTGGATCAGGTTCCAGAACTGAAAAAACTGATGGAACTACGTGATGCACTGGTGGCGCTGAAGGGCCCGCTGGGTAATGCACCGGCGTTTCGCAAGGCAATCGAGAGCGTGCTGAGCGATGACGACTCGCGCGAACGCGTACTGGCCGAACTGGGCCTCGCCGACCAACAACCGCAAAGCTGATCCGCTCAGACAAGGACGCTACAGATGAGTACTCAAGCCGCAACAGCCGCCGACCATGTAACCGGCGAAGTCAGCATTCTCGACAGCATCATCGCCGAAACCCGGCTCTCTCCCGAAGACGAAGCCTACGGTATCGCCAAGCGCGGCGTATCAGCCTTCATCGAAGAATTGCTCAAACCGCAGAACCAGAAAGAGCCGGTCAAGAAGGCAATGGTCGACCGCATGATTGCCGAGATCGACGCCAAGCTCAGCCGCCAAGTGGACGAGATTCTGCATCACCGTGATTTCCAGGCCCTGGAATCATCCTGGCGCGGCCTGAAGCTGCTGGTCGATCGCACCAACTTCCGCGAGAACATCAAACTGGAGCTGATCAACGCCTCCAAGCAGGACCTGTTGGAGGATTTCGAAGACAGTCCTGAAGTTACCCAGTCCGGCCTGTACAAGCACGTCTATACCGCAGAATACGGCCAATTTGGTGGCCAGCCGGTGGGCGCGCTGATTGCCAATTATTTCTTCGATCCCAGCGCGCCAGACGTCAAGACCATGCAGTACGTGGCCAGCGTTGCGAGCATGTCCCACGCCCCCTTTATCGCCTCGGCCGGCCCGAAATTCTTTGGGTTGGAAAGTTTTACAGGTCTGCCGGATCTGAAGGACCTGAAGGATCACTTCGAAGGTCCGCAGTTTGCCAAATGGCAGAGCTTTCGAGAGCAGGAAGATGCGCGCTATGTCGGCCTGACTCTGCCCCGCTTCCTGTTGCGCAACCCCTATGATCCGGAAGACAACCCGGTCAAGAGCTTCGTCTATAAAGAAAACGTGGCCAACAGTCATGAAGACTATCTGTGGGGCAACACCGCGTTCACCTTCGCCACCCGCCTGACTGAAAGCTTCGCCAAATTCCGCTGGTGCCCGAATATCATCGGCCCGCAAAGTGGCGGCGCAGTCGAGGACCTTCCGCTCCACCACTTCGAAAGCATGGGCGAAATCGAAACCAAGATTCCCACCGAAGTACTGGTGTCTGACCGCCGCGAATATGAACTGGCCGACGAAGGCTTCATCGCCCTAACCATGCGCAAGGGCAGCGACAATGCCGCGTTCTTCTCCGCCAACTCAGCACAGAAAGCCAAGTTCTTCGGCAACAGTGAAGAAGGCAAGACTGCCGAACTCAACTACAAGCTCGGCACTCAGCCGCCCTACCTGTTCATCGTCAACCGCCTGGCCCACTACCTCAAGGTCCTGCAGCGCGAGCAAATCGGTTCGTGGAAAGAGCGCACCGATCTTGAACTTGAACTGAACAAGTGGATTCGCCAGTACGTTGCCGACCAGGATAACCCTAACCCGGAAGTACGTGGCCGCCGTCCGCTCCGCGCAGCTCAGATCAATGTCAGTGACGTCGACGGCGAGCCAGGCTGGTATCGGGTGACGCTGAGCGTTCGTCCGCATTTCAAGTACATGGGCGCCGATTTCACCCTGTCGCTGGTGGGCAAGATGGACAAGGAGTAAGCACCGTGAGCTATGGCAGCCTGTTCGAGCGTCTCGGTGGCGAAAGCGCCAGACGCAGCAGTTGGCAGCATGAAAAGGCCGTGACGGCATCGGTTGCCAGTCATCTGGCGAAGATGCTGAGTACCCGTGCCGGCAGCGTGCAGGCGTTGCCGGATTATGGGCTGCCTGATCTCAATGATATGCGCTTGTCATTGCATGATTCACTGCAGCAGGCGCGTATCGCTATAGAACGTTTTATCGAGAACTACGAACCCCGCTTATCCAGGGTGCGGGTCATCTCGTTGCCGCGTAACCATGATCCGCTGAGCCTGGCCTTTGCCGTGGAAGGCCTGCTGGAAGCCGATGGTTTCCGGCAACAGGTGAGCTTCTCGGCGCGCCTCGATGGCAGCGGCCAGGTTCGGGTTCAATAAGGAGCACAACCATGTCTGGCAAACCGGTCGCCCGCATCGGCGACATGACTGAATGCCCGAAGGACAAGCACGGCAGCAACCCGATCACCCAGGGATCACCCGATGTCCTGATCGAGGGAGTGCCGGCAGCGCGTATGGGCGACCCGACCGCGTGCGGCAGTATGCTGGTCGGTGGCGTCAGCGGCAGTGTCATGATCAACGGCAAGCCCGCCGCAGTACTGGGCAGCACCGGAAACCATGGCAATGCCGTGGTCTCAGGGTCGACGACTGTTGTAATCGGCAAATGACTGCCATGTATTCAAGGGACTGATCCGTGTCATTCAATCACTACTATCAGAGTGAGCTGTCCGCGCTGCGCCAACAGGGCAAGCGCTTTGCCGAGCGTAGCCCGGCACTGGCGCCTTTCCTCGGGCAGAGCGGTCGCGACCCGGATGTTGAGCGCCTGCTCGAAGGCTTCGCTTTTCTCACGGGACGTCTGCGGCAGAAGCTCGACGATGAACTGCCAGAACTCACGCATTCGCTGATGCACCTCCTGTGGCCCAACTACATGCGGCCGCTGCCAGCCTTCAGCATGCTGCAATTCGATCCGTTGAAGCGCTCCGGACCTGCACTGATGGTCGAGCGCGACACGCCGGTTGAATCGCGCCCCATCGAAGGGGTGACCTGCCAATTCCGTACGGCCTATGTGACCGAGGTCATGTCCCTGGCACTGAGCCAGCTGGACTATTCAGTCAAAGGTGACGGAGCACTGCTTAACCTGCGACTGAGCATGACTGCAGACGGCCATCTTGGCGATTTGAATATGCGCAGCCTGCGGCTGCATCTGGCGGGCGAGCGGTATATCAGCCAGATGCTGTATCTCAGCCTGCTGCGACACCTTCAGGGAATCAGCCTGGTACTGCTGGACAAGGCAGGCAAACCCGTCACCGACGCAATCGGCGCGCCATTGGCCGCCCTGCATATCGGCGCGGAACAGGTCTTGCCGGTTGGTTTTGCCGAAGATCAGGCGCTGATTCCCTACCCTTTGAATACCTTCCGTGGTTATCGCTACCTGCAGGAATACTTCGCCTTTCAGGAAAAGTTCCTGTTTGTCGATGTGAACGGCCTGGAACGCATTCGTCAGCTGCCTGCAGACGTGCTCAAGCAAGTGCGCGGCATGGAGCTGCGGTTCGATATTCGCAAATCCAGCCTGCAACGCATTCGACCTACCCTGGATAACGTTCGCCTGTACTGCACGCCGGTGGTCAACCTGTTCAGTCATGACGCTACCCCCATTCGCCTGGACGGCCGTCAGGATCAGTATCTGCTGCGCCCAGCCGACTACGGCAGCAACCAATGCGGTGTGTTTTCCGTGGACCGGGTGACCGGCTGGAAGCCAGGCGGCATGGGCTACGAGGAATACGTGCCGTTTGAGTCCTTCGAGCATGACACCAGCTTCGATGTGGATCAGGCCCGGCCGCACTACAGTCTGCGCCAACAGCCGTCACTGCTCGGCGATAGCCAGGACACCTATCTCAGCTTCGGGCTGCGCCAGGTTGACCAACACGAAACCCTCTCCATTGAGCTGACGTGCACCAACCAGAATCTGCCACGCCAACTGGCACTCGGTGATATCTGTCTGCCCAGCGAGGAAACGCCGGAATTTCTCACCTTCCGCAATATCAGCGCGGTAACTCCTTGCTATGCCCCGCCGTTACACGAGGATTTCCTCTGGAAGCTGATCAGCAATATGTCACTGAATTACCTGTCGTTGGCCAACGTCGAGGCGCTCAAGGTGATCCTCGAAACCTATGACCTGCCGCGCCATTACGACAAACATGCAGCCAAGGTCAGTCAGCGCCTGCTGGGCGGCCTCAAACACATCGGCCACAGGCACGTCGACCGTTTGCATCGCGGATTGCCGGTGCGAGGCGTGCGCACGGAACTGCTGATGGATCCGGAAGGCTATCTGGGCGAAGGCGATCTGTTTGTATTCGCCTCGATACTGAACGAGTTCTTTGCACTCTATGCCAGCCTGAATTCCTATCACGAGCTGGTCGTCAAAAGCACACAGGGAGAAGTGTACCAATGGACGCCGCGCATGGGGCAGCAGCCCCTGCTTTGAACAACCTGCCAGGCCGGAGTATCCGCGAGTACAGCCTGTTTCAGGGCGTCCTTCTGGTGCTCGATCAACTGCGCCAGGCACACCCTGAGCTGGATGACGAGGCGCTGTACGACCTGCTCGAATTCCGTGCAAATCCAAGCATGGGCTTCCCCGGGAGCGACATCCAGAGCGTCGTATATGGTCCCCTCCCTCTTTGCAAGGCCTCCAGCAT
>NZ_VTPZ01000019.1 GCF_008638305.1 Pseudomonas profundi
TGACGTCCGCAACAAATATAACCGCATACCTGGTCATGACCGGAGCACGGCATTCTGGCGCCGCTCGAGCGCCATAACAAGTGGCAGGATTCGTGCGGATCCCATGCAAGCCTGCTACTTCACAGTCAGAGTAAAGATCTCGTCGGTGCTCGACTCTATCGGCAAGCTGGTCGGTTTCGAGCGAGCCCATCAGGTTGACGGAGCAGACTTGATGGGCTTGTCTTGACCAGACGAGGCTGTGTTCCTTGCGCAGCGCCCTAATATTCAATTTAGACGAGAAGATGATATGAAGACGGTCAACCTGGGAGGCGTGAACGTGCCTGCCATAGGCCAGGGTACCTGGCATATGGGAGAGCAACGGACACAGCGTAAGCAAGAGGTTGCTGCGCTACGTGAAGGACTGGGCTTGGGAATGACACTTGTCGATACCGCCGAAATGTATGCCGACGGTGGCGCTGAGGAAGTCGTTGGCGAGGCTATTGCTGGTGTGCGCGAACAAGTGTTCCTCACCAGCAAGGTGCTGCCCCACAACGCCAGCCGTAGCGGAGTGATCGATGCGTGCGAGCGGAGCTTACGGCGCCTGAATACCGATGTGATTGATCTGTACCTGCTCCATTGGCCCGGTCGACATCCGGTGACCGAGACCATAGAGGGGTTCGAGCGACTCCTCGAACAAGGCAAGATAAAGGCTTGGGGCGTATCGAATTTCGATCGGGACGACATGCAAGCGCTGCCTGCAGGTTGCGCCACCAATCAGGTTCTATATAACCTGGAATCTCGGGGCATCGAATACGATCTGCTTCCCTGGCAACAGAGCAATGCCATGCCGCTCATGGCCTATTGTCCGCTCAGTCAGGGCGGCAGCCTTTTGCAACATCCCGCACTCAAGCAGATCGCCGGGCGGCATGCTGCAACCACAGCACAAATTGCGCTTGCCTGGACCATTCGGCAGAGCGGCGTCGTTGCGATCCCTAAAGCGGCCAGCATCGAACATATCAGACTCAACGCTGCAGCCACTGAACTGCAACTCAGCCAGAGCGATCTGGCTCTACTCGACAAAGCGTTTCCTCCGCCGATGCGCAAGCAGCCGCTCGAAGTCGTATGACTCGCCGGTAGCACGTGAGCCGCTTCGCTCTGAGTCAACGACTTAGCTGACATGCATCAACTGTTGGGCGGCAGAGTATTTGGAGGAATCTGATAGCTCCAGGTTTCCGTCAGACTCTTATCGCCAGTCACCAGCGCCGCTCGCATTTCTACTGGCCGCTTCGGATCGCGCACCTTCAACCGCAAGGTCATGCGCCACCCTTCGGTTACGGGGTTGCGTTGTAACAGTGTTTCAAGCACCTCGGCGTTTTCGTCGACGCTCACCTGCGGTGTGACATCCACGTCTTCAGATAACTGAGCCAGCACTGGTCCTTCAAAATCAATCAGCATACCGGTGCTTCCGTCCAGGTGACGTATCAGGTTGCTCTGCTTTATTTCACCGGGCGTGCGCAGCGTCTGTTTGACCCAGGCAATATCGTCATCAAGTAGCGCTGGCTCGTTGGTGGTCCAGCGCATGCTATAGGCAAAATCCAGAGACTGGCCTTTTTCCGGCATCTCGTCAGGTGTCCAGAAAGCCACGATATTGTCGTTGGTCTCATCCGCCGTCGGGATCTCTACCAGTTCGACCTTGCCCTTGCCCCAGTCACCAACCGGCTCTATCCAGGTACTGGGTCGCAGGTCGTAACGGTCTTCCAGATCTTCATAGTCGGAGAAATCCCGACCGCGCTGCAAAAGACCAAAGCCTCTGGGGTTTTCCACCTGAAAGGTGCTTACCGAAACCTGCTCAGGATTATTCAGCGGACGCCATAACCATTCGTCCTCACCGGTATGAATGGCCAGGCCGTTTGAGTCATGAATGGCGGGACGGAAGTTTGCGGTGGGTGAAGGCTGGTTGGGGCCAAACAAGAACATGCTGGTCAGCGGTGCGATGCCAACCTTTTTGACGTTCTCACGCATGAATATCTTCGATTCCACATCAAGCACCGCATCGCTACCGGTCCCCAGCGTGAACTTGTACGCGCCCGTCACGCTAGGTGAATCCATCAGCGCGTAGAACACCAGATGGGTGTCTTCAGGTTCAGGCCGCTCAATCCATAATTCGCGGAAGGCTGGGAACTCCTCACCCGCTGGAAGTGCGGTGTCGATGGCCAGGCCACGGCCGGACAAGCCGTATATATGACCTTTGCCGATAACCCTGAAGTAACTGGCCCCTAGGATACTCATTACTTCATCTTCCTTGCCTTCGCGGTTGATCGGATAGAGTATCCGCACCCCTGCATATCCCAGCTGGCTCGTTGTCTCGCTGTCAAAGCGCATGTCGCCAAAATCAAAGCTGTCGGGATCGTATTTGATCTCCTCGACACGGGAGTCGACAATTTCGTTGATCCTGACCGGCGTATTGAAATGCATGCCCTGATGGTAGAAAGCAAGCTTGAACGGCGTGTCCTGCTCTCTCCATTCAAACTTTTCAGGCTTGGGCTGCATTGTCTGATAGTCAGCAAATTTCATTTCGCTGAACTCGGGTGGCAAATTACTGACCGGCTCGACATAGGGCTCGTCCACCAATGCCCGCGCTTCGGTAGCTACCTCATCCAGCGAAAAAGCATGGGCCTGGAACGTACTGAAAAGCGAAGCCGAAGCCAGCCAGATCACACAGGAAATAGGTTTGCTTTGCATAGCAACCCTGGTGCGCAAGAGCATCGCGGTAGTCCCCCAACTGGAAAAATGATAAAGCGTGCCCGCCAGCGGGTTCTGCTTACGCTGACTAGGATGCAGACGGTTTGGTTTTGTTCACCGCAACAGCCGCGGCAGGCGTCCGGTATTTCGCAACCAGATATTGCCGCATGGGGACGACGGCCCTTTCCTGCACGTGCAGACAAAGCGCCACCGTCAGTAACAGATACAGCGGGTAATAGATGATCGAAAGCCCCTGATCCCCCGCCGCCACCGCGCATTCCGACCAGCTTGCAAAGCAGTCCTGTGAAGCCACCCCAAGCACCTTCTCCGACCGCGAAAACAGGGTAAACGCTGGTACATGCAGCACAAACATCGGCAGGGAAGCGGTACCCAGACGTTGAGACCAGCTATGCAACCATTCGCTATTCACGGGCCTGACCAGTGCGCACAGATAAATCGATACCAGCTGCGCCGGCAGCAAAAGACCGTTATGCAGCAGGAAGTACCAGAATTGCGCACCCTGGACCAACCAGGCTGCTCCCAGGAAACAGGCCAGCACGAAAACGCCCATTACCACCCTGCCCCCTAGTCGCGGCGTCCGACCGGCATCCTGCATCTGGCGAAACAGGCCATAGAGCAGAATGCCAGCCAGAAACTCCGGCAATCGCAACAGCGGCATTCGGTGCAGCATCCCAGTGAACGGCATCCCCAGTTCCTGGTGATATATCACCCAGGCCGGCGGTAGAAGGTATACGAGCGTCAGCGCTGCTAGCCATCGATACTTGCTCTTCAGCGCCATCAACCGCGGCGCGAGAAACGGGAATGTCATATAGAAGAAAAACAGCGCAGAGATCGACCACAGCGGCGGGTTGAAGGTGAGGTAGTACGGATTCCAGGCCTGCAGCATAAATAGCTGCAACATGGTATTCAGGAGGAGCTCTGCGTCGCCCATCCAGTGCTCAAGCACGCTACGTGAGGCGCCAGCCAGATCCTCATTCGTGTCATAGACAACGAAACGCACGCTAGCTTTCAGATCATCCGGCGGTATCGCAAGCTGGCTAATGAGACAAATCACCAGAACGGTCAGGGCCAACGAAAACAGGTGCAACGGATAGAGATTGGCAAAACGCTTGAAGAGAAAGTTTCCAGCGGGCTCGCGTAGTCGGCCGTTTCGGCAATAGACATGCGTCAACAGGAAACCTGACAGGACGAAGAATGCACTGGTGGCAAAAAACCCGACGCCGCTCAATTGCTTGATCAAAGGGAGTTTTTGCTCCGGGTAATTGTGCAGCGTATGGAAAATGACGATGTAAAGGCCGAGCAGAAATCGTAGCCACTCCAGTCCGATAAAGTGCTCGGAACGCGTTCGCATTATTTAACTGATTGTTTATGAAAGGAGAATACAGTGCGAGCAATAAGGAGAGTCATCAGCGTTGCGGTCTCAGGTTGTCAGGCAGATTCATGAATCATCAATCGATGCGCTTCGGACGTCGCATTGATTGGATCCGTTCCGTAAACCCGACAAAGGAATCGAACTTCGTGATTTATCTGTGAACTGTTTAATACGAATCGAAATTGGCGGGGGCAAACAGAGAGAGCAGAAGAAGATATGACAATGCAGCCTACTCTGGCTGCATTGCCCATACCGGCATCTTATTATGCGGCCATGCGCTCGCACTCATCCGCGCACGCCATGCAGGCCTCAGCGCAGCGCTGACAATGGTCAGCCTCGTGCTTCTTACACTCCTCGCCACAGGCACGACATACCTGAGCGCACACCTTGCAGAATGCCTTGGCGAACTCGCTATCCCGTGCCATGAGCGCTGCTGCGGTACGGCAGGTGTCTGCACAATCCATATCGGTCTGGATACACCGGGCCATCATCTTGACGTCGTCTTCGCGCAGGCAGGACGCAGCGCAGGTATCGCACGCAACCGCGCACTTCAGGCAAGCCTGAATACAGGCTTCATACATGCTGTTGGTCATTGAGCTACTCCTCTCTTGAGAATGGGCCAGTAACTGACTCATAGCTTGGGACTGGACTCCAGCAAGCCGGGTTCATTTTTGACGGGCAGATGGGCTGTACTGGCCGATCCCATCCCAGTTCGCAACGTACCGAACGCGGGACCGCCCGTGTAGTCACAACAGGGACCACTATCAGAGAGGTAACCGTGGAAATTGCACTTATTGTATTGGCCGCCCTTATTGCTGGCGTAACGCTATGGGATCAGTTCGTAACCGTATTCAGCACTGGCGGCGCCGGCCCTTTGAGCCGCCTGGCTTTCAGTGGAATCTGGCGGCTGCTGCTGGCTATACACAAACGTAAACCGATCCACGCCGCGCTGAAATTTGCTGGCCCGGCGATGATACTCCTCAGTATTGTGTCGTGGTATCTGCTGCTGGGTCTGGCCGCCTTTGTGCTATTTATCGCATACCCGGGCGCAGTGATCGACGGTACAACCTCAGCACCCGCCGATCATCTCGAAACGTTGTATTTCACCAACACGACCATTTCGAGTCTTGGCTATGGTGACTGGGTGCCCTCCGGCCCGCCCTGGACCTTTATCAGTACCCTGGCGACGCTCGCGGCGACCATTGTTCTGACTGTTTCGCTGTCCTATGTGTTGTCTGTGGTGTCTGCCGCCATCCAGCGGCGTAGCCTGGCGACGACCGTTTTCGCAATGGGCAGCAGCGAAGAAGAGATCATCAGGACGGCGAATCTGACCGATTCCCAGGGATCACTGAAAAACTATCTTCTCGAGCTCTCTTCAACCATTGATCATCAGGGGCTGCGTCATCTGGCCTTCCCTGTTCTGAAATATTTCCACGCGACCCAGGCCAGCCTCTCACCCGCCCGCGGGATATTATTGCTTGCCGACACCGTGTTTCTTCTCAGCCTCGACGAGTCCGGGACTTACAGAGGAATCACCAAAGTACTACGCAGCAGCATCGACAATTTCGTCCAGTTCAGCCGAGCCGGTGACTCATCGGAGCAATCCTCCGAATCCGAGAAACACAGACTCAACAGCGTTGCCTCGAAGCTTGGGCTTGATAGCGGCGACGATAAGTTTGACGCGGCCTTCGAGGAGTATCTTCCAAGACGTCGGCGGCTACTCGCACTCTGTGAAGAAGATGGCTGGGCTGTGAAATAGCGTTCAAGCACTACCTGTGATGACGCGCTTTAACCTATCTTTTGAGCTGGAAGGGAGCACGACCCATCAATCAATGTGGACGATGCTCCCTCCCAGACTCGACGCTTGATCCTACAGGTCACTCTGCAAACACATCGCCCATGCCGGATTTCACCTCAGCCACATCGCTTAGTTCGACGTACTGCTGAGCCTGTGCTTCATATTCAGGATAGTCTATTTCACCCGGAATGCCGGGATCGCCGGTCTTGGCAAAGTTGGTCCAGATCATCAACATCCGCTCAATGACCTGCTCATCCGTTTCGTCAAAGCCTGCTGATGCGAAGATGTCTGCGGGATCGCCTGCCGATCCTGGTACCCCATTTCCGTTGAGATCCTCGATCACCAATGACTCAGCCGTCGCAGGATCAATTACCAGGCCGAGCAAATAATGCGTGATCACGCTTTCCGGCATGTTGAACATATATGCCAGCTCCGCGCCGTGATAAGCCTCCACGCCCCGGGCCTTCCAGCCAGCCGGCTGATGGGCGAACAGCGTCGCGTAGGTTGGCTCGCTATTGAGCGGGGCCACCCACGGAAAGACTTCTTTGACGGTATTGATCGGATCCGGCGTGTCATTCGTATTGACGGTAAACATAAAGGGAACGTCGTTATCCATATCGGTCTCGAAGCTGACACGCTCAGTGGTCGGCAGGTAATGATTATCGACGTTGGTGTAAGGCACCAGTGTCGCCGCGGCTGAAACCACGTCCTCCCAACTGCGCGAGCGCATTTCTTCCAGCGACGCAGCGTTCAGTCGGGTTTGTAGTTGGCTGCCAATGGATTCTGCGGCTTCCAGACTCCGGGTATCGGGTATCAGCGTTCCGCTCTGGCTGATTGCCTTGTGGAACAACCCGGCAGCCTTGGGCGAAGCCATCAGCGAAAGCACCTTGCGCCCTCCGCCTGACTCCCCGAAAATCGTGACATTGGATGGATCGCCTCCGAATGCGGCGATGTTATCCCGCACCCATTCCAGCGCCATGATCAGGTCCATCTGTCCATAGTTGCCCGAGCCGTCGTAACCACTCTCGCTGCTGAGTTCCGGATGGGCAATGTATCCGAAAGGCCCCAGACGCTGGTTGACCGATACCTGCACCACCCCCTTACTGGCGACCGCCAAGGGGTTATTGAAGGGCTTGGTATTACTGGTTAACGAGGTGAATCCGCCGCCGTGAAACCAGACCATGACCGGCAAGCTGCTGGCATCCTTCGGAGCGGTGATGTTCAGATAGAGCGAGTCTTCACTCATACCACCTTCCCCGAAACGCTCCAACGCAGGATTTTGTGCAGCCTGATCGCTCCAGCTTATCGCCTCGCGTATGCCTTCCCAGGGACTCACCGGTTGCGGAGCCTTCCAGCGCAAATCACCCAGCGGTGGCTGTGCATAGGGGACGCCGAGGAATTGCCAGGCTGATTCGTCAGCCTCAAAACCACGCAATTGACCGCTGGTTGTTTCAACTACCCGTCGCGGGCTGGTTGAGCGGGAAAAGTGCTCGAGCGCATCGGCTACGGCGGCCGCTTTGCGCGGTCGCGGGTCAGTATCGGAAAACGCGTTGCTTGCTTCCAGTCGCGCAAGAAGCGGAGCCAGCGCAGCGTTGAAGTCTTCCGGGGACTGATCCAGATAAAGGCTGCCTGCATTCAAGGAAACCTCTTCGCCGATCGGCTCGTTCAGCTCAATCCCGTTATTGAGATTACCGTCTGCATCCAGTGATTGCAGCAAGACCAGCATATTGACCACCCGCTGATCTTCGGCAGCCGTTGCCCCCTCGACGATGCTGAGTGGCGTCAAAACATCGCTTCCTGTCGCCGAGCCCAGCTCGAGCTCACCTATTGAAAACGTCAGCCATTCCCCGTCCACATAGGAGAACTCTCCGTGCTGATTGGTTATGCCCTCGCCGGTCGTTTCGCCGCTGTAACTCAGCCCGGCTACGGCGCTGTCGATAAAGACGCCGGTACGGCTGGTTACTTCTTCGTCATCATCGGAATCTGAAGAGCCATCCAGACAGCCTGTCAGAGGCAATAGGAATGGTGACAACGAAACAGCAAGCAATGCCGAACGAGCGGCGCCGGGTATCCTGAACTGGTGCATACAAACCTCCGGTTTATTGTTTTTGTAGAGTTCATGCGAGTTTGCAATTGCAAAGCATGCCGGGGCACAGCGAGCCGCCGACCAAGCACTGCGTCAACTCGAGAGAGAGGATAGGCGCGCTGCAAGACCGCGCCACCCCCGGCGTCCGGGTCAGGCGCTTAATGCCCGGCATGACGCAAATACTCCAGGGGAGACGGTTAGAATTTATGGCTCGCAGAATCGGCAGCTCGGCCTAGCGTCTGGCCAACCCATTAGCCGCAAAGCGCTGTACCGATTGCGAAAAAGGCTGCAGTCCGCGACCTCGTTGCAAGAAGCCGTCCGAGACAAAAGGCGCCGTGGACGATACCGCTGCGCCTCGCTTATGAACGATCATTCATATTAGCAATCTTCGGCGTGCGCCTTGCCAGGCAGATGCATTACCACGTTTCCACTGAACAAAAAATGCGACAGCGTCCCGCCGCATAGATCGCTGATGGCGCCACGTGAGCATCAGTTAACTCGCCTCGGGAGCCTGTGCAGGCAGAGAAACAGCCGGCCGCGCTCCGCTCCCAGATAACTGTGACGGCTAACTTGCGCAGCCATCCCGGTGCAACGCCAGCCCATAGCACCAGGTGCGCGGCGGCAGGAACAGGAAGCGGCACAGGAACAACTGTGAGAACGATTTTTTTTCACTGAATACGAAGCGCGGCGGGTCGCTGCGCTGGTTAAAACCGGATCCCGTTGGAGGCTATTGGACCGAACGGCATTCGCCGATCAGCCCCAGAGCAACATAGCGGTAGGATACGGAATGACTCACATCTGCGACTGCAGATAATTCTCCAGGCCAACCAGCTTGATCAACCGCAACTGTTGTTCGAGCCAGTAGGCATGATCTTCCTCAGTGTCTTTGAGTTGGACCTCGAGGATCTCGCGAGTCTGGTAGTCACTGTGCTTCTCACACAAAGCGATGGCGCTGACCAGGTTGGCCTGCACCTCATATTCCAACCGAAGATCAGCAGCGAGCATATCGGGCACGGTGAAGCCAGGGTGGATCGCCGCAGGCGACATATCAGGCTTGCCTTCAAGAAACAGGATGCGCTTCAGAATGGCATCGGCGTGCTGCGTCTCTTCTTCCATCTCATGGTTGATGCGTTCGTACAGCTTGGGATAGCCCATATCCTCATAGAGGCGCGAATGCAGAAAATACTGATCACGTGCGCCCAGCTCCCCGCGCAGTAGCTCAATGAGACAGCTGATAACATCCTGGTGGCCCTGCATGGTACGACTCCAACTACGATTCTGTTGAGGCGAATTGTGCGCTGATGGCGTCGGGAATGCCACCATGAAGGGGCTATGCTAACAAGGACGCGTGGACGGGCGGCCGAGTCTTCACTGAGAGTTTTTGAACTCCAGCGGCGACAACCCAGTCCAGCGTTTGGACGCATGGGAAAAACGGGAGGGGTCGGCGTAACCCAGTTCGTCTGCCACTTGTTGCACGCTGATACGGGCTGAGCGCAGCCGCTGCTGGGCGCTGGAGACCAGCACCTGAACCAGCAGATTGCGCCAGTTGGTGCCCTCCACTTCCAGCGCACACCGCAGGCTTCGATCGGATATGCGCAGAGCGTAGGCATCTTGCTGGAGTGAGGGAGGCGGAACTGGCTGCACTGCGTGACGACGCGCGCCAAGACCACGCGTGTTCGGAAGGAACTAGGCAGACACCTGCTTTTCGATTTCAGCACGCCGCCATGCTCCACGATCGACAAGTCAGACCATCCCCGCATCGTCGATCACTACCCGTGCGGGCGGCGCCCCCCCCCCTTTAACTGATAATCCAACACTGCCCGACCACGAGTGCTCGAAGAGTTAGAGCTCAACCTCGCTGCCAAGAGCGTCATTAACGAGCATGCTCGCTACCCGACTCGCCAACATGTCCAGGGTTAGAGGCTTGGTCAATAGCTGCATGTGAGTGCCCAAAAAGTCGCCCTGAGCCATCGCGCTTTCAGCATAGCCCGTCAGAAACAGCACCGGTAGCCGCGGCTGTAGCTGCTGAAGCACTTCAGCAAGCTGACGTCCGTTCATACCTGGCAGCCCGACATCCGTGACCAGCAGATCAACCCGGTCAAGGGTATGGAAGCGGTGCAGCGCCTCCTCAGCGTCACAGGCTACATATACCCTATAGCCAAGTTCTTCCAGCACCTCCTGATTGATCAGGCGCACCGAATCGTCATCTTCCACGAGCAGGATCGACTGTCCCCGACCCGACGCTGCGGACTCGGGCGCTACCCGTAAGCCGGAAGCGATTTTGGAGTGCTCGGGCAGGCAAATCGAAACAGTCGTACCGACATCCGGAACGCTGTGGATATTAAGGCGACCGTTACTTTGTTTTGCGAAGCCGTACACCATCGACAGACCGAGCCCAGTGCCCTGCCCTATAGGTTTAGTGGTAAAAAAGGGCTCCATGACCTTATCAAGCATGTTCTCGGAAATGCCGTAGCCCGTGTCCTGGACGTCTATACACACCTGACCAAGTGCGGACGACGAAACAGCATCGGACCCGGTGTTGTCATTCAAGAGCCGGGTGCGAATCGACAAAACTCCACCGTGAGGCATGGCATCACGCGCATTGATCGCCAGATTCAGAATGGCATTTTCAAGCTGGTTGGCGTCTGCGCAGATCCAGGGTTCCTGACTGCAGAGATCCAGACTCAAGGAGATTCGCTCGGAAACCGTTCGCTGCAGCAGATCTTTAAGGGCAGCGATGAGCGGGTTGATGGATAATGGCTTGGCGTCCAGCGGTTGACGTCTAGAAAAGGCCAGCAACCTCTGAGTCAAGGCTGCAGCCCGCTGAGCCGACGTCTGCGCGGCGTCCATAAACCGCGCGACATCATCGACTTTCCCCTTCGCGATACGCATTTTGATCAGATCCAGCGCGCTGATCACGCCAGTTAACATGTTATTGAAATCGTGTGCGATTCCACCGGTCAACTGCCCTACCGCCTCCATCTTCAACGACTGCCGGAGCTGCTCCTCAGCACGTGCTCTTTCATCGCTCTCGGTCCGCAACTTCTCTATCGCAGCGTTGAGTTCACGGGTACGTGCTTGCACCTGGACTTCAAGCTCCTCGTTGAAGCGTCTCAACGACAGTTCCGCCTGTTTCTCTTCGTTTATGTCGAGAATCACAGACGCTGCGCCGATGATATGTTGGGTATCGTCGTACAAAGGCACAGCGCTGACGCGCATCCAGGACTCGCTCTCATTTTCCCGGCTATGGCAGAAGTCGACCCCATTGGCGGGTTCGCCTCTCAGGGCTCTGGCTCCTGGATACATATGCGGCTCGAGCTTTCTTCCTTCCGCGTCGAATGCCGCCCAACGAGCGGCTATGTCTGGCTGTCGGGACGGGATAATGCCCTGCGGAAGATATTGTCGAAACAAGGGATTGCTGATTACCGCGCGGCCTTCTGCATCCATAAAGCAGATACCGACCGGTACGTTTTCCAGAAGAATCTGCAGGCGGCCGCGCTCTTCAGCCAACTCGGCCAGGCGGTCACGCATCTCGAATTGCCTTTCGCGCGAACCCCAGGCTGCGTCGACTGCGCTAATCAGCGACGCGGAGCTGAGTGGACGCTCAAGCACAATCACGTAACCTGCAGAGGCAGGCAGCCGACGACGCGCTATTTCGGTATCACGCCCTGACCGGCCATTATTTGAGGCCAGCAGGATGATGGGTATATCAGACCAACTCGGCTGTTGACTCAGCGCCTCGCCGAGCGCGGCAACGCTTCCCAGAAGCGCTTCCTCCGTCAGGACCACCAAACCCGTCTCAGCACCTAACGCTGCGGAAAGCGTAGAAAGGTCGTGATGAACGGATACGGAATATTTCTCGCCGAACAGTCTGTTCAGGCTCAGCGTGTCCGCCTTGAACGGAGCAACGATCGATAATGTTCTGGTTCCTGACTGCCGCTCAATCCTCACGCTGTCGTTCTTCCATAAGGGGACGGTCCGCCCCGAAATACTCTGGCGTGCCTGTCAGAACACCGCGAAAATTCGCTAAGGGCTCGCCCACACGCACGCCTTTGGAATCAATTCGAAGCTCCCGGATGGTGTCTTCATGCGCACCGCCTCGATGCTTCAACACGGAAACTGCTTTACGCAATCGCCCCTGGGCTTCGAAGAAGCGAATCAGCACCACTGAATCCGCCACGTAGGAGATATTGAGATTACTCGCCATCGAGCCGACAAGCCCGTGCTGCGGATTGATCAAGAAGGTCACTACACCCAGCTGACTCAGATAGGATAGAAGTTCATGCATTTGCAGGACCAGCTGCTTCTCCTGGGGCATGGCAGCCATATACCCGTTGAGGCTGTCGACCACAATTATCTTGCAGCCTCGCTCCTCTACCTCGGTACGCACTCTCCAGGCAAATTCGCCGGGGGAAATCGCCGCAGGGTTGATTTGCTGGATGACCAGGAGACCATCGGCAATAAACTGGCTAAAACCCAACCCCATGCTGTCAGCCCGGCTTATCAGGGTTGCTACCCGCTCATCAAACTGGTAGATCGCGCATCGTTCGCCCCGTCTACAAGCTGCAGCGAGGTACACCAGAGCCAGGGTGGTCTTGCCCGCTCCCGCTGGGCCGGTAACCAGTGTGCTGGTGCCCCTCAAAGGCCCTCCTGCGAGCAGGTCGTCCAAGGCCTGAATGCCACTCTTCAGCGCCTCACCGGTAAACTTCACGCTATGACTGGAGGCTATCAAGCGTGGATAGACCTCAAGCCCGCCCTTGCGGATTTCAAAATCATGAAAACCTGCAACAAAATCGACGCCGCGTAGTTTCTGGATCTGTAGACGCCGGCGTGCCGCACCAAAATCGAGGGTAAGTCTCGCTAGGGTAATAACACCATGACAGAGGCTATGCAGATGATTGTCACATTCGCCACGCGAGCCGACCATGTCATCCAGTAACAGTACGGTGATATCCCGGCCCGCAAAGTACTGCTTGAGTGCAAGGACCTGGCGCCGATAGCGCAACGGATCCTGCGCGAGCAGTCGCATCTCGGAAAGACTGTCAAACACAAGCCTTCTGGGTTGCAATGCATCCACGCGCTCTTGAATGAGCTTGATGGTGTTGCCCAGCTCGGCCTCCCACGGATGCAGGATCGATTGTTCGTAGCTCTCGCCCAACACTTCCGAAGTGGAGGCAAACTCGAACAGGTTGATACCATCCAGCGACCATCCGTGAGAATGCGCAACGCTCTCCAGTTCCTCGGCCGTCTCGGAAAGCGTGATATAGAGCACCGACTCCCCTGCTGCGACGCCTGCAAGCAGGAACTGAAGCCCCAATGTCGTCTTGCCCGAGCCGGGCGTCCCTTCCAAAAGGTAAAGCCGATTGCATGGCAATCCACCGTTGAGAACTGAATCGAGTCCGGTGTTGCCAGACGAGACGATCGGACGTGCTATGGCCATTCTTTTACCTCTTGCAAGGGGCAGCCCCACCAAGGCGACGTTGCCTTGAGCCGCTAGTATGCAGCGGGCAATACGGCCCGCCAAATCTATTTCCAGTTCGATACGAGAAAAATGAAGGTAGAACCGGCAGCAGCTGCTCGTCGGAAAGCAGCGCTATCAAAACCGGGGCGTCATCAGAGGTGGACGTTCGATGATCGAACAAAAGGCTGAACACACAGGGGATGCGATGCCCGCCGAGGGTGTAGGACACGCCCTCGAGGGCTCGCCAAAAATCACTGCTGTGGCTGAGAATCTTCCTCTTCGTCGGGCATGGTGACGTCCACGTCCGGCACGGTAACCGTCTTTTCTCGCGTTCCGACATCAACATCGGCTGCATCAACGTCGTACTCTGGCATATTCCCGCCCTCTGCCTCGACGTCTACATCCGGAAGACTACCTTCCTCAGTCTGTTCCACGTCACATGCAGAAAGGCTCAATGCGGCAAATAGCAGAGCGACTGGCGCCATCCCGATTCGTTTGATAATCATACTGTTCCCCTTATCAGATTTCATCGTTCTGGCTATCCAGAACGCACTCTAGTACCGCCAACGGACCGCCGGCGGTGTACTTCCCGGGCACGCGCAAAACGCCGGTATCGTTAGGCTCCAATACCGCCGTGTCAGTTGTTCTGCGCTGTTCGGGAATAGCCGTGAACTCACATAAGACCCATTCGTTGGTGCGATTAGTAACCTTCACCGCCCGAACGCCTCTGAGATCCACCTCTTCGGAGGACGTACCTTCAACTCCCAGCGGTTCGACCAGAACATCCAGCCCATTCAATCGAGTTTCGATCTCCAGCGCATGAACCGAACCAGCAGCGGCAGCAAACAGTCCAGCCACACACGCGAGATATGTTTGTCGGACATTCATCGGACTTCTCCGTAACGATAGCATTCCTTACTTTCGATGAAGTCTGGCGTGTTAAGTTCGGAGCTTGGTCAGAAGCGATTGAAAGGACGCTGAGCTAGAGGAAGCCAGTCAACGCTGTTCAAAGACGGTTTGCCTTGTTCAGACCGGACAACCTCTATTCAGGACGGGGCAGGCAAACAAAAAAGGCCGATCATTTCTGATCGGCCTTTCTGTTGAATATTGGTCGGGACGGAGTGATTCGAACACTCGACCCCTTGCACCCCATGCAAGTGCGCTACCAGGCTGCGCTACGCCCCGACGATGCTTCGACGTTGTCTGTTGAAGCGGGTCGAATCATACAATAACTACCTGAAATGAGAAAGGATTTTTTCTCATCAAGCAGTTATTTGGGTCATGAGGTCTTGAGCACCTGCAGCACTTCTTCAAGCTCTGAAATCGTCTGGCGGATCAGTTGCTTGTAGTGGGTGACATCTTCCTTGGCTTCATCGCCGGAAAGGCGCTGGCGAGCGCCACCGATGGTAAACCCCTGGTCGTACAGCAAAGCGCGGATCTGTCGAATCATCAGAACGTCCTGCCGCTGGTAATAGCGTCGGTTACCCCGGCGCTTGACCGGGGATAGCTGCGGAAATTCCTGCTCCCAATACCGCAATACGTGCGGCTTGACTTCGCAAAGCTCGCTCACTTCACCAATGGTGAAGTAGCGTTTACCAGGTATGGCTGGCAGTTCCTGGTTATGGCTGGGTTCCAGCATAAGCTTCTACTCGGGCCTTGAGTTTTTGCCCCGGGCGAAAAGTCACCACGCGACGGGCAGTTATAGGAATCTCTTCACCTGTTTTCGGATTTCGGCCTGGCCTCTGACGCTTGTCGCGCAGGTCGAAATTGCCGAACCCGGACAACTTGACCTGCTCGTTGCTTTCCAAAGCGTTGCGAATCTCTTCGAAAAACAACTCCACGAGCTCCTTGGCTTCACGCTTGTTGAAGCCAAGTTCATCATGGAGACGTTCTGCCATCTCTGCTTTTGTCAGAGCCGTCATAGGCTATTTCCTTAGTGTGGCATTGAATCCTTGCTCCAGGGACTCGAGCACTTCGTCCATGACAGCGTTCACCTCATCATCAGTAAGAGTGCGCGATGAATGCTGTAACGTCAAGCCAATGGCCAGGCTTTTGCTATGAGGATCAATGCCCTTACCTTCGTAAACGTCAAACAGCCTGAGGTTGGTAAGGTGCTCGCCAGCAACCGCGCGGATTTTGTTGAGCAAATCATCCGCCGCGACAGCCTTGTCGACCAGCAGTGCGATGTCCCGGCGAACCTCCGGGAAGCGCGACAGCTCGGCAAATTTTGGCAGACGGCCTTCGCTGATACCCGCGAGCACCAGTTCAAATACGAACACCGGCGCGTGCAGATCCAGCTTGTCGACCAGCAGCGGATGCAAGGCGCCAAGCCAACCGACGGTTTGACCATCACGGGTAATTTTTGCCGTCTGGCCGGGGTGCAGTGCGGGATGCTCCGCCGGCTCGAAACGATACGCCGAGCCGCAGCCGCCCTGCCCCAGCGCCGCCTCCACGTCCCCTTTTACGTCGTGAAAATCGAGTTTGTCGTTACCGTTAGCCCAGCCTTCAGGTTGACGAGCGCCGCAGGCAATCCCGGCCAGCACCGGCTGCTGCAACAGCGAACCATCGGTCTGGGGCAGGAAACGCTGGCCGCTTTCAAACAGACGCACCCGCGATTGCTGACGGTTGAGGTTGTATTCGACTGCTTTGCACAAACCCGGCCATAGCGATGTACGCATGACCGCCATGTCAGCGGAAATGGGATTGGCCAGGGCAAGAGGCTCAATCTCGGGGTCGAACAGCTTGTTCAAACCCGGCTCGATGAAGCTGTAAGTGATAGCCTCATGATAGCCACGTGCAACCAGTAGGCGACGCAATGCTGGCAGCTCGCCCTTGGATTCCGACTTGGCAGCCAGATTCAACGAGGCGGTCGGCGCGGTCGCAGGCAGCCGGTTATAGCCGTACAGACGGGCAAGCTCTTCGATCAGATCCACCTCGATGGAAATATCGAAGCGATAGCTGGGCACGTCAACCTGCCACTCACCGTTTCCACTGGGTTTGACGTACAGACCCAGACCGCCGAGGTAGGATTCGACATCCCCGGCGGGCAATTCCATACCCAGCATCTGGGTGATGCGGTCATTGCGCAGCGTGACCTGGCTTAACCTGGGCAAGGTATTTTCATCTACGGCTTCAACAATCGGGCCCGGCTCACCGCCGACGATCTCGAGGATCAGCGCAGTGGCGCGCTCGATGGCTTCGCGCTGCAAACGCCAGTCGACACCGCGCTCGAAGCGGTGCGATGAATCGGTATGCAGACCATAGCCACGTGCCTTGCCGGCAATAGCGATGGTGTCGAAGAAGGCGCTTTCGAGGAACAGATCAGTGGTTTTCTCACTAACACCGCTGTGCTCGCCGCCCATGATACCGGCCATAGCCAGCGGCCGTTCGTGGTCAGCGATGACCAGCGTATCAGCCCGCAACGCAATCTCCTGGCCGTCGAGCAATACCAGTTTCTCGCCCTCTTCGGCCATGCGAACCCGTATACCGCCGTGAATTTCAGCCAGGTCGAAAGCATGCAGGGGCTGGCCCAGTTCCAGCATGACGTAGTTGGTGATGTCGACGACTGCATCGATGCTGCGAATGTCGCTGCGGCGCAGGCGCTCAACCATCCAAAGCGGAGTTGCGCGCGACAAGTCGACGTTACGGATGACGCGACCGACATAACGTGGGCACGCCTGGCTCGCGCGCAGCTCAACCGGGCGTGTGTCGTCATTTACCGGCGCGATTGGTTCGATCTGCGGGCGGGTTACCTGCTCGCCATAGTTGGCCGCGACTTCACGGGCCAGGCCTGCGATAGATAGGCAATCACCGCGGTTGGGTGTCAGGTCGACTTCGATAATCGCGTCGTCCAGCCGTAGATACTCGCGCACGTCCTGGCCCACAGTTGCGTCAGCCGGGAGTTCGTACAAACCATCGTGATCATCAGACAGCTTCAGTTCAGCGGCTGAACAGAGCATGCCGTGTGACTCGACGCCACGCAGCTTGGCTTTCTTGATCTTGAAGTCAGCACCGAGCTGGGCGCCGACCATGGCGAACGGAATCTTGATGCCGGGGCGCGCGTTGGGCGCTCCGCACACCACCTGGAATTGCTCGCTACCGCTGCTGACGCTGCATACGCGCAGCTTATCGGCATCCGGATGCTGCTCGGTGCTGATAATCTCGCCCACCACCACGCCACTGAACTCACCGGCGGCCGGGGTAACGCTGTCGACTTCAAGCCCGGTCATGGACAGACGGGCAACCAGTTCGTCGCGGGTTACCTGTGGATTAACCCAGGTACGCAACCACTGTTCACTGAATTTCATTATCTATTCCTGCTGTCAAAGAGTTTGGGTGGCGGCGATTAACGAAACTGCTCGAGGAAACGCAGATCGTTGTCAAAGAAGATCCGCAGATCACCCACCCCGTAGCGCAGCATTGCCAGACGCTCCACGCCCATACCAAAGGCAAAACCCTGATATTTCTCGGGATCAATGCCGGACATCCGCAAAACGTTGGGATGCACCATCCCGCAGCCAAGCACTTCCAGCCAGTCGGCTTTCTCTTCGCCGTTCTTCATCACCACGCGGCGAATATCCACCTCGGCGGAGGGTTCAGTAAACGGGAAGAATGACGGGCGGAAGCGAACCTCGAGATCAGCTTCAAAGAATTCGCGCAGGAACTGCACGATAGTGCCTTTCAGGTCCGCAAAGCTGACGCCCTCATCAATCAGAAGCCCTTCTACCTGATGGAACATCGGCGAATGCGTCTGATCTGAATCGCAGCGATACACGCGGCCCGGGCAAACGATCCGGATCGGCGGCTGGCGAGTTTCCATAGTGCGTATCTGTACCGGCGAGGTATGTGTACGCAACAGGGTATTGGCGTTGAAATAGAAGGTATCGTGCATCGCACGGGCCGGATGGTGGCCGGGGATGTTGAGCGCCTCGAAGTTGTGATAATCATCTTCGACTTCGGGGCCTTCCTCGACGGCATAACCGACGTGGGCAAAAATCTCTTCGATGCGTTCCATGGTGCGGGTGACCGGATGCAGGCCTCCGCTGAGCTGGCCTCGGCCCGGCAAGGTGACATCAACCCGCTCGGCGGCCAGACGGGCATTCAACGCCGCAGCTTCCATATCGGTCTTGCGTGCATTGAGAACGCTTTGCACTCGCTCTTTGGCTTCATTCACCATGGCGCCAACCTTCGGGCGCTCTTCTGCGGGGATATTGCCCAGCGTCTTCATGACCTGAGTGAGCTCGCCCTTCTTGCCAAGATACTGCACGCGGATCTGCTCCAGCGTGTTGACGTCAGCGGCTTGCTGAACAGCCTCCAAAGCTTGAGAGACCAGGGCGTCTAGGTTTTCCATTAACACACTCCAGAAACAAAAATAGGGGAAGAGCGATGAGGCTCTTCCCCTATTAATGACGTTGCCAACCGGAGCCAGGCTCCGGTGATTGTCGTAACGAGGGCTTAAGCCAGGCTAGCCTTTGCTTTTTCGACAATCGCGGTAAACGCCGCTTTTTCGTTCACAGCCAGATCGGCCAGAACCTTGCGGTCGATTTCTACGGAAGCTTTCTTCAGGCCAGCGATCAGACGGCTATAGGACATACCATTCTGACGGGCGCCGGCGTTGATACGGGCAATCCACAGAGCACGAAACTGACGCTTGCGCTGCTTGCGGTCACGGTAGGCATACTGACCAGCCTTGATGACCGCCTGCTTGGCAACACGGAATACGCGTGAACGCGCACCGTAGTAGCCTTTGGCGAGTTTCAGAATTTTCTTGTGACGCTTACGCGCCATTACACCACGCTTAACACGAGCCATTCTTTATTTCCTCAACCTAGACTTAACGGAGGCGCAACATGCGCTCTACTTTTTGCACATCAGCAGGGTGCAACTCGGAAGTACCCCGAAGTTGACGCTTACGCTTAGTGCTCATCTTGGTCAGGATGTGGCTCTTGAAAGCATGCTTGTGCTTAAGACCGTTACCGGTCGCCTTGAAGCGCTTCGCAGCGCCACTTTTGGTCTTCATCTTTACTTTTGCCATGTTCAGATACTCCGCGTTATAGCGTTAATAAGATAATCGCAAGGCCTGGCGTTGCCCTGGAGATTACTTTTTCTTCTTGGGAGCGATGACCATCATCAGCTGACGACCTTCCATTTTCGGATACTGTTCGACGGTACCGTATTCAAGCAGGTCCTGTTCAACCCGCTTCAACAGGTCCATCCCCAGCTCCTGATGGGCCATTTCGCGGCCGCGGAATCGCAATGAAACCTTGGCTTTATCCCCTTCACTAAGGAAACGTATCAAGTTTTTCAGCTTGACCTTGTAGTCTCCCTCTTCCGTCCCTGGACGAAATTTGATTTCCTTGATCTGGATCTGCTTCTGATTCTTCCGTGCGACAGCCTGCTGCTTCTTCTTTTCGAAGACGTGCTTGCCATAATCCATGAGTCGGCAAACTGGCGGCTCTGCATCGGGGGAGATTTCAACCAGGTCGAGCTTGACCTCCTCTGCGGCGGCCATGGCTTCCTGAATGGACACGATACCGATTTGTTCACCTTCGGCGCCGATCAGGCGCACTTCACGCGCCGTGATGTTCTCGTTGATCGGCGGGCGTTGTGCGGCTCTTTTGTCTTGTCTCATCTCGCGTTTAATCTTTATAGCTCCGAATTCGGGCGGCCTCGCTGTGCAACGGCACGGGACAGGAACTCGGAGAACTCGGCAACAGTCATGGAACCCAGATCTTTACCCTCCCGCGTGCGCACGGCCACAGTGTGCGATTCGACTTCCCTATCCCCTACAACCAGGAGGTAAGGAGTCTTGTGCAAAGTATGCTCCCGGATTTTAAAGCCGATCTTCTCGTTTCTCAAGTCCGCGACTGCCCGATATCCCATTTCATTGAGGTTTTTCTCCACTTCGGAGCAGAATCCGGCCTGATTATCGGTAATATTCAGTATTGCAGCCTGAGTCGGAGCCAGCCAGGCCGGGAAATCACCTGCGTAGTGTTCGATGAGAATACCGATGAAGCGCTCGAAGGAACCGAGAATTGCCCGGTGCAACATGACCGGCGTCTTGCGCGAGCCATCTTCCGCCACATACTGCGCGCCAAGCCGACCCGGCAGCATGAAGTCCAGCTGCAAGGTACCGCACTGCCAGACGCGGCCGATGCAATCGCGTAAAGAGAACTCGATCTTCGGACCGTAGAAAGCACCTTCGCCCGGTTGCAGCTCCCAATCCAGGCCAGCCTCGTTGAGCGCGTCTTCCAGGCCTTTCTCAGCCTGATCCCACAACGCATCGTCACCAACGCGACTTTCCGGACGGGTGGAGAGCTTCAGCTCAACGTCATCAAAGCCGAAATCGCGATATACCTGAAGCGTCAACTCGATGAAATCAGCCGCCTCGGACTTGACCTGCTCATCCGTACAGAAAATATGAGCATCGTCCTGGGTGAAGCCACGCACGCGCATCAGGCCATGCAGCGAACCCGATGGCTCATTACGGTGGCATGATCCGAACTCGGCCAGACGCAACGGCAGCTCTCGATAGCTCTTCAAACCCTGATTGAATACCTGGATGTGGCCTGGGCAGTTCATCGGTTTGATCGCGTAGTCACGGCTCTCGGATTCGGTGGTAAACATTGCCGCCGAGTAATGCTCCCAGTGCCCGGATCGTTCCCACAAAACCCGGTCCACCACCTGCGGCGTCTTGATCTCCTTATAGGAGGCACCGCGCTGGATTTGCCGCATGTACTGCTCAAGCACTTGATATACGGTCCAGCCATTCGGGTGCCAGAACACCATCCCGGGCGCTTCTTCCTGGGTATGGAACAGGCCCAGACGTTTACCAATCTTGCGGTGGTCGCGTTTTTCAGCCTCTTCCATGCGCTGGATATACGCAGCGAGTTGCTTTTTATCTGCCCAGGCGGTGCCGTAGATACGCTGCAGCTGCTCATTCTTCGCATCGCCGCGCCAATAGGCGCCGGAAATCCGCGTCAGCTTGAACGCTTTCAGGAAGCGCGTGTTCGGCACGTGCGGACCGCGGCACATGTCGACGTATTCTTCGTGGTAGTACAAACCCATTGCCTGCTCTTCCGGCATATCTTCAACCAGACGCAGCTTGTATTCCTCGCCGCGGGTTTCGAACACCTCTATAACCTGATCACGCGGCGTGACCTTCTTGATCACGTCATATTCGGTATTAATCAACTCGCGCATGCGCGCTTCGATGGCCGCCATATCTTCAGGCGTAAACGGTCTCTCGTAGGCGATATCGTAATAGAAGCCTTCCTCAATCACTGGACCAATCACCATCTTCGCGGTCGGATAGAGCTGCTTGACCGCATGACCGACCAGGTGCGCACAGGAGTGGCGAATAATCTCCAGCCCCTCTTCGTTCTTCGGCGTGATAATTTCCAGCGAAGCGTCACGATCAATCACATCAGAGGCATCTACCAGGCGCCCGTCGACCTTTCCGGCCAGAGTGGCTTTGGCGAGACCTGAACCAATGGATTGCGCGACTTCAGCGACCGAAACCGGATGATCAAAACTGCGCTGACTGCCGTCGGGAAGAGTAATTACAGGCATGTGCATTCCTTCTCAGTGGTGGCCCCTACGCAAGGCCACATGATGATAATTGCCATCCAGCTTCGCCTGATACGGGTCCTTCGAACAATGATCGCCGGAGCCTATGGGGTCGCTACATGGGCGCGCCAAATGACGCAACAGGGATTTCACCAATACCTCAAAGTTGCAACCCTTTGATTCAAAAGGGAATCAACAGCGTGCGAAGCACCGGAAAGGCGGTACTCTATCACAATAGAATCAATAACTTAATCACTGCGTTGGGGGCTCGCGGGCTGTCTGGACTCGGGTTGTTTACGTGGCGTTTTCAGCTGCAGCGTTGAGCAGCTGATCCCGGAATCTCTCCTAACCCCTCTTTGCCAAAGAGGGGGACGGTTTGTGCGGGCTGCTAGCTCGGAGACTGGCCGTCACCAGCGTGCCGCTGCTTGGCTGGCTAGCCGCTACGCTGGGCTCTTCCCGGGGTCTCTTTGCATGAAAAAGAGGGGGAATTTGCATGAACTGTTGGCTCGGATGCTGGCCGTCAGCAGAGTGCTGCTGGCAGCCGCCATGTTGATCTGAGCTTGTTGTGGCCGGTTTCGAGACACGGCGTTGCCCGAACGAGCCGCGGACTGGCAGGAATGGAGCAAGTGTTGAAAACAGGGATACGGCGTCTTGCGCAATCCTGCCAGACCGCGGGCGGCCGCTCTGAAGCCTGCCCGCAATTACACCAAGGCCACGAAGGAGCAACTCACAAATTCACAAGCGGCCAGGCATCATGCTCCTGCATTGGTCTCCACACACTTGTCATGCTGGCCCTGGGCGAAGTCCGCAATGGCCTGCTGGGGATCGTCCGTATTGATGGGCTTTTCATAGGCGCTGTTGATGATATCGCGAGAATCAGGGTCAATTTCGCCGCCCAATTGCTCTTCCATATTTGAAATCAGCGTTTCTTTCTCTACGCCCTGCTGCCGCATGCGCATGTAATTTTCTGAAACGCTCCGTGACAGCTCGCATGTGGTAACGGCATCTCCGGGAGGCGGTGCTGCGATAGCTGCAGTCTGAAGTGCGGATATTCCTACTGATGCGAAAGCGCAGGTAGTGGCAAGCAGGGTTGGGAGTTTCATAACGTGCTTCCTTCTCTGTCTGACTCAGGGAAACGCATAAGCGTTTATCTGGAGATCGGGAGCGCACACCTCGGAAGGCTGGCGCGTCTCGATAACAGCAGACTGCCATACGGGGCAAGGATTCCACAACTGTACAAAAAGCAGACGAAAAAAAGGGCGACCCTTGTAGGTCGCCCTTTTCTACCCGTGCAGTCCGGGATTGTTTGGTAGGCACGATTGGATTCGAACCAACGACCCCCACCATGTCAAGGTGGTGCTCTAACCAACTGAGCTACGTGCCTGCAATGGCCGCGAATTCTACGCAGCACCCAAAAACCTGTCAAGCATAAGTCGCTGAAAAAACTGAAATTAAACGGGAGCGCAAAATGACCGCTGTCAGGCAGCTGACACAAGCACCCTGGCGGCAAGGTCAGACTGCAAGACGGCACTCAATGGCCCGGCCACCGAACAATCCTCCGCGACCCTAGACCTTCATCAACTGCGCGCGCAGTTTCTGGATCTCATCCCGCATTGAAGCGGCCTCTTCAAACTCGAGGTTGCGCGCGTGCTGATACATCTTTTCCTCGGCCTGCTTGATGCGCTTGGTAATCTCGGAAGGCGAGCGCAGTTGTGCGGCGTCGTACTCCGCTGCGTCCTCGGCGGCCTTGAGCTGCTTGCGCTTGTTCGAGCGGCTATTGCTACCCGGTACCACAGCGCCTTCCAGAATATCCTTGACGCTCTTGGTGACCCCTACCGGCGTGATGTTGTGCTCGAGGTTGAAGCTTATCTGCTTCTCGCGGCGCCGCTCTGTTTCACCAATCGCCCGCTCCATGGAACCGGTCATCCGGTCTGCATAGAGAATCGCCTTGCCGTTGAGGTTACGTGCCGCACGGCCGATCGTCTGAATCAGAGAACGCTCGGAGCGAAGGAAACCTTCTTTATCTGCATCGAGTATCGCGACAAGTGAAACTTCAGGCATATCAAGGCCTTCTCGAAGCAAGTTAATCCCAACTAGCACATCGAAACCGCCGATCCGCAAGTCGCGGATAATCTCGACACGCTCCACGGTATCGATGTCCGAGTGCAGATAGCGCACTCTCACGCCATGATCCGCCAGATAATCAGTCAGATCTTCGGCCATGCGTTTGGTCAAGGTAGTGACCAGCACCCGTTCACCCTGGGCTACGCGCAGGCCGATCTCGGACAGCAGGTCGTCGACCTGGCTGGTAGCCGGACGCACTTCGATCTTCGGATCGACCAGACCGGTAGGCCGGACCACCTGCTCCACCGTACGTCCCGCATGTTCCTGCTCATAGGGGCCAGGGGTTGCAGAAACGAAGATAGTCTGCGGCGAAATAGCCTCCCATTCATCAAAACGCATCGGCCGGTTATCCAGCGCCGAAGGCAAGCGAAAACCGTACTCGACCAGCGTCTCCTTGCGCGAACGGTCGCCTTTGTACATGGCCCCGACCTGGGGAACCGATACGTGGGACTCATCGATAATCAGCAAGGCGTTCTGCGGGAGGTAATCGAACAGTGTTGGCGGCGCTTCGCCATGTGGTCGGCCAGACAGGTAGCGGGAGTAGTTCTCGATGCCATTGCAATATCCGAGCTCCAGAATCATCTCCATATCGAAGCGCGTACGCTGCTCCAGACGCTGCGCCTCGACCAGCTTGTTCTGGCTGGTGAGCGTTTCAAGTCGCTCCTTGAGCTCGACCTTTATATGCTCTACCGCGTCGACGAGCTTCTCGCGAGGCGTAACATAATGTGATTTAGGATAGATAGTTACGCGTGGAACCTTACGTAGAACCTCACCGGTCAGCGGGTCAAAAAAGCTGATGGTTTCCACCGTTTCGTCAAACAGCTCGATGCGCACTGCTTCAAGATCCGATTCCGCAGGAAAGATATCAATCACATCGCCGCGCACCCGGTAGTTGGCGCGCGAGAGCTCCATGTCGTTACGCGTGTACTGCAGCTCGGCCAGCCGGCGCAACAGCGTGCGCTGATCCAGAATATCGCCGCGGTCCACGTGCAGAACCATGCGCAGATACGACTGTGGATCGCCGAGACCATAAATAGCCGACACCGTAGCAACGATAATGGCATCCGGTCGCTCGAGCAGCGCTTTGGTCGCAGACAGGCGCATCTGCTCGATGTGGTCATTGATGGACGCGTCTTTCTCGATAAAGGTATCTGAAGACGGGACATAAGCTTCAGGCTGGTAATAGTCGTAGTAAGACACGAAGTATTCGACGGCGTTGTTCGGAAAGAACTCCCGGAACTCCCCGTACAGCTGTGCAGCCAGGGTCTTGTTTGGCGCCATGATGATCGCAGGACGCTGCACCTGCTGGATCACATTCGCCACGGTAAACGTCTTGCCTGAGCCCGTCACCCCTAGCAATGTCTGGTGCGAAAGCCCTGCCTCGATACCTTCAACCAGCTGGACGATCGCCGTGGGTTGGTCGCCTGCTGGCTCGAAACGGGTTTGCAGGTTGAATTGGCTCATATTCTCGGGTCCACCGGGTAACGGATACCCCAACATCATAGCATCGAGGTCAACCGGTTCCGGGTGACGATACAGCCGAAAAAGGCGTCGAATGATTTCAGGATACTGCGCCACTCGCAGATGAATGCCGGTCTGTTTATAATGTGCAACCCTGAATGCCACATCCATTCACCTGCCCGAGTCCCCTATACCATGAGTCTGTTCTTCCCCGTCGAAATGGCCCCGCATGACCCCATCCTGGGCCTGAACGAAACGTTCAATGCTGATACCCGCGCGGAAAAGGTCAATCTTGGCGTCGGCGTATATTATGACGAGGCAGGCAAACTGCCGTTACTGAGGGCGGTACAGGCCGCCGAAGAGGCCAGGGTTGCCGAGCACGCGCCCCGCGGTTACCTGCCAATTGATGGTCTCGCCGCCTATGACAAGGCTGTTCAGGAATTGCTGTTCGGTGCCGAATCCTCGGTTATGCAATCCGGTCGACTGATCACAGCCCAATCCCTGGGCGGAACCGGCGCGCTCAAGCTGGGGGCTGATTTCCTCCACCGTCTGACCGACAAACGCCTGGTGGCGATCAGCGATCCGAGTTGGGAAAACCATCGTTCGCTGTTCGAAGCAGCGGGCTATGAGGTCGTGACCTACCCCTATTACAATCCCGAAACGCACGGGCTGAACCTGGCCGGCATGCTTGAAGGCATCGAAGCCCTGCCCGAGGGCAGCGTGGTATTGCTACACGCCTGTTGCCACAACCCCACCGGGGTGGATTTGGGCCTGGCTGACTGGGCTCGGGTGATTGATGTCATCCAGCGTTGCAATCACGTGCCCTTCCTGGATATTGCCTATCAGGGCTTCGGTGAGAATCTGCAGGACGACGCACTGGCTGTACGCCTGTTCGCCGAGAGCGGTCTACCCTTTCTGGTGGCCAGCTCGTTCTCCAAGTCCTTCTCTTTGTACGGTGAACGGGTGGGTGCATTGACCCTGGTTACCCGCGATGCAGACGAGAACGCGCGCGTTCTGTCCCAGCTCAAACGGGTCATTCGCACCAACTATTCCAACCCACCGACGCATGGCGCCAAGATCGTTTCGGCAGTCCTCAATAATGCTGAGCTGTATGCCCTCTGGGAAGATGAACTGGCTGAAATGCGCGAGCGTATCCGCGGGATGCGCCAGGCGCTGGCTGAGAAACTGAAAGCCGAAGGCGTCGATCAGGATGTCGATTTCATTCAGCGCCAGCGGGGCATGTTCTCCTATTCCGGGCTAAGCAAGGAACAAGTAAAACGTCTGGCTGATGAGTTCGGTATTTATGCTGTAAGCAGTGGCCGGATATGCGTTGCCGCGCTGAACATGAACAACGTCGACTACGTCGCCAAAGCCATGGCTACGGTCATGCGAGAAGCCTGATCGGCAGCTGCGCATTTACTCACAAAGCCATTTCAAGACGTTGACTTTGATGGTTATTTTGGTAAAGTGCGCAGCGTTCATTCCGCGATAGCTCAGTTGGTAGAGCAAATGACTGTTAATCATTGGGTCCCAGGTTCGAGTCCTGGTCGCGGAGCCAACTATCGGAAAACCCGGCAATTGCCGGGTTTTTTATTGCCCGGATTTCATGCTCGCCGTGAGCGTCGCCAGCGTCGAAACCCACTCTGTCCTGAAGCTGAACCAGCCTGCAATTCACGTCTCAGCAGGCGCGTCTGGCTCACAGCTGATAGCCACTCGCACGCGATTGATATGCCGGCTGAAGGCTTGCGTCACCACGGTATGCTCCCCGGGATCGAGACGGATACGGCTTTCCGGCGGGCGCTCCGGACCGTTGACGAACGTGGCTCGGCACAACGCTCGTTCGATGCCCTCGTTTGCCAGCGTAACCGTCGCTATATTGCTCAGATAGGAACTGCTGGCAATGACCGATACACCCTTCGACTGGATTTCGACGTCCACCGGAAACGCCCAGGCGGTCAGTGGAAACAGCAAACCAATCAACAGACCTGCCAAAGATTTGCGCATAATGGTCGCTCCGTTCAATGTCTCGTTTGCAGCCTTGCCAAAGGAAGGACTGATGAAAGCACCCCGCGTCACGTTAGAGCAATGGCGAACCCTCCAGGCAGTGGTTGACCACGGCGGATACGCACAGGCTGCAGAGGCGCTTCATCGATCACAATCATCAGTCAGTTACACCGTATCCCGAATGCAGGAACAACTGGGAGTGCCTCTGCTTGCGATCGAAGGTCGAAAAGCCGTGCTCACAGAGGCGGGCACGGCATTGCTCCGGCGTTCGCGCAGCCTGATTGCACAGGCCAGCCAACTTGAGATGCTTGCCTGGAATATGGACCAGGGCTGGGAAGCCGAGGTTCAGTTGGTCGTAGACGCGGCCTACCCGACAGACCGGCTGGCCCGTGCATTACAGGCGTTCATGCCGCTTAGCCAGGGTTGTCGTGTGCAGGTCCGGGAGGAAGTACTCTCGGGTGTGGAGGAATATCTGGTCAGTGGAACGGCAGACCTTGCCATTTCCGGCCTGAGCATCCCGGGATATCTACCACAACAACTCAACGCAGCCGAGTTTGTCGCGGTGGCGCATCCACAACACCCACTGCATCAGCTGCAGCGCCAACTCAGTCATCAGGATCTGGAGCAGCACCTGCAGGTGGTCATCCGTGATTCCGGCAGGCGTCAGCCGCGTGACGCAGGCTGGCTCGGCGCTGAACAGCGCTGGACGGTTGCGAGCCTGAGTACCGCCGCCAAACTGGTCAGCAGCGGGTTGGGGTTTGCCTGGCTGCCACTGCATGAAATCACCATGCAGCTGGAAACAGAACTGTTAAAGCCATTGCCGCTGCAGCAGGGCGCGCACCGGTCCAGCTGGCTGTATCTGTACTCGAACAAGGATAAGCCCCTGGGCCCCGCTGCGAAGATACTTGCCGACCTGATTATCGAGCACTCGACAGCGCAGTAAGCGCTGGAGGCTGGACTTTTCAGCTGATTACAGGTTTGCTAACCGCCTCGTAACACCAACCTATGGAGTCAGACGAATGTTGAAACGCCTGTTCGGCGCGTGCGCCCTGATGTTGATTGCCGGCTCGGCCCTCGCCGAAAACCCTCGCGTGCTGGTTACCACCAGCCTGGGTGAAATCGAGCTGGAGCTGAATGCAGAAGAGGCGCCAATCAGCGTGGAGAATTTCCTGCGCTACGCGGATGCCGGTCATTATGACGGCACAATCTTTCACCGCGTCATTCCTGGATTTATGGTCCAGGGCGGCGGTTTCACACCTGATATGCGCCAGCGTCCCGTCGGCAAGCCGATCAAGAACGAAGCTGACAACGGTCTGCGCAATGATCGCTACACCGTGGCAATGGCACGGACCCAGGTCGTCGACAGCGCCACCAGCCAGTTCTTCATCAATCTGACCAGCAATGACTTCCTCAACCACGGTGGACGCGACTTCGGCTACGCAGTGTTCGGCAAGGTTGTCGATGGCGAGCACGTTGTGGAAACCATCGCCAAGGTCCCAACCGGCAATCAGGGCGGCCATCAGAATGTGCCAACCAACCCGGTGACCATCGTCAGCGTTGAACGCATCGATCAGCCCGCAGAGTAACGCTGGTAACTAAAGCAATTATTCCGCTTGCCGGAACGGCAGGTAGCTGCGGGCATCGCTTTGGTAATCGAGCATGCCCGCCCGCTCCCGGCGCAGGAAGTCTTCCACCGCCTCATGCAGTCCGGGCTGCAGTTTATGCCAGGACTGCGTCATAACCGGCTCAAAACCACGAATCAGTTTATGCTCGCCCTGCGCCCCGGCATCAAATCGAGCAAAGCCTTCGGCAATGCAACGATCCATGCCCTGGTAGAAACACGTCTCGAAGTGCAACCGGTCGAATTCGTCCAGGCAGCCCCAGTAGCGGCCATACAAGGTATCGTCGCCAGCCAGAAACAGCGCGCCCGCAACATCCCGGTCATCCAGTCGCGCGAAGACCAGTCGCACCGCATCCGCCATGCCCTCTGACAGCAGACTGAAGAAGTCCCGCTCCAGATAGGGATGCTGGCCGCGCTTCAGATAAGTGGCTGCGTAGAACGGATAGAAGCGATCCCAGTCCGCCTCGGTTATCTGTTTCGCTGCCAACCACACAAACTCGATACCCTGCGCTGCTACGGCCTGGCGCTCCTTGCGAAAGTTCTTGCGTTTGCGCGAACTGCAGGCTGCCAGAAAATCATCAAAGTCATCGTAGTCTCGATTAATCCAATGAAACTGACACCCTAGCCGCTGCACCCAACCGGCAGCTTCCAGTGCTGCGTTTTCCTCGCCCTGATTGAAAAGCAGATGCAGGCTGGATACTTCGTTTTGGGCCAGTACGGAATCGAGATAGTCGAGAATCATGGCGCGGCTCTGTTCGCACCGGCCCACCAGACGCGGCCCCTGGACCGGCGAAAAGGGGATCGCCGCCAGGCACTTCGGATAGTACCGCCGCCCTGCCCGCTCCCACGCATCTGCCCACTGGAAGTCGAAGACATATTCTCCATAGGAGTGCAGTTTTTGATACAGCGGCAAAAGCGCCTGCAGATTGCCGTCAGGATTTTCCACTACAAGATGGGACGCAATCCAGCCTTGTTCGGCTGTGACTGAGCCGCTGCTCTCCAATGCCACGAGGAATGCGTGGCGCAGGAAGGGATAGCCCGAAGGAATAAGCGCATCCCATGACACGGACGGGACTTCATTAATGTGGTTGAGTTGACGTATATGCATGCCGACAAGCATGCCATAGGGACCAGCGATTGTGCTGCATGAGCCTTACTGGATCGTCAGAAAAGATTGCTGCGGGGGCAACGTTACCCAAAGTTGCCCCCGCAGCGGGAGGCAGATTATTGCCTGGCCCAATCCATAAAAGCTTCACGGCTTTCAGGACTGAGCAACAGCCAGAGCTGCTGAAGCGTATTCAAGGTCGCATCGTTATGCGGCAGGGTTTGCTCAGGCGCAGCGGCAGCAGACGGCGCGGATACGGTGGCGCCCGTGGTCGCTGTCTGTGCGCTGTTCAACGGTGCCACGGTAGATTGGCCGTTGTTACTCGGTGTCTCTCCACCCAGCAGCTGCTTGATGGGCGAAGCCGGCTTAGCGCCTGCTTCTGTGGCGATACGCTCACCCGTGCGCAGATTTTCCGCCCACCCGGCAAAACTTTCTTCCATCGCCTGCGCTTCCTGCAGGTTCTTCGGCGTTTCGAACGCCAGACGCCAGGTATCCCCTGCTTCGCCATCCAGTTTGAAAACAGCGCTTCTGGTACGTACGACTTCATGGCTCAGGCCGCCACCAATATCGAATATGTTTTTATAGAAAGCGCTGATCTGATATTCACCGGGCTGCAAATGCAGAGCCTTTGTATCAGTCCCAAACATCGAATTCGCCGCCGGAACCTCTTGTCCATTTATGCGCATGACCTCAAGCGTATCGGGCACCTGGACCACCACCACCTGCTCCTTCGGTAACTCGGTGCCTGAATACAGCTTGACGTGGGACTGCTGGGCACAGGCAGACAACAGGCCGGCTAGGGCAATACACATGACGCGACGCATGGAAACTCCTCGGTAAGGTGAGCGAACTGAAGACTAGCGACGGGGCCTAGTCCTTCATCCGTGTCGGTTACAACTGGGGAACAAGATTAAGAACAATTGATTGCAATTCGATGACAAAAAACCGGGTTGTCTCGAAGAGAGCAACCCGGTTCGGCACTTCAGGTCCCGCTGAGCGAGATCAGAAATCGTAGCGCAGACCAAGGGACAGGCCTGATGCTTTTTCGCCTGATGCATCGGCGCTATCCGGGTCAGCGGTACGAGCCTGGCTCCAGGGCGTCAGATCAGCGAGGTCATCATTGTCGACAACCGCGTAGTTGGCATATACGCGCACAGCCTTGTCCAGTTTGTGCTCGACACCCACAACCCACATGTCGCTGTCAGCGTCGTCCGCATCGGCAGCCCGGGTCATCCACATACCTTTCAGCGCCGTATTGGCAGCGATCTTGAATTCACCGCCCAGACCGTATGTGTCTGAAGTCAGCAGGTCGCGCTCCAGAGCCGTAACGCCATCGTTCTTGTAATCAACAGTCTGATAGAAGCCAACCAGCTTGAAGGCGTCATTCAGTTTGTAGGCCCCTGCAGCGCGGAGGCCATCACGCTCACCGCGACCGGTATCTTCCTCGGCCATTTCGTAAGCCAGTGCCGCTTCAAACGGGCCGCCTTCATAGATCAGCGCCATACTGATTGCATCGGTGTCCAGCGCATCGCCGCTTTCATCAAGCTCGACAGACTGACCTTCATGAACCGAATAGGCCAACCGGCCGGTGAGTCCGCTGAAGGTCGGTGTGGAATACTGGACAGTGTTGTCATAGCGCTCGTCGAACCGAGCGTCACCGACACGGGTCAGGTTACGCATATCGCCGACCTGATCGCCGAACAGATTGGCCGGGCCGCGAGCGGTCTTGAATGGACTGTCGAAGCGGCCCATTTGCAATGCACCGAAGTTTCCATCCAGGCCGACAAAGGTATCGCGGGTGTGGAAGTTGCTACCTGAATCGGTACCAAAATCGATCTGCTGCTCGATCTGGAAGAACGCGCGCAGGCTCGGGTTGATGTCATGGTCGCCTTTGAAACCAAGGCGCGAAGAGTTGCTCGAGAGGTTGGTTTCGGAATAGTCGGCACCGTCGTCAAGAAAGTCGGTGGATACGTGAGCGCGACCATAGATATTAATGTCGGCCATGGCCATAGCGGGCATCACGGCTGCAGCACCAACAACAATCGCAATCAACTTCTTCTTCATCGGAAAAACTCCTTCGGGGTTGTATAACGTCATCCTGCGAGTGACTTGACGTCGTTGTTTCGACCGAAGCGATTATGGAAATCCGATGTGACAGTACGCTTGCTGATTTATGAAGGTTTTAAGTCTGGGGAACTTTTTGAGGGGCGTGGTGGTACGGGATTGGGGACTGGAAGCTAGAAGCTAGAAGCTAGAAGCTAGAAGCTAGAAGCT
>NZ_VTPZ01000002.1 GCF_008638305.1 Pseudomonas profundi
TCCATTTTGGTTTTGGACCTGTAGGAAAACCATACAAGGCGTGATCGGGACGCCGAACCGTCACGGCGATCTGGCCGCCAGGCCAGTTGTTGCAACGGCTGAACTAACCTCGGGGCGTCTTGCAGACGCCGTCGGGCCGGGGGCGACCTTCCTACAGGTGACCGTTGGGGCCAATTAATGCCATCATTTCAGCCGCTCAAACAAAACCGCTCAATCAACTGCCGCAGTATCTTCACGGTCGGATCAATACGATCCATCGCCAGGAATTCGTCCGGCTGGTGCGCCTGATCGATATCGCCGGGACCAAGAATGAGGGTCTGCATACCGAGCTGGTTGAGATACGGCCCTTCGGTCGCGAAGGCGACGCTGCCGGCGCTGTAGCCGGTGAGCTGTTCACAGGCCTGAACCAGCGGTGCATTGGCGGCGGTATCCAGCGGCGGAACGCCGGGGAACAATGGCAGATACTCGATCTGGATCTGTTGTTCGGCGGCAATAATTTTCAGCCGCGCGTTGATCTCGGCGCGTAGCGCATCAGGATCCATGCCGGGCAGCGGGCGGATATCGAATTCCAGCGCGCAGGTACCGCAAATCCGGTTGGGGTTATCGCCGCCATGAATGCAGCCGAGATTCATCGTGGGGACCGGCACAGAAAATAGCGGATTCTGCCAGCGTCGTTGCCAGTCACTTCTCAGCGCGACCAGCTCGCCAATAACGCTGTGCATGGCCTCCAGCGCATTGCGGCCGAGTGAGGGGTCGGAGGAATGGCCGGCCTGACCGGTGATTTCCACGCGCTCCATCAGGATGCCCTTGTGCACCCGGATCGGTTTCAATCCGGTCGGCTCGCCAATCACCGCATGACGAGCGTGGTGCAGGCTGCTCGCGACCAGCGCCCGGGCACCGGTCATGGAGCTTTCTTCATCAGCTGTCGCCAGTATGATCAGCGGCTGGCGAAACGGCCGGTCCAGATAGCTCTTCACGGCTTCGATGATAAGCGGAAAAAAGCCCTTCATATCGCAGCTGCCCAAGCCGTACCAACGGCCATCCGCTTCGGTCAGAGCAAACGGGTCCATGTTCCAGCGTTCGGGATTGCAGGGTACGGTATCGGTATGTCCGGCCAGCACCAGCCCGCCAGGTCCGCTGCCGAGTATCGCCACCAGATTGGCCTTGCCCGGCTGGCCTTCGATAGCCTGGATTTCGCAGGAAAAGCCCAGCTCCTCAAGCCAGCCTGCCAGAAGGTTGATCACCTCCATGTTGGACTGGTCATGCTCCGGCTGGGTGCAGCTTATGGACGGGGCTTTTAGCAGCGCTTCGAACTGCGCCTTGAGAGAGGGTAAACCCATGTGTGGCTCCTGGCGTGTGGTGTCGTTACGTCGCGGTCGCGTCGTCCAGCCAACGACCCAGAGCGGGGCGACGATCAGACGAGCCGCGATGAAACGGCAACACACCCTGGCGACGTAAGCTGAGCAGTCAGGTTACGTCACCGGGAGCGGCGAGTCAGCCGAAGATGCCAGTCAGGATAAAGAAGAACAGGATTGACAACGCGGCGCCGGCCGGCAGAGTGACCAGCCAGGAGCTGAAAATACGGCCAATAACGTGCAGGTTCAGTGCACCGATACCGCGCGCCATGCCTACGCCGAGAACCGCACCGACCAGCGTGTGGGTAGTGGACACCGGTAAGCCAATTGTGGAGGCGCCAACCACCGTAGCAGCGGTGGCCAGTTCAGCAGCGAAGCCGCGACTGGGCGTCAGTTCCGTGATGTGCTTGCCGATCGTGGCGATTACGCGATACCCATAGGTAGCGAGGCCGACGACGATACCCGCAGCACCCAGCAGCAGTATCCAGCCGGGCACCAGAGTGGTTTCGCCCATCTGGCCGCCGCTCTGCAACACGCCGACAATCGCAGCGAGGGGGCCCACCGCATTGGCCACATCGTTCGAGCCGTGGGCGAATGCCATGGCGCAGGCGGTGAAAATCATCAGCACCGCAAAGACCCGCTCCACGCTGGCAAAGTAAAAGTTCTTGTCAGCTTCAGGGTCAATCTTGATGCGTGACAGGAGAACCAGGCCCAGGCCAGTGATCAGCAGTCCAACCAGCGTAGCCAGTGCGAGCGCCTGCCAGCCCGCGATATCCAGACCAACGTGCTTGAGGCCCTTGGTCACTGTCATCAGGGTTACCAGGAAGCCCACCGCAAACATGTAAAACGGTACGTAGCGCTTGGCGTTGAGGAAGGGTTCTTCGGTGTTCAGAATCAGCTTGTGGACGCTGAGGAAGATACTGAAAGCGATGACGCCGGAGAGCAGCGGGGAAATCACCCAGCTCGAAACAATGGGCACAACGCCGGCCCAGTTCACGGCGTCAACCGAGACACCCACTGCACCGAAGCCAATCACCGCGCCGATAATCGAGTGGGTGGTCGATACCGGCCAGCCGCGTGTGGACGCGATGAACAGCCAGGAACCTGCGGCGAGGAGTGCTGCCAGCATGCCGAATACCATCTGCTCGGGGCTGATCATGCTGGAATCCAGAATGCCGCTTCTTACCGTCTGGGTGACTTCGCCGCCCGCCAGGTAGGCGCCCAGAAATTCGAATACGATGGCGATCATGATCGCCTGCTTGATAGTCAACGCCCGGGAGCCGACCGACGTTCCCATGGCGTTGGCGACGTCGTTGGCACCTACGCCCCATGCCATGAAGAAACCGAAAAGGCAGGCAAGGATCAGCAGCACGGTGCCGTATTCTGCGATGAGGGTCATAATTGAAATGCTCTGTTGGTGTGCGTGTAAGGGCTGGTCTTCGGGACTTCTGCCGTTTCGTTGAGCTGAAACGGCAACATCCTTAGCGGGCCATCAATAATTCCAGGCGATTTCCAACGCGTTGTGCCCGGTCTGCCACGTCACCAATCCATTCGATGATCTTGTACAGAAACATTACGTCTACTGGAGGGAGATCCTTTTCCAGCTGATACAGCTCTGCGCGCAACTTGATCTGCAAGTTGTCGGTTTCGTGCTCGATACGATCGAGTTCATCAATCAGCTTTTCAACCAGGGTTACTTCGCGGCCGGAGAAGCCTGTTTCCAGCAATTCGTCGAGCTCGTTCATCGCGCGCAAAGCTTGCGCTGCTGCGTCTACTGAACGACTGACAAAAGCTTTGAAACCGGCCTGCAAAGGCCCTGGAATGGTCATCCTGCGGCCCAGCATCAGGCCGGCGATATCCTTGGCGCGGTTGGCTACTTTGTCCTGTACACTCAGCAGTTCCAGCAGGTCCGAACGCGGCACTGGCAGAAACAGACTCTTGGGCAGGTGTACGCGGACATCTTTTTTCAGCTTGTCTGCGGCGCGCTCCAGCTCGGCGATTTCCTGCTGGATACGTTCGGCCTCGATCCAGTCATCTGCGATAACGGCGTCGATAAAGTCGTTCAACTTCGCGGCGCACTCATGAGCCTTGGCAATATGCAATTGCATGGGGCCGATAGGCGAGCGACCGAACAGGCTTAGAAAAGGATTGTTGGGCATGAAGGCTCCAAGGCTTTTTAAGGCCGCAAATTATAGATGGTGATCCCCGCCACGTCACCCAAGCGGTTCGACGTCGCGTCCGGCGAAACTATACAGAGAATTACCATGGTCAAAGAGACAGAAATCAAACTCCGTGTAACGCCCAAAACCCTGGCGGCACTGCGTAAACACCCGCTGTTAGCCGAGCGGCTATCCGGCGAATGGCATTCCGGTCCCCTGTACAACCAATACTATGACACCGCTACACGGGATCTTGCCGCAGCCAAGGTTGCCTTGCGACTGCGACGCGATGGTGATCAGTATATACAAACGTTGAAAAGTCGCGGTCAGAGCGTCGCCGGTCTGTCCGAACGCAACGAGTGGGACTGGCCGCTGAACCAGGATCATCTGGATCTCTCGCTGCTGGACGACAGCTGTTGGCCACAGGCGCTGGCCGATCTGGATCTGAGCCAGCTGCAGCCCTTGTTCACCACTGATTTCCAGCGCACCCGAGCGATGATCAAGTGGGAGCGCGAAGGCGAGCCGGTTGAAGTGGAAGTGGCGCTGGACGAAGGCAAGGTCATAGCCGGTGAGCATGAGGAGCCGATTTGCGAGCTCGAGCTGGAGGTGCGCCAGGGGCCGGCCGTCGCCGTGCTTGAGCTGGCAGCACGCCTCGCCGCCGACCTGCCATTGATGCCTTGCGACATCAGCAAGGCCGAGCGCGGTTACCGACTGTTCGATCCGGCCAGTTATGCACTCAAGCCAGCCTTTGCCCAGTGGAGCGCCGAGTCCACGGTGGACGAGGTCATTGCTGGCGCTGGTTGGCAACTGCTGGGGCACACCCAGCGGTTGGCTGAACAATATCGCCACACCGGGCAATGGAAGTTGTTCCGCGATCTGACTACCCATCTCGGTGTATTGCGCGCCTATTTTGGCGTGTTCGATCTGGCCCTGCCGCGCTCTGCCGGCCAATCCTTTGTACAACCGCTTGATCAACTGGTCGGTGCATTTCGCCCGCTGGCCCTGGCTGGCTGGGCCGATGACGAAGAAGGGCAGGCCGTGCGCGACAAAGCGCCTGCATTGTTCGATGAAGTGATTCAGGATCGCGCCTGGGGTGAACTATTCATATCGCTGGCTTTGTGGCTGCACCAATCCGGCTGGAAACAGGCGCGCCCGCCGCGCGGCGACAAGATCGGCGCGCTGGCAGTGCCGCGCTGGCTGATTGCGGCGGTCGCCAAGGAAATCCAGAGTCTCGTCGTGCCCCACCACAATGACCCGGATTCGGCGGTCAGCGAGTGGATGGATCAGCAGCCGCGGCTGGGCCGGTTGTATTTCCTGCTGTCCGGTTTCCGTCAGTTACTGGAAGTGCCCGAAGCTGATCGCCTGTTCGGTGAACTGAACAAATTACAGGCTTTGCTTGAACAGTACCCGCTGATTGATGCAGAACAGCGACCGGCCCTGCTGGCTGCGCTGCGCAAGCAGGGTCAGCGTTTGCGCCGGTTGGATGCCTGGAGAGAGCTCAACAACTGAGAGCCGAAGCCGGAAAGGGAGAGACGGATGCTGCATCTGAAGGAACTGGCGATAGCTGAAAGTGACCGCTTGCTGGACCTGACCGACCTGCTCAAGGCGTTGGTGGGGCAGGGGCGGATGGATATCGACACGGCCGAGCAACTGAGCACGCTACGGCGCTCTGCTGTTGGTGAGACCCAGTCGCTGCATCCGCTCGAGTTTATCGCCACGCAGCATCTCGACGATCTCTCCCGGCCGGGCAAAGAGCTTGACCTGGAAAGCCTCAGCCGCTGGCTCGCCGCCGAGGCGGGTCAGCCGTACTATCGCATCGATCCGCTGAAGATCAACGTCGCCGAGATCACGCCGCTGATGTCCTTCGCCTTCGCGCAGCGGCACAGGATCCTGGCGGTCGAGGTCAATGAGCGCCAGGTAACCATTGCCAGCGCCCAGCCCCTGGTAACCAGCTGGGAAGCCAATCTTAACCACGTGCTCAAGCGCGAGATACTGCGCGTCGTGGCCAGCCCGGCAGACATTCAACGTTACTCGCTGGAATTCTACCGCCTGGCACGCTCGGTCAGCGGCGCCAGCAACAGCGAGCAGAAGAACACCAGCATCGGCAACTTCGAGCAGCTGTTGAATCTCGGCAACATGAGTCAGGAGCCGGACGCCAACGATGCGCACGTGGTCAACATCGTCGATTGGCTGTTCCAGTACGCCTTCGAACAGCGCGCCAGCGACATCCACATCGAGCCGCGCCGCGAGACCGGCAGCGTCAGGTTGCGCATCGACGGTGTGCTGCACACTGTCTACAGCTTCCCACTGCAGGTGGCAGTGGCGGTGGTCAGTCGGCTGAAAACGCTGGGTCGGATGAATGTGGCGGAGAAGCGCAAGCCACAGGACGGTCGTGTGAAGACCAAATCGCCGCAGGGCAATGAAGTCGAGTTGCGGCTTTCCACCTTGCCGACGGCCTTTGGCGAAAAGATGGTTATGCGGATCTTCGATCCGGACGTCCTACTGCGCAGCTTTGATCAGTTGGGGTTTTCCGCCGAGGACAAACGCCGCTGGCAGCATATGGTTGGCCAGCCCAATGGCATCGTGCTGGTAACCGGCCCCACCGGTTCCGGCAAGACAACCACCCTGTACACCACCCTGAAAAAGCTGGCGACACCTGAAGTAAACGTCTGCACGGTGGAGGATCCGATCGAGATGGTTGAGGAAAGCTTCAACCAGATGCAGGTCCAGCACAATATCGATCTCAATTTCGCCAGCGCGGTGCGCGCGCTGATGCGCCAGGATCCGGACATCATCATGATCGGCGAGATACGCGATCTGGAAACCGCTGAAATGGCGATTCAGGCGGCGCTGACGGGGCATCTGGTGCTGTCTACCCTGCATACCAACGATGCGCCCAGCTCGGTCAGCCGTCTGATTGAACTCGGCGTGCCGGCCTACCTGATCAAGGCAACGCTGCTGGGCGTCATGGCCCAGCGTCTGGTGCGCACCCTGTGTCGGCACTGCAAGGTCCCGACGCAGGTGGATGCCGCGGCCTGGCGCGAGCTGACCCGACCCTGGAATGCGCCGCTGCCGGCCAATGCGCACAGCCCGGTTGGCTGTCCGGAATGCCGGGAAACCGGCTATCGGGGTCGAGCCGGTGTGTATGAGCTGATGCCATTAAGCGACAGCCTCAAGCCGCTGGTGCAGTCGGATATCGAGCTCAACGCACTGCGTCGCCAAGCCTACAAGGAAGGCATGCACAGCCTTCGTCTGTCAGGCGCGCAGAAAGTCGGGGCCGGTTTGACGACGATTGAAGAAGTGCTTCGCGTGACGCCAACCAGCCAGCAAAGCTGAACGATCAGCGCTGGCAGTCTGGCAAAATCGCCGCGAACGGCCGAGCCGGCTGCTTGTGGCGACCCCCTATCCATCCCTAGAATGCCGGCGTTTGCCGCTAACGAGTCCGTATTCATGAACTACCGCCACAGCTACCACGCCGGCAATCACGCTGACATTTTCAAGCACGCCGTTCTGTTGCGCATGGCGACGCTGATGCAGCGCAAGGAAACGCCGTATTGTTATCTGGACAGCCACGCCGGCACGGCAATGTATGACCTGGAAGGGGAGGCTGCCGGGAAAACCGGCGAATACCGAGACGGGATCGCCCGCCTGTGGGAAAGGGATGACCTGCCGGATATGTTTGCCGATTTGCGCAGCGCTGTAGCCACGCACAACCCGGACGCAGCCTTGCGCTATTACCCGGGTTCACCACAGTTGATTGCCGACGCGCTACGCGACCAGGACCGCATGATCCTCAGCGAGCTGCATCCGGAAGACGCGGCCACCCTGCGCGAGCATTTCAGTCATGACTCGCGCATTGCTGTGCACCAGCGCGATGGCTACGAGCTGGCCAAGGCCTTTCTGCCGGTCGCCGAGAAACGTGCCCTGTGGTTGCTGGATCCGCCCTTCGAAAAGGAAAACGAGCTGGCGCGCTGTCTGGCCTCGATGCAGACCGCGATCCAGCGTATGCGCCAGACTGTCATCGCGCTCTGGTACCCGATCAAGGACCAGCGTCTGCTACGGGATTTCTACCGCCAGATTGGTGACTCCGGACTGCCCAAGGTGCTGCGCGTGGAGCTGAATGTGCGTCCGGCTGATAACCAGCTCGGTCTGAACGGTTCCGGTCTGATGTTGGTGAACCCGCCCTGGCCGCTGTGGGAAGAGCTGGACACCGCCTTGCCATGGCTGGCAAAGGTCCTGGCGCAATCCGGTGAAGGGGAATGCCGGATGGATTGGTTGGTCGGTGGGCCCTAAACCCGCGCCCGGACTGGGCGCAGGCTGGACAGCAGGTCAGTCTTCCAGCTTGAAGGTCAGGCCGGCATGCTCGGTCAGCCGCTTGATAAGCCGCTCGCCCATGGCTGGGGCCGTGGTCCAGATACCGCCGGCAGTATCGGTGGCATCGCGAACCAGGCAGATTGCACTTTCGGCAATCATGCGTGATGTCGAGCCGTAACCAGGATCACGCTTGCCAGACACGCTGGCCTTGATGGTCTTGCCGTCATCGGACTCGCCGATGAACAGAATGTCGTAATACCCGTTCTCGCGCTCCTCTGCAGTCGGGCCTTCGCCGGGTTTCGGGGCCTTGTCGCTGGACAGCGAACGGTCCGATGCCACCGCCTCGGCCATGGCTTTTCCCTGATCGCCAGGGCCGGTCAACAGCATTTCGTCGTAGACGAAGTTCTCACCGTAGGCGTGGCCGAGCAGTGCGTTCGAGCGGTGCACATTGCGTGTGTTGATCGCCGCCATGATGAAAGGCGCTGCCCAGCTATCCAGGCTCTCGTCATATTCCGGCTTGCTTGCCGGCGGCTGTTCGGGCCCGGTGAAACCCGGCGCCAGCGCAAAGTGATTACTGAGCAGCTGATATATTTCCGGATTGGCCTTGGCCGCCGCCGTGGTCGCTTTCAGACTGGCCGCAGTTCCTCCAGAGAAGGTGCCTTTCATTTTCCGTACCCGGCCCTTGACCCGTGACGCCGGCGAGCCGAGCTGCTCATTTGCGGCCTGCTGCAGAAAGTAGACGCCCAGATCGAATGGGATCGAGTCGAAACCGCAGGAGAATACGATGCGCGCCCCGCTAGCTCTGGCGGCGTCGGCATGCGCGTCGATCATCTGACGCATCCAGGCTGGTTCGCCACATAAATCCACATAATCGGTGCCGGTTTCCGCGCACGCAGCCACCAGTTCGGAGCCATACAGCTGGTAAGGTCCGACGGTTGTCAGGACCACGCGAGTGCGCTCGACCATTGCATAAAGGCTGGCGGGGTCGCTGGTATCGGCGACCACCAGAGGCGTTCCCTGCGGAGCGCCGATCTCGTCGCGCACGGCGGCCAGCTTCTGCGCATTACGGCCCGCCATCGCCCAGCGCAATGCCTTGTCGTCGGCATATTCCTGCGCCAGGTATTCAGCGACGAGACGGCCCGTATAGCCCGTCGCCCCATAAACCACTACGTCGAATTCCGGTGTTTTTCGCATTTCCGGCTACCCTGTCAGATACGGTTGATGTCGGCTGTCTGCCGTGTCGAGACAATAGTCTGGCACAGCCAGGTGTTTCGTGGCGCGTCTGTTGTTTGGCATAACAGGTGATTTTGCGTCAGAGCAGGCGTAACAGCTGCGTGTGAAAGGCTTCAAGCGCAATTCATTTTCCCGATCGAGGGAACATTGCCGAGCCGAGGGTGGTCAAGAACATTGTAAAACACCACTTCGCTGATTCGATTTAGGAGCAAGCACATGGTAGCTGCGAATTTGGATAAGGCCGCTGATTCGGTAAAGAAAACCGTAAACAGCGAGGAAAGTTCGAAGGAAATCGATTCTGGTAAGGACGCGGTCATGGCCGCTTTCGACAAACTGATGGAGGCCAAGTCGCATTTTCTGCACGCTGCGGAAACGTCTGGCCTGGACCTAAAACACGGAGCATCGGATCAATTTATGAAAGGCAGAGAGCAAGCACAAGCACAAATCCAGCAGTACACCGGTCAAGCTACCAGCTTCATCCGGGAAAAGCCCCTGACCTCGCTCGGCATCGCCTTTGCAGCCGGTTTCGTTGTCTCCAAGCTATGCACTAAATCCAAATGAGCGAGATCCCGGATGAGTCCAGGCCGGGCGAAGGCGAGACGGCAACAGGTGAGGCGGATCTGCAGACGGAACTGAAAGCACTGGCCGAATGGGCCAAGCATGCTGCCCTGACCGGAAAGGATTTGGGCAAGCTGGCTTTCACGGAAATTCGCCTGACCATGGCCGAAAGCGGACGGATTGCCGTTCTCGGTCTGGCCATGCTGCCCCTCGCCATGCTGGCCTGGATAGGTTTATCGGTCCTGCTCGGTTGGTGGGCCTATGTGCCCAGCCAGTCGGTAACCCTGGGGTTGGTGGCGTTCCTTGCAGTACAGATCATTCCGATGCTGATTATGCTGACGATGATCAAGAGCTCCAGCAAGAACCTTGGCTTAACGACGACCAAGCAGCATATTCACGCGTTCAGACAAGGAATCAAAGATGGCGCGCAAAGACCTGATCAATGAGGTCAAGCAGATCAACGAGCAGCTCAAACTCGAAAGGGGATTGCTGAAGCTCGAGGGGATGCAGCGGATGGCGTTTCTGAAACGCCAGTCGCCGCTCTGGATTCTTGGCGGCGGACTGGCAGTCGGGCTGGCTGCAGGTCTGTCCGGCACTCTCGGACGCAAGAGTCTGCTGGCATTCAGCATTGAAGGCCTGCGATTGTGGCGTATCGCCACGTTGTGGATGCCCTCATCCTCATCGGCGCTGGAAGGCGATGCATGACCGACGAGAACGGCAGGGAGCCGTTCGCTGACCACCGCGCCCCAGCCCCGATCGATCCTGAAGCTCAGCTAGACCCGATTGCTATTCCCGCCTCCCAGCCCGGAACGGTTTCTCCGACCGTCTGGCTGGTGGGGCTTGCGGCTGTCTACACGCTATATTTCGCCAAGACGCTGTTGATGCCCATAGTGGTAGCGATGCTGTTTTCGTTATTGCTCGGCCCGCTGGTTACCGGCCTCAAGCGCATTTACGTTCCGCGGACGGTGTCTGCGGTCGTCATCATGGCCGTGCTGCTTGGCCCCTTTACCCTGCTTGTTATGCAGCTGACTGAGCCTGCCCAGAAATGGGCAAAGCAGCTGCCTGACCTGTCCGAGCAGCTCACCGAGCGGCTGGATGAATTTACCGACAGCCTTCAGTCTGAACGCAAATCTGCGCCGACCACGCCGTCACCTCCACCGGCGCAAGCCGAAGAGGAAGAAGACAGAGGCTTTCGTTTGTTTGGCTGGTTCCGAGGGGATAAGGAAGAGGAGCCCGAACCGGAACCGCCCCCGGTCGTAGTCGAACCGCCGTTGGAGGAGGACGACCAGGTAAGTGCCCGCATACGGCAGGGCGGCATGGAAGCGGTGATTTCCGTGCTGAGCGCGACTCCGCTGGTGCTTGCCCAGCTTGTGACCAGCGTGATCCTGATACTGTTCCTGTTGATTTTCGGGCCCAACCTGTTTGCCGCCTTCGTCGATGTGTTTCCGCACGCCCGGGACAAGCGCATGACGATCATGCTGGTGCGCGAGATCCAGCGTGAGCTGTCGCGTTATATCCTGACAGTGAGCATCATCAATAGCTGCCTGGGCCTGGTAACCGGCGGGGCCTTGTGGCTGTACGGCGTGGAGGACGCGATGCTCTGGGGAGCGCTGGTGGGCCTGGCAAACTTTGCCCCCTATGTGGGTCCGATCCTGGCGATGATCATATTGGCGATAGCCGGGCTGGTGCAGTATGGGCCGGAGCTTGCGGCACTGATGCCGGTGCTGATCTTTTTCTGTATCAATCTGGTCGAGGCGCAGTTCGTGACGCCAATCATGCTTGGCCGCAATATGCGACTCAATCCGCTGGTAGTCATGGTCTGGCTTATTCTGTGGGGCTGGATGTGGGGCGCGGTGGGTGTCCTGCTGGCAGTGCCGCTGCTGGTATGCCTGAAGCTCGCGGCCGCACGCATGAACATTCTGCCGGACTGGGTGCGGGTGATCGAAACCCGGGCTTGATAAGCCCGGGACGATAAGCAGTGCCTCAGGCTGGCTCGGGCGCGCGACTGACCAGAGCCAGCGCTGAGATGATCAGCAGGCCACCCAGCAGCATGCGCAGCGTCGGCTCTTCGCCGAACAGATACCAGGCAAACAGAATGCCGTACACCGGCTCGAGTGCGAAGAACAGGGATGCCACACGCGCCTTGAGCACCGTCAGGCTGGCAACGAACAATCCATGCGCCAGGCCGGTGCAGAACAGCCCGAGCAGGGCCAGCCATACCCAGTCCAGCGCATCGATTTTCATTAACGCAGTACTGGTGAATGGCAGCAGGCAAACCAGAATCACGATGTTCTGCCAGAACGCTACCTGTACCGCATGGAGGTGCCCGCTGGTCAGACGATTACCGACTGATACCGCAGCGAAGCAGAAGCCCGACAGGATGGCCCATAGCAGACCGGTCGTGGCGCCGTGAGAGAGATCAAACGCCGGGGCGACCAGTACCAGGCCGATACAGATCAAGCCCACCTTGAGCAGATCGCGGGGGCTGGGTTGTTCGCGCCAGAAGATCATCTCGAGAATGACCACAAAGGCCGGGAAGCTGGCGAATCCCAGGGTGCCGATGCCAACGCCAGCGATCTTGACCGCGTGGAAGAAGGTCAGCCAATGCACGCCGAGAAAGAAACCGCACATTGCCAGCTGCAGGAATCGCTGCCGCGTCACGCCACGCAGTATCGGGCGAGTAAACAGGCGGGCGAAGAGAAATAACGCGCCCACGGCAAACAGCGCCCGGCCGAATACGATCACCATCGGGCCGGCCTGGATCAGCTTGCCGAATATGCCGGTCAACCCGAACATCAATGCTGCGACATGCATGCTCAGCAGGGCGCGACTATGGGTCATCGGCATCATGCTGGGCAGAATGTGCGCAGGGCGACGGGATCATTCATCGTTGCTTCCCGGAAATCGATAGCTTTCGCTCGCGTCTGACTCGCGGATGATGCGGCCCGCGCGCAGATCCCGATAAACCGAGGCGCGCATGATCATCATCGAGGTAACCGGCGCGGTTAACAGCAGAAAGGCCGAGATCAGCAGCTCATGCAGCACCAGTCGGGTTTCCAGGCCGCTGAAATAGAGCATGGAGGCGAGCAGGACGCAGCCGGTACCGAGCGTGATGGTGATGGCCGGGCCGTGGACACGCTGGTAAAAGCTGGGCAATCGCAGCAGGCCGAGGGCGCCAATCAGGATGATCAGACTGCCCAGCAGCAATAGCAGCACGAAGGGGACAGCCAGCCAGAGCGGAAGATCGATATTTACCACGCTCATTCGATGATCTCCCCGCGGGTAAGAAACTTGGCCAGTGCAATCGAGGAAACAAAACCGGTCAGGGCGATCAGCAACGCCATCTCGAAATACACATCATTGGCAAAGCGAATGCCCATCACAAGCGCCAGGATCATGCCGCACATCCACAGCGTATCCAGCGCCAGCACGCGATCCTGGGCACTAGGCCCGAGTAGCAGCCGGATGGCGCAGAACAGCATGGCCAGCATGGTGCAGCCCTGGGCGAACAGAATGGTCAGGGTCAGCAATGTCGTCATGGGTTGCCCTGTTCGAAGATTTCAATGAGTGGTTGTTCGTAGCGGGTCTTGATCATCTCGACCCACCAGTTGGCGTCGTGCAGGTCAAACACGTGCAGAGCCAGGTCATTGCTGTCCGGCATGATCTCCACCCAGACTGTCCCCGGGGTCGAATTGATGATGCACGACAAAACCGCCAGCCCGTAAGGGTCGCGCAAATCCAGCGGAATACGTATGAACTGTGAGTTCAGATGCTCGTGTCGGGTAAACAGAATGATCCGGCTAACGTTGAAACTGGAGCGGATGATTTCCTTCAGCGACCAGCCGGCCAGCCGAAGCATCACCATCGGCTTCTTCACGACCACGGTGAATGGCCGCAGCGGGCGGGACAGAATGGGCGCGGCAATGGCCAGCAGCGCGCCAATCAGCAGCTGTCCCGGGGAAAGGCTCTGATTGAGCAGTAACCACATGATCAACAACGCCGCCGAGAGGATCGGCGATGGCAGCCAACGGCTCATTCGCTGCCCTCCGGGTTGACAACGCCGGGGACCGTTGGCGCGGACAGCACCCGCTGCGTGTAATCGGCAGGGTGATGCAGACCGATCGACACGCGGTCCAGATAGCTGCGCAGTGGCCCGGCCTGAACCGTGATCACCACGCAGAGAAACAGCAGGCTGGCCACTGCGCCTGCCTCGGTCAGCTGCAAGCGCGGCGGGGTGGATTCGGTCGCCCAGAAGGTACGTACGCCATAGCGCATCAGCGAAATGATCGCGGCCAGTCCGGAAACAATGATCAGTGCCATCAGCATCCAGGCTGCCAGGTTGCCGGTGTCTGCGGTCAACGCGGACAAACCGTAGGGGTTGAGCATGGCATGGAACAGGCTGAACTTGGCGATAAAGCCGGACAGCGGCGGCAGGCCCGCTATGATCAATGCGCAGGCAAAGAAGGCCAGGCCGAGGAACGCCATCGCCGCGGGTATCGGTACGCCGGCCGAGTCGGCTTCCTCGGGTGCATCGCCTATGGCAAACGCCTCCATAGTTAGTGCCAGCATGGCGGCACTGGGCTTGCGGATACGGTCGATCAGTTCGATCAGCATGACCAGCGCGGCGACCGCCAGCGTCGAACTGAGCAAATAGAACAATGCAGCGCTGATCACGTTGGGCTGGCCGTAGCCAATGGCGGCAAGCAAGGTCCCGGAGGAAATGATCGCGCTGTAGCCTGCCATGCGGCCCAGCTCCTGGCTCGCCAGCAGCCCGATGCTGCCAAACGCGATGGTTACCACGCCAATAACCAGCAGGGCGTTGGCGCCCAACGCACTGGCGACGCCGGCATGATCGGCAAATACCAGAAGCCATAACCTGAGCAGAACATAGACGCCGACCTTGGTCATCAGCACCAGCATGGCTCCGACGGGGGGCGAGGCCGCCGAGTAGGTGGTCGGCAGCCAGAATCCCAGCGGCCATACAGCGCTCTTGGTGAGGAAGGCCACCGCAAGAATGGCTGCGCCGGTCTCCAGTAACAATCGATCAGTAGGCGTCAGCCCGGTGAGCCGCGTGGCCAGGTCGGCCATGTTCAATGTGCCAGCTGCAGCGTAGATCAGTGCTACGCCGATCAGAAAAAAGAAGGAAGACACCAGGTTGATCACGATGTACTGCATGCCCGCGCGCACCCGCGCGGCATTGAATCCATGCAGAACCAGACCGTAGGAAGCGGCCAGCATGATCTCGAAGAACACGAACAGGTTGAACAGGTCGCCCGTCAGGAAAGCGCCGTTGATACCCATCAGCAGGAACTGGAACAACGCATGAAAATGCACGCCGGTGCGGCTCCAGCGGGCGTAGGCATAGAGCAGCGAAGCCAGCGCTATGACGGCTGTGAGCAGCAGCATGGTGGCGGCCAGGCGGTCGGCCATCAGCGCGATGCCGAAGGGCGTAGCCCAGTTGGCCGCGAGGTAGACGCCGATGTCCCGTGGCCAATGTTCGGTGTCAGTCAGGTAGACCAGCGCCGCCGCGTTGGCCAGCAGCGCCAGGCAACTGATCAGGTTGATGGTGAACTTCAGCTGATGGCTGCGCTGGTTGATGATAACCAGCGCTGCAGCACTCAATAGCGGTAGCAGTATGGGCGTCAGCAACAGCTGGTCCAGCCAGTGGCTGCTCATACGTCCGGCTCCCGGCCTTCCACATGGTCCGTGCCGGTCATCCCGCGTGAAGCAAGCAGTACCACCAGGTACAAGGCGGTCGTAGCGAAGCCGATAACGATGGCCGTGAGCACCAGCGCCTGGGGCACCGGGTCGGCGTACAGCGCGGGATCAATCGGGCCTTCTTCGAGGGTGAGCGGCGGCAGATTGATCGACAACCGGCCCATGATGAAGATGAACAGGTTGACGGCGTAGCTCAGCAGCAACAGCCCGGTTATGACCTGAAACGTCCGGGGGCGCAGGATCAGCCAGACGCCCGAACCGAACAGCACGCCAATGGCGATGGCGATGACGACTTCCATTAAAGGATCTCCTTGCTGGACGGCGCTGATTGCACTGATGTTCCGACAGGTACCCGGTGGCTGCGCACCGACTGGTGGGCAAGGGCGATGAGGATCAGCATGGTGCTGCCGACGACCACGCAAAACACGCCCAGGTCAAAGAGGAATGCGCTGGGTAGGTGCACTTCGCCAAAGACAGGAAGGTCAAGGTGCGCTGTATGGCTGGTCAGGAAAGGATAACCGAGCAACCAGGCGCCCAGCCCCGTCGCTGCGGTGAGTGCAAGCCCGGCAGCAATCCAGCGGTGCGGCTGCAGGCGCAGATTCGCTTCGACCCAGGCGGTGCCGGCCAGCATGTACTGGATGATAATGGCTACCGAAAGGATCAGGCCCGCGACGAAGCCGCCACCTGGCAGATTATGTCCGCGCATGAAGAAGTAGGCGGCCACCACGCCAAAGATCGGTAGCAACAGGCGCAGGTATACGCTCGGCACCATCAGGTAGCCACTGTTGGCCTGTTGTGCCGGCGTCTGGCGGGTCGCCGGATCAATGCTGTTGGCCTGCTGCGCTGGTATCGGGATGCTTTCAGGGGCGGGGCGGAATCGACGCAGCAGCGCATAGACCGTGAGCGCCACAATGCTCAGCACGGCAAGCTCACCGAAGGTATCGAAGCCTCGGAAATCAACCAGCAGCACGTTCACCACATTGCTGCCGCCGCCTTCGCTGAGCGCGCGCTCAAGGAAGAAATCGCCTATGTTGCTACCAGTCGGATGCAGCAGTACCAGATAGCTGAGCGCAGCCATCCCGGTGCCCGCGACCACTGCGAGGATGAAGTCCCGGGTGCGTCTGGTGCGTGCCATCCGGTTTACCCTGGCCTCGGTTTCTCGGTTCAGAATGCGCGGCGGTAGCCAGCGCAAGCCAAGCAGGATCAACACAGTGGTCACGGTTTCGACCATCAACTGGGTCAGTGCCAGATCGGGCGCTGACAACCAGAGAAAGGTGATGCTGACGACTATGCCTGTACCGCCGACCAGCATCAGTGCAGCCAGACGGTGATATTTGGCTTGCCAGGCGGCGGCCAGCGCGCAGGCACAGCCCACCATCCACATGGCAGCAAAGGGCAGGTTGAGCGTCTCGGGTGTTTTCAGATCCCAGCCATGCGGCACTATCCAGCTAACGGTCAGCGCAACAAACACGCCGGCCAGCATCATCAACAGGAGCTGCGGTTGCAATCGACGCGTACCAAGCAGCTTTTCAAGCCGCGCTGAGAGAGCCATCAGTTCGAGCATGGTGCTTTCATAGGCCTGCTTGCCGTTGAACCGGTGCAGAAACGGCACGCTGTCGCGCTGGGTCAGCCCGAAGCGGGTACGCAGCAGAGCGTATAGCACTACGCCTCCGGCCAGCGCGATCAGACTCATCAGCAACGGCATATTCAGCCCATGCCAGACGGCCAGGCTGTAGGTCGGCGTTTGCACGCCCAGGACCGCTTCGACAGCGTTGTGCAGCAGCGGGCCGATGGTCAACGCAGGCACAACACCGACGATCAGGCAGGACAGCACCAATAGCTCGACCGGGAGGCGCATCCAGCGTGGCGGTTCGTGCGGCGTACTGGGTAAATCCACCGCCGTCGGGCCGAAGAACACGTAGATGAAACGCAACGAGTAGGCGACGCCAAAGATGCCCATGGCGATGGCAACCAGCGACATCCACCAGTTGCTGTCAGAACCGACTTGAAGTGCTTCGGCGAAGAACATTTCCTTGGAGATGAAACCGTTGAGCAACGGCACACCGGCCATGGCTGCGCTGGCGACAATGGCCAGCGTGGCGGTATGCGGCATGGGACGGTAGAGCCCGCGTAACCTGCGCATGTCGCGGGTGCCGCACTCGTGATCGATGATGCCGACCGCCATGAAAAGCGAGGCCTTGAAGGTGGCGTGGTTAACCGTGTGGAAGATTGCCGCCACCATCGCCAGTGGCGTTCCGATGCCCAGCAGGGCGGTGATCAGGCCCAGGTGACTGATAGTCGAATAGGCCAGCAACCCCTTGAGGTCATGCTGGAAAATGGCTATGAAAGCGCCGATCAGCATGGTGCAGATGCCGGCGCCGCCAATGATCCAGGCCCACTCCGGCGTGCTCGCCAATACCGGCCAGAGCCGCATCAGCAGGAATATGCCAGCCTTGACCATGGTCGCCGAATGCAGAAAAGCCGAGACGGGCGTGGGCGCGGCCATGGCGTGCGGCAGCCAGAAGTGGAAGGGGAATTGCGCACTCTTGGTTAATGCGCCCAGTGCAATCAGTACCAGCGTGGTCAGATACAGCGGATGGTTGCGGATCGTGTTTCCGGAGGCGAGTACCACATCGAGATTGTAACTACCGACGATATGCCCGAGCACCAGAACCCCGGCAAGCAGACAGAGGCCGCCGGTTGCGGTAACCGTAAAGGCCATGCGCGCGCCGCGCCGCGCATCGGCGCGGTGGTGCCAGTAACCTATCAGCAGAAACGACATCAGGCTGGTCAGCTCCCAGAACATGACCAGCTGGATCAGGTTCCCTGAAAGCACAATCCCGAGCATCGCGCCCATGAAGGCCAACAGGAACGCGAAAAAGCGCGGGACAGGATCCTTCGGCGACATGTAGTAACGCGCATAGAGCACTACCAGCAAAAAGATACCGAGTATCAACAGGCTGAAAAGCCAGGCCAGACCGTCCATGCGCAGGATGAAATTGAGGTCCTGCCCGGGCAGCCATTCAGCGGTAAAACGCACCACCTCGCCGTTACCGATAGCCGGCAACAGATACAAGGTAATGCCAAACCCGATGAGCCCTACCAGGCCAGCCAGCCACGCTTCGGTATTGCGAGCGTTGGCCGGCAGAAACGCCGCGACGACACTGCCAAGAAAGGGTGCGAGGATGAGGATCAGTAACAGCATGGCTACTCAGGAAAGAATGGTTCAGTGCCGTGTCTGGCAATCGGCGACATGCCGGGCCCTGCATGGTACGCGCGGTGCGCTGACCGTACGGCCATAATCAAGCGACCGAAATTACCATCTCATCCGGAAATTACGCAACGTATTGATCTTCCGGGCATTCCTGCAGTCATGCGAAACGACCGGTCGATTCACGAGCGAGGCGGCATGCATACACCTGTCCCGCCGATACCGCAGTAACCGCCCGGATTTTTATCAAGATATTGCTGATGGTAACTTTCGGCATAGTAGAAGCTTTGAGCCGGAACAATTTCGGTGGTCGTGTCCGGACGGCCAGCGGCGGCCAGTGCCTGGGAGAACAGCGTGCGACTGGCTTCGGCAGCCTCGCGCTGAGCCTCGTCAGTGAGGTAGATACCTGAGCGATACTGAGTGCCGGCATCATTACCCTGGCGCATGCCCTGCGACGGATCATGGCCTTCCCAGAACACTTTGAGCAGGTCATCAAGGCTAACCCGCTGCGGATCAAACACCACAAGCACCACCTCATTGTGGCCGGTCATGCCCGAACACACCTCTTCGTAGGTCGGGTTGGGCGTCACCCCGCCGGCATACCCCGCTGCCGTGGTATACACACCCTCTAGTTGCCAGAACAGGCGCTCGACGCCCCAGAAACAACCCATGCCAAAAATGATGTGCTGCATGCCATCAGGGAAGGGCGGCTTGATAGGCGTACCGAGAACGGTATGGGTCTCGCTCGTGGGAATCAGCCTATCGCGGCCAGGCAAGGCTTCCTCTGCAGTGGGTAGGCGCATCTTATGTTCGGGAATGCTGCGGAAGAACATGGGCAGGCTCCTGCTGAGGACTTGAAAAGGGACGATCGCGACATGATCTCGCCGGACCGGGGCAGTGTCCAGCGCAAAGAGCCGGATGGACTCAGCCTAGCACCTGAGTCAGTAATTCCGATGGGACGTCGCCCATGGCCACAAAATGCCCGTTGAGCCAGGATTCCCGTGTGGGATAGGCGAAGCGTCGGCCATCCAGTCCGATCACCTGTCCGCCTGCGCCTTCGACAACCGCCTGTGCAGCAGCGGTGTCCCATTGGCTGGTGGGAGCCAGCCGCGGATACAGATCAGCCTGACCTTCGGCAACCAGACAGAATTTCAGGGAGCTACCGACGCTGACCTGCTCGATCTGCTGCAGCGTTTGTATGCGCGACAGCATGGCTTCCTGTTCCGGGCTTGAATGGCGACGACTGGCGACTACCACGAGTGGGGTAGCGGCGGGCCGGCAATGGATGGGTTCGGCGGGTTCGTTGCCTAGCTGGCGCCATGCGCCCAGGTCCTTCCCGCCCCAGTAGAGTGTGTTGCGGGCTGGCGCGCCAACGATGCCGAGCACCACCTGGCCGTTGTCAATCAGGGCAATATTGACGGTGAATTCGTCAGTACCGGCGATGAATTCCTTGGTTCCGTCGAGCGGATCGACCAACCAGAAGCGCTGCCAGCTCATACGCTCGGCCAAGGGTGCGTCAGTATCTTCTTCAGACAGCACGGGAATGTCGGGTGTCAGCGCATGCAGGCCGGCGACGATCATATGGTGCGCAGCCAGATCGGCGGCAGTCACTGGCGAGTCATCCGGTTTGTCAGTTACTTCAGGATTGTGTCGCCACCACTCGAGCGTGCGATCGCCAGCCCGACGGGTCAGGGCGCAGAGTTCCTCAACGTTTGTGGGGAGGGTCATCGCTTCAGCTCGCCGCGCTGTTCAAGCAGATCGCGCACCAGATACAGTCCGGCCAGAGCGCGGCCCTCGCTGAAGTTTTCCATCGCGGTCAGCTCTGACAGCGCATAGAGATCCACCCAGTCCACCCGTATCGGCTCGGGTTCGTCACCGGGTAAACGTTTTTCATAGAGGTCGCGTGCCAGCACTACGGAAATTTGCTGGCTCATGTAACCCGGAGACAATGAAAGATGGGTCAGCAATTCGAGTCGCTCGGCACCGAAGCCGGCTTCTTCCATCAGTTCGCGATTGGCCGCATCGAGAACGTCTTCGCCCGGCTCGACCAGTCCTTTAGGCACCGATAACTGGTAGCTGTCGAGGCCGCCGCAGTACTCCTCGATCAGCAGTGCGGTGCGGTCGTCCTTCAATGCAATGATCATGACCGCGCCATAACCCTGACCTTTGTTGATCAGGCGTTCATAGGTGCGTTCCACGCCATTGCTGAAGCGCAGCTGGACTTGCTCCACGGTAAACAGCCGGCTCTTGGCAACGATCCGGGCGTCGAGTGTCTCGGGCTTCTGCGGCATGGGGGCTCCGTGGTGGACTGATCAAGGCTTGGGTATCATAGCGGCACATGCCGCAAAGCCCAACCGCCGATGCTTAACTGGAACGAGATCGACACCGTCCTGCTGGATATGGACGGAACCTTGCTGGACCTGCACTTTGACAACCATTTCTGGGTGGAATATCTACCGCGTCGCTATGCCGAACATCACGGTCAGCCCGTGGAATGGGGCAAGGCAGAAATATATCCGCTAATGGCTGAAAAACAGGGCCAGCTCGACTGGTACTGTCTGGATTTCTGGACCCGCGAGCTGGGCGTGCCGATCGTCGAGCTCAAGCGGGAGATCGCGCATCTGATCCGCTTGCGTACGGATGCCGAAATCTTCCTCAAGGCGCTGCAGAAGAGTGGTCGGCAGGTGGTCCTCATCACCAATGCACACCGCGATTCGCTGTCTTTGAAAATGGAGCGTGTCGAGCTGATGACCTATTTCCAGCGGCTGATCAGTTCCCATGATTTCGGCTTTCCCAAGGAGGCGCAAGCCTTCTGGCACGCCTTACAGGACGAAGTGCCCTTCGATCCGCAGCGCACCCTGTTCATTGACGACAGCCTGAATATCCTGCGTTCGGCCCGCGATTACGGCGTGGCGCATCTGCTGGCGGTCCGCCAACCGGATAGCCGCGGCGCGTTGCGCGATACCGAGGAATTCGACGCGGTCGATGACTATTCGGTGCTCACTGAGGCGCTTGGTCCCCGGAGCGGGTAGGGGAACAGCCTTTCCCTGCATGGGGTCAAAAGCTCACCTGGTTTGAGTGAGGTTCCCATGCGCAATGATACAGGCGGTACACCACCACCGAGTCGTTCGCTGCTATACGCGCTGCCCATCGGCGTTGGGGTAATGGCCGCGGTAGACGAAATCATCTTCCACCAGATCCTGCAGTGGCACCACTTCTACGATCTGGCTACCCCGACCATCGGCATAATCACCGACGGGTTACTGCATTCCGCCGAGCTGATCGCCATGGTGGCGGGGCTCTTTCTGATCGTCGGACTGGCGCGTCGGGGTGTGTTGTTCAGACGCTGGGCCTGGGCCGGTTTCTTTCTGGGCGCGGGCGGCTTTCAGGTGTTCGATGGCATTGTCAGTCACAAGGTGCTGCGTATCCATCAGATCCGCTACAACGTTGACCCGCTGATGTACGACATCGTCTGGAATGCGATCGGTTTGATACTTATCGCCATCGGCCTGTGGCTGTATCGGCAGGCGAGCCGTAACCCGGTTGGCGCTGGTCGCACTATGGGGTATTGAGCGTGTTTGCCTGGTTCGCCTCGGGCTTGATCATCATCCTCGGCCTTGCCTACCTGGGCGCCGCTATGCAGCAGTGGCGGGCAGGGCGCAATTGGAGCCTGTTGCGCGTGACTGCCTGGCTGGCCGGATGTCTGTTGTTGGTCCAGGCGTTGGCGCCGGGGGCCATGCTGCTGGCGCACCACGATTTTCGCTGGCACATGGCGCAGCATCTGGTGATTGGCATGCTGGCGCCCCTGGCGTTGGTCTTGGCAGCGCCGATCACATTGTTGCTGCGCTCGCTACCGGTCAGCGCCGCGCGCAGGGTCACAACGCTACTGCGCAGCGCGTACGTCAGGTTCATCTCACATCCATTGGTTGCGCTGATACTGAATGTTGGCGCGATGTGGCTGCTGTACCTCACGCCGTTGTATCTGGCGTCACTGGAGTCAGCCTGGTTGCACGCGTTCGTGCATATCCACTTTCTACTGGCGGGATATCTGTTCTGCTGGTCGGTGCTCGCCGGGCCGGATCAGGCGGCGCATAGCCCGAGCTTCCGGTGCCGGATCGCCGCGCTGTTTCTTTCAATCGCGGCACATTCGGTCCTGGCCAAGCTGATGTACGGTTATCTATGGCCACGCAACGTGCCGCACGACCCTGAGCAAATCAGGGCGGCGGCGCAGCTGATGTATTACGGAGGGGATTTTGCCGAAGTGCTATTGCTTGTCGCCTTGTTCGCGATGACCTTTAGCAGGCGCGGCAATACGCGGCAGGCAGATGTGCGGGCTAACGCTAACGGCTAGCCCGCGACCGATCAGCCCTTGCCCTTGGTGCGGGTCTGGTTGGGGCGGCCGTTCTTCTCGATGTATTCGATGATCAGGCCGGCGACATCCTTGCCTGTTGTGGTTTCGATGCCTTCAAGCCCTGGCGAAGAATTCACTTCCATGACGACCGGGCCGTGATTCGAGCGCAAAATATCCACGCCCGCCACATTCAGCCCCATCACCTTGGCCGCACGCACAGCAGTCATGCGTTCTTCAGGGGTGATCTTGATCAGGCTGGCGCTCCCGCCCCGGTGCAGATTGGAGCGAAACTCGCCGGGCTTGGCCTGACGTTTCATTGAGGCGATAACCTTGTCGCCAACGATCAGGCAGCGAATGTCCGCGCCGCCCGCCTCGCGAATGTATTCCTGCACCATGATATTGGCCTTCAGGCCCATGAAGGCTTCCAGTACGGACTCGGCAGCCTGTTCTGTCTCGCACATGACCACACCAATGCCCTGGGTGCCTTCCAGCAATTTGATGACCAATGGCGCGCCGCCAACCATGCTGATCAGATCGGGGATATCATCGGGGGAATGCGCAAAGCCGGTCACCGGCAGACCCACGCCCTTGCGCGCCAATAGCTGCAGAGAGCGCAGTTTATCCCGTGAGCGGCTGATGGCGACGGACTCATTCAGCGGAAACACACCCATCATTTCGAACTGTCGCAGCACCGCCGCACCGTAGAAGGTAATCGAGGCACCGATGCGCGGGATGATCGCGTCAAAGGCCTCAAGCTCCTCACCCTTGTAGTGAATCGAAGGCTTGTGGCTGGTGATGTTCATATACGCGCGCAGCGTATCGATAACCCTGACCTCATGACCGCGCTCGCGACCAGCCTCTACCAGGCGGCGGGTGGAATACAGGTTGGGGTTGCGCGACAGTACCGCAATTTTCATGATTATTCGTTCAGCCTTCAGAGATTTTGGAAGTTTGGGGCTTGTCCTGTACGAAGCGTACCCCTGGATTGATGACCAGTTGGCCGTCGAGCATTGCGCGACAGCCAATCAACACCCGATAACGCATTTCCTTGCGGCAAGTCAGGGTGAATTCCACTGACCAGGTCCTGTCGCCCAGTACCATCGGCGTGCGAATGACGCAGCGCTCCTGCATATGACCGTTGGAACTCTTGATTCGTTTGGTATCGATGAGAGGTGCTTCGCAGGCTTGCTTGTGTGGCTTGTGCAGGCTGCCGGCATGGGCATTGAAACGTACCCAGGGCTGGCCGTCGCGCTCGAAATGTTCGATATCGCTGGCATGCAATGCCGATGTTTTCGCGCCGCTGTCGACCTTGGCGATCAACTGGTTGATACCCAGCTCCGGCAGGCCGATCCATTCACGTAGACCTATCACGGTGAGGTGATCAAAGGTTTTCAATGGCGCTACCTCATTTTACGGCCCGGATGGGGCGCATCATGGGGCAACTCATGAATTACCACAAGACTGTTAAACTGACGTCGTGAGTATAGGAAGCGCTGAACAATTCCTTGCGCTCTCTGGCTATCAGGCTGGTTCGCAATCGAGGCGCGGTTTTGAAGCATGCCGGGGCCTGTCGAGAAACCGCAACGACGAGTGCGGGCCAGCCTGAAAGCCCCAAAGGGCGCGGCCTGAAGCGCGCACCTGCTGCGTTGTGCTTCTTGTTAAGGGCTAAGGCCATTAACTGCGAAGCAAGCCTTGCAACTGCACGCTTCAGGTCACGCAGAGAATGCAAGGAATTGTTCAGCGCTTTCTTAGTTATTCGACAGCTGGAATCGAGGTCTGAATGAATGCAGGACACTGACAGGATTCGTCTGGATAAATGGCTTTGGGCCGCCCGTTTCTACAAGACCCGAGCGCTGGCCAAGGCGGCGATCGAAGGCGGAAAGGTGCAGGCCCAGGGTGAGCGGTGCAAGCCCAGTAAAGAGCCGCGAGTCGGCGACGTCTATGAGGTACGCCAGGGTTTCGATACCCGCACGGTAGTAGTGCGCCAGCTAAGCGGGCAGCGGCGAGGTGCGCCCGAGGCGCAACTGTTATATGAAGAGACGCCGGAGAGCATCGAGAAACGCGAAACGGCCGCAGCGCAGCGCAAAGCGATGGGGGCCGGCAGCCTGATCAGCGAGCATCGTCCGACCAAGAAGCAGCGCCGTCAGATCCATAACTTTCGCGACGAGCGCAATGCATCCGCCGACGACTGATTGGTATACTTCGCTGTTTTGAAAAGGCCGAAAATCATGCAGCTTCAGGACGTTTCCCAGCGTTTTCTATTTGAGCAGGCGGACGTGCGCGGCGAGCTGGTATCGCTCGACCAGAGCTACCGCGAGGTTCTCGCGAAACATCCCTACCCGGAATCCGTCAAATCGCTGCTTGGCGAGTTGCTGGCCGCAGCGGTGTTGCTATCCAGCACCCTGAAGTTTGAAGGGCTGCTGGTTCTCCAGGCGCGTTCCTCCGGTCCGCTCTCGACGCTGATGGTTGAGTGTTCGAGCAACCAGGAGGTACGCGGCATCGCCCGTTATGCCGACTCGCTAGAAGGGGAGCAACTGGCGGAGCTGATGCCGGACGGCATTCTCGCCATCACTATCGACCCTGATAACGGCCAACGCTATCAAGGCGTGGTATCGCTGCAGGGCACCACGCTGGCCGAGGCCCTGAATGGCTACTTTGAGAGTTCCGAGCAGCTGGCGACCCGGTTTCGTCTGCTTGCCGATGGGCGTATCGCCCGCGGCTTCATGCTCCAGGCATTACCCGCCGATCGGCAGACCGATACCGATGAGCGCCGTGAGACCTGGACACACCTGAACGTGCTGGCAGATACGCTGAAGCCGGAAGAACTGATGGCACTTGATAACCAGACATTGCTGCATCGTTTGTATCATCAGGAAGAGGTGCGTCTGTTTGACGCACTCCCAGTGGTATTCAAATGTAGCTGCTCAGCGGAACGATCCGGCAAAGCGCTTGTCAGTTTGGGGCGTGAGGACGCATTGGCATTGCTTGAGGAGCGGGGTGGGGAGGTCACTGTGGACTGCCAGTTCTGCAATACCCGGTACCGCTACGATCGCCAGGCACTCGATACCCTCTTCGAGGCAGCCGAAGAGCATGCGAAGGGTCTTCACTGATGCATGATGGGTTCCGATGATGTTAAACACATCGCGTTATGGATGTTGTCTATGCGTTGTCGGGGCCAAATTGAGCGCGGATGTCTTTTTTTTGGCATAATGGCGCGCCTGCGCGGTGGGCCAGCGCAAAAACCACTGGGAAACATTGAAAACCATCAAGCACAGGTCAGGCAAAGCGAAACGACAGGGTTTCAACGCAGTATGACCGAGCATAGTAGTTTTTCAGCGGTTCCCTAGCATTTATTAACCAGATATCCCCCACGTGCTGAGACCGGTCCTATCGGTCTTCATGGAGATTTCGGTCAAAGCCGAAGAGGACGACGTTAGATGACGCAAGCTACCAACACTGTTTATACCGACCTGAGCATCGCCCACCTGATTGAACTGGCGATCCAGCGCAACGAGGGGCATCTGGCTGACAACGGCTCGCTGGTAGTCGAGACTGGCGCTCGCACCGGCCGTTCACCAATGGATCGATTCATCGTTGACGAGCCAGGCACCAGCAGCGCTATCGCCTGGGGCCCGATCAACCGTCCGTTCCCGGCGGACAAATTCGATCCGCTGTGGGATCGCGTCGCTGCCTACCTGGCAGAGCGTACCAGCTTCGTTTCGCACGTCCATGTTGGTTCCGATCCGGAACACTACCTGCCGGTCGTCATGACCACCGAGACTGCCTGGCACAACGTTTTCGGTCGCACACTGTTTATCAATGCACCGCGCCACAACCCCTCCGACAAGCCCGAATGGCAGATCATGAATGCGCCGCATTTTGTCTGCGATCCCGAGCGTGACGGTACCAACAGCGATGGTTGCGTCATCATCAACTTTGCCCAGCGCAAGGTGTTGCTAGCCGGCATGCAGTACGCCGGTGAAATGAAGAAAGCGATGTTCTCGGTGCAGAACTTCCTGCTGCCTGCCAAGGACGTGCTGCCGATGCATTGTGCCGCCAACGTGGGTGACGAGGGCGATACTACGCTGTTCTTCGGGCTGTCCGGTACCGGCAAGACCACCTTGTCAGCAGATGAATCGCGTAACCTGATCGGTGACGATGAGCATGGCTGGGCCGAAGGCAGCGTGTTCAACATCGAAGGTGGCTGCTACGCCAAGTGCATCGACCTGTCGCAGAAGAACGAGCCGGTCATCTGGAATGCCATCAAGTTTGGCTCCATCGTCGAGAACGTGGTTATCGATCCGGAAACCCGCGTCGCCGATTACACCGACGTCAGCCTGACACAGAACACCCGCGCCGCGTACCCACTTGAGCACGTTGAAAAGCGGGTTCTCGAGAATCGTGCCGGCGAGCCCAATGCGATTATCTTCCTGACCTGTGACCTGACGGGCGTGTTGCCGCCGGTATCGATCCTGAATAACGAGCAGGCCGCCTATCACTTCCTGTCGGGCTATACCGCGCTGGTGGGTTCCACCGAGATGGGTTCGGGTAGCGGCATCAAATCTACCTTCTCTACCTGCTTCGGCGCGCCTTTCTTCCCGCGTCCTGCCGGTGAGTATGCAGAGCTGCTGATCAAGCGCATCAATGCTTTTGGTAGCAAGGTATACCTGGTCAACACCGGCTGGACCGGTGGCTCCTATGGCGAAGGTAAGCGTTTCAGTATTCCGACCACACGGGCGATCATCGCTGCCGTGCAGTCTGGTGCGCTGATCGGCACCGAGACCGAGCACGTACCGGTTATCAACCTGGATGTGCCAAAGTCCGTTCCGGGCGTTGACAGCAAGCTACTGAATCCGCGCAACACCTGGGTCGATCCGGCCAGGTACGATGCGGCTGCTCAGGATCTGGCGAAGCTGTTTGTCGAGAACTTCAAGAAGTTCGAGGTTTCGCAAGAGATCGTTCAGGCTGGGCCGCAGCTGTAATCCAGGCTTGACAAAGCCGTAAACAGAACCCGCCTATTGGCGGGTTTTGTGTTTAAACGGACGCTCTGCAGGCAAGGAATCAAAAGCTTCAAATAAAGGGTTGACACCCCCGCGCTGACCGGTAAAATGGCGCGCCTCAGCAGGGGATATGTGACGCAAGTCATTGCTTCTACTGAGGGTTTGAAGAAGTAAAGTTGTACAGGTAATTCCGCGATAGCTCAGTTGGTAGAGCAAATGACTGTTAATCATTGGGTCCCAGGTTCGAGTCCTGGTCGCGGAGCCATCTGGCAATATATCGGGGTATAGCGCAGCCTGGTAGCGCGCCTGCTTTGGGAGCAGGATGTCGGGAGTTCGAATCCCCCTACCCCGACCATTTTTGAGAATGGGTCGTTAGCTCAGTTGGTAGAGCAGTTGGCTTTTAACCAATTGGTCGTAGGTTCGAATCCTACACGACCCACCACTCAAATATCTGCAGTATCCAGTATCGTCCTGGTACGCCCTTTTATCCGTTTCATCCTGTCACTCAGCACTCCTCTGCAGTCCCATTCCGATCAGTTTTCCACTGGCCGTGCTTGCCTGATGGTTGTTGCTGTGCCTATGGTAGGGCTCGTTCAAGCCTGACCGGAACCGTCCAATGACCTATACGCTGACGCCTACCCGTGCTGCCGAGCTGATCCGCATGACGCTAGGGCATGTGCAGCGCGAATATCCGCATTCAGAAGGGGTGCGGCTCAATTCCGAGACTGACCTGGCCGCGCCTCGCTGCAACCATCCGGTGTTCTTTGGTAGCTATGACTGGCACTCCTGTGTTCATAGCTACTGGCTGCTGGCGCGACTGCTGGCCAGCTTTCCGGATCTGGATGCGACAGATGAAATTATTGCGCTGTTTGATCAGCAGCTCACCGCCGAGAATGTCGAGCAAGAGCTGGACTGGTTCCGTGCGCCGGGCAGGGGAGGGTTTGAGAGGCCGTACGGCTGGGCATGGCTGTTAGGCCTGCATGACGCCCTAAAACAGCTCCGTCATCCCCGTGCGGGGCTCTGGGCGGGCAACCTCCAGCCGCTCGCAGAGTTTCTTTCAGGCAGCTTTATTACCTATCTGCCCAAGCTCGGTTTCCCGGTGCGCACCGGCACGCACAGCAATACCGCCTTCGCCATGTTGTTCGCCTATGACCATGCGTTGCGAACGGAGAATGCCGTCCTGCGTGACCTGGTGGCGCGCCGCGCTGAAGCCTTTTATCTGAGCGATGCGCAGTACCACGGCTGGGAGCCAGGCGGAGAAGACTTCCTCTCGCCAGGCTGGCAGGAAGCCTTGTTATTGCAAAGAGTACTCAGCCGCGGGGACTTCCTGGAGTGGTTTGCCGGTTTTCTGCCAGAGTTGGCGGAGGGCCGGCCGGCCAGTCTGTTTATGCCGGTTGAGCCGGCAGACCGCACTGACGGACGCCTCGCGCATCTGGACGGACTCAATCTGAGCCGCGCATGGTGCTTGCGTGAGCTTGCCCTGGGGTTGGACGAATTCGATTCGCGGCAGGCGGTGCTGGAGTCAACCGCGCAGCGTCATTTACAGGCGGGCAGTACCCACCTGCAAGACGACTACATGGGCGAGCACTGGCTCGCCAGCTTCCTGTTGTTGGCGTTGGGTTACTAGGCTCTGCTGCTTCAACGTACCCTCGATGAAACGGCGACAGACCCTAAGCGCCTCAGTGCAGCTTCAGGCGCGGCTCGGTACTGCGCCCGATGCGATCGCTCAGCATCAGCATCATGGTCCTGGGCAGCCCGTAGAGCGCCATCTGATGCATACGGTATAGCGAAACATAGAACATCCTCGCCAGCTTGCCCTCGAGCATCACGCTGCCGGTGAGATTGCCCATCAGGTTGCCCACCGCGCTGAAGGTGGACAGGGAGATCAGCGAGCCGTAATCGCGGTAGGTGTATTCCTCCATTGGCTTGCCATCAAGCAGGCGGCGGAAGTTTTTCGCCAGCAAGGTCGCTTGCTGATGTGCTGCCTGCGCGCGTGGCGGGACAAATTTGCCTTCCTCCCGGGCCGGGCAGGAGGCGCAATCGCCAAACGCGAAAATGTGCGGGTCATCCGGAATCTGCAGTGTACGGGTAACCAACAGCTGATTGATGCGATTGGTTTCCAGTCCCAGCTCGGTCAGAAATTTCGGCGCGCGAATCCCCGCCGCCCAGACTTTCAGCGAAGCCGGGATGGTCTCGCCACTGGCCAACAGCAGGCCATCGGCCTTGACCTCTTTTACTGGCGAACCGGTATGCAGTTTCACGCCGAGATCTCTCAGGGTCTGGGTCACCGGTGTGCTGATCCGCTCTGGCAACGCGGGCAGCACGCGCGGTCCGGCTTCGACCAGATTGATATTCAGATCCTCTGGTCGGATGCGATTCAGGCCGTAGGCCTGAAGCATCTGAGCGGCATGATGCAGCTCTGCGGCCAGTTCGACCCCGGTCGCGCCCGCACCGATTATCGCCACGTTGATCTGTTCCGATGGTGCATCGTTCTGGCTGGCCTGGGCCTTCATATACTGGTTGAGCAGCAGACGATGAAAGCGTTCGGCCTGCAAGCGGGTATCCAGGAACAGACAATGTTCCGCAGCACCCTGGGTATTGAAATCGTTGGTGGTACTGCCGACGGAAATCACCAGGTAATCGTAACCGAGACGACGTTCGGGGATCAGTTCATCACCGTGCTCATCCTTGAGCGGTGCCAGGATGACCTCGCGCCGCTCGCGATCCATGCCGGACATGCAGCCAAGCTGGAATTCAAAATGATTCCACTTGGCCTGAGCGACGTAGTTGAGTTCGTCTTCAGTCGAATTCAAGGATCCGGCGGCCACCTCATGCAGCAGCGGCTTCCAGATATGGGTCATATTGGCATCGGCCAGGGTGATATGGGCTCGCTTTCGCTTCCCCAGGGTACGGCCGAGGCGGGTGGCCAGTTCAAGGCCCCCGGCGCCGCCTCCTATTATCACTATCCGGGGAGGGGCAGTTTGCAGTTCTGATTGCGACATGGACGAGACTCTTGCAATTAAGGAATCGTTCGTCAGTCGTCATGTCCTTCATATATGGACAAGCGTTGCCAGAAAGCGCGCGATCAAGCCGAGACCGATTACCGAACCGATTATCACGGCCAGCAGTAACCACACTCTGAAGGGCTTGCGTTTAACCTGGTGAATCGGGGAGGCAAGGTATTCATCGACCCGTTTCTGGTCTTCAGGATATAAGCGACTTGGCATGGCATGACCTTTTTGTGGTGTGCGCAATTCGATGTTGCGCGCTCAGGCTTGACTGACTATGCCCGCATTCTATTATGCGGATGCACAGAATGCATCTCACAGAATTTTTTCCTGCTCCAGTTCCAACATACATCGGTTTGGGTTGCTCACGCCGATTCTTTCATCGCCCGGCTCTGCACCCGTCGCAAAGACCGGCCCTGCTCGACGGAGCAGCTGCACATCCAGAGGTCTCTATGCTTGCAGCCAGCCTGCTAACCGGTTTTCAGTCCATTGTCAGTCTGCTGCTCTATGGCGGTGTATTGCTCTGGGCGCTGGCCCATGCGCCCTGGGTTGAGTTGGCAGCCGACACGCGCAGGCAGCATTTGCTGTACGGCAGCGTCTTTCTGTTGTGTGTGCTGTGGCTGATGCGCCGCGAGTTCGATAGCGGCCTGACCTTCCATTTCATCGGCATGACGGCCGTTACGCTGCTGCTGGACTGGCCGCTGGCGATAGTTGCCGGCACGTTGGCGCAGGTTGCCATGGTTATCCTCGGCATGGACGATGCGGCAGCCTTCGGTGCCAATGGACTGGTACGTATTCTCGGCCCGGTTGCGGTGACGATAGTCATCAGCCAGGCGCTTGAGCGCAGCAAACCCAGCAATCTGTTCCTGTATATATTCATCAGCGGTTTTTTTGCCGCCAGCTTTGCAGCGGTGGCTGCCGTGTTATTGGGTATGGGCATGTTGGGCTGGTCCGGCAATCTGACGCCTCCTGACACGCTCGTGGAGTTTTTTGGCTACATGCTGCTGGTGATGTTTCCGGAGGCATTTATCAACGGCATGATTGTTTCAGGGCTGGTGGTGTTCTGCCCCGAGTGGGTAGAAACCTTCAATGCTGACCGTTATTTCCAGGAGCCACACGACAAACCTTGAGCCGGATCAATGGTTGAATGCGGCGGTTGTGGTGCAATCAAATCCTGTTCACGCTTTTTGAGAGGGCTGCGCATGTCTGTCTACACACTGGCAAAAACCATCATGCAAGACGCGAGCGAGCAGGCCAGAACGGCCGGTTATAGCGAGCAGGATCTGGCGCGTGCCTTGATGAGCGAGCTCATTGCCGTCTACAAACGCGAGCGTAGTGACCAGGACATTGCGCATGAGCTAAACTTCCTCGCCGAGAACCTCGACGAGGATGCCGAATACGCTTTCATGCGACCGTGAATTAGCGCAACAGCACTTCGATCGTGCCATCGGCGCTGACTGTTACGTCCGCCTGACCGCTCTCGACGGAGGGTGCTGACATTTCCTTGTCGGCTGCCATTGCCATGGTCCGGGCACGGAACAAGGCAGGGGGCTGCGACATCTGCGAGTTCAGGTTCAGGTGCACGACTTTGTAACCGCTGCCACCCAGGCCGCGGGTAGCCAGATCAGCGCGCGCCTTGAATGCCTCGATGGCTTTCTGCATCAATTCGTCCTCGGTAGCGCGGCGGGTCACGGGCGACAGGCTGAACTGCATGCTACCAAGGCTCAGGTTACCCATGAGTTTGCCGGTCAGTTCGGTCAGTACCGCAAAGTCGCTACCTTCCAGCACAATTTCCCCGCGCTCGCGCCAGGCAACGATATTTTCACCTTCCTTGTCATATACCGGTTGGCTGCTGCGGTTGCCGCTGGAAACCTTGACGCCTTGCGCCTGTCTGGCGATGTCCAAGCCGCGATTCAGGCGTGTGGTGATGTTCTCGGCAAGTACTGACGGCTCCTTGTCCTGCTCCTCCGCGAAGAACGTCACGCGCAGGGTGTCGTGGGTGACTGATTGCTGAACTTCGGCGCGCAGGGCGACCTGGTTGTAGCGCTGTTCGTATTGGTCGGCCAAAGCAGGTACTGACGCGCAAGCCAGGCCAAGCAGGACGGCGGCGAAAAAAGGATGAGGCATGGAGTTCTCCTTGAAAGTGCAGTGCAGGCAGTGCTCAACGAAGCGGGTTCGCTGAGTAAGCGAAAAGGGTATCCTGCCGATGTTATAGATATATAGATACCAGCGCTTATCGATCTTTCCCTGACGCCGCGAGGAAAGACCAATCAAGGCTGGGGCCCAACACTGGAGCGCTAAACACAATGCAGCGGTTTTTCATCAGTCCCAACACCCTTGCGCTGTCTCCGACTCGTCAGAACCTCTGGCGTCTGATTCTTATTCGGTTGCTGGTCTGGGTTGCTCAATCATTGTCTGTCGCGGGCGCATACCTGAGCGGCTGGTTTCCTCTGCCATGGCTGCCCCTGCTTATCACGCTCGGCATATCAGCGCTGGTATCCGTGCTGACGGTTTTGCGCCTGAGTCGCGGCTGGCCAGTGACGGAGCCGGAGTACGGTCTGCAGCTGCTGTTCGATATGCTGGTGCACAGTGTTCTGCTGTACTACTCCGGCGGCCCCACCAACCCCTTCGTTTCCTATTATCTGGTGCCCCTGACTATCGCCGCCGCTACCTTGCCATGGTTCTACACGCTGCTGCTGGCATGTGTTGCAATCAGCGCCTACAGCCTGCTGCTGGTCTGGTACAAACCGCTGGACGCCTTCGAACTGCCGGTGGTCAGCCACATGATCAACCTGCACGTGATCGGCATGTGGCTGAACTTCGCCATGAGCGCTGCGTTAATCAGTTTTTTTGTGGTGCGCATGGCTGCAGCCCTGCGTCAGCACGCTGACCACCTGGCCGAGCGCCGCGAGCAGGGGCTTCGGGATGCCCAGCTGCTCGGCATCGCCAGTGTTGCAGCCGGCGCAGCACATGAGCTCTCGACCCCGTTATCGACCATGAGCGTGTTGCTCAAGGACATGCGTGCCGATTATGTCGCTGACCCGCAAATGCAGGAGGACCTGACGCTGCTCCAGCAACAGGTCGCTCAGTGCAAGGAGAGCCTGCAACACATGGTGCGCACCGCGGAGGATGATCGGCTCAAGCCGCGCCGACGGGAGCGGGCAGATGCCTGGCTGAACACAGTGCTCGCGCGCTGGCATCTGATGCGTCCCGAGGCAAGCTGGCAATGGAAGCCTTTACCTGAAGGCGAGGTGCCCTGGATTCAGACCGGTCCGGAGCTTGGGCAGGCGCTGCTCAATCTATTGAATAATGCTGCCGACGCCTGTCCGAACAATATCCAGATCGAGCTGGTCTGGGACGCGGACTGGCTACGATTGCGCATTCGCGATTATGGTCCCGGGGTGCCGCTGCATATAGCGGAACAGTTGGGTACGGCCTTTCTGACGACCAAGGGCAAGAAAGGCTTTGGATTGGGCCTGTTTCTCAGTCAGGCCGCGGTTGAGCGCCTCGGCGGCAGCGTTAGGCTTTATAATCAGGACGGAGGCGGCACCCTCACCGAGGTGACTCTGCCAACCGCAACGGAGGTGGACCTATGACTGACGAGAGTACCGAAGAGCAGCCGCTACTGTTGCTCGTTGATGATGACCCGACCTTTACCCGGGTACTCGCCCGCGCGCTGGCGCGCCGGGGCTTGCGCGTTGAGACGGCAGGCGGGGCAGAGGAAGCCATGCAGCTGGCCAAACAGGAGCGTCCTGATTTCGCAGTTCTGGACCTGAAAATGGAAGGTGAATCGGGTCTGGTGCTGATGCCGCGTCTGCTGGAGCTCTACCCCGACCTGAAGGTGGTGATTCTCACCGGGTACTCGAGCATCGCCACCGCGGTGGAAGCGATCAAGCGAGGAGCCTGCAACTATCTGTGCAAGCCAGCAGATGCCGATGACGTTCTGACTGCGTTGCTGTCCGATCAGGCCGACCCCGACACCTTGGTGCCTGACCACCCAATGTCCGTTGATCGCTTGCAGTGGGAGCACATCCAGCGCGTGCTGGCGGAGCACGAAGGCAATATTTCCGCAACCGCCCGAGCCCTCGGTATGCATCGGCGCACCTTGCAGCGCAAACTACAAAAACGCCCGGTACGTCGTTGACGCCCGGGCGCTTGGCAAATGGTTGATGCAGCGCATCAACCATTTAGATGACGTCAGCTGTTCTGACGGATTCCGCAGATAATCCACGGCTGGTTCTCGCCGGCCGCACGCTCCAGGCGCCAGCTCTCATCGAACCAGGTGCCGTCGTCTTCAGGCGTGTCGCGATCCAGACCGGTAAAGCCGACCGTGGCTATCGCACGCCCGTCGATCTCATCTACACCTTCAAGACGAACCTGCAGCTGTTCGACAAAACCGTTCGGCATCGGAGGATTGTCGCTGCGGGTAGCCAGCAGTTCTTCCAGTAACGGCGCATCCACGTATTCAGCCATGCCCTCTACATCATTGTCGCGCCAGTGCCGCTGCAAGGTGAAGAAGTGTTCTTCAGCGCCACGCAGGAAGCGTTCGCTATCAAACCAGGCAGGTGTATTCACCGGTGCTACGCTGGACGCTACCGAAGCGGGCGCCGTCGGTGCGGGGCGCGGCGGTTCGATCGGTAATTGGCGGAAGTGCCCCCCACCGGCCGGTTGCGGCTGTGGTTGACTCGCCTGGCGGCGCGCAAACAGCTTGAACAGCATGAAGGCGATCAGGCCGACGATAAGGATGTCCAGCAACTGGATGCCCTGGAAACCGTCACCGAAAAACATCGATGCGAGCAAGCCACCCGCGGCAATGCCTGCCAGCGGACCCAGCCAACGACTGGCGCCGGACGCAGCACCGGGCTGCTGCTGATTGCGCGGTGCCGCTTGTTGGTCCTGGGATTGTTGCTGTTGACGCTGAGCCGGTTGGCTCTTGTGCGCCGGAGCAGAACCGAACGCTTTGCCGCCGCCAAATCGGCGTGCTTCGGCGTCCGGAACAGTCAATCCGACCATAAGGAAGACAGTAAAGAAAGGTATCAACCAGCGCATGTGCGTTACTCCAATTTGATCAGCCGAAATAGTGCCAAACACTATTGGTCACTGACCAGCTTTAATGTGTATCGTTGTGTCAATCCCACACTATACGGGAGCCTCTGGAACGCGTTGTGAGTGATTAAGGCAAGGCGCAACCAGGTGCACCGCCAGAGCTGACACGCGCAATCGTTTTGCCGGTTGGAATCTGTCAGGTGCAGTCTGCTATCCAGGGCTTCAGGCGAGGACAGCATGTTTACACGAATGCATTCGGAAAACGTTCAGGCTTTGCATGTTTTTGCTGACCAGGCGACCGGCCTCGAAGCCGTTATCGCTATTCACAACACCCGACTGGGGCCGGCGCTGGGCGGTTGCCGTTACCAGGCCTACGCTGATTTCGATTCCGCCGTGGCGGATGCAGTACGGCTGGCTCGCGGTATGAGTTACAAGGCAGCTCTGGCTGGGTTGGAGCAGGGCGGGGGCAAGGCGGTGATTATCCGCAAGCCGCATGTAGACAATCGTGCCGCGCTCTTCGAGGCCTTCGGCCGCTGCATCCAGTCCTTGCGTGGCGGTTACATCACGGCGGTCGATAGCGGCACCAGCAGTGAGGATATGGACTGCATCGCGCGTGAGACCAGCTTCGTGACCAGTACCACCCAGGCCGGTGATCCCTCTGCGCATACTGCGCTGGGCGTGCTCGCGGGCATTCGCTCAGCAGCGCGTGAGCGTCTGGGGCAGTCCTCGCTGAACGGCGTGCGGGTCATGGTGCAGGGGCTGGGCAATGTCGGCTATGCGCTGGCGGAGTTACTGGTCGCTGAAGGGGCAGAAGTACTGGCTGCGGATATCGATCCAGGCAAGGTGCGTCTCGCTGTGGACGAACTGGGCGTGCAGCCGGTTGCTCTGGATGCTGTGTGTGAGTCTCCCTGCGATGTGTTTGCACCCTGTGGACTGGGCGGTGTTCTCAACCCTGACACCATCCGGCAACTGCGCTGCGCCGCCGTGGCCGGCTCGGCCAATAATCAGCTGGTTGATGCCGATGCCGCCGACCTGCTGGACGCTCGCGGCATACTGTACGCGCCGGATTACGTGATCAACGCTGGCGGGCTGCTATATGTAGCGCTGACTTACAAGGGAGAGCCAGCGAGTACTATAGCCGGACGCATCGACAGCATCGGTAGCCGGCTGGACAGCATTTTCGCGCAGAGCGAGGCCGAAGGTCGCTCACCGGCGACCATCGCGGATCGCCAGGCCGAAGACATTCTGTATCCCTGAAGGGCAGAGGGACGTGGCTGGCCATGCTGATCTGAACCTGGGAGTGGCCGGGCTCCATGGAGAGGTCCAGCGCGACGTCTGCATAGCCGACCAGCCTAGTACGAGCTGGTGCCCGAGCCACCCAGAAAGCGCTCGGGCATCGCGGTTATTTTCCTGGGACTTGCTCCTTCTGCGCCCGAGCGAGCGCAAAAACCCAGCCAACAACTCCGGCCTAACCCTTCCAGCTTCCAGCCTTGAGCCTCCAGCTTTAGCCCTTGTCCAAACGGAAACGTTTGCGCAGTTGCGCGTCGAGCATTGAGGTAGGCAGCCAACGTTTCAGGCTGACCATCTTCCGGCTGTTGGCGCCGATCAGCGCTTCCTCCGGGCGTAGCGGATTCTTGATATAACCCATCAGCTCCACAGCAAAGTCACGGGCCGGCGTCGAGTCGCCTTTTTGCGAAGCCATGGCGCGTGCCTGGACGCCTTTTTCCCAGGGCTTGAACCAGGAATTGTCGTCGATGGTAATGGCGGCTGTGGCGTTGTTACCAAAGTCGGATGCAATGGATCCCGGTTTGACTGTCAGCACCTTGATTCCGAACGGCGTGAGCTCAAGACGCAGAGCATCGGACAGCGCATGCAGGGCCGCCTTCGAAGCGCAGTAAACACCGGAGAAAGGCGTGGTGGTTACGCCGGAGACGCTGCCGATATTGACGATCAGACCCTCGCTTGCACGAAGCAGATCGGCCGTAGCGCGCACCAGCTGGAGCGGAGCAAACACGTTGGTGTCGAACTGCTTGAGCAGCGTCTCGCGATCAGCATCAAGCACCGGGCCCATTGCACCGTAGCCTGCGTTATTGACGAGCACATCCAGCCGGCCGGCTTCGTTTTGCAGGCGTGCGGCGCAGGCAGCGCGCTGTTCGGCATTGTTCACATCCAGCTCTACCGCGACCGCGCCACGTTCGACCAGCGCCGAAAGGCTGCCAGGTTTACGCGCGGTGGCCCAGACCTGGTACCCCGCGTCGATCATTACCTCTGCCAGCGCTTGGCCAATGCCGGATGAGCAACCGGTTATCAATGCTACGGGTTTGTTCATGCTGCGATCCTGATTGTTATTAGTTATTGAAATTCGGCACGGACGTCGTCCATCCGATAGTCCAGATCCGGTGCCCGATAACCGGTGCGCAGACGAGGCACCCGGTAACAGCCCGTCCAGTCACCGTCGGGGGGAATCGACTGGTCAACGCGGTAAGTGGCGGCGGTGGTACTGGTATCTACCAGATTGGTGTTGAATCCGGGCTGTGCGGCCAGCAACCGCCAGCTGATAAGGGTAACGGTATGCGCGCTGTTGTTGATGATATCGACGCGCAGTGGTTTACCGAACTCGCAGGCGTCTGGTGCGTAGGCGACGCTCATATCCAGCTGATCCGCTCGTCGGCCGTCTAGCCACTGCATGGTCGCAACGATAGCTCCGAGCAATAGCGCCAGGCCAACAAGGACCAGACTCGCAGGAACCATGGGCCGCGGGAAGCGTACCAGCAGGATCAACCAGGCCAATAGCAGGACAATGCCCAATGCCATGAACAGCTCCTTGTGTGGAATGGTTGGTAAGTGTGACGTCCGGACGACTCTAACAGACCTGGCGCTTTGTGGATGACCAGCCGAATAATTCACAACTGTTATCGAGGCAGGCCTGAGCCAGCTCTTCGGTTGCTTCGCCGCGCAGTTCGGCCAATTGGCGACAGATTTCCGGTAGGAACTCGGGGCTGTTGCGCTGGTATGCCTGGAAGCTGGGGGCCATATCCGGCGCATCGGTTTCCAGTACCAGACTTGATTGAGGCAGTTCAGCAAGGGTCCGACGCAAGCGTGTGGCCTGCGGCCAGGTCGCCGCGCCGCCGAGACCGAGCTTGAATCCCAGCTTTATATATTCTCTGGCTTCTTCGCGGCTTCCTGCAAAGGCGTGCACTATGCCCGCGCGTTTCAGACGAAAGCGTTTGAGGGTGGCAATCATTGGCGCATGGGCGCGACGAACATGCAGGAGCGCAGGCAGATTGAAATCACTGGCCAACTGCAGCTGCGCCTCGAGCAGCGTCTGCTGTCGCTCACGGTTCAGTTCGGGCAGGAAGTAGTCGAGCCCGATTTCTCCTACCGCGCAGCACTGCGGATGACCGGACAGGGCGGCGAGGCGCGTCTGTAGCGCGTCGATATCCTCTTTACGGTGTTCGCCGAGAAAAACCGGGTGCAGCCCGAACGCCCCGAACAGCGCCGGATCTGACAGAACCAGTTTCCATAACCGGTCCCAGTTGGACCCAGTGATGCCCATGATCAGAATCCGCTCGATTCCTACGGACTTCGCATTACTTATAACTTTCTCGCGATCCGCGTCAAAATCCGGACAGTCGATATGAGTATGGGTATCGATATAACGCATAATTGACATATTCAGAGAGTAGGTTGCTAAATAGCATGGCACATTTAGCCGGGTCTGATTCGAATGCAGACGTCCCGGAGCGAAGTGCACGCTTTCAGTGCAGTGCCTGAATGATGGCACAACGCGGTGCGCTGAGACGAAGAGAAATTGGTTGGATAATCTATAAAATCTAGATATATCAAATGCATGCAGCGATGGTTCGCTTTTTGCTTGGGTGATTTGGTCCTGATCGGGTAGCCCCGCTCAGAGTGTCGTCCATGGAATGGATGCTGCCCCATGTTTGATTTGTCGGACCGGGAATCCCCGGAAGGCGACATTAGCCGGGAGACGGTTTTCTGTCAGTAGCAGATCGCAAACGGAGTGTGATAGGCATGATCTACAAAACTAACTGGGTACGTTCGGGTGTCGGCATGTCGGTAGCGGTGATATGTCTGATGGCGACTGCCTTCGGGATGCAGGCGCGTCATGAACTATCCGCACAGGGAGACGTAACCTCGATATCCAGTCTGCGCTTGTGTTATGAAGCCGCTCAGCCGGGCATCAAGAGTGGTCAGCAACAGGTGTCTGATAGGTTTACATCAGCCCGTCGCTGTGGAGAACTGGCACAGTACAATGCTTTCGACAGTTGGACTTCGGGTACTGTCGCTTCACAAGCGCAACGCATCCCGGATGGTGATTGCCTGGCAGGTCGTCGGTCGAGCCGGGGCAGCGTGCATCAGTCGGCATTTTTACACGCTGGCTGCGAGAAAGCCCTGAACGGCAGTTTATCGCAGCAGGCCGAGCGGTACTGGTTCTGATTGGGGCTTTGCTTGAATGGTAGATAGCGACCCGTTTTGCCGGGCCGCTCGATAACAGCAGATTAGTGCGTTTCCCGTGTCGCGCGGAAACGTATATCCGGCCAGCGCTCCTCGGTCAGGTTCAGGTTGACGCGCGTGGGCGCAAGGTAAGTAAGATGCCCGCCACCGTCTATGGCCAGATTCTCCATGGCCTTGTTCCGGAATTCCTCAAGTTTCTTCCTGTCGCCTGATTCAATCCAGCGCGCTGACCAGACGTTGATCGGCTCGTAGAGGCACTCAACCTTGTATTCTTCCTTGAGCCGGCTGGCGACCACATCGAACTGCAATATTCCCACGGCGCCGAGGATGATGTCATTGCTGCGCTCGGGGAAGAACACCTGCGTTGCGCCTTCCTCGGCCAGTTCCTGGAGGCCCTGACGCAGTTGCTTGGATTTGAGCGGGTCCTTCAGGCGTACACGGCGGAACAGCTCCGGAGCGAAGTGCGGGATGCCGGTAAAGCCGATCTTCTCGCCCTGGGTGAATGTATCGCCGATCTGGATGGTGCCGTGGTTGTGCAGACCAATGATGTCGCCCGCCCAGGCTTCTTCCAGGTGCTCGCGCTCGGAGGCGAAGAAGGTCAGCGCATCAGGCATGCGCATGTCCTTGCCGGTGCGCACATGGTGCATTTTCATGCCTTTGTCGTAACGCCCGGAGCAGATACGCATGAAGGCGATACGGTCCCGGTGCTTGGGGTCCATGTTTGCCTGGATCTTGAAAACGAAGCCGGTGAAAGTATCCTCGACCGGTTCCACGGTCCGCTCGTGAGCGGGGCGGGGCAGCGGTGCCGGGGCCCAGCGGACGATGGCATCAAGTACCTGCTCAACACCGAAGTTACCCAGAGCGGTACCGAAAAAGACCGGGGTCATCTCGCCGCGCAGGAACGCAGCCTGGTCGAACTCATGGCAAGCGCCCTGAACCAGCTCCAGTTCATCGACAAAATTGTCGTACAGATCACCCAGGTGTGAACGGGCCTCATCCGAATCGAGCTTGTGGATGATGCGCGCCTCGGTACGCTCATGCCCATGGCCTGGCTCGTAGACGATGATGTGGTCCTGGGACAGGTTGTACACGCCCTTGAAATCGCGATAGCAACCGATCGGCCAGGTGATGGGAGCGGCCTTTATGTTCAGTACCGACTCGATTTCATCCAGCAGCTCGATGGGGTCGCGGATATCACGGTCCATCTTGTTGATGAAGCTGACGATGGGCGTGTCGCGCAGACGGCAGACATCCATCAGCGCGATGGTACGCGGCTCGACACCCTTACCGCCGTCCAGCACCATCAGCGCTGAATCCACAGCCGTGAGTGTGCGATAGGTATCCTCGGAGAAATCCTCGTGACCGGGGGTGTCCAGCAGGTTGACCATGCAATCACGGTAGGGGAACTGCATCACCGAGGTCGTAACAGAGATGCCCCGTTGTTTCTCCATCGCCATCCAGTCGGACGTGGCGTGACGATCGGATTTACGCGCTTTTACCGTGCCTGCCACACTGATCGCCTGGCCCATCAGCAATAATCGTTCGGTAATGGTGGTCTTACCCGCGTCCGGGTGAGAAATAATCGCAAAGGTGCGGCGTTTGCCAACCTCGCGCTGAATAGCGGTGTTTGTCATCTGTTGAATCTTCTGATGTGCGGGCGATAGGGCCAACCGGGCGGCATACTGTATATCGGGGTTGGATACGCGCAGGGGAATAACCTGGCCGGCATTTTCGTTGATTTCGCGTCATGACTCAATGCATGGCTGCATACAGGCGGATACGGCGTGGAAAAGACCGAGTCATGACACCGGTTTTTTGTGGGAGGGTCGCCCCCGGCGCGACGGCGGCCGCAGGACGCCCGGGCTAAACGTCGATCTCGCTGGTAACAGGCGGCGCCAATACCAGCTGATCAAGCATTACATGCGTACCGAAGTGAAATCCCTGCGCATAATCCACTCCGATCGAGGATACCGCTTCCAATATCGCGGCATCCGCCACGTATTCCGCAATGACCTTCTTTCCCAGGAAGTGTCCCATCTCGGTAATCGACCGGACCAGCGCAAAATCGACCGGGTCCTCGGCGATGTTGACGACAAAAGACCCGTCGATCTTTATGAAGTCCACTGGCAGGCGTTTCAGATAGGAGAATGACGATTGCCCGACGCCAAAGTCGTCCAGCGAGAAGCGGCAGCCGATGCCGCGCATCTCGTTGATGAAATCGGAGGCATCTTCGAGATTGGCGACAGCCGTGGTCTCAGTAATCTCGAATATGAGCTTGTCCCGTGGGACCGGATAGCGGATCAGGGCGTCGAACAGAAAATCGGTGAAGGTCTCATCATTCAATGAATGGCCGGACAGGTTGATGGAGAAGCCACCAAGATGCTCAAGGCCCGGCAGGTGTTCGGTCATCCAGCCGAACACGGCTTCAATCACCCAGCGATCGACGGCCGCCATGCGATTGAACTCCTCTGCAGCCATGATGAATTCGCCCGGCGGCAAATGGTTGCCTGAGTCGTCCACCACTGTCAGCAAAATTTCATAGTGCGGCAACACGGAGCCTTGAATCGGATTGATCGCCTGACACCGGAGCTTCAGCGAGTTTTCATCGAGCGCGCGATTTATGCGGGTTACCCAGTTCATTACCTCGTTTCGCTCTTCGAGTCGGGCATCGCCTGGATGAGCGACCTGGATCTTGCGGCGGCCGGCCTTTTTGCTGATCTCGGCAGCGACCTCCACCGTTCTCAGCAATTCCATTATGCGGTCGTTGGTATGGTCGAAACCGAGCAGCGCCATCGCGGTATTGATAACAAAGCTGTGACCGCCTTCCTCGAAACGTGTGCTTTCGATTTCAACCTTGATTGCCGAGGCAAGCTGGAAGCCTTCGACTTCGGCATCGAGCGGAACTACAACGCCGAATTCGGCTGCGCCGATGCGGCCGACGATTGCTTCGTCACCGGCGACAGCCTGTAAGCTCCGCGAAAGCTCTTGCAGCAAGCGGTCACCGGCTTCGTAGCCGCAGGTGTTATTGACCAGTTTGAACTGCAATATGTCGATGAAGATGAGCGTGTGGCGTCGCTGGTGCTCCTTGGCGTTGGCGACACTCTGGGCGATGCATTGGGAGAATTCCCTGCGCGTGCACAAACCGGTGAGCTGGTCATGAGAGGCCTCAAACGCCAGTTTCTCGTAAATCTTTTGTACCAGCGTGTCCAGGCCCTGTTCAACGGCTGGCAGAGCGGCATGTTCAAGCGCAGAAAGTGAGCGGTGGCGCAGCTTCTGAGCCATTTCATGCAGGGACAATTCAGCGACTTTCTTGCCCTGCTGGTTGGCCAGAATGAACTGGCTGAAGTCATCCGCTACCCAGGCAAGCTGATACAGGACCGGGGATTGTGGCGGCGCCAGGCATTCCAGCCATTGGCCCTTGCGCAGCCCCTTGGCCCGCTTGATCCAGCGCAGGGCAGTCGCATCGTTCTCGTTCGGCTCCTCCTCAGGCTCCGTTGTGCTGCGATACACCAACGAGGCGAACGCCTGTCCGTTCAGCAGATTTTCGATATTTTCAAGGAGTTGTTCATGCCGGCCCTCGGCATCGTGCACCTTGGCCAGGCCCTTGCCGATCAGCCTGAGCAGGGCATCGATGCGGATCAGGTTGCCGGACGCTTCTTCAGCATCAGAAAGCGTGCGCGCGACCAGCTGATCGACAATCGCCAGCGTCAGATCCCAGGACCTGCTGTCATCGCCCTGCCTGAACAGGCACAGCATCATCAAGCCTTTCCAGCCGTGTTCGAGCAGCTCAAGCACCGGAGCAGGGACCGGGCGGGACCCGAGTCGACGAACAAGCTCGCGATCAATCAGCTGATGGGCTTTGCGAATCCGTTGCTGGCCGTCGGCCGCTTCCGCAATGCGGCGCAGGTTGCGTTCGACGAGTCGTTTTTCCTTGGCGACGAGCTGGTCGAGGATAAGCAGCGAGCGGGTGAACCCTTCGTCATCACTGCTCTCAAGGATCGTGGTGATCGCGTTAATCACCGCGGCCTTGTTGTGCGCGGCGTGCGTGCTGCCTTGATCCGACAACAGGGCTATATGGTTGACCGCCTGGCGCGCAGGGTGGAAGTCGGCGGTGAACAGGCTCTGGTCCTTGAGCATCACGCGCAGGACCGGCACCTCCAGCTTGCGCACTTCATCGCGCAAATCGTCTGCAACCTGATCGCTCTGCACGATGTTGTCGAACAGGTTTTCGATCATATCGGCAGAGTCTTCTTCAAACTCTGACAGCTGCACGCCCGGATCGCTGGCTTCAATCAATTGCTTGAGTGCGCCGGGCTTTGCCAGATCGGCATGCTGCGCAAGCAATTGTTGTTGCATCTGCTGCAGTGCTGAAAGAGTCGCACGACTCGGCTGGGGCGGCTCCGCTGGCTCGTCGGGCAACGTTAGCCGCCCGGCTGTGCCGTTATTCAGGCGCTTATGCGCGGACCACAAGCGCGTGGCGGTGTTGAAGGCGCTCGGTGTTGCTTTCGCATCACCAGGCGCTGTCTTCGGGGCATCGGCCTGCACCGGCTGCTGCGGTTCAGGCGGCGGGACAGGAGGCGTGATCTTTGCCTCGGCTTGCGGCGACTCCTGGTCCCTGCTCGGGTCGCTGGCCTTGCGCTCGCGTATGGCCTGTTCAGTCAGATACTGCTCTACATCGATATCGGGGAGTACGCCGGCCTCGATAAACAACCGGTTCAGGCTGCGGTAGAGCGTGGCAAGATTGCTTAGCAATACATCGTAAAGCACCTTGAAGGCAACGACCTGAACCTTGCCGGTGAGGCGCCAGTCACGAGTGACCTCGGCGAACCCGTAACACAGCGCACTGGGCGAGTAGGGGTTGTAACAGTGAGATGCGTCGGGCGAGCCAAATGCCGCATCCAGCCGCAGCTGCAACTCAAGCAATTGTTCCCGAAGGATGATTTCGGCCTTGGAGATGGCCTTGCGGATGACCAGCCAATCCTCGAACTCATTCTTCTCGACCAGGGACAGTCCGGCGCGCTCGTTACGGGGTTTCCGCGCTTGCCAGGCCTCAATGAAGCGACCATCGGCCGCCTCCGCCGCGTCCGCACTGATCTTCGCTGAAAGGTCAGGTACAAGATGCATCTGCTGCGTACGGATGATGCCCAGCGTGTCGAAGAAAGGTTGCTGAGCCGTCTGGCTGCGTTGACGGTCAGCTTCGGTGATCAGCGCATCTTTGAGAGTGCCTATATATTCCGGGAAGCAGCGATTGAAAAACTCTGCGACGTGATGGTTGGTCCTTTTAATCAGCTGCGCCTTGCTGAGTGGATCAAGCGGTTGCTGCGTCGGCGCGACGATGTTTACCGCCGGCGCTGACTGTTCCACGGCGAAGAGTCTGGCTGCGCGTTGAATATTGAGTACGAAACGAGAATCCTGCTGCGCCAGCTGCAAGCCGATGCCCTGACGGCTGACATGGGCCACACTCACGTGGACTGCGATATTCCTGCCCTCGAGCTGGTAGATAACCGTGGCCCGCTTGTCGACCTTGAGCAACCCGCGGAGTCGGCCCAGCTGCCCGGCGCCTGTCAGTATTACCAACATGCCGCCCTGGCTGAAATCGCTGATCACACAGTCAAATTCGTCCTGGTCGCCTAGCACTAGCGTGCCGGCAATCGAAGCTGATTGACGGGTGAATTTACGTTTTTCCGCCGTCACGATTTCCCCGGTTGGCTGTCCTGTTCCTGCACGATCCATTCTAGTGCATAGGGATCGGGTGCATAGGTACGATAATTCAGTTCGCATGGTCAAAGCCAGCCATGCGCGGATTTCCTGTGAAGAAGATCGCGGCGCTGTGCGCTGGGCGATTCGGGGATCATACGCTAACGGTTTGTGCGTTGTGATTGGCGCAACCGGAGCAGCTATCAAATGCCCGTGCCTGGCGAGGCACGCATCCGGTTTCAACTGTCTGTTCCGGGGCGCAGCAGCAGGGTGTAGCGCGACCGCCGGTTCGCTCGTTGCGGAATGCAGCGCCGATGCCATGGTCTACTCTGAACAGCAATCAAGTGGCCAGGGGGTGGCGCGCCTGCCTGGCTCCTGGTTGGATTGAAGTGTCCGCAGGGAGATTTTCGGGACGGGTATTGACCCCGTGTACGCAAGGTTCTATGGTTCGCCGCGAACGTTGAGGCTGGCACGATCCATACGGCTCAAGTACTGACGACGAGACAGCAAGACCGCAGGTTGCGGGCTTATTGCTTTCGGCGCACGCCTTGGGAAGTAGGCGAACCAAAGTGGGGATACTGATCAGACGTTCGCACCCCCGGGTTGTGTGTTGGCTACGCGTTCAGAGTCGCTTCCGTCGGAAGGCGCCGCTCTCTTTTATCCGAGAGTCAGGCCGTCTGTCTGCCCTGCATCTGATCATCCATGTCCTCACCCGCCCCGAAACTGAATTCGTAGCTTTGGAGCCATGCCATGTCTATCAAACTTGAAGACTACTTCGACAAAGAAACTTTCAACCGCATCAAGCAGCGTGCCGACCAGCATGAAACGCCCTTCCTGGTGGTTGACCTGAAAACCATCGATCGCGCCTATGACGAACTGGTCGAAGGCTTTCCTTTCGGCAAGATCTACTACGCGGTTAAGGCCAATCCATCGAACGAAGTGCTGAATCTGCTGAAGAATAAAGGTTCGAACTTCGATATCGCCTCCATCTATGAGCTGGAGAAGGTCATGGCGCTGGGCGTCAAGCCGGAACAGATCAGCTTCGGCAATACCATCAAGAAGTCCCGCCATATTCGCGCTTTCTACGAAAAGGGCGTGCGTCTCTATGCCACCGACTCCGAAGCTGACCTGCGCAACATCGCCAAGGCTGCGCCGGGCTCCAAGGTCTATGTTCGCATTCTGACAGAGGGCTCAACCACGGCCGACTGGCCGCTGTCACGCAAGTTTGGCTGCCAGACCGATATGGCCATGGACCTGCTGGTGCTGGCCCGCGAGCTGGGTCTGGAACCCTATGGTATTTCCTTCCATGTCGGCTCCCAGCAGCGCGATATTGGCGCCTGGGATGCCGCCATCGGCAAGGTGAAGGTGATCTTCGAACGTCTGAAGGAAGAGGACGGCATTGTTCTGAAGATGATCAACATGGGCGGTGGTTTCCCGGCCAATTACATCACCAAGACCAATACCCTTCAGGTCTACGCTGAAGAGATCACCCGGTTCCTGCACGAGGACTTTGGCGACGAACTGCCCGAGATCATCCTGGAGCCGGGCCGCTCGTTGATTGCCAATGCCGGCATTCTGGTCAGCGAAGTGGTGCTTGTGTCGCGCAAGTCGCACACCGCTTTGGAGCGCTGGGTGTACACCGACGTCGGCAAATTCTCCGGCCTGATCGAGACCATGGACGAGTCGATCAAATTCCCGATCTGGACAGACAAGAAAGGGGAGCTTGAGGAAGCAGTGATCGCCGGACCCACGTGCGACAGCGCCGACATCATGTACGAGAACTACAAATACGGCCTGCCGCTGAACCTCGCCATCGGCGACCGTATGTACTGGCTCTCCACCGGCGCCTACACCACCAGTTACAGCGCCATCGAGTTCAACGGCTTCCCACCGCTGGAAGCGTTTTACGTTTGAGCCAGAGGACGCAGCGGGTCCGCCTGCTCTTTTTGTGAGAGGCTGCGGGTCCGCTGTCTTTTGTAGGAGGGGCGACCCGCCGCGATGGCGTCCGCGGGACGCCTTATGGTTCACCAAAACGACCAAGTCTCCCTTCACTCACAAACCTCGAACCAGCCCAGCCCAGCTCGAGGCTCCTTCAGCTCCTTCTTTAACTAAGCTTCTGAATATTCGCCATCAGCTCACGCAGCGCCTCGATATTGTCCTTCGGATGCACCGCATTCTCGAAGCTGCACAGCTGCTCGAAATTCGCCGCTACATCTTCCGGGCTATACCCCTCGTCCGGGTTGAAACCGATACCCAGTGAACGCTCCCAACGCACCTTGCCCATCCAGCCACCGCCAACTTCGAACAGGCTGCCGGTTTCCTTGCACTGTTCTGAGCAGAGAAAGGCCACCAGCGGGCTGACCAGCTCCGGCTTCAACTTTTCGAACGCACCAGGCGGGAACAGACCTTCGGTCATGCGCGTACCGCCAGTCGGGGCAATGGCGTTGACGAAGATGTTGTTCTTGCGGCCTTCGATTGCCAATGTGCGCGTCAGACCGTAAAGGCCCAGCTTGGCCATGCCGTAGTTGGCTTGTCCGAAGTTACCGTAGATGCCGGAAGTCGAAGCAGTGAAAATGATCCGACCGAAGTTGCTGTCCTTCATATACGGCCATGCCGCATGCGTGACCTTGTAGGCGCCTTCAACGTGGACCTTGTAGACCAGATCCCAGTCAGCGTCGGTCATCTTGGCAAAACTCTTGTCACGCAGGATGCCAGCGTTATTGACCACCACGTCGACACGGCCAAAGTTATCCATCGCACACTGCACGATCTTGTCGCCGTCGATTACGTTGTCCGGGTTGGCTACCGCAGTGCCGCCGGCGGCCTTGATCTCTTCAACGACTTTCAACGCCGCTTCGCTGTTCGCGCCTTCGCCCTGTGCGCTACCACCCAGGTCGTTGACGATGACCTTGGCGCCATGCTTGGCGAACAACAGCGCGTGCGCACGACCAATACCGCCGCCGGCGCCGGTTACGATGACGACCTTGTCGTCAAAACGGATATCGCTCATGAAATGCTCCTAATCTATACGGGCGTTGAAAAAGGACTGCCAGTGTTAAACACTTGTTTCAATTCGCCAAGGGATAAGGTCAACGTGAATAGCCCGGCATAAGCCGGTGAATATCGGTTCGTGCCACGTCCTGAACGGCCGCAGGCGAGGAACCGCTGCAGAACGCGAATCTAACGGAAGTACGTCACAAAACGTGCGCTGCGCGAAAACTTACACCTGAAATCCAATCCAATACTACTGCCGCCTATGCCGCACAGCAGAGCGGCTGCGCCTATCTGCACCAACAGCTAACGGTCCGAGACTATAAAAATGAAACGACTTCTCCTGCCAGCATTCGCTGTTTCCGTTTTCGCGTTAGCGGGTATCGCCGTATGGGTCCATGCTGGGCCACCATCCGAAGTGTCTGCTGCCTATCTCGGGGTTGAGCGTCAACTGGCCGATCTCGAGTCGCACACAGTTGATATTCCTGGCTTCCAGGTGGCCTATCTCGAAGGCGGCACGGGGGAACCGTTGCTTCTGATTCACGGTATGGGCGCCAACAAGGACGAGTGGAACAGGGTTGCCTATCACCTGACGTCCCACCATCGGGTGATTGCGATAGACCTCCCTGGGTTTGGCGACAGCGACAAACCGGCCGGTGGACAGTATTACACGCCTGATCAGGTTCGCTACCTGAGCGACATTATTGAGGCGCTGGGGCTGGACAAGGTGCATCTGGGTGGTAACTCCATGGGCGGCCGCATTGCTGCTGCCTATGCCGCCCAGTATCCCGACAGGGTTGAAAGTCTATGGCTGCTGGCGCCGTCGGGCGTCATGAGCGCCCAGCCCAGCGAAGTGATAAAGCGCCTACAACGCGGCGAGCAGTTGCCACTGGTAGCGAGCAATCGTGAAGAACTGGACGAATCACTCAAGTTGACCACACAGCAGCCGCCTTATTATCCCGATCCGGTCAAGGATGCCTTTGCTGAAAGCGCCGCCGAGAACTACAGGCTCCACAGCCGAATCATGGCAGAACTCAATCAAGAGGCGGCAACGCAGCCGCTCGAACGCATCGCCGCAGGCCTGTCAGTCCCCACGCGTATTGTATGGGGCCAGGAAGACAAGCTGTTCCATCACTCCTCGGCTGAGGTCCTGCACAACCTGATCGACGGCAGCTCTGTATTTCTGGTCCCCGACACAGGCCACCTGCCGATGATGGAAGCGCCGGCCGAAGTGGCGGAAGACTACCAGGCGTTTCGAGCTTCGTTTGGGGAGCGTTCTTAGCGAGGCAACAGAATGCTAGGCGGCTGGGGCCGCACACGGGCGTGGACGATAGGCCTGTCTGCGGCTTACCGTCGGGCGAGCAAGGCAACTTGCTCCATCGGTATTTTTATTAAGGAAAAGTGATGTACGCACCAGCATATCCTCAGGACGAACTCAGCCTCTTATACCCCGGTGTGTATCTTCTGCATGGCAGCATCAAGATGGGGCCCGGAATGTGGATGAATCGAAACATGATCGTGCTCAAGAACGGAGACGAGTTGACCTTGGTTAATCCAGTGCGCTTGACGACCAGTTCTATCTCGATACATATAACTGCGAATTCTGGGAGCAGGAGGGTCAGAAACCGTACAAGATTCCGCGGCCCTTGTTGGCGAATGTGCAGTTGTGATCATGGAAGCCGAATTCGAACACAGCGATTCGATTATGGAAACGGTAACGGTTAACAAATCGAGTGATGAGTGGCAAGTGGTTGGCTATATTGTCAAGTAATACACTTGGTAATCGCAGGCACGGCGATGCACATTCCATTGCGCCTTCAGCTTCATTCCAGGGCTGCGCATGCTGAGGGCGTTAACTCCAAGGATCGAACATGCAACTATTAGCGAAATCAGATGCGGCGATATTACAAGTCGTGAGTCCATTGATGGACAACCTGATGGAGGGCTGCACCGAAATCGACTACGAAAAGCACACCAAAGACTTTTCCTCGCGCATAAAGATCCAAATGTCGCCGAGCAGGCTCGGGTCTTAATTGGGGTCAGTTGAACATTCTTTGCTAAAGTTCCGGATCGTTGACATCACCACGCACCTCCAGAAAGCGCGGGACAACAAAGCACATTCCTAACAACTGGTTCAAACCGTTCGCTCTGCTCACTGGGACGGGCTGAAGCCCGCCCCTTAACCAAACGTTGGACGACAAGAAATTGGGGGGTTGAATCGGCGCAAGTAAGCAGTATGATATTGTCATACTTCCTGATTTGTTAGGAGCTCAGCCATGAGCATGCACCGGAAGACCATCACGCTGACTGAACAGCAAGACGATTGGGTGAAGGGCCAGATTGAGAGCGGTCACTTTGGCAATGATAGCGAGTATATCCGCGATCTCATCCGGAGAGACCAGCAGGCCAAAGAACGTCTTGCCACGCTGAGGCAGGCCCTCGCTGAAGGTGAGTCAAGCGGGAAACCTAAGCCGCTCGACATATCGGCCATCAAAGCGGCTGGCCGTAAGCGAATGAAGGCGTCGGATTAGTGCTTAGGTTAACCGTCACGCCGAAGGCGGAATCTGATCTCACCGGAATCTGGATATATACCTGCGAAGAATGGGGGGTTGATCAGGCGGATAGTTACCTGGATCAGCTTGAAGCAGGAATGAATCAGCTGATTAATCATCCATCTCTCGGCTCTAACTACGCCCATGTTCTTCCCGGATATCGCAGATTGCAGGTAGAGCATCACGCTGTTTTTTATCAAGTGCTAGAGCCGCAAGTGCTCATTGTTCGTGTTCTGCACGAGGACATGGATGCACCGCAAAGGCTTCTGGATTAGCTGGCGGCTACCTTTTGGTGCAGCGCATGTTTTCCATCTAGGTTCCGTGCTGTTGTCGCCCACGTCGTCGATGGCTTCTTAGTCCACACCTCGATGATTGGCGCATCTGGGATGGAAAGCTTCCGCTTGCCCCGCCCCGCCAGCCTTGATTAACATCTGGCGGCCGCGCTGCCTAGCGCCTCTATTCTTCCTTGGCGGCGTATTTATCTTTCATCAGATAAGCATAGGCAGTATTGAAGGCAACCTCCTGATAGGCCTTGAGGTCAGTTTCGGCATAGTCAATCTGGATCGGGTTGCGCTTCAGTGATTCCTTGATCTCGGTCGGCGACATGATTATCACGTCCAGATCGCTGATCAGTTCGATGGCTGCTTCCAGCTTGAAACCGACCGCGCCGCCAGCAAATTTGCCCTTCATCGGTCGCTGCCGGACAACCACACGGTCTACCTTGTAATCCTGCATCAACTTGGCGAAGGTCTGCTGAAAATAGCGCAGCTCATGTGTGCTGTTGATGTCTGTCAAGGTCAGCCGCCGGGAGCGAAAATCGGGCAGCTCAAAAATTTCGTCTGTCAGCGACAACAAACATACGTTCACGTCATTACTGCTGATTTCAACACCACACACTTTCATAGAGCACCCGGTTTGGCTAGACCCGCGCATTGTAGCGCAAATTTGCGAGGTGATTTTGGGTGTTGTCGCCAATTGTCTCCAGACCTCATCTGGCGGCGCTGACAACCTCGCTGTGGTTCTTGAGTGCTTGTTCTTTACTGTCTAAGATAGCTGGCTTTATCCCAGCTCAGGACCGCCGCATGAACGATGCCAAATCGCTACCTCCCTTACCGGATAGACTGTCGAGTAATCCCCGTAGCCCGCATTACGTAGAAGCAATTTTCGAACATGATATTGGCATTCTGTTGAATGGAAAAGAACGTACCAACGTCGAGGAGTATTGCATCAGCGAAGGCTGGATAAAAATCCCTTCGCCTAAGGGATTGGACCGCCGGGGACAGCCACTACTGATCACGCTAAAAGGTACGGTTGAAGCCTTTTACAGCTAAACCAAACCCCCAGATACTTTCTGTATGACGCTTGGATTATATGAAAACCAGGAATTGAAATTTGACTAACAATGATATTTTACGCCGCTTACGCTATACATTTGATTTAAGAGATGCCGCTGTGGTCGATATATTCGCCTTGAGCGATATTGACGTGAGCGAAGAGCAGGTGGCTGCCTGGTTGAAAAGAGAGGAGGACGACGGATACCTCAGAATGAATGACAGTGACATGGTAGCTTTTCTGAATGGTTTTATTAACTTCAAGCGTGGCAAGCGTGACGGAGCGCAACCACCGCAAGAAAAGCACCTCAACAATAATATGGTATTGCAGAAATTACGGATTGCTCTTAATTTGCAGGCTGAAGGCGTATTGCAGATGTTAGAGCTGGCCGGATTTCGTTTAAGCAAGCATGAACTAAGTGCTTTTTTTCGCAAGCCGGAAAATAAGAATTATCGAGAATGCAAAGACCAGATCCTTCGCAAGTTTCTGCTCGGCATTCAGCTTCATTTGAGGCCTGGTGAGGTTGATCCAGAGTTACAATAAAGCCGTCCATTTCGCCCGTTAGCTGCCCCAGGAAGCCATGACCATCGAGTACAGAACCAACGCCCTGGTTACCACCGACGAATTCATAGACTTGCTGTTGCGGTCCACGCTGGGGGAGCGGCGACCTGTGCAGGACCGTGAATGCATGGAGGGCATATGATCGCCGGTATCAACCACATCACCTTTTCGGTCCGGGACCTGAGCTCGTCAATCGAATTCTACCGTGATCTTTCGGGAATGAAGTTACATGTCTTCTGGGACACAGGCGCTTATCTGACGGCAGGTGATACCTGGGTATGTTTGAGTTTAGGACAGGCTGACCCCGCCAAGGACTACACGCACATCGCTTTCAGTGTCGGCGAAGACGCGCTCCTGGGGCTACGAGCGAAACTGGACTCTGCTGGCATTGAAAAATGGAAGGTAAATACCAGCGAGGGCGACTCCATCTATTTACTCGACCCAAATGGGCATCGCCTTGAGCTCCATTGTGGAACATTGGCAACCCGCTTGGCTGAGCTGGAGCGCTCACCTTATAAAGGGATGGTGTGGTATTGAAATAACATACTGATTCGGCAGGAACGCAGCTCCGCCGCTCCAGCCCGCCCAAAGCCGGCCGACCGGTGGAAAACCACAAATGGATGCAGATACGACAAGAACAAAACCTCTGTCGACGCGCGAGCAAGAGCCAATCCCACTGACTGCACGTGAATTGGATCAACAGTTCCCCGGCGTTCTGGATGGGATTTCGCTTTTGGGAGGTGGCGCGAATGTCATCCTGCAATTGGCGCGGCCCGGGGTAGGCTACGGCGTGCTGGAAAGCCGTGTAGAAAGCGGGCAGATATTCCGTCGTCCTCTCAAGCGAACGCGCACGACACTGACCTATCTCGCCGTAGCCCTGGCCGGTACGAACCAAGAAAAACAGGCGTACCGGCAAGCGGTTGATGAAGTGCATGCGCAGGTTTATTCAACACCGCAGTCACCTGTGCAATACAATGCCTTCAATCACGACCTGCAGTTATGGGTGGCGGCTTGCCTTTACTGGGGTTTTGCTGACACCTGGCGTCAGTTGCGCGGCGAGCCCGATCCGGCAACGGCTGGCAGCTTTTATCAGCGTGCCGCTGCATTGGGGACCACACTTCAAGTACCACCGGAGCGTTGGCCGTCTGACCTTGCGGCTTATCAGACCTATTGGCAGCAAGCGTTGGCGCGGATCCATATCGATCCTCCGGTGCGCGCCTATTTGACCGACATTGCAGAGCTGAAATTTCTGCCCACAGTATTCAGTCGCAGCTTGGGGCCGCTGAATCGTTTCATTACTGCCGGCTTTCTTCCGCCTCAGGTGCGTGAGGAGATGCACTTTACCTGGGGAGAAAAGCAGCAGAAAAAATTCGATAGACTCATATCGACTGTCGGACTTGTGAACCGCTGCCTGCCCCGGGTTATTCGTCAATTGCCTTTCCTCGTTGTGCTCTGGGATTTTCGTCGGCGTCTGCGCAATGGGGCACCGTTTATATGACGGGTAAGCCAACGACGGATGCCGTGTCAGGTCGTCCCACCGCTCTGCTTTCTATTCGTCATTCGCAGCGGGCAAGCAGGCTGGAACTCTAGAGACCTGACGCTAGACTCCAAATAATGAGACTGCTCACGTAAAGGATTGTCTTCCGTTAATGCCGCAGTCTTTCAAGCTTACTAGCGCGGCGGCGAGGCGTGATGCGACATGACTATCTCAGCAAAAAACACGATTTGCCTCTGGTTCAACGGCGATGCCGAAGACGCGGCACGGTTTTATGCCGGTACTTTTCCCAACTCTTCCGTAGAGGCTGTTCATCGTGCGCCGGGCGATTTTCCTGCGGGTAAGGAAGGTGACGTTTTGACCGTTGAGTTCAGCGTCATGGGTATTCCTTGCCTGGGGCTCAACGGCGGGCCGGCGTTCAAGCACGACGAGGCGTTTTCGTTTCAAGTCGCTACAACTGATCAAGCCGAGACAGATCAGTACTGGAACGCCATCATCAACAACGGCGGCCAGGAGAGCGACTGCGGTTGGTGTAAAGACAAGTGGGGGATTTCCTGGCAGATAACCCCTGTCGCCTTGACGCAAGCAATCACCAGCCCGGATCGAGCCGCCGCCAAGCGCGCCTTCGACGCAATGATGACGATGCAAAAAATTGACATAGCGACGATCGAACAAGCATGCCGTGGCTGAAGCTTGAGACTACCGGTGTGATGATGGGCGGCCCGTTGCTCAGTGGACGCGCACCGACGCAGCAGTAGAATAGGACTACACATCGCGCGGCGTCAGGCCCCTCTGGAGAGTACATGTCGGAAATCAAGTTCACGAAAGACGAGAAGGCAGTCATCGTTCACAAGGTTCAGCGCTACTTCACCGAAGAGCTCAAGCAAGAAATTGGTCAATTTGACGCGGAGTTTTTGCTCGACTTCTTCTCCGGAGAGGTTGGTGCATATTTTTATAATCGTGGGCTATCCGACGCTCAGTTAGTTCTGTCCAACAAGCTCGATGACTTATCCGAGTCGATCTGTGAACTTGAGCGTCCCACGGAATTTCGGAAATAAGCATAGCAGTGCCGTTTGGGCGAACGGAGGAGATCGAAGGAGTCGACAGGGCCCGCCACACACGAGCGAAAGGCATTGCCGAACCCTATGGTCATCCAGTGACTTGCGGGCCGTTAGCCGACTTGATTGCTCTAGAACGGCATTTCCGCCTAAAGCGTAAGGTTAATCCGCCGATACAGTGAATGCTGGTATTAAACGGACTTTGCCTGGGTGGGCTTCCAGCTTCCCGAGTGCACTATCGCTGGAGTTGACTATGTTCAAGCTGTTCCGCAATCTTGGCTTTCGCTGGAAGCTGACCCTGCCACTGGGTTTGCTGGTGGCGCTGTTCTGCGCGCTGGGTGGCGTTTCGTTCATCGCTGTGAAAGATCTTTCCGCCCGCCTTCAATTATTTTCTTCTGCCCTGCTACCGCAGGCGACCGCCCTGCTTGAAGCCGACCGGGACCTGTATCAGGCGCTCGTGGCCGAGCGCACGCTTGTGCAGCTTGCCGGTAACGGCAGCCAGCCGAGCCTGGAAGCCGAGCATCGCGAAAATATGCAACAGGCCTTCGACCGCGTGCAAGCCTTCGCCAGCACGACGGAATCGATGCAGGCCAGGGCGCTGGCGGACAGGTTCTCCCAAGCTTTTGACGCCTGGAAGCGTGGTAGTGAAGAGGTCGTTACCCTGGCGCGCAGCTCATCTTTTGCAGATAACGACCAGGCTCACGAGCTGAGCTTTGACACTTCATACGAGCGCTTCAGCGCGGCGCGCGAGCTGATCGATCAGATGACCCAGCAGGTCGATAGCCAATCCGCAGCAGAAGTCGCCGCAGCCGAAGCGGCCGTTGCGCGCGATACCGGCATCTTCAGTACGGTCGCGCTGGTCGGGCTGGTCATTTGCGCGTTGCTGATTGCCTTTCTGCCGGGCCTTATTCTCAAGCCATTGCTGGCGATCCTTGCACGCATTCGCGATATCGCTGATGGCGAAGGCGATCTGACCAAGCGTGTCGAGGTCACCTCTACTGACGAAATTGGCCAGCTCGGGCAGAGCGTTAATCTGTTCCTTGAACAGCTGCAGACACTGATCCAGCAGGTGGCCGACTCGACCATGCAGGTCGCCTCGGCCTCGCAGCAGATGAGCACCATAGCCGTGACCCAGCAACAGCTGGTGAGCGAGCAGTATATGGCAATCGATCAGGTCAGCACCGCAGCCACGGAGATGAGCGCGGCCATTCACGAAGTATCAGGCAACGCCCATAACACTGCCGAAGCCGCACGGCAGGCGGACAAACAGGGGCATACCGCATCGGAGCTGGTCGGACACACCATGGGTGCGTTGCGCAGATTGGCCGGTGATGTAACCGAGGCCGCGGGCGTGATCAACCGTCTTGAGCAGGATAGCGAGCGGATCGGCGGCGTGCTGAGCGTAATCCAGGCGATTGCCGAGCAGACCAATCTGCTGGCGCTGAATGCCGCGATCGAGGCGGCCCGTGCGGGGGAGCAGGGCCGTGGTTTTGCGGTGGTGGCCGACGAGGTGCGGGCTCTAGCCGGTCGCACGCAGGCCTCCACGCAGGACATCCAGAAAATGATAGAAAGCCTGCAGGCAGGCAGTGCCCAGGCAGTCAGCGTGATGCAGCGCAGCGCAGCAGTAGCGGCCGGAAGCGTGGATCAGGCGGCAGGCACCGAGCGCGCGTTGGGTGACACGGCCCAGGCGGTAGTACGCATTAACGACATGGCTACGTAGATCGCCGCGGCCTGCGAAGAGCAGAGCCAGACCACCGAAGAAATCGCCCGGAACATTAGCGGCATCCGCGATCTATCGAACCAGGCTGCACAAAGCTCCGAAGAAAGCCGCGGCGCGAGCAAGTCTCTGGCGCGTCTGGCAGAGGGTCTGCAACAACAGGTAAGGCGGTTCAGAACCTGATCGCACCCCTGGTATCAGTTGAACATTCGTCGAACCCCGGTGGGCATGGATCCCGCTGCTATAATCGATTAACCGTTCAGCCAGCCAGGGTGTGAGAACATTATGGTGGAAGCAAATAGTAGCCCTAAGGTCGATTCAAACCGAAGAACAAGTCCAGCGGCCTTTTTCCGTGGGTTCTTGCGGGAGCCGAGTCAGGTGGGTTCGGTTATCCCCAGTTCGCGATTCCTGGAGCAGCGAATCGTCGATGCTTCCAGACTTTCTACGGCCAAGCGGGTGGTTGAGCTAGGACCGGGTACCGGTGGCACCACGCGAACGTTTCTACAGCACCTTGCCCAGGATGCGCAGCTGCTTTCAATCGAACTAAGTCCTTACTTCCATGAACTGCTTGGCGAGATCGCAGACCCGCGCTTCACCAATCACCTGGGCAGAGCCGAGGATCTCGCCGCGATCCTGGCGTTGCACGATATGGGGAAGCCAGATGTGATTATCTCCGGCATTCCCTTCTCGAAAATGCCGAAAGCGGTTGCTACCCGCGTTGCGCAGGCGGTGAAGGACAGCCTGGCCGAAAATGGGCGTTTCATTGCGTATCAGTTTCGCCGGGATGTAGCCTGGGTTACCGACCCGATCATGGGGGCGCCTGCTTCGTGTACGCTGGAACTACGGAATATCCCGCCGATGCGGGTTTATAGTTGGTTAAAGACTGCAAGTGGCTGAGCCGGTTACCACAGCGGATACGGGGGTTGTTCGGGGAGCCACAGGATCAGATCCTTTCAGGAGGCTTCCCTGAACGTCGGAATCTATATCTACGACAACGCAGAGGTCCTGGATTTTTCCGGTCCCTTCGAGGTGTTCTCGACGGCCAACCGGATTTCCGGCCCCACCGAGCCGTTCAAGGTGTTTTTGCTGGCCGAGGACACGAAACCTGTTATCGCCCGCGGTGGGTTTAGCGTCAATCCGGATTATGCGTTGGACCAGCATCCCGGTATTGATGTACTGATCATCGCTGGAGGGGTGCATGCCGACCAACTGATCAAGCCCGCCGTCATCGATTGGGTGGTGAAGCAGGCAGAGAGGGCGCGGATTGTCGCTTCGGTATGTACCGGCGCCTTCATTCTCGCCGAGGCTGAATTGCTGTCAGGCCTGGACGTAACCACCCACTGGGAAGACCTTGCCGAGCTCGCCAGCCGATACCCTGAACTCAGGGTGGTAGAGGGCAGACGCTGGGTCGACACAGGCAGGTGCGTTACGTCGGGCGGTATCAGTGCAGGCATCGATATGAGCCTGCACCTTGTCTCCAGACTGGGCGGCATGGCGTTAGCCAAGCTAACTGCAAGTCAGATGGAGTTTGATTGGCCCTAGGGTCAGCGCCAATACCAGCGCAGAGGCATGGTTTGCTGTCCCGTTGCGCAACGACAAGCGGCATGACGGTCCGCCTTGCGCAAGGTTCAGCTATGGCTATTCATCTACAGCGAAGGCATCCACCGGCTTGTCGAAGGAAATAAACAGCACACAATCTTCCTCCGACTGGCAGGTTGCTACGTGGGGAAGCTCCGGCGGACCATAGGCGTAGGTCCCTGGCTCCATCACCACAGGTTCCTGATTATCGTAATCCACCCTCATTTTACCGGACAGCAATATCATGCGTTCTGCGGAGGTGTGCCAGTGGTGCGGTGCAGTAGTGTCGCTGCGCAGGCGGAAGAGCACATCGGTGTTCTCCTTCCTGGGGTCGCCCTGCAGTACGGCCAGACCGCAAGAATCCGGCATAAAGGCGGGGCAAGGACCCCATTCAATGTCGGCACTCGCATGATCCCGAATAAAGGCTTGCTCATCTGCGGCAATCGACCAGCCGCCCGCCAGGAGCAGTGCGCTCATGATGCCTATTCGCACCGAGAGTCGGGTCATTGATTTTTCGGTCATTCGCAATGATTCCATGATTGTTCCTCCTCTTTGTTAATGGACTCCCATAGTGGTCAAATGATTTCGGAAACCTCGAAACTGATTGGCGACAGGGCGATCAATGCCGGGCTCCGTATTAGCGAAAGTCATCGGCCAGATCGCTGTCACGCGATGCTTTCATCTCGTTTGCTTGGTACTGAAGGCCTTTGGTAGGCGCGTTTTGAGGGGCAGGGAGGAGGCAGGACGCTGTGATTTGTGGTGGGAAATGCGAAGGAAGGGGAGGAGTGATTGGGGCAGTGGCGGAATAGCTGAGTACATCAACCATTCCGCCCGAGCAGGGTCAGATCAGTTCAATCGCCACCGCAGTCGCTTCGCCGCCCCCGATGCATAGCGAGGCGATGCCGCGCTTGCCACCAGTTTTCTGCAGGGCGTTGATCAGCGTCACGATCAGGCGCGAACCGGTGGAGCCGACCGGGTGGCCCTGGGCACAGGCGCCGCCGTAAATGTTGACCTTGGCGTGATCAAGATTGTGCTCACGCATCGCCAGCATGGTCACCATGGCGAAGGCTTCGTTGATCTCGAACAGGTCCACATCATCCTTGCTCCAGCCAGTCTTGTTGAACAGGTTGCTCATGGCACCGATCGGGGCCAGCGTGAATTCGCTTGGATCCTGGCTCTGGGTCGCATGGCCGACGACGCGGGCCAACGGCTTCAGGCCGCGACGCTCGGCTTCGGCGGCTGTCATCATGACCAGGGCGCTGGCGCCATCGGAAATCGAGCTGGCGTTGGCTGCGGTAACCGTGCCGTCCTTGCTGAACGCCGGACGCAGGCTCGGAATTTTCTCGATATTGGCATTGTGCGGTTGCTCGTCGTCCTTCACTACCACCTCGCCCTTGCGGGTCTTGACCGTGACCGGGACGATTTCGCTGTCCAGCGAGCCATTCTCGATGGCAGTTTTGGCGCGCTTCAGCGATTCGATGGCATAGGCGTCCATATCTTCACGGCTCAGGCCGTTGCTGTCCGCGGTTTCCTGGGCGAAAGAGCCCATCAGCCGACCGGTGCGGGCATCTTCCAGACCGTCGAAGAACATGTGGTCCTTGATCTCACCATGGCCCATGCGCAGGCCGTTGCGGGCTTTTTCGATGAGGTAGGGCGCGTTGGACATGCTTTCCATACCACCGACAACCATGACCTCGTTGGTACCGGCCTTGAGTGCATCATGCGCGAGCATCACGGCTTTCATGCCGGAGCCGCAGAGCTTGTTGATAGTAGTACAGCCGGTGGAGGCGGGTAGGCCGGCATTCAGGCTGGCCTGGCGGGCCGGGCCCTGCTTTAGACCAGCGGGCAATACGCAGCCCATGATGACTTCCTGCACATCTGCGCCCTGAATGCCTGCTCGCGATACGGCTTCGCGGATGGCGAGTGCGCCGAGTTCTACTGCCGACACGCTGGCCAGACTGCCCTGAAAACCGCCCATGGGTGTGCGGACGCCACTGACAATAACAATGCTGTTATCAGACATGCTCTACTCCTGGTATGTGACTGAGTCGGTTATTCAGCCGGGTTGAGGGCGCAGATTATACTCGGTTTTCGCAAGTTCATACTTTGGAACGATAGGTAGGCTGTGCTGACGTTGGCTATAGTCCGATGACTGGTAAGCTGCGACATTTGCCAAAACCTAACAACTCAAAAAGAAAAAGCAGGCCATCCCATGTTGAACACTCGCATTCTCAAGCCAACCGATAACGCCCACTCCACCCCGTTGTTGATCAAAAGTCTGCTGCTGTCCGGAAGCCGCTACGAGCGTAGCCAGGAAATTGTCTACCGGGATATCAGCCGGTATGATTACGCGACCTTCAATGAGCGGATCTGCCGCCTGGCCAACGCTTTGACTGCCGCCGGGGTCAAACCGGGCGATACGGTGGCGATGATGGATTGGGACAGTCACCGTTATCTCGAGTGCATGTTCGCCGTTCCCATGATTGGTGCTGTCCTGCACACGGTCAATATCCGTCTCTCGCCCGAGCAGATTCTCTACACCATGAACCACGCTGAAGATATCTTCGTGCTGGTTAACAGTGACTTTCTGCCTATCTATCAGGGCATTGAGAGCGGTCTTACTACCGTAGAGAAGACCATCCTGCTGACCGATGGCGATAGCAAAACAGCCAAAATGGCAGGTCTGGTAGGCGAGTACGAGGAGCTCCTGGCCGCCGCAGAGCCAAGCTATGAGTTCGAAGATTTCGACGAGAACTCCGTTGCGACCACCTTTTATACCACCGGCACCACGGGCAACCCGAAAGGCGTGTACTTCACCCACCGTCAGCTCGTTCTGCACACTCTGACCCAGGCTGGCACCATGGGCGGGCTAGACAGCGTGCGCCTGTTTGGCAACCGCGACGTGTATATGCCGATCACGCCGATGTTCCACGTACATGCCTGGGGCATCCCCTATACCGCGACGTTGCTTGGCGTGAAGCAGGTCTATCCCGGTCGTTACGAGCCAGAATTGCTGTGTCAGCTGATCAAGAACGAGAAGGTTACCTTCTCACATTGCGTGCCGACCATTTTGCAAATGCTGCTCAATGCAGACACAGCCAAGGGTATGAGCTTCGATGGCATGAAGGTCATCATCGGCGGCAGCGCGCTGAACCATGGGCTGTATAAGGCGGCCACCGCGACGGGCATGACCCTGTCGGCAGCCTATGGCATGTCCGAAACCTGCCCGTTGATCTCTGCCGGGTACATCAATCTTGAGCTTGAAGCGGGCACTCAGGAAGAACGTGAGACCTTCCGCTGCAAGGCCGGCGTGCCAGTGCCGCTGGTTGATGCACGCATCATGGACGCCCAGGGCAATTTTCTGCCTAAAGACGGCACTACCCAGGGTGAGCTTGTGCTGCGCGCTCCCTGGTTGACCCAGGGATATTTCCGCGAGCCGGAGAAGAGCGCTGAGCTGTGGCAGCACGGCTGGATGCATACGGGTGACGTGGCGACCATCGACGAGATGGGCTTTATCGATATCCGCGACCGTATCAAGGACGTGATCAAGACTGGCGGTGAATGGATCTCTTCCCTTGAGCTTGAAGACTTGATCAGCCTAAGCCCGGCGGTGAAAGAAGTGGCTGTGGTCGGTGTGCCTGATCCGCAATGGGACGAGCGGCCCTTTGCGTTGATTGTTCCCGCTGAAGGTCATGAGATGAACGCCCGGGTGTTGCGCGATCACTTGAAGAGTTATGTCGATGAAGGGCGCATCAACAAATGGGCAGTCCCCTCGCAGATCGCGACTGTTACCGAAATACCCAAAACCAGTGTAGGCAAGCTCGACAAAAAACGGATTCGTGTCGAGATCGGGCAGTGGCAGGAAAGCCAGGCGCCGTTCCTCTCCACCATCTGATCCATGTCGGCGGGTCTCACATTGGTGCCGGCCCGCCTCGATTCTCGCTTGCAGCCTTATCAGCGCATCTGGTTGTCGTGTTTGAGACAGGATGCAAATCTGTACCAAAATCATACTTTGGATTGATCCCGGATACCGGCGACTTGGTTATAGTTCGCCGCTGTATCCGTTCCGTGCTGCGCGTTATCAACGCGTCGACTGCGCCACCGTCAATACCTCAGGGTCTCCCTGATTCCGCTAGCAGAGAATTCATGATGAAACCTACGCTTCTGAAAACCGCTGTCCTGGCTGTTGCCATTGCCGCGGGCAGTGTCCACGCAGCCTCCGAGCAACAAATTGCTGAACTGGGCAAGAGCCTGACACCGATTGGTGCAGAGAGGGCCGGTAACGCGGCAGGCACCATCCCTGAATGGGATGGTGGCCTGGTACCTGATGCCGGAGAGTTCAAGGATGGTTTTCTGACCAACCCTTATGCCGGTGACCAGCCGCAGTTCGTCATCACGGCTGACAACTACGAGCAATACGCTGAACAATTGGCCCCGGGCCAGATAGCCATGTTCAAGCGCTATCCAGAAACCTACCGCATGCCGGTTTACGAGACCCAGCGTAGCGTCGGCATGTCGGATGAGATCTATGAGGCCGCCAGGCACAACGCCGCCCAGTCGCAACTGGTCAAGGACGGCAATGCGGTCACCGGCTACAAACTGGCGCATGCTTTCCCGATCCCGTCCAATGGCCTGGAAGTCATCTGGAACCACATCACCCGCCTCCGCGGTCATTCCTTTGAGCGTGTGGTTACCCAGGCGACCCCTCAGGTCAACGGTAGTTTCGGCATCGTCCGCTTCGTTGAGCAATACGCCCTGCCAGCAGCGTTGAGCGATTACGACGCCGAGAGCATGGGCAACATCCTTTATTACTTCAAACAGCAAGTCACCGACCCGAGCCGTCTGGCCGGTAACGTATTGCTGGTGCACGAAACCGTCGATCAGGTCGAGACCCCGCGTATGGCGTGGATCTACAACGCTGGCCAGCGCCGTGTGCGTCGTGCTCCGCAGGTGTCCTATGACGGCCCAGGCACAGCCGCCGACGGCATGCGTACTTCGGACAATCTGGATATGTTCAACGGTGCCCCTGATCGCTATGACTGGGAGCTGGTCGGCAAGCGCGAGCTGTTCATTCCTTACAACAGCTACAACCTGGGCTCGCCGGAGCACGAGTACAGCGACATCATCAAGGCCGGTCACATCAATCAGGATCTGACCCGTTACGAGCTGCACCGGGTGTGGGAAGTGGTTGCGACCGTGAAGCCCGATCAACGGCACATCTATGCCAAGCGTCACTTCTTTATCGACGAGGATTCCTGGCAGGCTGCGCATATCGACCACTACGATTCCCGCGGGACCCTTTGGCGCGTAGCGGAAGCCCATGCCCTGCATCGCTACAAGGATCAGGTGCCTGGCTACGCTCTGGAGACGCTGTATGACCTGGTCGCCGGTCGTTATCTGGCAATGGGCATGAACAACGAAGAGAGCCGGGATTACGATTACAGCTATCGTGCCAGCTCACGGGAGTTCACCCCGACAGCGCTGCGCCAGTCCGGCGTACGCTGATCCACTCTGACCTGGCGGCCCCTTGAGGCTGCCAGGTTTTTTCTTTTGCGCCGGTTCCCGGTAGCGATACAAACTGCATGACCCACAGACCGTGCAACCGATACACTTGGTGCCATGGTTTCGACGATTCCCCTGCACCCCGGCAAGATCTATCGGCCTCCGTTACCGGCCGACCATTTGCCCCGCCCCGAGCTTATAGCACTACTTGAACAGGCCGCTTCACGTCGGCTTGTAATGGTTTGCGCGCCCGCCGGTTTCGGCAAGAGCACATTGGCGATTGAGCTCTGTGAAGGCCTGTCTGCTTCGCGTCGCTCCGTCTGGATCTCCCTCGATCATCACGACGCTCTGGCAGGGCAGCTGTTGCACAGCCTGATAGCTGGCTTGCGTACTCTCTATCCGGAACTGGGCGAACCGGAGCTGGCACTGCTGCAGCAAAGTCACAGTGAGCAACCGCTGGCATTGGAGCAGCTCACGTTGTCTGTGCTGGATAAGCTCAATCAGCGCCACCCGGCTGAACAATCCGTCGTGCTGGTGCTGGACGACTATCACCTGGCTCAAAATCCGCAGTGCGACCGCCTTTGCGCGTTGTTGCTGGAGCGCTTGCCTGCCTCGTTTCAGCTGTTGCTGACCAGCCGGCAGCGGCCGGACTGGCACCTGGCACGCCTGCGTGTTGCCGGCAAGTTGCTCGAAATAGGCGAAGCGCAGCTGCGTCTGAACGAAGAAGCAGCCGCAGCTTTCCTGAGCCGTGCGGGCATGGTTGCGAATGATCCCGAATGGTCTCGGCATATGGTCGAGCGGAACGAAGGTTGGATCGCCGGCCTGCGGCTGGCGACGGTTGCAGCGGAACAGGCGGCTGCTGTCGGATACGCCCGTAACCTGCCGGTCATGCCCGGGCCGCTGATTGGAGAATATCTGCTTGAAGAGGTGCTGCAGTCACTGCCGGAGCGGGTGCGGCAGTTTCTGTTTGCGATTGCCTGGCTGGATCGGTTCTCGGCGCAGCTGTGTGATCGGGTTCGTGATCGCAACGATAGCCGGGAGATCATCGACTTCCTGTTACAGCACAAGGTCTTCCTGGTGCCTCTGGATCAGACGGGTGACTGGTACCGCTTTCATCATCTGTTCTCCGACTTCCTGCTCGATCAGGTCGTCAGGACTGATCTGCAGCAACGTCAGCTGGCGCATGCGCGTGCGTGCCAGTGGTTTAAAGAACAGGGTCGGATCAGCGAGGCGGTCGAGCATGCGTTGGCCGCTGAAATGCCTGAGCAAGCAGCGGGCCTGGTTCAGTCTTTGCCCCTCGATCAGCTGCTGGCGGCGCAGCCGGTGGCCATGCTCCTGCGCTGGAAGGCTGAATTGCCAGCCGTTCTGCAGGGCAGCTCGGCGCAGCTGGTTCTGGTACATGCCTGGACGCTCGCGCTCGCGTGTCAGCTGGAGGATGCCGAAGACATGCTGAGCCGGCTGTCACGTTTTATGCCACAGCCGAACGCCACCGGGCAGGCGACTTTGATTGGTCAGGCGCTGGTTTTGAGGAGCTACCTGGCGCGGGCGTCGGGACGGATCTCCGAGGCTGTCGAGCTGGCTAATCAGGGACTGACATGCCTTGCGGACGCGGATGCCGGTAGTCGACTTATGGCGATGCTGACCCTGGCCGAAGGCGAGCTGAGCCGACACCAACTGGAAGCGGCCCGGAGCTGGGCCAGCAACGCCATTGAATTGGCTCAGCGAATAGGTGATCCGCTGTTCGAGGCGCAGGTGGCGCTATTGCGTGCGCGGCTGTTACAGGCGCGTGGCAAGGTAGAACGCGCAAGACAGTTAATAACAGCGCAGCGCACCGACCTTGCAAGACGCCCGCTGCGCTCGGATGAATCACCCATTCACGCCCGGCTAATGCTCTACGAAGCGCACCTGCTCAGTCTGCAGGGCGAGCGCAATGTTGCCGCCGCGTTGCTGCGCGAAGGGATCGCCGAGGCGCGGCGTCATCGGGATGTCTTCGTTCTGGTGGGCTTTTGCCAACAGGCAGCACTGCAAGCTCAAGTCGATGGGGCGGTGACTGAAGCCTTCGAGACCCTGGCCGAGGCTGAGCGGCTGATGTATCAGTGGGACATTCCGCCGGTTTATTATCTGGGCTGGATTACCGCCATCAAGAGCGACTTGTGGATCAGCACAGGGCGCCAGGAGCTGGCTGAGCAGTGGTTGCCCCGCCTGTACCAGACCTATTGCGCCGAAGCGTCGGCTGCTCCGCCGCCTGTTTATCACTCCTTGCCGGTTCTGGTAGGCCTGGTTCAAGCGCGCCTGTTATGGGTTCAGCAGGAGCCGGCGGCCTGCGAAGCGCAACTGCAGATCTTGCTGGTCCGTGCGCGAAGGGCAGGCGAGCGTTTGCAGGAGCTGAATGTACTGGTCTATCTGGCATGGTTGCAGTTGGAGGGCAGCCGGCCAGGGGAAGCAGAACAAACCCTGCGTCGGGCGCTGGCACTTGCTGAGGATGACCGGCTGATCGGTTGTTTTTTCCCCTTGTTGCGTGGCGCGCCGGCCGGACTTGGAGAAGCATTGCGCCGGGCGCCCGAATCGGCGTTGCGTGAAGCGCTGTGTGCCCGGCTACCCGCCAGAGATGCCCCCGACGTGTCGATTCCTGCTGCGATGAATGAGCCGCTTAGCGCCAGGGAGCTGGAAGTGCTGCGTTGCATCGCATTGGGCTATTCCAACCAGCAGATCAGCGAAACCTTGTTTATTTCGCTGCATACGGTCAAAAGCCACGCGCGGCGCATCAACAGTAAACTCGGCGTGGCGCGACGCACCCAGGCGGTGGCGCAGGCCAAAACGATTGGCCTGTTAACCTGAGAGCAGGCCGGGCCGCCTGAAGATCTCTGCACGTGGTTAAAAGGCATTTGATGTATCCTTTTTATTCCAATTAATTGTGCGGAGCCGCGAGCCATGCCAAGCCTGAATCGCCAGATCATTATCGCTGCCTGTCTCGGTGTGCTCGTTGGCTGGCTGTTGAGCGGTATGCCGGACGAGGCAGGCATCAGGGAAGGGGTGCTATACGCGAGTACCCTGGCCGGCAGCGTGTTTATCGGCCTGCTGAAAATGATCCTGGTGCCGCTGATCTTCACCTCCATCGTGGTGGGGGTCGCCAGTCTCAGGGCGCATCACCAGGTGCATCGAGTCTGGGTCACGACTTTGGTGTATTTCGTGTCGACCCTGGCGCTGGCGATGCTGGTGGCATTGATCGCGGCGAATATCTTCAAGCCGGGCGCGGGGTTGTCATTATCCCTGTTCGCCGAGGCGATGGAGAACTTTGAAGCGCGGCAACTGACTCTTTCAGAGTTCTTCCTGCACTTTTTCACCAACCTGTTTCAGAACCCCTTCACAGCCTTTTCCAACGGCAGCATTCTCGCTGTGGTGGTGTTCGCGTTGTTTCTGGGCGTCGCCCTGGTGTCCGGTGGCGAGCGCTACGCAAACATCCTGCAGGTGATGGAAGAGTTTCTCGATCTGATGCTGCGCATCGTCGGCTGGATCATGCGTCTGGCACCCATCGGTATCATGGCGTTGTTGATACGGCTAGTGGCCGAGCAGGATACGTCTTTGTTGGTTACCATGCTCGGGTTCATCGTTCTGGTATTTGCGACCACCATTTTTCACGGAGCAGTGGTTCTGCCAGCAATACTTTATGCCGTCGCGCGCAAGTCACCCCTGTGGCTCTGGCGCGGCGCGCGTGAAGCATTGATTACCGCCTTCGCCACCAGTTCCAGCGCCGCTGCGCTGCCGATCTCCATGCGCTGCGCGGAACACAATCTTGGCGTACGACAAAGCGTTGCCGGCTTCGTTTTGCCGCTGGGCGCAACCATGAATATGGATGGCACCGCGCTGTATGAGGCTGCGGCTGCGCTGTTTGTCGCCAATCTAGTCGGCATCGAGCTGAGTTTTGCGCAACAGATGGTGGTGTTCTTCACCGCCATGATCGCATCGACCGGTGCGCCCGGCATTCCCAGCGCGGGCATGGTTACCATGGTCATGGTGCTGCAGGCAGTGGGACTGCCCGCCGAAGCTATCGCCATCCTGCTGCCGATTGATCGTTTGCTGGACACCGTGCGCACGGCTGTGAACGTAGAGGGCGACATTGTGGGCAGTGTGGTGGTGCAGACTGTGACGGATCGGGCTGAGGCGCGTGTAACGGGTTGATAATAGAAGGTAAAAAGCTAAACCCGTAATCCCCCCTAGCCCCCCTTTTTCAAAGTGGGGAACGGTCCGAGCAGCGGCTGCATCGATGTCCAAGGATTAGTCCGAGCAGCGGCTGGCATTATTGCCGGCATGCATCGCTATCCGTAAACGGAGACCTAGCCGGATCACAAAACCAGTCCCCCACTTTGAAAAAGGGGGGTTAGGGGGGATTCGCTTTTGCGAGGTGTGATTTCAGCCCCGAAGCCCAAGCCGATTCTCGAGCTCAACACATATCACATTCAGGACATCCTCCAGCTCAACCAGCACTTGGCGATTATCAAACCGGACGACCTTCAAGCCCAACCCTTCAAGCTGAACAGTACGGCGCTGGTCCTTGACCAGTTCAGCAGGCTCGAAATGCTGACCGCCGTCCAGTTCGACAACCAGTTTCGCCGCGGCGCAGTAGAAATCGGCGATATACCCAGCTAGAGGTTTCTGCCGGTAGAACTGTACGCCCAGCACCTGCTTGCGACGTAGCCTGGCCCAGAGCAATTGTTCCGCATCAGTCATGTCCTGGCGCAGCGCTCGCGCTCGTGGTTTGAGTTCTTTCTTGTATGGCAACATGGTTCGTCCCTGACGTTGACAGGGAAACCCTAGCGCCATCGCCTGCCCCAATCCAGCAACGGATATCAAGGCTGTGAAATGCATGTTGAAACCCGCAGCCGTTGCGGCCATCCTTGCCGACTCGTGCATTTTTCATAGGACCCGCTCATGCAAGCCCCCAGCACCGCCCTGATTCGCGAAACCTTTCCCGTCGGCCCGTTGCAGTGCAACTGCACCATTATCGGCGACCCGGTAACCGGCAAGGCGATTGTGGTAGATCCAGGCGGCAATCATCAGATGATTCTCGATCGTCTGGAGGCGTTGGGGCTGAAGGTGGTCAGTATCATCCATACCCATGCGCACCTGGATCACTTTCTCGCATCAGGCGAGATGAAGAAAGCGACGGGCGCGACCTTGCACCTGCACAAGGAGGATCAGTTCCTCTGGGATAATCTGGAGATGCAGTGCAACATGTTCGGCATCCCTTACACGCCCGTCCCGGCCCCGGATCAGTGGCTTCAGGATGACGAGGAGCTGGCATGCGGTTGTGGGGTGGCAATGCATACTCCGGGACATACCCCCGGTTCGATGAGCTTCTGGTTCCCCAGGGATAAACTGCTGATTGCCGGCGACACGCTGTTCCGTGGCGGTATAGGTCGCACCGATCTGTGGGGTGGTGACTCGAAGGCCATCGAGCAATCCATACGCGGCCGCTTGTATAATCTCGATGAGGAAGCCGTCGTGGTAACCGGACATGGTCCGGATACGCGCATTGGTGATGAAATGCGAGCTAATCCCTTTGTTCGCGCATGAATACTGGCAGCGGTTTTACTCGTTCTTTACGTTATGCATACACTGCTGCGATGTTGGCGATGTATTCTCTCGCATAACTCGTGTTACTACGTTCAAGGAAATATTATGAAGATTAAAGGTTTGATGGTTGCCGGTCTGTGTTCAGTGGTGCTGGCGGGCTGTACCTCCAACCCTTATACGGGTGAGCGCCAGGCGGGCAAATCCTCTATTTACGGTCTCGGCGGCGCAGCCGCTGGTGCCGTTATCGGCGCCGCGACGTCCAGCAAGAAGGATCGCGGCAAGGGCGCGCTGATTGGCGCTACCGTGGGCGGCGCAGCGGGTGCGGGGTATGGTTATTATGTAGACCAGCAAGAAGCTCGCCTGCGTCAGGAACTGCAAGGTTCAGGTGTTCAGGTCATCCGTAACGGCGACAATCTGCAGCTGGTTATGCCAGGCAACATCACCTTCGCCAGCAGCTCTTCGGATATTTCCAGCAGCTTCTACCCGACGCTCAATTCACTGGTTCGGGTGTTCAAGGAATTCGACCGTAACGGCATCGATATTGTTGGGCATACCGACAGCACCGGCTCCATGGACCTGAACATGCGTCTGTCCCGTGAACGTGCCACCAGCGTTGCGTCCTACCTGACAGGTCAGGGCATTGCCGGTCCGCGTATCAGCAGCAGCGGAGTTGGACCGAGCCAGCCGATCGCGAGCAACGACAGCCAGTCGGGTCGCGCTCAGAACCGTCGCGTTGAAATCAACCTGCGCCCGCTTTAAACCTTCAGTGTCGGGCTGACCCTGTGGGTCAACCCGGCATGCGCGTAAGCCGCTCTGAACCCTAGCGCTTTGCGCTGGGATATTCCCGGTGCAGCTCATCGAGCAGCACATCCTTGTCCTGCCACAGACTACTGATCCAGCCCTGGAAGTGTTCCCGGAACAGCTGGTCGTTCTGATAATCCTGACCGAGAAACTCGGCTGGGATCGGACGTAGCTCGCAACGCATGACCACCTTGCGAACCCGGCCACTCAGCAGATCCCAGAAGCTCGGGCTGCCGTCGGGGTAGTGGATGGTGATGTCGACCAGCGAGCGCAATTGTTGCCCCATCGCATCCAGCACGAAGGCCACGCCGCCGGATTTTGGGCGCAGCAGATGGCGGTAGGGTGATTGCTGCACGGCGTGCTTGGCAGGTGTCAGGCGCGTGCCTTCGAGAAAGTTGAACACGGCCACTGGCGTTGTCATGAACTTTTCGCAGGCGCGGCGGGTGGTGGCCACGTCCTGCCCGGCTTTTTCCGGATACTTGTCGAGATAGGCTTTGGTGTAGCGTTTCATGAACGGGAAATCCAAAGCCCACCAGCAGATGCCGATGATCGGAACCCAGATCAGCTCCTGTTTCAGGAAGAATTTGAGCATGGGCATGCGCCGATTCAGATTATGCTGCAGCACCAGAATATCTACCCAGCTTTGGTGATTGCTGGTCACCAGATACCAGCCGTCGTAGTCCAGCTGGTCGCGGCCCGTAACATCCCATTCGATGTTGCCGGTCAAGCGCATCCAGCCGCTGTTACACAACATCCAGAACTCCGCGATGCGAATCAGTATCCGGGTGCACAGAGTTTGCAGCGGTTTGTACGGCAATAGCTTGAGCATTGCGAGGGGGAACAACACGCTGAAGCACAGCAGTGTGTTGATGATCAGCAGCAGGGAGGCAATGATGCCGCGAAGGGGCGCGGGCAAAAATTTCAGCATTCTGATTGCTCAATAAATGACCCGGCGCTGACGCCGGGTTTGGGTCCGTTTTCATTTATCGCAGCCGCATCGAGGCGGCAGCAGATCCTGGGTTACTTGTTATTGTCGGCCTGAATAGCGGTGAGGGCGATGGTGAAGACGATGTCATCCACCAAAGCCCCGCGAGACAGATCGTTGACCGGCTTGCGCAGGCCCTGCAGCATCGGGCCGACGCTGATGACATTGGCGCTGCGCTGCACAGCCTTGTAGGTCGTATTCCCAGTATTCAGGTCCGGGAAAATGAATACAGTGGCCTTGCCGGCCACCGGGCTGTCCGGTGCTTTTTGCAGGCCGACGCTGGCGATGGCCGCGGCATCATATTGCAGTGGGCCGTCAATCAGCAAACCTGGCTCCCGCTCACGGGCGATCCGCGTGGCTTCGCGAACCTTCTCCACATCCAGTCCGGTTCCGGATTCCCCGGTCGAGTAGCTGATCATTGCGACGCGCGCCGGGATGCCGAAGGCCTCAGCTGACCGGGCACTCTGGATCGCGATCTCCGCCAGCTCGGTCGCATCCGGATCGGGGTTCACCGCGCAGTCGCCATAGACCAGCACTTGCTCGGGCAACAGCATGAAGAATATCGAGGACACCAGGTTGTACCCGGGCGCGGTCTTGATCAGCTGGAACGCCGGGCGGATGGTGTTGGCGGTGGTATGGATGGCACCTGAGACCAGGCCGTCGACTTCATCCAGCGCGAGCATCATGGTGCCCAGCACCACGTTGTCTTCCAGTTGCTGTAGCGCCATGGGCGCGTTCAGACCACGGCCCTGGCGTAGCTCGACCATGGGCTCGACATACCGCTCGCGAATGACATCCGGGTCGAGGATCTGCAGCCCTTCAGGCAGCGTAATGTGTTGCACCCGCGCCACCGCTTCGACAGCTTCGGGTTTGGCCAGCAGAACGCACTGTGCAATTCCGCGGCGCTGACAGATCGCCGCAGCCTGCACGGTCCGGGGTTCGTCACCCTCGGGTAGCACGATGCGTTTGCGTGCCTGTTGCGCCCGGCGCACCAGCTCATAACGAAACGCCGGCGGCGACATGCGTACTTCGCGCGGCGTTCCGCAGCGTTGTTGCAACCAGGCCTGATCGATATGCGAGGCGGCGAAATCGGTGACCATTTCGGCGCGCTCCAGGTCATCGACAGGTATTTCGCGATTCATGCGGTCCAGCAGGGACGCGGTGGCAAAGCTGCCGGTCGGAACGGTGATGATTGGCAGGCCATTATCCAGCGCGGGCTGACATAGCTGCATGACGCGTGGGTCAGGGGTGATATCACCCGTCAACAGCAGCCCGGCCAGCGGTGTTCCGGACAGGGACGCCAGGCTACTGGCGATAATGATGTCGTCGCGGTCGCCGGGCACCACCAGCAAGGTGCCGGGCCGGAACAGGTCGATGGTATTGGGCACGGTGCGGGCGCAGAGGATGATGTTCATGACCCGGCGGGTCTGCATGTCGCCGGGATGCAGGGTGCCGGCGCCGAGCAACGCGGCCACGTCAGCGGTGCGCGGCGCATTGAGTTCATCTTTCCAGGGAATACAGCCGATCAGGCGGAAGTCGCCGGTATCCAGCGCACCGGATTGTTTTTTCAGCGCCTGGGAGAAATCCTTCAGCGTGCGCTTCAGTTCGGTCCGGTCGGCGGGAATATCATCGCCGGTATCCAGGCCCTGCACCTTGTTGACAATCACGCCGATGACCTTCGGATCCTGCGGCCCGCCGAAGCTGTGCGCGTGCAATTCGATACGGTTGGCCAGGTTGGCGAGATTATCGTCGTCGGGCGCGGAGACCAGTATGACGTCCGCGTCCAGGCTTTTCGCCAGGTGATTATTGATGCGCGCGGCATAGCTGGCCTGGCGGGTCGGGACCATGCCTTCCACTACCACGACGTCCGCATCGATTGCGGCCTGCTGATAGCGGCTGATGATGTCCTCAAGCACACCGTTGAGATCGCCGACCGCCAGACGATGCTCGACATCCTGCAATTCAAGTGAAGCCGGCGGCTTCAGACCCAGCGTGCGGGAAATCAGCTCGCTCGAGCGTTCCGGCCCTTCGTCGCCGGGGTGTGGCTGGGCGATCGGCTTGAGAAAGTGGACACGCAAACCGGTGCGCTCAAGGGCGCGGATCAGACCAAGGCTTATGGACGTCAGGCCTACGCCAAAGCCTGTAGGAGCGATAAAAAAAGTATGCATGGTGTTCCTGTTTCAATGAGTAGGTGCGGAATCCAGCAGGGAGAGACTTTCCTCTCCGATCTGACGCTCTTCGTCAGTGGGTACCACCAGAATAGCCGGTGAGTCCGGCATCTGAATCGTGCCGGCCTGGCCGCGCGGTAGACTATTGTTGCGCTGCGTATCGATTTGCAGGCCGAAAATCCCAAGGTGGCTGGCAGTAAGCTCACGCACCAGAGCCGAGTTCTCGCCGATGCCCCCGGTAAATATCAGACCGTCCAGACGCGGCAGCGCCACCGCCAGCCCGGCCAACGATCGGGCCAGTCGATAACAGAACACGTCAATGGCCAGTTCTGCGCCGACATGCCCTTCGGCGCGCGCTTCCACCAGCTGGCGCATATCGTTGGACAGCCCGGACAGACCAAGCAGGCCACTTTCCCGATTCAGCAGTTTTTCGATACGCAGAAAATCCCAACCGAGGGTGCGCACCAGGTGGAAATGCAGATTGGGGTCGACATCGCCACTGCGCGTGCCCATCACCAGTCCCTCCAGTGGCGTCAGTCCCATGCTGGTATCCAGGCTCTTGCCATCCAGCACGGCACAGGACGAGCAGCCATTGCCAAGATGCGCCGTCAGCCAGGCGCCTTCGCCGGGCTGCCGTCCGCTCATCAGGCTCGCCTGGTTGGTCACGTAGTGATGACTGGTGCCATGGAAGCCGTAGCGCCGCACACTGTGCTGTGTGTAGAGCTCTTCGGGCAGGGCATAGCGGTAGGCGCGCGGCGGCATGCTCTGGTGAAAGGCGGTGTCGAAAACGACGATATGTGGTGTCTCGGTGAACACCTTCATTGCCGTCTCAATGCCCATCAGGTTGGCCGGGTTATGCAGCGGAGCGAGGGGCGCACTGGCGCGGATGGCGGTGATCACCCTGTCATCGATAACCTGTGCGCAGGTGAAATGCTCGCCTCCATGCACCACGCGGTGGCCTACTGCGCTCAACGGTTGGTCGGCATATTCGTCAATCAGCGGCAACAGGCTGGCCATTGCCGTAGTGTGTTCTCCATCGGCCAGATTGATCTGCTGTTTACTGTCGCCGGCCTGCCAGTTCAAGGTGGCGTTGTCCGAATACAGCCTTTCAGCCAGACCACTCAACAGGGGTTCATCGACGCCCTCACGGCGCAGGGCAAACTTGATGGACGAGCTACCACAATTGATCACCAGAACCAGCCGACTAGACATGTACATTCCGTTTCGCTGAGAAGTGTACGACAGATATTAGCGGGTTTTGCCCGGGCGTTGGGCATCTGCGGCCACTCGTCCCATGTGTCGGTCAAACCGTGCGTTTCGAGTTCAAGGTGCGTAGACTAGCTGGCTTATTGAAAACGACAGGGGCCGAACTATGCAGATTGCTGCCAAAAAAGCTGTATCGATTGACTACACTTTGACCAACGATGCAGGTGAAGTTCTCGATTCATCCGCTGGCGGTACTCCGCTGGTTTACCTGCACGGCGCGGGTAACATTATTCCTGGTCTTGAGCAGGCGCTCGAGGGCAAGCAGGAAGGCGACCAGGTAAATGTCACCGTCGAGCCTGAAAATGCATACGGCGAATTCAGTCCTGAGCTGGTTGCGGTTCTTGGCCGTAACATGTTCGAAGGTGTGGATGAGCTGGAAGCAGGTATGCAGTTTCATGCGTCCGGACCGGACGGCGGAATGCAGATCGTGACCATCACTGGTGTCGAAGGTGACGAAGTCACCGTAGATGGCAACCACCCGCTGGCAGGTCAGCGTCTGACGTTCGACGTCAAGGTTGTCGGTATCCGCGATGCCAGCGATGAAGAGATGGAGCACGGTCACGTGCACGGCGAAGGCGGCGTGGAGCACTAAGCTCAAGCTGCTATCGTCCGTCAGGACGGCAACACGAAAGCCTCCTTATTACGGGGGCTTTTTTGTGGGCGGTAGTTTGGCCTTGTAATCCTTCGCGATAGCAGCCTATCAATTTGAGTGATTAAGCGTGGCAATGCTATCAGGCTGAAATGACCAGTCGTATAGTGACGCCCATGAACAGTATTCAGGACAAGCGCGCAAGAATTCTCGAAGCTGGCACCAGTGTCATGCTGCGCAAGGGGTATAGCGGCACGGGCGTGCAGGAAATCACCCGGAGCGCTGGCGTGCCCAAAGGCTCCTTTTACCACTATTTCGAGAGCAAGGAAGACTTCGCGGTTCAGGCCCTGCATTTTTACTATCTGCCGCGACTGGAGCGGTTTGCCCGTGCTCTGGATGACCAGGACGTCTCGCCTCGGGAGCGAATCCTGCGATTCTATCGGGATCTGGTAGGTCACTTTGCCAATCAGGGCGAGCCCTCCAGCCAGTGTTTTATCGGCAGCCTCTGTCATGAGATGGCTGACGAGAGCCAGCCAATCGGTTGTGCCGCCAGCGCTGTGTTCAAACGATCCAGCGAGCTGCTGGCTGGCTGCCTGGAAAAGGCCCGGGAAGCGGGCGAGCTGGCTGTCGAACAGGATCCTGCTGCCCTGGCGGGATTTATCGGCGCGGCCTGGGAGGGCGCGCTGCTGCGCATGAAGCTGGACCGGCAAGTGGCTCCGCTGCGCGCTTTTATTGATCAACTGGAAAGGCTGTTGCGTCCCTGATCACCCACTAATGGATACGAGACGACCGGTCATATTGGTTGGCGTCGCGTGCTTGTCACACTTTCTACAATCGCCAGGAGTAACTGATGGCTGCTGATATTCGCCCGCTGTTCCAACCCTTCACCATGGGTCCCTTGACGCTGAAAAACCGTATTGTCATGCCGCCGATGACCCGCCATTTCTCACCCGGCGGCATGCCGACTGCAGCAGTTACCGACTACTATCGCCGTCGCGCCGAAGCGGGCGTTGGCTTGATCATCACCGAAGGCACCACAGTTAACCACCCAGCCTCCTCCGGTGCCGGTGACATCCCCTGGTTCCATGGCGAAGCGCTGGCGGAGTGGAAAAAAGTCGTTGATGCCGTGCACGCCGCTGGCGGCAAGATAGCGCCGCAGCTGTGGCATCTGGGCAGCGCACGCCGTCTCGGCAGTGAGCCCAATCCGACCGTGCCAGCCTATGGCCCGATGGAAAAGATCAGCAAGGGCGTCAAGGTCGTTCACGGCATGACCAAAGAGGACATCCAGGACGTAGTGAGCGCCTTTGCCCAGGCTGCCCGCGATGCCAGGGAGCTTGGTTTTGATGCCATTGAGCTGCATGGCGCCCATGGGTATCTGATTGATCAGTTTTTCTGGGAAGGCAGCAACCAGCGCACCGACGAGTATGGCGGCAGCATGGAAAACCGCGGCCGTTTTGCGCTTGAGATCGTTCGCGCAGTACGCGACGCGGTGGGACCGGATTATCCGATCATCTTTCGTTACTCGCAGTGGAAGCAGCAGGATTACACGGCGCGTCTGGCGCCTACCCCTGAATTGCTGGAAGCTTTCCTCGCTCCGCTGGTCGAGGCGGGCGTGGATATATTCCATTGTTCACAGCGTCGTTTCTGGGAGCCCGAGTTCGAAGGCTCCGATCTGAACCTGGCAGGCTGGACCCGGAAGATAACCGGCAAGCCGTGCATCACTGTCGGCAGCATCGGGCTGGACGGGGAGTTTATCCAGTTCATGGTGGATACTGACAAGGTAGCGCAAACGGCCAATATCGACGATCTGCTAGAGCGTCTGAGTAACGATGAATTCGATCTGGTTGCGGTGGGCAGGGCGCTGATTGTCGATCCCCAATGGGCGGCCAAAGTGCAGGAAGGCAGGTTCGACGAGATCCTTCCGTTTAGCCGCGAAGCGCTGAACACGCTGGTGTAAGGCGGCAATAACCGGTGCCCGGCGATAAGGCAGGGCACCGGTGTGTAATCAGGGAGGTCCGTTCATGGGCCGTTCGCGCACCCATAACAGCGTCGATCCGGCCACGGCCGTTGGCATCACCAGCAGGTTGACCAGCGGAATCAGCATGCCGACATACACCGGCAGACCAAAGCCAAGTGACAGGGCCCTGCGGCCCTTCATCCAGCGCAGCATGTCAATGAAACTGACCTTGTCGTTGTCCGCCTGATAATCCACGTACTGCACGGCCATCATCCACACGCCGAACATCAGTAACAGCGGCGATGCAACGAGATTGACTACCGGGATCAAGGTCAATAGCAGTAGCGCGATCAGGCGCGGCAGGTAATAGCTGATCTTGCGCAATTCCCGCCCAATGCTGCGCGGGACCGTCATCAGGATCTCGGTGTAACTGGTGGGCGGACTGACCAGGCCCCGCTCCTGTTCAGCGATCTTCTCGGCGAGAAATCCGTAAAAAGGCGAGGCAATCATGTTGGCCACCAGGCTGAAACTGAAAAACAGAATCAGCAAAATTACCAACGCAAAGAGTGGCCAGAGTAGCCACTCGACGAAGCTGAGCCAATCCGGCAGGGTGGGTACGAGCCGGTCCATCCAGATATTGAACTGCCTGATGCCCCAGCTGATCACAGCGATAAAGAGGGCAAGATTCAGCAAAAGCGGGATCAGGATAAAGCGTCTCAAACCTGGCTGGCGGATGGTTCGCCAGCCTTCCTTGAAGTATTCGGGGCCACGTAGCGGCGCCGGTGTGTTGGCCATGCGTTGCATTCCTTGAATAAGTGGGCGGTCAGGTGAATGTACGAACCAGCTTATAGGCGTAAACTATCCGCTTCATTGAGGCTATGAAATATCCCATCTGCCTGTCGGTGAACTAGGATTCGTCGATCCATTTGCCGCCGAGGCGCACAAGGAGTTTGCATCATGAGTGTTCTGGTCAATCGTCCCGCTCCGGATTTTATCGCCCCGGCCGTACTGGCTGATGGCGCGATCGTTGAGGAGTTCGATTCTGCCTCATTGCGCGGTAAATATGCGGTGGTGTTCTTCTGGCCGCTGGACTTCACCTTTGTATGTCCTTCCGAGATCATCGCGCACAACAACCGCATCGACAAATTTCGCGCACTGGACGTAGAGGTGGTCGGCGTGTCGGTTGATTCGCAGTTCACTCACTACGCCTGGCGCAATACGCCAGTCGAGAAGGGCGGCATCGGACCCGTAGAGTTCACCATGGTCGCAGACGTAAAACACGAAATCACCCGTGCGTACGGGATCGAACATGACGACGGCGTTGCGCTACGCGCCTCGTTTCTGATTGATCGCAACGGCATCGTGCAACATCAGGTAGTAAACAACCTTGCGCTCGGGCGTGAAGTCGATGAAATGATCCGCGTTATCGAGGCGCTGCAATTTACTGAAGAACACGGTGAGGTCTGCCCGGCTGGCTGGCGCAAAGGTCAGAAGGGGATGAAAGCCGACGCAGAAGGTGTTGCAACCTACCTCGCAGAAAACGCCAAACAACTTTGAGTTTTGTGAGCGGTCAGCAGGGCTTACTCCTTCGCCAGGCTACCGCTCCTTTTAAATTTCGCACACCGCGCATGCGGTGCCTAGGAGGCATTGATGTCTGAAGTTCGTCATTCCCGTCTGATTATTCTGGGCTCTGGCCCGGCCGGTTACAGTGCGGCGGTATACGCTGCGCGCGCCAACCTCAAGCCATTGCTGATCACTGGCATGCAGATGGGCGGTCAGCTGACTACCACCACCGAGGTCGATAACTGGCCGGGTGATGTGGAAGGGTTGCAGGGGCCGGACCTGATGGAGCGTATGCGCAAGCACGCAGAGCGGTTCGAGACCGAAATTCAGTTTGACCATATCAACAAGGTTGACCTGGCGAATCGCCCGTTCACCCTCTGGGGCGACAGCGGTGCTTACACCTGCGACGGGTTGATCATTGCAACAGGCGCCTCCGCGCGTTACCTGGGCCTGCCCTCTGAAGAAGCCTTCATGGGCAAGGGCGTTTCGGCCTGCGCTACCTGTGACGGCTTTTTCTATCGCAATCAGGATGTGGCTGTCATCGGCGGCGGCAATACCGCAGTGGAAGAGGCGCTGTACCTGGCCAATATCGCCAGGAAGGTCACCGTTGTCCATCGGCGGGAAATTTTCCGCGCCGAGAAGATCCTGGTCGACAAGCTGCTGGCCCGGGTATCCGAGGGCAAGATCGAGCTGCGCCTGAATGCCACGCTCGACGAAGTGCTGGGCGATCAAAGCGGTGTGACCGGTATGCGCATCGCGCATAACGAAGGCGGCACCGAGGACATCGCCCTGAGCGGTGTCTTCATCGCCATCGGTCACACCCCGAACACCGGTCTGTTCGAAGGTCAGCTGGACATGAAAGACGGCTACCTGAAAATCAAGAGCGGCACAGAAGGCAACGCCACCGCAACCAACATCCCGGGCGTGTTCGCCGCCGGCGACGTCGCCGATCACGTCTATCGCCAGGCCATTACCTCGGCTGGTGCCGGCTGTATGGCAGCGCTGGATGCCGAGAAGTTTCTGGACGAGCAGTAAGCGGGGCGTAGGGCTATGGAGGGCCGGGTTCCATCCCGGCCAGCGCAGTTGCTGCAAGGCGCGCTGTATCGAGATGGAACTCGACACTCCATAGGTCAGCGTTCAATAGCCTCGCTGCGAGCGTTGTACGCTGGGTTGGCGTGAACGAGCGATACGGCGAGGTAACTGAATACTGGACTGGTTTGGAGCCGGCGGTGTGGGCACGAGGCCTTTCCCCTCGAAGCCTTTGGCGTAGGGGCGCGTATTTGACCGAGTCGGTCAAGCCCCAAGCTTGCCCCTGAACATTCGGGCTGCGAGGCAACGTACGGGAACTGTAGACAACAAAAAACCCGCACAGGGCGGGTTTTTCGGGGTGTTTCGGGTCTTGCTGATACCATCTTAAAACTACAGATGGTGCCTCGAGGGAGAATCGAACTCCCACTCTGTCACCAGAAACGGATTTTGAATCCGCCGCGTCTACCAATTCCGCCATCGAGGCTTTGCGCTTCAAGCAAGCCGGCGCGGAGTATACGAATCGGATGCGGGCGAGGTCAATGGTTTGATACCAGTATTTCCGCTAATATACGCGGCCTTTTCATCCCCACCGGATCGACCTCAGCATGCGTGTCAGCGATTTTCAATTTGATCTCCCGGATGACCTGATTGCTCATCATCCGTTGGCCGAGCGGCGGGGCAGTCGCCTGTTGTGTCTGGACGGCCCGTCCGGCGAGCTGGAGCACAGGCAGTTTGTTGATCTGCTTGAGTTTCTACGTCCTGGAGATCTGATGGTGTTCAACAACACCCGGGTTATTCCGGCGCGGCTGTTTGGCCGCAAGGAAACTGGCGGTCAGCTGGAAATCCTCATCGAGCGCGTACTCGATTCGTATCGCGTGCTGGCCCATGTGCGTTCCAGTAAGTCGCCGAAACCCGGCAGCAGGATTGTGTTGGATGGTGATGCCCAGGCTGAAATGCTCGGCCGGCATGACGCCTTGTTCGAGCTGGCATTCAATGAGCCGGTGCTGCCACTGCTGAACCGCGTTGGACACATGCCCCTGCCGCCCTATATCGACCGTCCGGATGAAACCGCGGACCGTGAACGCTACCAGACTGTCTATGCGCAGCGTGAGGGGGCGGTCGCGGCACCCACCGCGGGTCTGCATTTCGACAACCAGCTGCTTGAGGCCATTGCCGAGAAGGGCGTGGAAACAGCGCAGGTGACACTCCACGTCGGGGCGGGCACCTTTCAGCCAGTTCGGGTAGAGCGCATCGAAGAGCATCACATGCACAGTGAGTGGCTGGAGGTCAGCCAGGCAGTGGTTGACGCCGTCAATGCCTGCAGGGCGCGCGGTGGACGTGTCGTCGCAGTGGGTACAACCAGCGTGCGATCTCTGGAAACCGCCGCGCAGGACGGCGAGCTGAAGCCTTTCAGCGGCGATACCGATATTTTCATCTACCCCGGCAAACCCTTTCATGTGGTTGATGCGCTGGTAACCAATTTTCACTTGCCGGAGTCAACGCTGCTGATGCTGGTCTCGGCATTTGCCGGTTATACGCAGACCATGGCGGCTTATCGCGCCGCTGTCTCCGAGCGCTACCGTTTCTTCAGTTACGGTGATGCCATGTTCATCACCCGCAACCCGGCCGCAACCGGACCCGAGGATATTCAATGAGTCATATGCAGTTCGAATTGTTGGCCACCGATGGCAAGGCCCGTCGTGGCCGGCTGACTTTTCCGCGGGGTGTGGTGGAAACGCCAGCTTTCATGCCCGTAGGTACATACGGTACGGTGAAAGGCATGTTGCCGCGCGACGTTGAAGCGATTGGCGCGCATATCATCCTTGGCAATACATTCCACCTCTGGTTACGACCCGGTACCGAGGTGATCAAGAAGCACGGCGACCTGCATGATTTCATGCAATGGAAGGGGCCGATCCTTACCGACTCGGGTGGATTTCAGGTGTTCAGCCTGGGCGCGATGCGCAAGATCAAGGAAGAGGGCGTGTATTTCTCCTCACCCGTTGATGGTGCCAAGGTGTTCATGGGGCCTGAGGAGTCAATGCAGGTCCAGCGGGATCTGGGCTCCGATATTGTCATGATCTTTGATGAGTGCACGCCTTACCCTGCCGAGGAAGACGTAGCGCGCCGTTCGATGGAGTTGTCATTGCGCTGGGCCAAGCGTTCAAAGGCTGCCCATGAAGGTAACCCGTCGGCGCTGTTCGGGATCGTACAGGGCGGTATGCACGAAGATCTTCGCATGCGTTCGCTGGATGGGCTGGAGCAGATCGGTTTCGACGGACTGGCGATTGGCGGGCTGTCGGTAGGCGAGCCCAAGTCTGAAATGATACGGGTGCTGGATTTCCTGCCGCCGAGAATGCCTGCGGACAAGCCGCGCTATCTGATGGGCGTAGGCAAGCCGGAGGACCTGGTTGAAGGTGTGCGTCGCGGGGTCGATATGTTCGATTGTGTGATGCCAACCCGCAACGCGCGTAATGGTCATCTGTTCACCGATAGCGGCGTGATCAAGATCCGCAATGCGGTGCATCGTCATGACGATTCGCCACTTGATCCGGGTTGTGATTGTTACACCTGCCAGAACTTTACCCGGGCCTATCTGCACCATCTCGACAAGTGCGGCGAAATGCTTGGCAGCATGCTCAATACCATCCATAACCTGCGGCACTATCAACGTGTTATGGCCGGTTTGCGCGGTGCCATTCAACAGGGTACATTGTCCCGCTTTGTAGATGATTTCTACGCTCGGCTCGGCCTGCCGGTACCTCCTCTTGAGGCTTGAAAAGCGCCAGGGAGGCCCCATTATTCTTTTCTTGCGCGTTCATAACAGGAGCTACACATGAGTTTTTTCATTCCCGCCGCCATGGCCCAGACCGCTGACGGAGCTGCGCCTATGGGCGGCGGTTTCGAGTGGGTTTTCCTGCTCGGCTTTCTGGTCATTTTCTATCTGATGATCTGGCGCCCCCAGGCCAAACGTGCCAAAGAACACAAGAATCTGATCGGCGGCCTCAGCGTCGGCGATGAAGTGGTTACCGGTGGTGGCATCCTGGGCAAGGTTCGCAAAGTCACCGACGAGTTCATCGTGCTTGAAGTGGGCGATGGCCATGAATTGAAATTCCAGAAGGGCGCTGTAGTCGCTGCATTGCCGAAGGGCACGCTGAAAGCCATCTGATTCGTCAATAATCATCTTTCCGGGCGCCTCAATTGGCGCCCGGATCGTTAGCGGGCCCTCACATGCTCAATCGTTACCCTCTCTGGAAATACCTGCTGATCCTCGTGGTCCTCGGGCTCGGGGCAATTTACGCCTTGCCCAACCTCTATCCGGATGATCCGGCCATACAGATTTCCGGCGCAAGCTCTACCCAGACTATCAACGAGAACGACCTCTCGCGCATCGAATCGGCGCTGGAGCAGGCCGGAATCGCGACTAAGGGCGTCGAGGTTGCAGACAACGACAGTTCCGGCCTGGTTCGTCTGGTTAATCGCGGTCAGCAATTGCCGGCGCAGGACGTGGTCAAGCGCACTCTGGGTGGCGACTACATTGTGGCGCAGAACCTGGCGCCAACCACTCCCGAGTGGTTGATGAATATCGGTGCTGGCCCTATGACTCTCGGCCTGGATCTGTCTGGCGGGGTGCATTTCCTTCTGGAAGTCGACATGGAAAAGGCGATTGAAAACCGCCTGAATGTCTACGAAAGCGAAGTGCGCAGCTTGCTCCGCGGTGAGCGCGTGCGTTATCGCAGCCTGCCGAATCAGGGCAATATGTTGCAGTTCGGCTTCAACGATGACGAGGAGCTTGACCAGGCGCGCCGGATCGTCTCCCGGCAATTCACCCAGTTTCAGATCACCACCGGCACGCGTCAGAATCTTCAGGTGCTGCAGCTGACCCTGACCGATGCAGAGCTGTCGGAGATTCGGGATTACGCTGTCAGCCAGAACCTGACCACCGTGCGCAACCGGGTCAACGAGCTGGGTGTCGCCGAGCCGCTGGTTCAGCGCCAGGGCGCCAATCGCATCGTGGTTGAGCTGCCTGGTGTGCAGGATACGGCCGAAGCCAAGCGGATTCTCGGCAAGACGGCGAACCTGGAATTCCGTCTGGCTGCCGAGCCGAATGCGCCGCGCGCCACGGTGGAAAGCTTCGAGTTCCGGCAGGAGGGACGGCCACCGGCGGATATCGAACGCAGTATTATTCTCACCGGTGATCAGGTCACGGACGCCCAATCGAATTTCGACGAGAACGGCCGGCCGCAGGTGAATATCCGCCTGGATGGCCATGGCGGCGAGCTGATGACCCGTGCCACGCGCAATAATATCGGTCGCGGTATGGCGGTGCTCTTTATCGAGCAGCGCCAGATCAGCCGCGAGGTCCAGCAGGAAGTCGACGGCGAAATGCAGACTGCCGAGGTTCCGGCTTTCGTTGAAGAAAAGTCCATTATCAGTCTGGCGACCATCCAGAGCACGCTCGGTAACCAGTTCCGCATTACCGGTCTGGATTCCCCGGCTGAGGCCTCCGAGCTGGCGTTGCTGCTACGCGCTGGTGGTCTGGCGGCACCGATGCATTTTGTCGAAGAGCGGACCATCGGCCCGAGCCTGGGTGCAGAAAACATCGCCAAGGGCATTTCGGCCACTCAGGTCGGCTTTGTTCTGGTGCTGATTTTCATCCTGGTGTTGTACAAGGCGTTTGGCCTGGTCGCTGGCGTTGCGCTGACGTTCAACCTGGTGCTGTTGCTGGCGCTGATGTCCATGTTGGGCGCTACGCTAACGCTGCCGGGTATTGCAGGTATCGTACTGACGCTGGGCATGGCGGTGGATGCCAACGTACTCATCTTCTCCCGTATAAAGGAGGAGATTGCCGCGGGCATGACTCCGCAGCGCGCATTGCATGAAGGTTATGACAAGGCGTTCTCGGCGATCATTGACGGTAACCTGACTACTTTGCTGGTGGGTGTGATCCTGTTTGCCATGGGTTCTGGCCCCATCAAGGGCTTCGCGGTTACGTTGTCGCTCGGGATCCTGACCTCGATGTTCAGCGCCATCATGGTGACACGTGCCATGATCAACTTGTCCGTCGGTGGACGTGACATCAAGAAGCTGTGGCTGTGAGGGCTCATCATGCTGACTAAAAACACCATCAAATTCATGAGCCTGCGCAAGTTCTTCTTTGCGGTCGCAGTGGTCCTGATGATCGGTTCCATTGCCAGTCTGGCTATCAAACAGCTCAATCTGGGTCTGGACTTTACCGGTGGCGCGCTGATCGAGCTCAATTACGCTGAGCCGGCTGATCTGGAGTCGATCCGTGGAACGCTTGCCGACGCGGGTTGGGACGGTGCGGTCGTGCAGAACTTCGGCTCCTCCCGCGACGTTCTGATTCGACTGGCCAGTGAAAACCCTGACCTGGGTGCAGAAATCGCGCGGCTGATTCAGACTGAAGAGGGCGGCGACGTTACGATAAAGCGCGTCGAGTTTATTGGCCCACAGGTGGGGGAAGAGCTGCGCGACAAGGGCGGCCTGGGCATGCTGCTGGCCATGGGTGGCATCCTGCTGTACGTGTCCCTGCGCTTCCAGATGAAATTCGCGGTTTCCGCGATTGTGGCGCTGGTGCACGATGTCATCTTTACGCTTGGGGTGTTCTCGTTCTTCGGTCTGTCCTTCGATCTGACCGTCCTCGCTGCGCTGCTGGCGGTGATCGGTTATTCGTTGAACGACACCATCGTGGTATTCGACCGGGTGCGGGAAAACCTGCGATTGATGCGCAAGACGGAGCTGGAAGAGGTTATCGACATCTCCACCACCCAGACGCTGGCGCGGACCTTGGCGACGTCGGCTTCGACTTTGCTGGTGCTGTTCGCTCTGTACTTTTTCGGCGGTGAGAATATTCAGGGCTTCGCGTTGGCGTTGATAGTCGGGGTGGGTATCGGTACCTACTCCTCGATCTATGTGTCAAACGGTCTGCTGATGACGATGAACCTGACCCGCGAGGATCTGATCCCGCCGCAGCTGGAGGAGGCAGCGGTGGATGATCGTCCGTGAACCGGCGTTGAGGCGACATTAAAAAACCCGGCTCTGCGAAGAGCCGGGTTTTTTGTGTGGCGTTACCGCTGCCAGAGCAAAATCAGCGTTTCATTGCCGGTGTCAGGTGCGGCTGGATAGCAGTGAGCACCGCCTTGAAACACTTGGGGTTGCCGGCCACGACATGGCCTTTCTCGAGGAACAGGTGGTTGCCGGTGAAGTCGCTGACCAGACCGCCGGCTTCCTGAATAAGCAGACTGCCTGCAGCCATGTCCCATTCAGCCAGACCGAACTCCCAGAACGCGTCGTAGCGCCCCGCGGCGACGTACGCCAGATCCAGGCTGGCAGCGCCGGCACGGCGGATGCCGGAAGTTTGTCCCACCAGGCTACGGAACATGCCGAGATAATTGTCCAGTGCGTCGAGCTGGTTTTCCTTGAATGGAAACCCTGTTCCAAGCAAGGCGCCTTCCAGGCTCTTGCGTGCGCTGACGCGCAGGCGTTTGCCATTCAATGCGGCGCCACGACCGCGACTGGCGGTGAACTCTTCCTGACGGACGGGATCCAGTACGACCGCGTGTTCAATGCGACCTTTGATACGGCAGGCGATGCTGACGGCGAAGTGAGGCACGCCGCGTACAAAGTTGGTGGTGCCGTCCAGAGGGTCGATGATCCAGACCACATCGGCGCCTTCACCGCTGCCAGGCTGAAAGCCGGACTCTTCGGCATGGATGCCATGGTCCGGATAGGCTTTGCGCAAATGGTAGATGATGGTCTGTTCTGCAGCTCGATCGACTTCGGTGACGTAGTCATGCGCCTCTTTTTCGTTGACGGTCAGAACATCAAGACGTTCTATGGAGCGGTAGATCTGTTCTCCAGCGCTGCGCGCGGCGCGCAGGGCGATGTTCAACATGGGCTGCATACGTGTATCTCTTCAGAAGGAGCTGGAAAAGCGGCGAATTGTAGCAGATTTGTTGGCGTTTAGTCGCCGCTGCGACAAACGCAACAGTCTTGATGCGAATGAACAGCGTAGTCATGGCGTTCAGGCTTTTGTACCATGCACGCCTTATTTTCCTCAGAGCATTCCGGGAGTGTCCAGTGTTCGACAGAGTTCGCGTGGTCTTGGTCAATACCAGCCATCCCGGCAATATCGGGGGTGCAGCGCGGGCCATGAAGAATATGGGATTGACCCGTCTGGTGCTGGTGGATCCGGAGCGCTATCCCGATCCGAACGCGCAGGCCAGAGCATCCGGTGCCGACGATGTACTAGCCGGCGCACAGGTCGTCGCCACGCTGGAAGAGGCTATTGCCGACTGCACGCTGGTGATGGGCACCAGTGCCCGCGATCGACGGATCCCCTGGCCAGTGGTTGATCCCCGCGAGGCGGCTAGCAAGGTACTGGATCAGCTCGAGGAGCTGGACAGCGCCGAGATCGCCCTGGTGTTCGGTCGCGAGGACTCGGGGCTGACCAGTGAGGAACTGCAGCGCTGTCAATTCCACGTACATATCCCGTCGAACCCTGAGTTCAGCTCGCTGAATCTGGGCGCGGCTGTGCAGGTGCTGGCCTATGAGCTGCGCATGGCCTACCTGCAACGCCAGGGTCAGCCGACCAAAATGCACAAGCTGGAAACCACCAACCGCCAGAACGAGATCCCGGCCACGGCTGAGGATCTGGAGCGTTATTTCACGCACCTGGAGCAGGTGTTGATGGAGATCGGATTCCTCGATCCGGCAAAGCCGCGCCAGTTGATGCCGCGTCTGCGCCGCTTGTACGGCCGGGTGCAAATAAACCAGGTGGAAATGAATATATTGCGCGGTATCCTGACCGAAACCCAGAAAGCCATCGGCGTACAGGCGTCCGGTGAGCGGAGACGTTAAGCCAATGTTCAAGCGCATGAAGGAAGACATCGCCAGCGTGTTTCACCGGGACCCGGCGGCCCGTAATACGCTCGAGGTGCTGTTCTGCTATCCAGGGCTGCACGCCATTTGGCTGCATCGGCTGGCGAATGCTCTGTGGGTTCGAGACGCTCGGCTGCTCGCGCGAATGGTTTCCAATTTCGCACGCTGGGCGACGGGTATCGAAATTCATCCCGGCGCGAGGCTCGGCAGGCGATTCTTCATCGATCACGGCATGGGCGTAGTGATTGGGGAGACAGCCGAAATCGGCGATGACGTTACGCTTTACCAGGGTGTCACGCTGGGCGGAACCAGCTGGAACAAGGGCAAGCGCCACCCGACGCTGGAAGACGGTGTGGTGGTTGGCGCGGGGGCCAAAGTGCTTGGTCCCTTTACGGTAGGCGCGGGTGCGAAGATCGGTTCCAACGCCGTGGTCACCAAGGCAGTGCCTGCCGGCGCTACTGCTGTCGGTATCCCTGGACGCATCATTCTCAAGGAGCCCGCCGCTGCGGCCGACGCCAAGACTGCCAAGCGTCAGGCAATGGCTGAAAAACTCGGCTTCGACGCCTATGGTGTGACCAACGATATGCCGGACCCGGTTGCCAAGGCGATCGGCCAGATGCTCGACCATCTGCATGCTGTCGATGGCCGGCTCGAAGGAATGTGCGACGCGCTCAAGGAGTTGGGCAGTGATTACTGCGCCAAGGATCTGCCGACACTGAATGATGAGGATTTCGAGGCGCTCAAGGATGAAGCCTCAACCGAAGATGAAGCCGTTGCAGCCGAGTCGGCTCCGCAACAGGCGCAGCGCTGAGGGTTCCATGAAACTTCCGATTTATCTTGATTACGCAGCGACTACTCCGGTCGATCCGCGCGTTGCGGAAAAGATGATGGGATGTCTCACCATGGACGGCAATTTCGCCAACCCGGCATCGCGCTCGCATATCTATGGCTGGCAGGCCGAGGAAGCGGTTGAGCTGGGGCGTCGACAGGTAGCTGATCTGGTGGGTGCCGACCCGCGCGAGATTGTCTGGACTTCCGGCGCCACTGAATCCAATAACCTGGCGATCAAGGGCGTGGCGCGCGCCTTGCGTGATCGCGGCAGCCACATTGTGACGTCGCGCATCGAGCACAAGGCGGTGCTCGATAGCTGCAAGCAGCTTGAGCGCGAAGGCTTTGACGTCAGTTATCTTGAGCCTGGTGCTGAGGGTGTCATCCCGGTCGAGACGCTCGAGGAAGCGATTCGCAGCGACACCGTGCTGATCACTTTGATGCATGTAAACAACGAAATCGGTACGATCAACGATCTTGCGGCGCTGGGAGCCGTTGCGCGCGAGCGTGGTGTGCTGTTTCACGTGGATGCGGCGCAGTCCACCGGCAAACTGCCCATAGATCTCAAGACGCTGCCAGTCGACCTGATGTCATTCAGCGCGCACAAGACGTACGGCCCCAAGGGTGTCGGTGCATTATTTGTGCGTCGCTCGCTCGATGTGCGTCCTGATGCGATCATTCATGGCGGTGGTCATGAGCGTGGCATGCGCTCCGGGACGCTGCCGACGCACCAGATAGTCGGAATGGGCGAGGCTTTCGCCATCGCCGGCGCGGAAATGAAAACTGAGCGCGAGCGTATCAGCAGCTTGCGCGATAGCCTGATGCAAGGGCTGAGCGGATTATCCGGCGTGCATCTCAATGGCAGTGCTGAGCAGCGTATCCCGCACAATCTCAATCTCGCTTTCGAGGCCGTGGACGGCGAGCTTTTGCTGCTTTCTTTACGCGACCTGGCGCTGTCCACTGGTTCTGCCTGCACCTCGGCCACGGTGGAGCCTTCCTACGTGCTGCGCGGTATCGGTTTGCCTGACGCGTTGGCGCACAGCTCCATTCGCTTGTCGCTGGGTCGCTTCACCAGCGCCGAGGATGTTCAGCGCGCAGCGACAGTGCTGTGTGAAGTGGTCGGGCGCCTGCGCCAGGCTGGCTAGTCTGGCTCAGGCTTTTGTTTCCGGATAAGACCGGCGCCGCTGCTGTTACGTATTTCCATGCAACCTGCGTATAATCCGCGGGTTAACAAATCCTTGTAATCCACTATCCTCAACTTATCTATCTGGAGAGTTTCATGGCCGTTGAACGCACCCTGTCCATTATCAAGCCCGATGCCGTTGCCAAGAATGTCGTTGGTCAGATCCTTAGCCGCTTCGAGCAGGCCAATCTGAGCATTGTTGCTGCAAAAATGGTACAGCTGTCACAGGCCGACGCTGAAGGCTTTTATGCCGAGCACAAAGAGCGTCCCTTCTTCAAGGATCTGGTTGGCTTCATGACTTCCGGTCCGGTTGTTGTCCAGGTGCTGGAAGGCGAAGGCGCAGTCCTGAAGAACCGTGAGCTGATGGGCGCTACCAATCCGAAGGAAGCCGATGCCGGCACTATCCGTGCTGACTTCGCTGAATCCATCGACGCAAACGCTGTACACGGGTCTGATTCCACTACCTCCGCGGCACGTGAAATCGGCTACTTCTTTGCTGAAACCGAGCTGTGCTCACGCACTCGCTGATCAGCAATTATCCATACCAAAGTGATGTGAACGCCATGACTGATGCAAACGGCAAAATCAATCTGCTGGGTCTGACCCAGCCGAAAATGGAAGCCTTCTTCGAGCAGCTCGGGGAAAAGCGTTTTCGTGCCGGTCAAATCATGAAGTGGATCCATCACTGCGGTGTGGACAGCTTTGATGATATGACCAATATCAGCAAGGCCCTGCGCGAAAAGCTCAGGGCTGTTGCTGAAATTCGCGGCCCGGAAGTGGTCAGCGAAGATATTTCCAAGGATGGCACGCGCAAGTGGGTGGTGCGCGTGGCGTCTGGTAGCTGTGTTGAAACTGTCTATATTCCGCAGAACGGGCGGGGCACTCTGTGCGTTTCGTCCCAGGCTGGCTGTGCGCTGGACTGCAGTTTCTGCTCGACAGGCAAGCAGGGTTTCAACAGCGACCTGAGCGTGGCCGAAATCATTGGCCAGGTGTGGGTGGCGAACAAGTCTTTCGGTAGCGTTCCGGCCACGGCGGACCGGGCCATTACCAACGTCGTGATGATGGGCATGGGTGAGCCTTTGCTTAACTTCGACAACGTTGTGGATGCCATGACGCTGATGATGGATGACCTGGGCTACGGTATATCCAAGCGCAAGGTGACCCTGTCCACTTCGGGTGTGGTGCCGATGATCGACAAGCTGGCGACGGTGACCGATGTGGCACTGGCATTGTCGTTGCACGCCCCGAATGACGAGCTGCGCAATCAACTGGTGCCTCTGAACAAGAAGTACCCCCTGAAAATGCTGCTCGAAGCGTGCAACAACTATATGAGTCGGCTCGGCGAAAAACGCGTGCTGACGGTTGAGTACACGCTGCTCAAGGATGTGAACGACCAGCCTGAGCATGCTGAGCAGATGATCGAGTTGCTGCGGAACACGCCGTGCAAGATCAACCTGATCCCGTTTAACCCGTTTCCGCATTCCGGTTACGAGCGCCCAAGCAACAACGTGATTCGCAGGTTTCAGGATATTCTGCACAAAGCGGGTCATAACGTGACGGTGCGCATAACACGGGGCGAAGATATCGATGCAGCCTGCGGTCAGTTGGTCGGCCAGGTGGCCGACAAGACGCGCCGCAGTGCGCGCTATATTGCGGTTCGACAGCTCGCAGCTGATGAGCAGGCAGAGCTGCAGCAATCAGCCGTTGGCCGCTGATAGCCTACCACCGGCAAGGTAATTCTATGATCAAGCCTGTAGTCGCAATATGGATATTGAGTCTGGCGTTGAGTGGCTGTGTAACGACTGGGGATCAGTCGCGCAAGCCGTCCGATCCGAAAGCGGCGCGCGACGCCTATATTCAGCTCGGCCTGGGATATATGCAGCAGGGCGAAACCGACAGGGCCAAGGCGCCTTTGAGCGAAGCGCTGAAACTGGATCCGAATTCGGCTTCGGCCCATACCGCGCTGGCGCTGGTTTATCAGCAGGAGGGCGAATATCCTTCGGCGGAGAAGCATTTCCGTTCAGCGCTGCGTATTGACGGTAACAATCCGCGCATTCTCAATAATTACGGTGCCTTTCTGCTGAGTCAGGAGCGGTATGAAGAGGCGCTTGAGCATTTCGAGAAAGCCTCCACCGATACGCTCTACAGCGAGCGCTCCAGAGTGTTCGAGAATCTGGGGATGACGCATCGGATGATGGGCAATACCGAGCAGGCAAAAGCCAGTTTCGAAAGGGCGTTACGGCTTAACAGTCGGCAGCCGCAGTCGATGCTGGAGTTGGCCAAGCTGGAATTTCAGGAGCAGAACTATGTTCCTGCCTGGGAGTATTACCGACGTTTCGAGCAGTTGTCGGGGCAGAACGCATCCAGCCTTTGGCTGGGCGTCCAGCTGGCACGCCGGTTCGGCGACCATAATCGTGCCGCGAGCTACGCCTTGCAGTTGCGTCGTTTGTATCCCTCAAGCGCAGAGGCCAGAGCGCTCAAGGAGTCTGAATCCTCATGAATTCCCGCGAGTTTGATACCACTGGTAGCCAGTATTCGCAGGGAGCCCTGGACGCCGGGGCTGTGTTGCGCGACGCACGGTTGCGTCATGGCTTGAGTGAAGACGAGGTGGCCAGCAGCCTGAGGCTGTCTCCGAAAATCCTCGAATATATCGAAACGGGACAGTTCGAGCGGTTACCGGGCGAGACGTTCGGGCGGGGTTATATCCGCGCTTACGCGCGTCTGATGAATCTCGACGCGGACCCGCTGGTGCTTGAATACGATCGGCAGATGGGCGTCAAGGAACGCGCACGCGCGGTGCATGGAATCGACAAGACTGATCGCTATACAGCGGGGCGCAGTAACAGAATGTGGCTGCGCCGCGGTGCGCTGATTATTTTCCTGCTGATAGCCGGTGCGGTCTTCCTGTGGTGGTATGAAAACCGCGAAGCTGAGCAGCCCGCTGTTTCGCAGCTGGACGAGCGTCTGTTTGAAGAAGTGCTGGTGGACTCGCTGCCATCACCGGTGCCGTTGCCAGGCGTACGGCATGCGGCAGGTCAGTATATTGCCTTGATCGAGCCTTCGACGCCCGGCTTGTTACAGGTCGCAGCGGTCGAGACGGACGCAGCCGGTAACGTCCAGCAGACGGCAGAGCCAGCGGCCGAGCGGACCGAATCGGCGGACGATTCCACGGCAAACGCTGAGCAGCCGATTGAGGCAGAGCAGACCGAAGCCGCCACGGACGCGCTGTCAGCAGGGCGGGCAACCAATGGACTGCACATGCGATTCAACGATACCTGCTGGGTACAGGTCAGTAGCGCGGATGGCAAGGCGCTGCATACCCAACTCATGCAGGCGGAGCAGTCGCTCGATATCGATCATGAAGGCCCGCTGCAGGTCGTCATCGGAGCTATCGAAGCCGTATCCGCCATCGAATACCAGGGCACCAGGCTGGATACCGCAGCGTACAAGCCAGCGGGTGTCGTCCGGCTCAAGCTGGGCCAGTAGGAGTTAAAAACATGCACCAGGAATCACCTATCAAACGCAGAGTCTCACGCCAGATTCGCGTGGGCTCGGTACTGGTTGGCGGTGATGCGCCTATATCAGTACAAAGCATGACCAACACCGAAACCTGTGACGTGGCCGCGACCGTCGACCAGATCCGCCGCCTTGAAGCGGTCGGCGCGGATATCGTCCGGGTTTCGGTGCCAAGCATGGAGGCGGCTGAGGCTTTCGGCCAGATTCGCAAACAGGTCTCGATTCCGCTGGTTGCCGATATCCACTTCGACTACAAGATTGCGTTGCGAGTGGCGGACCTGGGCGTGGACTGTCTGCGTATCAATCCGGGCAATATCGGGCGCGAAGACCGGGTTCGGGCGGTTGTCGATGCGGCGCGACATAACGGGATTCCTATCCGGATCGGTGTAAACGCCGGATCGCTGGAGAAGGATCTGCAGAAGAAATACGGCGAGCCTACCCCGGCGGCGCTGGTCGAATCCGCACTGCGCAATGTCGAGTTCCTCGACAAGCTGGATTTCCAGGAATTCAAGGTCAGCGTCAAGGCCTCGGATGTATTCATGGCGGTCGGTGCTTACCGTTTGCTCGCACAACAAATTGAGCAACCATTGCATCTGGGCATCACAGAAGCAGGTGGATTGCGCTCGGGTACGGTGAAGTCCGCTGTGGGCCTGGGAATGCTGCTCGCCGAGGGGATCGGCGACACCATTCGTATTTCGCTGGCGGCTGACCCGATTGAAGAGATCAAGGTCGGGTTCGATATCCTCAAGTCGCTGCGGTTGCGGTCCCGGGGCATCAATTTCATCGCATGCCCGAGTTGTTCGCGCCAGAACTTCGACGTGGTGAAGACCATGAACGAGCTGGAAGCGCGTCTCGATGATGTGCTGGTCCCGCTGGACGTCGCGGTTATCGGGTGCGTGGTCAATGGTCCGGGTGAAGCCCGCGAGGCCGATATCGGCCTGACCGGCGGCTCACCGAACAACCTGGTATACGTTGATGGCTCGCCGAGCGAGAAACTGGTCAATGAGGGCCTGGTTGACCGTCTGGAATCGCTGATTCGCGACAAGATTGCCGCCAAACAAGCACTGGATGCCAACACCATCATCCGCGGCTGATTAAGGAAATACGCTTTGAAGACCCTGCAAGCCGTGCGCGGCATGAACGATATCCTGCCCGCCGATAGCGCCCTGTGGCAATATTTTGAACGCACCGTGGCGGACCTGCTCGCAGGCTACGGTTACCAGCAGATCCGTCTGCCGATTGTGGAACCGACCGAGCTGTTCAAACGCTCCATCGGCGAAGTCACTGACATCGTCGAAAAGGAGATGTACACCTTCGCCGATCGTAACGGTGATTCCCTGACCCTGCGTCCCGAAGGGACTGCCGGTTGCGTTCGGGCAATGCTCGAGCATGGCTTGCTGGGTGGGGGCGTCAGTCACAAGGTGTGGTACACCGGCCCCATGTTTCGTCATGAGCGTCCGCAGAAAGGCCGCTATCGCCAGTTTCAGCAGATCGGGGTCGAGACTTTCAATCTCAGTGGCCCGGACATTGATGCTGAGCTGATTATTCTCAGCTGGCGCCTTTGGCAGAAGCTCGGTTTGGCGGAGGCGGTAACCCTTGAGCTGAACAGTCTCGGCAGTTCGGAAGATCGGGCCCGTTACCGTGAGGCGTTGGTCGAGTATCTAAAGGCCCGGTTCGAGCAGCTGGACGAGGACAGTCAGCGTCGGCTGGAAACCAATCCGCTACGGGTGCTCGATAGCAAAAACCCGGATACCCAGGCGCTGCTGGTCGATGCGCCGAAACTCGCCGATTATCTGAACGACGAAGCGCGGCAGCATTTCGAAGGGCTGCGGGCGTTGCTTGATAGCGCGGGTGTGCCCTACGTCATCAATCCGCGGCTGGTCCGCGGGCTGGATTATTATGGCCTCACCGTTTTTGAATGGGTGACCGACAAGCTCGGTGCTCAGGGCACAGTCTGTGCTGGCGGCCGGTATGACGGTCTGGTTGAACAGCTCGGCGGTAAACCCGCGCCGGCTGTGGGGTTTGCCATGGGTATGGAGCGGTTGTTGCTGTTGATCGAAACCTTGGGCAAGATCCCCGAGGAGCTGTCCCGTCAGGTCGACGTCTATATGGTCATGCTTGGCGCCTCCGCAGCAACGGCAGGCTTCCGACTCGCAGAACAACTACGGGATGCCTTGCCCGGTCTGCGGCTTGTAGTGCATTGTGGCGGCGGCAGTTTCAAGAGCCAGTTCAAAAAGGCGGATAAGTCGGGCGCACTGTATGCCCTTATCTTGGGTGAGGACGAAACCGCCGCGCAGCAGATCGGGCTCAAGCCATTGCGCGATCGCAGCGAGCAGGAAAATATTGCCTGGCAGGACCTGCCGGCACGACTTAAACAATTGTTGTGAGCAGTACGGCAGCGCAAATAATTCGGGAAGGAGCGTAGGGTGGCTTACCAGACAGAAGAAGAACAGGTAGAGAAAATCAAGGAATTGTGGCAACGGCATGGTATGCCGTTGCTCACCGGCGCGATGCTTGCCCTGGCGGGCGTATTCGGCTGGAACGCCTGGACTGATTATCGCGACACCCAGGCAGCCAATGCTTCGGCGTTATACCAGACGATGCTTGAGTCGGTATTGGGGCAGGAAGAGACCACTGTTGAGGGGCGTACCCGTGCAGCAGAACTGGCGCAGCAGTTGCGCGATGAGTATCCGGGCTCGCGTTATTCCCGCTACGCAGGATTGATGCAGGCGCGGCTTGCGGTTGAGGCAGGGGATTTCGCCACGGCTGAGCGTTTGCTGAACGAAGTCGTCGAAAATGCTGATGACGAAGCGCTGAAAGAAATCGCCAAACAACGTCTGGCGCGGGTGCTGGCCCAGCAGGAGCGGGCAGAGGAAGCGCTCGCGTTATTCGACTCGGAAGTGTCCGGGCCATTGCTGGCCGGACGCGAAGAAATACGCGGCGACTTGCTGCTGGGCCTTGGCCGTACCGAAGAAGCCCGTGAAGCTTATCAGTCCGCGCTCCGTGCAATACCTGATCGGCAGGCCCGCCCCCAGTTACAGCTGAAAATCGACGATCTGGCGGAGGAAGCCTAGTGAAGCAGATGTCCCGATACCTTGCCATTGGCGTGGCAGCCATCATGGTTGCCGGCTGCGGTAGTTCCGGCAAGAAAGAGCTGCCGCCGGCGGAGCTGGAAAAATTTACCGCCGAGGTTGAGCTGGAGCGGAGCTGGAAACGCAATATCGGCGTGGGTCAGGGTGATCTGTACAACAATCTCAAGCCGACGCTGGATGGCCTGGCACTGTATGCTGCCGACGCCAAGGGCCGTGTCATTGCCATGGACCGGGACGACGGCTCGGTACGCTGGCAGACCAAGCTGGATGAACGCACCTCTGGTGCGGTCGGCGCCGGTGGCGGTCGCGTATTCGTCGGTACGCTGGATGGCGAAGTGATCGTTCTCGATGAAGAGGATGGCAGTGAGTTGTGGCGTGCTGAAGTGAGCAGCGAAGTGCTCGCGCCGCCGCAAACCAATGGCGACGTGGTCGTGGTACAGACGCAGGATGACAACATTGTCGCGCTGGACATCTCTGATGGTGATCGCCGCTGGCTGTACGAATCGAGTCTGCCAGTCCTGACCGTGCGTGGGCATGCCACGCCAGTCGTCAGCTTGCAGCAGGTCTATGCGGGCCTCGCCAGCGGCAAGGTAGTGTCGCTGGCAGCCGAAAATGGCGTGCCGATCTGGGAGCAGCGTATAGCGCAGCCCCAGGGCCGTTCGGAACTGGAACGCATGGTCGATATAGACGGCGATCTGCTGCTGGATGACCGGACACTGTACGTTGCAGCGTTCCAGGGCAATCTGGCTGCGTTGAATGCTGAAACGGGCGAGCCGCTGTGGCAGCAGCCTGCTTCCAGCTACGGCGGCCCGGGTGTTGGCTTCGGCAGTGTCTATCTCAGTCACTCCGATGGAGCCGTCGAAGCATTTGATGCCAACCGTCCGCGTACGCTGTGGCGCAACGAGGATCTGCTGCGCCGGAAGCTGACTGCGCCGGTTGCTTTCAGTAGCTACGTGGCGGTCGCCGACTACGAAGGTTATGTGCACCTGCTGGCCCAGACGGATGGTCGGCTGGTCGGCCGGATACGCGTTGACCGCAAGGGCGTGCGGGTAGCACCTGTTGTTCAGGGCGACACGCTCTACGTTTATGGCAACAGCGGTGATCTGGTCGCGCTCAAACTGCGCTGATCACAAAAAAGGTTATACTTTCCCGGCCGTTGCCCATTAGGGGGCAGCGGCCGTTTTGTTTTTGTCGGCACGCCAGGCGTGCGCGGAGTAATCATGGTTCCTGTAATCGCTCTGGTGGGGCGTCCCAACGTCGGAAAATCCACCCTGTTCAACCGTCTGACCAAAAGCCGTGACGCTATCGTCGCTGATATGTCCGGGCTTACCCGCGATCGCCAGTATGGCGAAGCTGTCTGGCAGGGCAAGAAGTTCATCGTGGTGGATACTGGTGGTATCAGTGGCGACGAGCAGGGCATCGATACTGTCATGGCCGGGCAGTCATTGCTGGCTATTGAAGAAGCTGATGCAGTGCTGTTTCTGGTCGATGCGCAGGCTGGTCGTACCGCCGCTGACGAAATGATCGCAGAGCACCTGCGCAAGCGGGACAAGCACACCTTTCTGATCGCCAACAAGCTGGATGGCGCGCAACAGGACTCCATTGTCGGCGAGTTCTCCTCCCTGGGCCTGGGAGCGCCTATTGCGATCGCAGCCGCGCATAATCGCAACATCAACCCCATGCTGGAAGCCGTATTCGGTGATGAGGGCGTTATCGGTACCGAGCTTGATGAAAACGGCGAGCCGCTAACGCCGCGCGTAATCAAGCCGATAGGGACCAAGATTGCCATTATCGGGCGGCCTAACGTCGGCAAGTCGACGCTGGTCAATCGCATGCTGGGTGAGGACCGAGTGGTCGTATTCGACCAGGCAGGGACGACCCGCGACACTATCTATATCCCGTATCACCGGCACGACAAGCCATACACCCTGATTGATACAGCGGGGGTGCGACGTCGCGGCAAGGTGTTCGAGGCGGTCGAGAAGTTCTCGGTGATCAAGGCTTTGCAGGCCATTGAAGATGCCAACGTAGTGATCTTCGTGGTGGATGCGCGCGAAGGCATAGTCGATCAGGATCTGCATCTGCTCGGTTTCGTGCTTGAGGCGGGGCGTGCGCTGGTCGTTGCGGTCAACAAGTGGGACGGGATGGATGAAAGCGAGAAGGACTACGTCAAGATCGAGCTGCAGCGTCGGCTGATCTTCACTCAGTTTGCTGATCTGCACTTCATCTCGGCCTTGCATGGCAGCGGCGTGGGTCTGCTGTACAAGTCGGTGGACAAGGCCTACGAAAGCGCCATGACCAAGATCCCGACCAAGCGCATGACCGAAATCCTGGAAGCCGCTGTGGCAGAGCATCAGCCACCCTTGGTCAACGGTCGCCGGATCAAGCTGCGTTACGCGCACCTCGGTGGTTCGAATCCGCCGATCATCGTTGTTCATGGCAATCAGGTCGACGCTGTTCCGCGCTCCTACACCCGCTACCTGGAAAACACCTTCCGTAAAGTGCTGAAGCTTGCGGGCACGCCGATTCGGGTGGAATACAAAGGCGGCGATAATCCCTTCGCTGATCGCAAGAACGCACTGAGTGAGCGCCAGGTCAACAAGAAACGCCGTCTGATGAGTCACCACAAGAAAGCCGAGAAAAAGCGCAAGGACAAGCGCTAACGCGATGCGCAGGGTTTCCTGGGTTGTTGAGCGCCTGCTCAACGACGGGCCCTGTAGCAGCTGAAAGCTCGGCGTAGCGCAGGCGCGCTACATCCCCAGGGGTCGCAGCGTGGCACGTGGAGGCTTCCCCGGGGTTGTAGCGCCTGTTCATCGACGGGCCCTGTAGCAGCTGAAAGCTCGGCGTAGCGCAGGCGCGCTACACCCCCAGGAGCCGCTTGTGATGTGCGGGGTTGCCTGGGGTTGTTGAGCGCCTGCTCAACGACAGCTCCGCCGCAGCTGAGGAACCCGACCTAGCGCAGGTGTGCTTCAGGCCGCTTGCCTTGCCGCTTCGCCCAGTGCGCGGTTCAGTGCGCTAAGCAGCGCGCGGAAGCTTGCAGTGGTCAGGTTCTCGTCGATACCCACACCGTGCAGGGGTCGTCCGTTATCCAGACGTATTTCCACATAGGCTGCGGCCTTGGCGTTGGTGCCTGAACCGATGGCGTGCTCGTGGTAGTCCATGATCTTTACCTGATCAGGCAGGCCGGCCACCAAAGCTTCCAGAGGACCCTTGCCCAAGCCTCGCCAATGTTGGGTTTCCCCTTCGTTGAGTATTTCCACATCCACCGCGCTGGTGCCGTTCTCCTCCTGCAAGCGATGGCGGATCAGTGCGTAGGGCGTGCTGGCTTGCAGATATTCCTGATCAAGCAACTGGTAGATCTGGTCGGCGGTCATTTCCAGCCCGAGGCGATCGGTTTCACGCTGCACCACTTGACTGAACTCGATCTGCATGCGGCGGGGCAGGCTGATGCCATACTCCTGCTCGAGCAGATAGGTAATCCCGCCCTTGCCTGACTGGCTGTTGACCCGGATAACGGCTTCATAGCTGCGGCCGATGTCCGCCGGGTCGATGGGCAGATATGGGACCGACCAGATACCATCAGGATCCTGCTGGGCGAAGCCCTTGCGGATCGCGTCCTGATGCGATCCGGAAAACGCGGTATGCACCAGGTCACCCACATACGGATGGCGCGGATGCACCGGCAATTGATTGCACTCCTCGACTACCTTGCGCACTGCATCGATATCGGAGAAGTCCAGCCCCGGATGCACGCCCTGGGTATACATGTTCAGGGCGACGGTCACCAGATCCACGTTGCCGGTACGCTCGCCGTTGCCGAACAGGCAACCCTCAACCCGATCCGCCCCGGCCATCAGGCCAAGCTCGGTAGCGGCCACGCCCGTGCCGCGATCGTTATGCGTGTGCAAACTGATCAGTACGCTGTCACGCCGATTGATATGCCGCCCGAACCATTCGATCTGGTCAGCATAGATATTCGGTGTTGCAGCTTCGATGGTGGCCGGAAGGTTGAGGATCAGTTTGTTCTCAGGGGTGGGCTGGAATACATCAATCACAGCGTTGCATACCTCCACCGCAAAGTCGGTTTCGGTGGAACTGAACACTTCCGGTGAGTACTCGAAGCGCCAATCAGTCTCGGGGCGCTCCGCGGCTAGCCGGGTGATGATTTGCGCTGCGCTGACCGCAATATCCACTACGCCAGCCTTGTCCTGGTTGAAGACAATGCGGCGGAAGCTGGGCGCAGTGGCGTTGTAATAGTGAATAATCGCGCGCTTGGCGTTCTTGACCGAATCAAAGGTGCGCTCAATCAGGTCCTCGCGGGCCTGGGTCAATACCTGGATGGTCACGTCATCCGGAATATGGCCGCCTTCGATGAGCTCACGTACGAAGTCAAAATCAGTCTGTGAGGCAGACGGAAATCCGACCTCGATTTCTTTGATGCCCACCTGCACCAGCGTCTTGAAGAAGCGCATCTTCTTGTCGGCGTCCATCGGCTCGATAAGCGACTGGTTGCCGTCGCGTAAATCCGAGCTCAACCAGATAGGTGCTTCGGTAATGGTCCGCGATGGCCACTGGCGGTCCGGGATGTCCAGGGTTGGAAAGGCGCGGTAGCGGCTGGATGGGTTATCGATCATTGGCATCTTGTGAATCCTGTTCGGGTTTGGCCTTTTGGGCCTGAAAAATAAGAAGGCAGCGCTGGGTAAGTCTGTGTGTCAGGTACGCAGTCGTGCACTGACCAGACGAAGGCAGGCGTATTGGCGCAAAGTGAAGCGGATAGTTGATGTTTGCATGGATGAACACTATCGAGGGGGATGATATATGGCAAGCCAGTAATGAATAACGCTGGTTTCCAGCCTTATCCATTGGTTTTCGGCAATAATATTGCAAAGCGTGGCCTTTATCGTTGCGAGGATGGCGCAGCTCTGAAAAGGTCTGAGCGCAAAGGCTCAGACCGGGTATCTCAGGTGCCCAGCGACGTCACCCCGGGTTCGGACTCTGCGTTAGCCGCGCTCGGCAGGCGAATATCTCGGAGATCGCGCAGGTCCATGCCGCTGGGGTGCTGATACACGCGCAGCCCGAACTCCGGCAGGATGGCAAACAGGTGGTCGAAGATATCCGACTGGATGCCTTCATAGACGCCCCATGAAACCGTATTGGTAAAGCAGTAAATCTCCAGCGGCAAGCCATCGGCCGTCGGGTTCATTTGCCGCACCATCAATGTCATGTGCTGATGAATGCCGGGATGGCTGCGCAAATACCGCTCGACATAGGCGCGGAAGGTGCCGATGTTGGTGATCCGGCGGGTATTGACCGGCTCCTTGCCCTGCTCAAGCAACTCCTTGTTCCAGGCCTCGATCTCGTCCTGTTTTCCGTTGAGATATTCTTTCAGCAGCCGGAAGCGCCGCAGGTGGCTGGTTTCATCACTGTCGAGGAAATGAACACTTTGCTGGTCCAGCATGATGCTGCGCTTGATGCGCCGGCCACCGCTTTCCTGCATGCCGCGCCAGTTCTTGAGTGGCTCGCTGATCAGCCGTTTGGTAGGAATAGTGGTTATCGTTTTGTCCCAGTTCTGCACCTTGACGGTATGTAGTGCGATATCGATCACATCGCCGTCGGCGCTGAGCGCCGGCATTTCGATCCAGTCACCGACGCGCAGAATATCGTTGGAGCTGATCTGCACGCTGGCGACCAACGAGAGCAAGGTGTCCTGGAAGATCAGCATGAGGACCGCAGCCATTGCCCCCAGACCCGACAGCAGGATGAGCGGTGAGCGGTCAATCAAGGTGGCGATCATCAGAATGGTCGCAAGTGCATAAATCACGATATTGACGATCTGCACGTAACCCTTGACTGGCTTGAGATGCGCCTTGGGCCGCCTTTCGTAGATCGTGTTTATCAATGTCAGTGTATTGGTAATGGCCAATGCGATGGTGAGGATGATGAACGCACTGCACACGTTACGTACTACGATGACCACGACTTCCGGCATGCCCGGAACCAGTCCGATCCCGACAGACAGGATGATGGCTGGCACGACGTTGGCGAGTCGCGAGATGACATGTGACTGGCGCACTTCGGAGGAGCCACTGCCCAGGGGCGTCGCTCTGATCAGGCGCAGCAGGCCGCGGATCAGGACTTTCTTGACGATCCAGTTGGCTATCCAGGCGGCCAGGATAAGTAGCCCCAACGCAATCACTGTGTACAGGTAGGGGTAGTGCTCAAGCCATTCCTGGGCATCGGTATAAAGATCGATCATGGTGCTCTCGTTAGAATCAGTGACAATGGTGATGTTGAATAACCCGAACAGGGCTCAGGGCGTGAAAGCGCCAATGAATATTGCCGGGTCGACCCGGACATTGTTCAGGCTGACGTTCCAGTGAAGATGGGGGCCGGTGGCGCGCCCGGTTGCACCGACCTTGCCGACCTTTGCGCCACGCGCCAATTCATCGCCTACTTGCACATCGATGGCAGACAGATGACAGACCATGCTTATGAGCCCCTGGCCGTGGTCAACGAAGACGGTTTTGCCGTTAAAGAAATAGTCGCCAACAAGGATAACCTTGCCCGCCGCAGGCGTTTTGATCGGCGTGCCGGCAGGCGCAGCGAAATCCAGACCTGAATGCGGATTGCGTTCCTCCCCGTTGAAGAAGCGACGCAAGCCGAATGCGCTGGACAGCCGTCCCTCAACCGGCCGGTCGAACAGAAGATTGCTCGGCTGCCGTGGGCTGAAGGTCTGGTAGGCGCTGGTCTGTTCCACCAGCTCCCGCTGGATGCGCTTGAGCCGTGCGGCATCAGGTGTCACCTGTTGCTGATTCTTCAGCGTGATGTGTTGGGATTCATATTCTCTGGTCTCGACCTTGAACGGCACGCGGACGCCGCCCGCCAGGACAATGTGCTCGGTGCCCGCAGAGACGCTTAGGGGAATGCCCGCGATGGCAATCCAGCGCGAGCCGTCCTCCCGAATGACCAGCAGCGGATTGTCGCGATACCTGGCACGGGGCGCCTGTGGCTGTTCCGGCAGTTCGATGACGGCTACGCCCCCGGGCACCGGTTTGTTGAGCAGCCGGGTAAGGAAGCCATCAGCCAAAGCGGAAAGGCTCAGGCAACTTAATAAACACAGAAGGATCAGTTGGCGAATCATGTTCAGTCTAATAGGGGAAGTGTGTGTGGCTCGGATGAGTCTGATTCGACCCGAAGCGCGAGGCGCCCGTCGCTGAGGCGAGCTTCAAGGCGCTGTCCCGGCCGTGCATCAGTGTGACTGCGCACGGCGCGGCCCTGCTGATCAAGCAAAATACTGTAGCCGCGTCCAAGCGTGGCCAATGGACTGACCAGATGCAAGGTCTGGCCGAGATTGCCGAGTCGCTGACGACGCGCCTCAAGCGATTGGTGCATGGCCCGCGGCAGGCGTTGATCCAGATGCTCTAATTGCTGGCGCAGCAATACAAGCGTCTGGCCCGGGTGCTGCGCCTGCAGCCGCCCTTGCAGGCGCTCGAATCTTTGCGTGAAACGCAATTGCTGCTGCATCTGTGCGCGGCGCAGACGCAGCTCCAGGTCGTCCAGCTTTTGCGCCTGCTGCGCGAGCCGCTCGCCAGGATGGCGCAATCGCTTGCGCAGGTTATCCAGAGCCGCTTGCTCACGACCCAGGTGGGCGCGCATGCATTGGCGCAGCTGGCGCTGTACGCGCTCAAGTTGCAACAGCATCGCCTGTTGATCGGGGCTCAGCAGTTCAGCAGCGGCCGAAGGGGTTGGAGCCCGCACGTCAGCGACAAAGTCACTGATGGATACATCTGTTTCGTGTCCGACAGCGCAGACTGTCGGCGTAACGCAGGCATGCAGCGCACGGGCAACAGTCTCCTCGTTGAACGGCCAGAGATCTTCCAGCGAGCCGCCGCCGCGGGCCATGATCAATGCATCGAAACCGCTACGGTCGGCCAGCTGGAGGGCTCTGACAATTTGTGGTGCGGCGTCGCGACCCTGCACGGGTGTCGGTACCACTACCAGCTCCACGAAGGGCGCACGGCGACCGAACACACTAATGATGTCGCGCACGGCAGCACCACTGGGCGAGGTAATGACCCCGATGCGCCGTGGGTGGGTCGGCAATGCCCGCTTGCTGGCAGCATCGAATAACCCCTCGGCCTGCAGTTTGGCCTTGAGCGCCTCGAACGCCTGGCGTAACGCGCCGTCTCCGGCCGGCTCGATGCTGTCGAGGATCAGCTGATAGTCGCCGCGCCCCTCATAGAGGCTTACGCGGCCGCGGGCGCGGATCAGCAGCCCGTCACGCAGATCCAGGCGAACCCGCGCTGCATGCTGGCGAAACAAGGCGCAGCGCACCTGAGCCTTGCTGTCCTTAAGGGTGAAGTACATGTGCCCCGAGGACGGGCGCGATAGATTGGACAGCTCGCCTTCGACCCAGATACGCGGAAATACCTCTTCCAGCAGGCCGCGCGCACGCGCGTTGAGCTGGCTGACGGTGAGAACTTCGCGCTCGGTATTCAGGCGCTGGAAAATGGCATTGTCATTCATCGGTGCATCTTAACGCGTGTTAACGTCTGAACACAGCGGCTGGCGCGCGCGGCCAAGCATCAGCAGTCCTGAGATAAAATCGTCCGCCTGAGTGATTCCAATTGAGTGCCACCCAGCTGATAGGTATAATGACGCGCTTCCATTTTTCCCGCTCGGGAGCCTCCGTTATGCTGCGAATAAGCCAAGAAGCCCTTACCTTCGATGACGTTCTGTTGGTGCCAGGTTATTCTGAAGTACTGCCCAATGATGTCAGCCTCAAGACCCGGCTTACCCGGCGTATCGAACTGAATATTCCGCTGCTGTCTGCTGCCATGGATACCGTGACCGAAGCCCGGTTGGCGATTGCCATGGCCCAGGAAGGAGGCATGGGAATCATCCACAAGAACATGACGATTGACCAGCAGGCTGCTGAAGTTCGCAAGGTCAAGAAATACGAGTCGGGCGTGGTCAAGGATCCGATTACCATCGACGCCAGCGCCACGGTGGGTGATCTGATCGAACTGACTCGCCAGCACAGCTTCTCTGGTGTGCCGGTACTGTCCAACGGCGGCCTGGTGGGTATTGTCACCGCCCGCGACGTACGCTTCGAAACGCGTATGGATGCGTTGATCAGCGACGTCATGACGCCCCAGGACAAACTGGTAACGGTCAAGGAGGGCGTCAGCGCCGCCGAGGTGCGCGAACTGCTGCACCGTCACCGGATCGAGAAAGTGTTGATCGTCGATGACGCTTTCCATCTCAAGGGCATGATGACCGTCAAGGACATCGAAAAAGCCCGCGCCTATCCCAACGCTGCCAAGGACGATCAGGGTCGCTTGCTGGTCGGAGCCGCGGTTGGCACTGGTCAGGAAACGGCTGACCGCGTAACGGCACTGGTCGCAGCCGGGGTCGATGTGGTGGTAGTCGACACTGCCCACGGCCACTCCAAAGGGGTGATTGACCGCGTTCGCTGGGTAAAAGAAAACTTTCCCGAGATCCAGGTCATTGGCGGCAATATTGCCACTGGCGCAGCCGCGCTGGCGCTGGCCGAAGCAGGTGCCGATGCGGTCAAGGTGGGTATTGGCCCGGGCTCCATCTGCACTACCCGTATCGTGGCGGGCGTCGGTGTGCCTCAGATCTCGGCAATTGCCGATGTGGCCGCAGCCCTGAAGGATACCGAGATTCCCTTGATCGCCGATGGCGGCATTCGCTTTTCAGGCGACCTGTCCAAAGCCATTGCCGCCGGTGCTTCAGTTGTGATGATGGGTTCGATGTTTGCGGGTACCGAAGAGGCACCAGGCGAAATCGAGCTATTCCAGGGCCGCTCTTACAAAGCCTATCGCGGCATGGGCTCGATGGGTGCCATGGCTCAGAGTCAGGGATCATCCGACCGCTACTTCCAGGATTCCAGCGCCGGCGCAGAGAAGCTTGTCCCCGAGGGCATTGAAGGTCGTGTGCCGTACAAGGGATCACTTGGCGCCATCATCCATCAGTTGATGGGCGGGCTGCGTGCGTCCATGGGCTACACTGGCAGCGCCTCGATCCTGGAGATGCGCAGCAAGCCGGAGTTTGTCCGGATCACTGGAGCGGGCATGAGCGAATCCCACGTGCACGACGTGCAGATCACCAAGGAAGCGCCCAATTACCGGGTGAGTTGATTGAACTGATCCTGCCCGCGTTCAGCGCTGCGGCAGGCTCGCCTGAGTTTCCAGCAAATAAAGGTGCCGGAAGCGGGCGGCGGGATGCGAAGTCACTTCGCCGTCCCGCTACCGGCTTCCGGCTTTTGGCTACACGCTCTTTCCGAAGGAAAGCACATGATTCACGATATTCACGCGCACCGGATCCTGATCCTCGATTTCGGCTCACAGTACACTCAGTTGATCGCCCGCCGCGTACGCGAGATCGGTGTCTACTGCGAAATTCGCGCATGGGATATGGACGAAGCGGATATTCGTGCTTACGCCCCCAAAGGCATTATTCTGGCTGGCGGACCGGAATCCGTGCCGAACGAGGGCTCACCACGTGCGCCAGAAGTGGTATATGAACTGGGCGTGCCAGTATTGGGCATTTGCTACGGCATGCAGACCATGGCTGCGCAGCTCGGCGGTAGCGTCAAGGGTTCTGACAAGCAGGAATTCGGCTATGCGCGGGTGGATATCGTCGGCAAGAGTGCGCTGCTGGACGGTATAGAGGATCACGTCGACGCCGATGGCATGTTCGGGCTGGACGTGTGGATGAGCCATGGCGATAAGGTAATGGACCTGCCTGAGGGCTTTCATATCATCGCCAGCACGCCCAGTTGCCCGATCGCGGCAATGGGCGATGAGAGCAGACACTTCTACGGCGTGCAATTTCACCCTGAAGTAACCCACACCAAGCAGGGCTTGCGTCTGATGTCGCGCTTCCTGCTGGAACTGTGCGGCTGCGAAGCGCTGTGGACGCCGTCCAACATTGTCGAAGACGCCATCGCTACAGTGCGCGATCAGGTCGGCGACGCCAAGGTGCTGCTGGGGCTTTCCGGTGGCGTGGATTCCTCAGTCGTCGCTGCCTTGTTGCATCAGGCTATCGGTGATCAGCTTACCTGCGTATTCGTTGACAACGGTCTGCTGCGCCTGCACGAGGGTGATCAGGTGATGGCCATGTTCGCCGAGAACATGGGTGTGAAGGTGATCCGTGTTGATGCCGAGGATATGTTCTTGTCCAGGCTGCTGGGCGTGACGGATCCTGAAGAGAAGCGCAAGATCATTGGCCGCAGCTTCATCGAGGTATTCGATGAGGAAGCGACGAAGCTGGAAGGTATACGCTTCCTGGCCCAGGGCACTATCTATCCGGATGTGATCGAGTCGGCCGGCGCCAAGACAGGCAAGGCCCACGTGATCAAATCTCACCACAACGTGGGCGGCTTGCCGGACGACATGGCATTTGATCTGGTTGAGCCACTGCGTGAGCTGTTCAAGGATGAAGTGCGCAAGATCGGTCTGGAGCTTGGGCTGCCCTACGATATGGTCTACCGTCATCCGTTCCCCGGGCCCGGCCTGGGCGTGCGGATTCTGGCGGAAGTGCGCAAGGAGTATGCTGAGATTCTGCGGCGTGCCGATCACATCTTCATCGAAGAACTGCGCCGGGCTGACCTCTACCAGAAGACCAGCCAGGCGTTCGCAGTGTTCCTGCCAGTGCGCTCGGTCGGAGTCGTTGGCGATGGTCGTCGTTACGAGTGGGTCATTGCGCTGCGCGCGGTGGAAACCATCGATTTCATGACGGCGCGCTGGGCACATCTGCCCTACGAGTTCCTTGAACTGGTATCGAACCGCATTATCAATGAAATCAGTGGTGTATCACGCGTCACCTACGATATCTCGAGCAAACCGCCGGCGACTATCGAGTGGGAATGATGTTGGCGTGACGGACTTGGTCTAGAGAGCCCAGAGAGCCCCGCTTTTACAAGCGGGGTTTTTGTATGTGCTGCTGGAGGCCGCTGCGAGGTGTCTTACTGGCTAGGCTGTTTGTCTCGCGCCTGCAGCACCTGCAGTGTCCAGGGTAGCAATTCGGCGACGAGCTTTTCGCTGGCTTGACCGTATGCGGCGACCACGCCGGGCAGCTGCTCGTTTTTCAGAGTCTGGCGGGTAACGAATGTCCGGTCCGAGAGCACCCGCAGCGTGCCAGCTTCCACCAGGCGTGCGTCGAGCTCGATAACTACTTCCGTGCCGTCAGCGTATACCACCTGAAAGCGGCGCAGATTGCTGCTCAGGTGTACGTCGGCGTGCAGTCCGTGCTCGTCGGTACTCACCGTAGCGATACCGCCATGCTGATTGAATGACTGGGCGATGTATTCACGCAGCAGGGCCGGAGAGGGGTCGGACCAGCGAGCGCCCTTGTAGGTTTTCAACTCGTGCCCGTCAGGATTGACCAGAATACGCGGGCCGGCCAGAGCAAAGCCGGTCAGCGGCGTGTTGATCCGCAGTGACAAGGGTATCGCTTCACCAGAGTCTGCGGTGTGCATTGGCGGCGCTGGAAACTGGTATACCGTCACGGGTTCGGATTCAGGCAGCACGGTGCAGGCGCCGAGCCACAGCAGGCCGCCGATCAGCGTGCTGGTGCCAAGCAGGCGAGAAAGCATGTTCACGGTTCGAACTCCTCAAGCGAGTCGCGACCCAGAATGAAACGGGTCGGGTTGTCTTCGAGTCGACGAGTTATATTGCGCAGCGACGACAGGCTGCCGCGTAGCTCGCTGATCGCCGGTTCCAGCTGGCCGAGCCCGCGCATGCCATTGGCAAACGCCTCGCTATTCTCGGTCAGCATGTTCTCCAGCACCGCGCTGGTACGTGCTATCGAGTTCAATGCCTGGTCGGCGCCATCGAGGGTTCTGCTGCCTTGTTCGGTGAGTAGCGTGTTGGCATTGCTCATTAGCTGGTCGGTCTGCTCGAGGGTTCGGGTTGCCTGGGCGCTGATCTTGGTCAGCTCGGCCAACAAGGACTCAAGGTCTTCGCCCTGACCGGCAATCACGCCGGTGGCGCGCTCGATTGAAGCGAGTGTATTGCCGATGCGCTCGACGTTCTCCTCGGAGAGAATGTCGCGGGCGCTGGCGACGAGCTGGTTGATATTGGTCATCAGGTCTTCGCCGTTGGCCAGCAGTGTCGAGATAGGCGAGGGCGACGCGACAATCACTGGCGGCTCGCCGTTCGGGGCGCGCAATGGTGGGCTTTCGGGAGTGCCCTGGCTAAGTTCGATAACGGAAGTGCCGGTGATGCCCGTAAGCTGCAGGCGTGCCTGGGTGTCCTGCTTGATCGGAACATCCGGTTCGACCCGGATATTCGCCAATACCTTGCGCGGATCCTCGGGATCCAGGCGCAACCGGGTGATATCCCCGATGCGGATGCCGCTGTATTGCACTGCGCTGCCGGTGGACAGTCCTGTCACCGTCTCGTTGAAGATGACCACATATTCCTTGTAAGCCCGGCTGGAGCTGGCGTTGCTCAACCAGATGGCGAAGACGATGGCTGCCGCTGCGGCAAGCAGGGTAAAGAGTCCGATCAGTACATGATGCGCGCGGGTTTCCATCAATCTCACTCCGGTTGCTGGGGCAGGCTGGCAGCGTTTGCCGCGGACCGACCGCGAGGGCCATGAAAGTAATCCTGAATCCAGGGGTTGTCGGTGGCGGCTACGCGGTCCAGGCGATCAGCTACCAGCACTCGCTGTTCTGACAGCACCGCTACGCGATCGCATATCGCATACAGCGTGTCCAGGTCGTGGGTGACCAGAAATACGCTAAGGCCCATCGCGTCGCGCAGTGTCCTGATCAGCTGGTCAAAGGCGGCGGCGCCAATCGGATCGAGCCCCGCCGTGGGTTCGTCCAGAAACAGTATGTCTGGATCCAGTGCCAGCGCACGGGCCAGCGCCGCGCGTTTGATCATGCCGCCTGATAATTCAGACGGGTATTTGCTCCCTGCGTTCGGCGGCAAGCCAGCCAGAGCGAGTTTCATGCATGCCAGATGTTCGGCGTCTTCTCTGCTCAGGCCGGCATGTTCGATCAATGGCAGGGCGACATTTTCGCTGACGGTCAAGGACGAGAACAGTGCGCCGCGCTGGAACAGCACGCCGAAACGCTGCTCCAGACGCGAGCGTTGCTCGGCATCGAGCCGGGCAAGGTCCTGCCCGAAGACCTTGACGCTGCCAGCATCCGGCGGTTTGAGCCCTATGATCGAACGTAACAGTACCGACTTGCCGGTTCCGGAGCCGCCTATCACGCCGATGATCTCGCCGCGGTGAATATCCAGGTCGAGATTCTCATGGATAACCTGGCTACCGAACCGGTTAACCAGGCCGCGTACTTCCACCAGCGGTGTGTGATGTTCGTGGCTCACCAGCCCATCTCCATGTAGAAAAGGGCGGCCATGGCATCTACCAGAATCACCACAAAGATGCATTGCACGACCGCAGAGGTCGTATGTTCGCCGACCGACTCCGCGCTACCGCTGACCTTGAACCCTTCAAGGCAGCCGATGATCGCGATGAGGAAGGCGAACACCGGCGCCTTGGCCATGCCGAGCACAAAGTGCTGCATGTCGACGTTCTGCTGCAGAATGCCGATAAACATGGTGGGTGATATATCCAGTGCCAAAGCGCAGACCATGCCGCCGCCGAACAACCCCGACAGGATGGCGATAAAGGTCAAGGCTGGCATGGCAACCAGTAATGCCAGTACCCGCGGTATCACCAGCAGGTCGAGCGGGTTCAAGCCCAGTGCGCGGATGGCGTCGATCTCCTCGTTCGCCTTCATCGAGCCGATCTGGGCGGTAAAGGCGCTGGCCGTGCGACCAGCCATGAGGATGGCCGTCAGCAGCACACCGAACTCACGTAGAAAGGAAAAGGCGACCAGATCGACCGTGAAAATACTCGCGCCGAACTCCGCCAGTACGGTGGCGCCGAGGAAGGCGATCACTGCGCCCACCATGAAACTCAGCAGGGCGACTATCGGTACGGCATTGAGCGCTGTCTGTTCAATCTGGGCCACGACCGCGGTGATTCGCCAGTTGCCAGGCTGCAGGAGATTGCGTGCGAGACCGGCTAGCGTCAGGCCGATAAAGCCGAGCAGTGAAATCAGGTGCTCCCAGAACAGAAGCATGCTCTTGCCCACCTGCGCGAGCATGTCGCCAAGCGCATTTCCGGGTGGTCGAGGTGCGCTCTCTGGAGCGAGGCTGCGGGCAATGCGACGTAGCAGGATGCGACGTTCTTCCGGCATGTTTGGCTGCTGTTCGGCAGCGGTTTCGAGTAATTCGCTACCCAACAACTCAGCCAGCAGCTGACCGCCGGCCGTGTCCAGCTCGCCCAGACCGCTGAGGTCGGCTCGCATGAGAGCGGTCTTGGCGCCGCCATGGCCTGCAATCAATTGGCGCAGCTCTGAGTAGTACTGCAAAGTCCAGTCGCCGGTGATGACCAGATGCAGCGCGTCGCCCGGGCAATGGGACAGAAAAGGATTTTCGGGGAGCGCCGGCATGTCAGGATCCCGAGGTTAGCCCTGCACTGAGCGTGCAGGGGCAGCCGTTAGCGCTTGTGCTTGACGCCGTATTCTTCCGACAACGTGCCGGGGCTGTCTTCCATTTTGGGAGCGTAGTCGCGCGGCGGCTCGAAGCTGTCAAACACCGGTTCAAGCCGTTCGCGTCTGCTGGTATGGATGGGATCGGAATCGTCCTCCAGCGCTGCGAGCAAGCGCTGGCGCGTCATTTCGTCAGGAGCGAGGTTAACCGCTCCCTGGGTCAGATGCGCTTGCATTTCCTGATGGCTACGGTTGAGTTTCGATACCAGGCTCGCGGTTGTATTGAAATGACTGGCGACTTCCTGCTGGTATTCCTCGAACCGCAGCTGCAAACCCTCAAGCTGGGCTTGAGTACCGGTTCCGCCGCTGCCGCCGACGCCTTTGGTCAGGCGGGCAATGACTACGCCAATCACGATGCCCAGCGCCAGGGAAATAAGTACTGCAATCCAGAGGTTTTCGTTTGGTTCCACCTTGGTTCCTCATTAAGTCGATCACTGCATGGGGTTACGGTAACGGCATTTGCACAACAAGGCTAGGGTCTGTTGCCGTTTCATCACGAGCCGCGTTGCTGTGTCAAATGGCGCCAGGCAAGGCGCGGGACGCAGGTAATGGTTGTTCCCTTGCCAAGTCCCGCAACGCCGCATGGCGTCATTTGCCGCGCAACCCGAAGGGACGGGACCCGTTTAGCGCAGCACTGCGTTACTCGTCGCTCATTTGGAACAACCAAATTTCACTCCTCGCGCCTTGTTCTGCACTAAACGGGCCTCCGTCGCGGCCGCGATGAAACGGCAACAGACCCTAGAGTCTGTTGATCTTTGTGTCGCGCGCGCCTGCGCCCGGGCAGCAGGACTTTGTGCGGCAGATCTAATGAAGCGCCTGGTTGTACATTCGAGGCGCTTCCGGCGTGTATGTCAGCCGGACCACCTGATAGTCTTGTGAGCATGCGACGCCATTTGATCGTAAACAGTCACGGGAGCGGGCCATGAGTCGAAGAGCAGAACAAACCCAATTGATAGAAGGGCCCGCCGGCCCGCTTGAAATGCTGGTAAGTAAAGCAGAGGGTACAGACAGGGTAGCCGTGATCTGCCATCCGCACCCTTTGCAGGGTGGCACCATGCAGAACAAGGTCGTACATACGTTGACGCGGGCAGCGCGCGATCAGGGCGCGAGTACCATTCGGTTCAACTTCCGTGGCGTCGGGAAAAGCGCTGGCGCGCATGCCGACGGCATCGGTGAGGTAGAGGACTGCCTGGCGGTGATCGCCTGGGCGCGAGCCAATCTCGGCATGGACAAGCTTTGGCTGATGGGGTTCTCCTTTGGCGGCTACGTGGCTGCTGCGGCCGCCAGTCGATTGGATAGCTGGCCGGCGCGCCTGGTGTTGGTCGCCCCTTCGGTAGAAAAGCTGCCCTTTGACAAGTTGATGCCGCTGGCAGGGCCGGCCGCCGTCATGATGGGCGAGGCGGACGACGTGGTCGCGTCCTCCGCGGTATTCGAGCTGCTGGAAGGCAAGCCGGGCGTAGCCATGGAGCGCTTTGCTGATACCGGGCATTTCTTTCACGGTCGGCTGGTCGAGCTCAAGGAAGCGGTGGAGCTGTACTTACGTCAGATTGCCAACGCCGGATCTGACGGTTAGAGTATCGGCCCTCCCGGTATCCCAGTGGACCCAGCATGACGCCTCTTTCACGCTATCAGGCGGACCTCCAGCGTCCGGACTTCTTTCACGATCCTGCCCAGGAAAATGCCGTACGCCACTTGCAGCGGTTGTATGACGAACTGGTGGCCAAGGAGTCCGCCAGGCCGGGTTTGATCGGCAAGTTATTGGGCAAGAAGCCGGAGCCTGTGAAGGGGTTGTATTTCTGGGGCGGCGTAGGGCGCGGCAAGACTTACCTGGTAGATACCTTTTTTGATGCGCTACCGTTCGAGCGCAAGATGCGCACGCATTTTCACCGTTTCATGCAGCGCGTTCACCATGAGCTGGATAAGCTCAAGGGTGAAAAAAATCCCCTTTCACTGATTGCCAAACGCTTTGCTGATGAAGCACGGGTGATCTGTTTTGACGAATTCTTTGTGTCAGATATCACCGACGCAATGATCCTCGGAACCCTGATGGAGGAGCTGTTTCACAACGGCGTTACGCTGGTGGCAACCTCCAATATCGTACCTGACGGGCTGTACAAGAACGGCCTGCAGCGCGCTCGCTTTCTGCCTGCCATTGCTTTGTTGAACAGTCACACCGAAGTGGTGAATGTTGATAGTGGCGTGGATTATCGGCTGCGCGCTCTGGAGCAGGCGGAGCTCTACCATTGTCCTCTGGACGATCAGGCTGAAGCCAGTCTGCGTCGCAGTTTCGAAAGCCTGGTGCCGGAACTGGCTGATGTGGTCGAAGGGGAAACGCTCACTGTTATCAATCGGCCGGTGCAGTCGGTCCGGGTGGGTGATGATGTGGGCTGGTTCGAGTTCCGCGAGCTGTGCGACGGCCCCCGGAGCCAGAACGATTACATCGAGCTGGCGAAGATCTTTCACGCGGTATTGATAGCCAATGTCGAGCAGATGGATGTGTCCAAGAACGACATGGCGAGGCGCTTCATCAATATGGTTGACGAGTTCTACGACCGGAACGTGAAACTGATCATCTCCGCGGAGGTCGAGCTGAAAGACCTGTACACCGGTGGTCGACTCGAGTTTGAGTTCCAGCGCACCCTCAGCCGCTTGCTGGAAATGCAGTCCCACGAGTTCCTGTCGCGTCCGCATAAGCCGTAACTGAAAAGGCCACCTCAAAGGTGACCTTTTCAATAGCGCAGGGTGTCGGCGTCTAGGGGGCAGGATTGGGCTGGCTACGGTGGATAGCCGCTATGGCCTCGAGAATGGCATCAGACAGCCCCATATTGATGCTGCTCAGGTTGCGGTTGAGCTGGTCCATGTTGGTGGCGCCGATAATATTGCTGGTCACGAATGGCTGGCGTGTCACGAAGGCTAGCGCCATCTGCGCCGGGTCCATTCCATGATCACGGGCAAGCTGCACGTAACGCGCGCAGGCGTGTTGCGCTTCCGGATTGGTGTAACGGATGAAGCGGCTGAATTGCGTGAGCCGCGCTTTCTCCGGTCGCAGGCCGTTCAGGTATTTGCCGGTCAGGGTGCCAAAAGCCAGCGGGGAGTAAGCCAGCAAGCCGGTCTGTTCGCGCATCGACATTTCTGCCAGGCCCACTTCGTAACTGCGGTTGAGCAAATTATAGGGATTCTGGACCGATACGATGCGCGGCCAGCCGCGGGTTTCTGCCAGATGCAGGAATCGGCTGACACCCCAGGGCGTCTCGTTCGATACCCCGATGTGACGAATCTTGCCGGCCTGTACCATTTCATCCAGCACCTCCAGCGACTCTTCAATCGGAGTGAGCTGCTCGTCGAGGTCATGGCGATAGCCGAGATCGCCGAACATGTTGGTGCTGCGGTCTGGCCAGTGCAGTTGGTAAAGATCAATGTAATCGGTATGCAATCGCTGCAGGCTGGCGTCCAGCGCTGCGGTAAGGTGCTCCCGGTTGAAACGTGTCTGGCCGCCGCGGATGTGGCGCATGTCCCGGTTCGGTCCGGCAATCTTGCTGGCGAGTATCCATTTGTTGCGATTTCCACGCTCGCGGAAATAGTTGCCGATGATGGTTTCGGTGGCCGTATAGGTTTCACCGCGTGGCGGGACGGGATACATCTCGGCGGTATCGATGAAATTAACGCCGGCATCGCGGGCGCGGTCGATCTGTGCAAACGCTTCTGACTGGGTATTCTGCTCACCCCAGGTCATGGTGCCCAGGCACAATGCACTGACTTTGAGCTGGCTGCGGCCGAGAGGGCGGTATTGCATGGGCGAGACTCCTGCTGCTGGCGAAAGCCTTTATTAGTACCACGGCTGGAAATAAAGGTTGAAATTTTTGCCTCCCTTGGCATAATGCCCGCCACTTTCGACAGGATGCCTAGCCTGTCGTGGTTTACAGCGCAGATGCCACCAGACCCACAGAGCCCCCACTGAGTGTCTGTCTAGGCTTTGTTGTCTTGTAAAAACACATTTCATTCTGTAAGATTCGCCCTCTTGTTTATTAGAGTGGCCTCTGAGGCTAGGATTAATGAAAACCTTTAGCGCCAAACCGGAAACCGTCAAACGTGATTGGTACGTAGTAGATGCCAGTGGGCTTACCCTGGGTCGTCTCGCTACCGAAATCGCTACACGTCTGCGCGGCAAGCACAAGCCCGAATACACCCCACACGTCGATACCGGTGATTACATCGTTGTCGTTAACGCCGAAAAGGTGCATGTGACCGGTAAAAAGGCTCAGGACAAGATCTACTACAGCCACTCCGGCTTCCCGGGTGGTATCAAGTCGATCAATTTTGAAAAGCTCATCAATCGTGCTCCCGAGCGCGTGATCGAGTCTGCCGTAAAAGGCATGTTGCCGAAAAACCCCTTGGGTCGTGCAATGTACCGCAAGATGAAAGTGTACAAAGGTGCAGCTCATCCGCATGCGGCTCAGCAGCCTCAAGAACTCAAGATTTAAGGGATCTCATTATGTCGGCAACACAAAACTACGGTACCGGCCGTCGTAAGACTGCCACTGCTCGGGTCTTCCTGCGTCCGGGTAACGGAAACATCTCCATCAACAGCCGCAGCATCGAGAACTTCTTCGGTCGCGAGACTGCGCGCATGGTCGTTCGTCAGCCGCTTGAGCTGACCAATAGCACCGAGAAGTTTGATGTTTACGTCACCGTCAAGGGTGGCGGCAGCTCCGGTCAGGCCGGTGCGATTCGTCACGGCATTACTCGTGCATTGATGGAATATGACGAGACTCTGCGTGGCGAACTGCGCAAGGCTGGTTACGTGACTCGCGATGCCCGTGAAGTTGAGCGTAAGAAAGTCGGTCTGCGTAAAGCACGTAAGCGTCCGCAATACTCCAAGCGTTAATTCCCGCGCTTGCGTCACCAGCGCCCGGTCTCCCAAAAGGATGCCGGGCGTTGTTGTATCTGCGACATGGTGTCACGCGCCTGGGGCGCTGCATGTATAAGCCCCGAATGACGCGCTCTGGCAGCGGGTTGCGCCGTAGAGTTGGGATGGATATCTCCTTGTCAAAAAAGGGCTTTTTCATTACCATCTGTTTCATTTTGTGCAAGCAGTACAAAAAATTTCAAAGCCTTGTAAAAAGGCCTGTTTAGCTGATGGGAGACGACTGGATGAGTAATGACGGCGTTAATAACGGCCGGCGTCGCTTCCTGGTGGCAGCCACGAGTGTTGTAGGCGCCGCCGGTGTAGTGGGGGTAGCAGTTCCCTTTGTGGGGGCCTGGTTCCCGAGCGCCCGAGCCAAGGCGGCTGGTGCGCCGGTGAGGGTGAATATCAGCAAGCTGGAGGCAGGTCAGCAGATCGTTGCCGAATGGCGTGGTCAGCCGGTGTTTGTGTCTCGTCGAACGCCCGAGGCATTGGCGCTTCTCGAGGAGAACACAGGCATCCTCGCCGATCCTCAGTCCGAGTCCTCCGTTCAGCCCGAATACGTCGATGCTGCGACCCGTTCCATCAAGCCTGAAATTCTGGTGGTGATGGGTATCTGTACTCACCTGGGTTGTTCGCCGCTATTCCGTCCCGAGGTTGCTTCAGCTGACATGGGGACAGAGTGGAAGGGTGGTTATTTCTGCCCGTGCCATAGCTCCCGCTACGACATGTCCGGTCGGGTACATCGGGGCCAGCCGGCACCGCTGAACCTCCCGGTCCCCCCGCATTCCTATGAGACCGACGATATCCTCGTGATCGGTCTGGACCAGGAGACAGCCTGATGAGCAAGCTTTGGACGTGGGTTAACGAGCGGATGGCGGTCAACGAGGTGATCGAGAATCACCTGACCAAGTATTACGCTCCCAAGAACTTCAATTTCTTCTATTTCTTCGGCTCGCTGGCAATGCTGGTGCTGGTTAACCAGCTTATTACCGGTATCTGGCTGACCATGAGTTACGAGCCGTCCGCGGCTGGCGCGTTCGCCTCTGTCGAATACATCATGCGTGATGTGGATTATGGTTGGCTGTTGCGCTACCTGCACTCCACTGGTGCTTCCGCCTTCTTCGTAGTGGTCTATCTGCATATGCTTCGCGGCATTATGTATGGCTCCTACCAGAAGCCACGCGAGCTGGTGTGGCTGTTTGGCATGCTCATCTATCTGGTACTGATGGGTGAGGCATTCATGGGTTATCTGCTGCCCTGGGGCCAGATGTCCTATTGGGGTGCTCAGGTAATCATTTCGCTGTTCGGGGCGATTCCATTCATCGGTCCTGATCTGGCGCAGTGGGTACGGGGTGATTATCTGATCTCCGGCATTACTCTGAACCGCTTCTTCGCGCTGCATGTCATTGCATTGCCAATCGTGCTGCTGGGGCTGGTGGTATTGCACCTTATCGCGCTGCATGAGGTGGGCTCCAACAACCCGCTTGGCGTCGATATCAAGAAAGCCAAGGACGAGTCGGGCAAGCCGCTGGACGGCATTCCCTTCCATCCTTATTACACCGTCAAGGATATCGTTGGTGTCGTGGTCTTCCTGTTCGTGTTCTGCACCATCGTGTTCTTCTTTCCGGAGATGGGCGGGTATTTCCTGGAGCATCCTAACTTCGAAGTAGCCAACCAGCTGAAGACGCCTGACCATATTGCTCCGGTCTGGTACTTCACGCCGTTCTACGCCATTCTGCGCGCCGTACCGGCAATTGGTGGCTCTGCATTCCCGGGTGTACTGGCAATGGGTGCTTCGATCGCGGTGCTGTTCGTACTGCCCTGGCTGGATCGTAGTCCGGTCCGCTCTATCCGTTACAAGGGCTGGATGAGCAAGCTATGGCTGGCTATTTTCTGCATCGTATTCGTGATTCTGGGTATTCTGGGCGCTATTCCAGGTAACGATACCCGGACGCTGATTTCGCAGATTTGTACAGTCCTGTATTTCGCCTTCTTCATACTCATGCCGTTCTATACCCGCATGGAGAAGACTAAGGCCGTTCCGGAGAGGATTCCTGGCTAATGAAAAATCGACTAATTGCCCTGTTATTTGCCCTGATGCCCTGTGTTGCGCTGGGCGCTGCCAGTGGATACGAGCTGGACGAGGCCAATATTGATCTGACCGACAAGGCTTCACTGCAGGATGGCGCACGTACTTTTGTTAACTACTGCATGGGCTGCCACTCCGCTCAGTTTCAGCGTTACGAGCGTGTAGCTACGGATCTGGGTATCCCTGAAGAGCTGATGCTGGAAAACATGGTATTCACCGGTGCGTTGATCGGTGAGCACATGGAAAACGGCATGCGGCCGGAAGATTCCAAGGTATGGTTCGGCGCTGCGCCGCCGGATCTGACCATGGTTTCTCGCGTGCGTGGTGAGGACTGGTTGTACACCTACATGCGCACCTTCTACGCAGATCCCTCGCGTCCGCTGGGTTCCAACAATATGGTCTTCCCGAATGTCGGCATGCCTAACGTTCTCGCCGAGCTGCAGGGGCATCAGGTTATCGGCTGCAAGGCGATGCCGGTCATGGAAGATGGCAAGGCGATGCGCGATACGCTGACAGGTGAAACTGTTCAGGAAGAGCAGTGCGATGTGCTGACGGTAGTGCCTGGTACTGGCACTCAGACCGAAGAGGAATTCGACGAGACAGTTCGGAACCTGGTCGCCTTCCTGGCTTACTCGGCTGATCCGATCAAGCTGGAGCGCCATCGTATCGGTATCTACGTGCTGCTGTACCTGGCTTTCCTGTTCATCTTTGCTTACCTGCTGAAACGTGAGTATTGGAAAGACGTTCACTGATCCTCTGCTTTAACTGGATCAATTGCGCGCGCCCTTAGGGGCGCGCGCCTGTTTCTGGGGTATAATGCCTGCCTAATTGATAGCGGCCGGGGTATCTCTGGTCAGCGCGGTCGTGGCATCGCATGCAGGCTGCTACCGCAACGCGCTAAGGATGAGGGTTGATATATGGGTGTTACCGCCAGCAAACGTTCGTCGATGGCTTTTTTCTCAGATCCACGGGACCATTATTGTCACCGCGTGCGCATTGTTCTGGCAGAGAAAGGGGTTACCGTCGATGTGATCAACGTCGAGTCAGGCGATCATCCGCAGGAGCTTATAGAAAACAATCCCTACAACACTGTCCCAACGTTGCTCGATCGTGATCTGGTGCTCTACGAGCCCAACATCATGATGGAGTATCTGGACGAGCGTTTCCCGCACCCTCCATTATTGCCGGTCTATCCTGTGGCCCGTGCCAATACGCGCTTGCTGATGTATCGGGTGCAGCGTGACTGGTGCAACCTGGTGGACGTGATCGCTGACCCGAGGACGCCGGCCGCGGCTGCGGCGAAAGCCCGCAAGGAGCTGCGTGAAAGTCTGACCGGGGTCGCTCCGGTGTTCGCTGAAATGTCTTTCTTCATGAGCGACGAATTCAGCCTCGTGGATTGCTGCATTGCACCGATTCTCTGGCGTCTGCCCATGCTGGGGATCGAGCTGCCCAAGCAGGCGAAGCCCTTGCAGGATTATATGGACCGCATCTTTCAGCGTGATGGCTTTATTGGAAGCCTTTCGTCCGCTGAGAAGGATATGCAGTAGCCATTCATTCTATTTTCAGGAGGCATGCATGGCTCAGATGAGTTCAAGCCGGCCCTATCTGGTGCGGGCGCTGTACGAGTGGATTCTCGACAATCAGTGCACCCCCTATCTTCTGGTTAATGCAGAGTATCCGGATACCGTAGTGCCCGACAGTTTTGTTGAAGGCGGTCAGATCGTTCTGAATGTATCGCCCAGCGCGATCCGGCATCTCGAAATGGATAACGACAAGATCAGTTTTGACGGTCGTTTCGGTGGCCGCCCGCAGCAGGTGTGGTTGCCTGCTCAGGCTATTATGGCAATCTATGCGCGCGAGAACGGGCAGGGCATGGTCTTCGAGATAGAGCCGGTTACGCCGCCGCCTGAGGACGACAAGGGTGGAGCCGATGACGCCAGGCCGGAAGCCAAGCCGTCCGGGCGTCCGTCACTGAAAGTTGTCAAATAGAAGGATTTGTCGAAGCTGATCGGGCTTCGATTGAGGATGGTGTGGGCCGGCTGCTGGATGGCCGGCCCGGATTTTCAGTCAATGTACTCGAATAGTTTCACGATACGCTGCACTCCACCTACCTGTTGTATTGCTTGCACCGCCAGATCGGCTTCGCTGCGTCTGACCAGCCCCATTAGATAAACCACGCCCGCTTCAGTGACGACCTTGATACGCCGCCCCGGTATGTTGCTGTCCGCTAACAGGCGGCTCTTGGCGCTGGTGGTAATCAAGGCGTCGTTGTTGCGCGCCAGTAATGACAGTTTCGGACCGACTGTGAGTTCGTTGTGTACCACCTTGACGCGCTGCACTTCGCTGGCGACCCGCGCCGCGGTCTTGCGCAATGCTTCGGTCGGTACCTGGCCGACAAGCAGCACTACGCCGTTGAAGCTGGTTACCTCGATGCGTGAGTCACGCTCTAGTGCTACGTCGGCCTTGGCTATGTTGACGCTCGTGCGGGTTTCGATCAGTTGATCGTCAATGGTGCTGCCGAGCGTTCGGGTGCCATGGTCGCCCTGCATAGGCGTGTCCCGGGTAGCGGTCAGCACGCCACTGCATCCGGAAAGGGTTGCCACTACCATCAAAATGCAGATTCCTCTGAGCATCATTCTTCACTCCCGAACAGCTGCCGATCAATCAGGTCGCACAGGCAGTGAATGGCGAGCAGGTGTACCTCCTGTATGCGCGCGGTGGAGCGCGCCGGTACGCGAATTTCGACGTCTTCCGGAAGCAGCAGGGAGGCCATTGCGCCGCCGTCCCGTCCGGTGAGCGCAACCACCAGCATGTCGCGGTCGTGTGCGGCCTGGATGGCTTGAAGCACGTTGCCGGAATTCCCGCTAGTGGAGATGGCCAGCAATACATCACCCGGCTGTCCAAGCGCACGAATCTGCTTGGAGAAAATTTCTTCGTAGCTGTAGTCGTTGGCAATGGAGGTGACGGTCGAGCTGTCTGTTGTCAGCGCGATAGCCGGCAGGCTGGGGCGTTCACGCTCGAAGCGATTAAGCAGCTCCGAGGAGAAGTGCTGCGCATCCCCGGCCGAGCCACCGTTGCCACAGGAGAGCAGCTTGCCTTCATTCAGCAGGCTGTTGACCATTACCTGGCTCGCCTGTTCTATGCTTGGTCCTAGAGCTTCCATGGCTCTGGTCTTGGTTTCGATACTGTCTGTGAACAGTTGCCTGATGCGGTGCTGCATATCCATAGGAAGGAACTCGTTAGCAAGTAAAAGCTTCGCGGATCCATCGATAGGATGCAGGATCCGCAGGACTGCCATCGGCGGCAATGACGTCGAAGCGACAGGGCTGGTCGGCCAGATGGGGATGGGTCAGTAGATAATGTTGAGCCGCAGCGATAACGCGCTTTTGCTTGCGTCGGTCGACTGTCTCCACCGCGCTGCCCCATTGGCCCGTGCGCCTGAAGCGTACTTCGACGAATACTACTGTATCTGCGTCGCGCATGACCAGATCCAGCTCACCCAGCTTGCAGCGGTAATTGCGTGCCAGGAGCCGCATACCCGCTTTGACGAGGAGTTGCTCTGCGAGACGCTCGGCCTGATTGCCAAGGATCTGCTTGGCCGTCAGGCGGATCATGGCGCGCTGATGACCTCGTCGACCGGAACGATGCGGCCTTCACTGATCACGCCCCAGCCGAGGCTGCGGTGCACGCGACCATCTGCACTCAGCGACAGACGCCCCGTCGCACCTTCGATGCTGGCTTCTTCGTAGCGTTGTAGCTGTGGCAGGCGGCTGAATAAGCGCTGAGCATCGGCGCCCATGGCGTACAGGCGTCCCATCGGGCCAGTTGCCTGAGGCCAGCTGCTACTGACGGTCTCGTACAAGGCATCCGAACGGGTGAGCAACCAGGGAATCTCCGCTACCAGCAAGCCGTCGAGATCAGCGTTGTCAGCAGCGTCCGCACCTAGTTGGTAGGCGTGTGAGGTGGCGTAAACCGGCAGATCGGCTGCGTATTGAAAGGCCAGCGTCGGTTTGATCTGCCGGGCCTGTTGTGGCGTGGCGGCAAGGAACAAGGCGTGCAGATCCTGGCGCGGCGTAGGCTGCACCACCACTTCGTTGCCCAGCGTACTCTGGATGCGGGCGCCGCGTTGCTCGCTCTCGCGGATATTCAGCAGGTCTGCAATCTGGCTTGAAATGGTTGCAGGTTCGTTGATTATCTCGCGACCAACCAGCTTGCCGCCCAGAGCTTCCCATTCGGCCCGGAACGCCTCGAAGGAACGCTGGCCCCAATCGGTCTGAGCGGCGAGTACTGCCATGTTTCTGTGCCCATCGTCCCAAGCTCGCCGTGCGGCGGAGCGGGCCTCGTCTTCAGGTGCGAGGCCGAACTGGAAGAGTGTCTGATCGGAGCTGATCGAGCTATCGGTATAGTTAAGCGCGAGAGTCGGCAAGGGAAGTTCTGTCATACCCGCCAGGCGGCTCACCTGATCGCGCTCCAGCGGTCCGATTACCCACTGCACGCCATCGGCCTCGGCGTCGCGATAGAAGGCCATCAGGTCAGCATACGCCGTGCTGTCATAGAGGCTGACTTGCGGCTGCTCCAGGCCTTGACTGTGGGCCTGGTATTGGGAGGCCATGAACCCATCTCGAAGGGCTTGGGCTGCACCAGCCAGCGGGCCCTCGAAAGGCAGGAACAGGGCGATATGGGTAGGGCGATTGGCATGCAGCTCGAGCAGCTGAGCAATCGAGTCAGGCATCAGCCTGGCTGCAGGATGGTCGGAAAAGGTTTCCTTCCACTTGTTCACGCTTTGCACCTGGAGATCCAGATTGCTCTGTTCCCGGCTAATCAGGGCCAGCTGCACCCAGCCAGCGAACTCGCCTGTGGCCTCGCCAGCCGCCTGGCGGAGATCTTCCAGCGGGGCGCGATTGAGATCTTCCCAGATCGCCTGGCGGTTCGCTTCACGTTCGCCCGGCGGAAGCATGCCGTCAATGAAGGCGCGCTCACGGGCGGCATTCAGCGGGTCGCCAGTAGCCTGGAAGGCCTCTGCGCGCAGCTGCTGAATGGCCAGCTGCTCTTCGATTGGCTGAGTCTCAAGATGGATCATCGAGGGATGTCGCAGCGCGAGCAGCGCCGCTTCCGGCTGCTCCAGCGCCAACGCGCTACGCGCCTGGAGTTCGGCGAAACGTAGCTGCTGGTCCGGTGGCAGTTCGCTCTGCGGAATCCTGCTGAGGATGCTGCGAACCCGTTCAGGCTGATTGGTGCTCCACGCGGCCTGTGCCGCATACAAACGCAGCAGGTACGCTTCGGCGCCAGAGTAGCGCTCGGCATCCTCGAGAATCTCTTCTACCGTCGCATCCGGTGTGCGCGGCAGATCGGATAATTGAGAGGGCGGTGGGGTTGCGCAGCCCCCAAGCATTACGGCAATGGCCAGGGCTGTAAGCGACAGGCGATTCATGCGGGGCATCAGGCAATCCTTACACGGTGAGCCTTGCTGGCAAGGCTCCGTAACTGTGAGGCAGTCATTGTAACCAAGGGGCAGGGTGACCGCCATGCGCTTCGCGGGAACCTGCTCACGTCCTGTACAATGCCGGCTTCAGTCTCGTTTTCAGGTAATGATATGTCTGCCAGCGCCGGTACCCTGTACGTTGTCGCCACGCCAATTGGCAATTTGCAGGATCTCACGCCAAGAGCATTGAAAGTGCTCCGGACTGTGCAGCTGATCGCCGCTGAAGACACCCGTCACAGCGCCCGCTTGCTGCAGCATTTCGGAGTGACCACCCCGACCACCGCCTGCCACGACCATAATGAGCGGGACAAGAGTCAGCGCCTGATCGAACGCATGCTTGGAGGCGAAGACATGGCGTTGATATCCGACGCAGGGACGCCGTTGATTTCCGATCCTGGCTACCACCTGGTGCGTCAGGCCCGCGAAGCCGGGATTCGGGTCTGTCCTGTCCCGGGCCCCTGTGCGCTGATAGCTGCCCTCAGCGCAGCGGGTCTGCCGTCTGACCGATTCGCCTTTGAAGGTTTTTTGCCGGCGAAGTCCCACGGTCGGCGGTCGCGTATTCAGGCGCTGAGCACTGAGTCCCGCACCTGGATGGTCTACGAGGCGCCGCATCGGCTGCTTGAGTGCCTTGAGGATATGCTTGCTCTGCTTGGTGCTGCGCGGCATGTAGTGCTTGCCCGGGAGTTGACCAAAACCTTCGAGACAATAAAGGGCGCGCCGCTCTCCGAATTGGTCGAATGGGTGCGTAACGATTCTGATCAGCAGCGGGGTGAGTGCGTCCTGGTGATTGAAGGCATGCCGGCACTGCCGGAGGGCGAGGGCCTGGATCCGGAGGCTGAACGCGTCCTGGATATCCTGCTGGCCGAGTTGCCCGTGAAGCAGGCTTCGGCCCTCGCTGCCCAGCTGACCGGGGTAAAGAAAAACCGCTTGTACCAGATAGCGCTGGAAAAGGCAGGCAAGGTTTAAGGCTGGAGGCTGCAAATTGGAAGCTGGCCGGGAAAGGGTGCCGACGGTGCTTTTTGCTGGTTTGGAAATTCTTTTTGCTGAAAGGCTTGTTGTAGAGCGTTACAAGAGTGCTTGCTCATCGCGAGGAAGCTGGTTAACCTTGCGCCCAAGAGTTGGCTGGACAGTCGCCGTACCGCTTGCGGTAGGGAGGAAAGTCCGGGCTCCATAGGGCAGAGTGCCAGGTAACACCTGGGGGGCGTGAGCCTACGGAAAGTGCAGCAGAAAATATACCGCCTAAGCGCGCAAGCGCCGGTAAGGTTGAAATGGTGCGGTAAGAGCGCACCGCGCAGCTGGTAACAGTCTGTGGCTAGGTAAACCCCGCTCGGAGCAAGACCAAATAGGAACCCGTTGGTGTGGCCCGCACTGGGTTCGGGTAGGTTGCTAGAGGCAGTCAGTGATGGCTGTCGTAGAGGAATGACTGTCCTCGACAGAACCCGGCTTACAGGCCAACTCTTATTTTTTCCCGCCTATCGCATTCCTGTTTCTGCCCAAAAATTATCCCTGGTAACAGTTCACATTAAGTTTCACTCATATCTGATTGAAACGTCAATATTTTGTCTGACGCCCTCGTCCCCGTATACCACAGTATTGCTCCGCTTTTTTGCTAACCCTTCGTCATTAAAGGCTTTTCAGTGAAATGCTCACTTGACGGTCTATTGGCGCATTCCTATAGTGTGCCGAAGTGGTGTGATGTGGACGAAAGTGGGATTTTTTGGCAAGGATAGCCATTCAGTGGGGGTAGCAGGAGCGTGTTTCGAGGAACGAGTGCCATCAATCTGGACGCCAAGGGGCGCCTCGCCATGCCGGCTCGGTATCGCGATCGGCTGCTCGAGTCCTGTGGTGGCCACTTGATTGCGACGATTGCCCTCGAAGAGCGCTGCCTGTGGATCTATCCGCTGCAGGAATGGGAACTAGTAGAACAGCAGTTAAAGAAGGCCCCCAATATGAACCCTGCAGTAAAGCGGCTGAACCGGTTGTTGATAGGTAACGCCAACGAGATCGAGCTGGACGGTAACGGTCGTTTCGTAGTGCCGCCGTTGCTGCGCGAGCACGCCGGTCTCGACAAGAAAGTCATGCTGGTTGGTCAGCTGAACAAATTCGAACTGTGGAGTGAAGACGAATGGAACGCGACTACCGAAGCCTATCTTGAGGTGCAGGATGCTGGCGAATTGCCGGTTGAGCTGCAGTCGCTGAGCCTATGAGTCAGACTCCCGTGTTCCAGCATATAAGTGTCCTGCTTGAAGAAGCGCTCAAGGGTCTGGCGGTGCAGCCGGACGGGTTGTACGTGGACGGTACATTTGGCCGAGGAGGCCATAGTAGAGCCATTCTCTCGAAGCTTTGCAAAGACGGACGGCTCATCGGTTTTGATAAGGACCCGGAGGCAATTCGGGTCGGAACTCAACTGGCGGCCGATGACGGCCGCTTTGTCGTTGTACGCCGCAGCTTTGCCGACATGGCTGAAGAGCTGCGTCAGCGTGGTTTGCACGGTCAGGTCAATGGTGTGTTGCTGGATCTGGGCGTGTCCTCGCCCCAACTCGATGACGCCGAGCGCGGCTTCAGCTTTCTGAATGATGGTCCTCTGGATATGCGCATGGATCCTGCTCAGGGCCAAAGCGCGGCGGAGTGGATCAACAGCGCCGACGAAGCGGATATTGCCACTGTCCTGAAAGAATACGGCGAGGAACGTTTCGCCCGGCGGATGGCGCGCGCCATTGTCATGCGCCGTGCCGAGCAGCCTTTTACCCGCACTGCCGACCTGGCGGAAGTCATCAAGGTGGCCAATCCTGCGTGGGAGAAACACAAGCACCCGGCGACCCGCGCTTTCCAGGGCATTCGCATATTCATCAACCGGGAGCTGGAAGACCTGGCTGACGGCCTCAAGGCAGCGCTTGATGTATTGGCGCCAGGCGGCCGGCTGGTGGTGATCAGCTTCCATTCGCTGGAAGATCGCCTGGTCAAGCAGTTCATGCGCCGCGAAGCCAAGGGTGCGCCGATTCCCCGCGGGTTGCCCATACGTGAAATCGATATCCCGGTCAGCATCAATCTGATCGGCAAAGCCATCAAACCCTCGGCCGAAGAAGTCGCGGGTAATCCACGTGCCCGCAGTGCGATGCTGCGAATCGCGGAGAAGCGCTGATGACTGAGCAGATGCCGCTTCAGGAACGCACTGGTCTGCCACGTAGCAGTGGCTGGCTGATGGTGGTCGGCCTGCTGATTCTGATCAGTGCGCTGGCGGTGCCCTATAGCGCCCATTGGAGCCGTACTCTGCTGAACGAACTCGATGCCGAGATGAAGCAGCGCGAAAAGGCGCAGGCCGATTGGGGCCGGCTGGTTCTCGAGCAAAGCACCTGGACCGCCCATCACCGTGTTGAAAGCATCGCCCGCAGCAAACTCGACATGCGCGTGCCGTCGGCGGTCGAAGTGGTACTGGTGAAGCCATGATCAGGATCAAGCCCAATGGCAGCCTGCACCCGTGGCGATTCCGCATCGTCATCGGTGCGTTGGGCGTCTGTTGCGCGGTCATTGCCTGGCAAATCGTGCAGCTGCATGTGCTTGATGGCGGGTTTCTGCGTAACCAGGGCGACAAGCGCAGTCTGCGCCATGTGCCGATCACCGCGCATCGCGGGCAGATTACCGATCGTAACGGCGAGCCTCTGGCAGTCAGTACGCCGGTGCTGACCCTCTGGGCCAACCCGACACAGCTGATCCATCAGGAACAGCATTGGCCCCAGCTGGCCGAGGCGCTGGGAACTGATCTGGCCACCTTCAGAGAGCGGCTGAAAGCCAACGCCGAGCGCGAGTTCATCTACTTGCGTCGCCGTATGACGCCGCAGGATGGTGCCGCCGTCGTCGCCCTCAAAGTTCCCGGTGTTTACAGCCAGGAAGAGTATCGCCGATTCTATCCGGCAGGTGATGTCACCTCGCATCTGGTCGGCTTTACCAATGTCGACGAGCACGGACAGGAAGGTCTCGAGCTTGCCTATAACGAGTGGCTGCAAGGTGTTCCGGGAAGCCGTCAGGTGTTGCAGGATCGTCGCGGCCGTTTGATCAAGGATGTGCAGGTCGTCAAGAATGCCCGTCCCGGCAACGACCTCGCCTTGTCCATCGATTTGCGCCTGCAGTATCTGGCCCACCGGGAGCTGCGCAAGGGGCTGGAAGAGTTCGATGCCAAGGGCGGCTCCCTGGTAATGATTGACGTACGAACCGGTGAAGTCCTGGCCATGGTCAATCACCCGAGTTACAACCCCAACAATCGCGCCAATCTCAAGCCCGAGATGATGCGCAACCGCGCGCTGATCGATGTGTTCGAACCCGGTTCGACCATGAAGCCGTTTTCCATGAGCGCTGCCCTGGCTACAGGCCGCTGGAAAACCACTGATGAAGTAGACGTCTATCCTGGCACGCTGAGGATTGGTCGCTACACCATTCGCGATGTTTCCCGCGCGCCGGGCGGCAAGCTGGATCTGGCCGGTATCCTGCTCAAATCAAGTAACGTTGGCATGAGCAAGATTGCTTTCGATGTTGGCGGTCCGGCCATCCGTGAAGTTATGCAGGGCGTGGGGCTTGGCGAATATTCCGGCCTCGGTTTTCCGGGTGAGCAGGTCGGCAATCTGCCCAGCTACCGGGAATGGGGTCAGGCCGAAACCGCAACGCTATCGTATGGCTACGGTTTGTCGTTGACCACTGTTCAGCTGGCGCAGGCGTATTCCGTGCTGGCCAATGGAGGACGCAAGGTTCCACTGTCGCTGTTGCGGGTCAAGGATGTCCCGGCGGGTGAGCAGGTCATTTCCGCGGATGTCGCCAAGGCGGTCCAGGGAATGTTGCAGCAGGTTATCGAAGGCCAGGGCGGAACGCATCGCGCGCTGGTCCCCGGATATCATGTCTCCGGTAAGAGCGGTACCGCACGCAAAGCCAGTCATACCAGCAAGGGTTACAAGGAAGACTCCTACCGCTCCCTGTTTGCCGGCTTCGCACCGAGCACCGATCCGCGCATCGCCATTGCTATCGTAGTCGACGAACCCAGCAAGGGCGGCTATTACGGCGGGCTGGTCGCAGCGCCGATATTCAGTGATCTGATGGCCGGTGCGTTGCGGCTGATGAACATCGCACCGGATAACATGCCGGAGCTGCAGCAAGTGGAAATCCCCCCGACCAAGGGAGGGTTTCGCGGATGATGACTTTGCGTCAGCTATTTCCGGAGTGGCAAGGCCAGGATGTCAGAGTTACAGGCCTTGCGCTGGATAGTCGGCAGGTAAAAAGCGGCTATCTGTTTCTGGCAGTGCCCGGACTGAAAGTGGATGGCCGCGATTACATCGGCCAGGCCATCGAAGCGGGCGCGGTAGCGGTTGCATATGACGCCGCCGGCGATTGTCATTATGAAGGCGCCGTGCCAATGCTGGCTGTGCCGCAGCTGGCTGGCCAGATTTCCGCGATTGCCGGCCGGTTCCATGGCGAGCCTTCCGCCGCCCTGACGCTGGTCGGCATAACCGGAACCAACGGCAAAACGTCGGTCAGCCAGATGCTGGCGCAGGCATTGAACGAATTGAATACGCCTTGCGGTGTGATCGGGACGCTGGGTAGTGGCATGCCGGGTGCGTTGATTGATCATGGTATGACCACGCCCGATGCGGTGAATGTTCAAGGTCAACTCGCGCAATTGCGCGACGCTGGTGCCGAAGCGGTGTGTATGGAAGTGTCATCCCACGCTCTGGACCAAGGCCGGGTCGCCGCGCTCGGTTTTGACGTTGCTGTATTTACCAATCTGACGCGTGATCATCTCGACTATCACGGCGACATGGACAGCTATGAAGCCGCCAAGGCTCGCCTGTTTGATGCTGCCGGGTGCCACGCGGTGATCAACCTCGATGATCCGGCCGGGCGTCGCCTGGCGGAGAGCTGTCCGCCGCGCAAGGGCACCGCACGGCTGCTCGGTTACAGTCTGCGGGATACTCCCGCGCTGCTGCACTGCAGTGAGGTGCGCTATGACGACGCGGGCATCCATGCGTTGCTGCATTTCGAAGGCGAGCAATCGACCCTCCATAGCGAATTGCTCGGCGACTTCAATCTCAGCAATCTGCTGGCCGTGACAGGCAGCCTGTTGGTGCTCGGATTCAAACTGCCACAGGCTGTAGAACGCGCTGCCGGGCTGCGCGCTCCCGCCGGCAGAATGCAGCGTCTGGGCGGCGGTTCGCGCCCTCTGGTTGTGGTCGATTACGCTCACACGCCCGACGCATTGGAGAAGGCACTGACTGCCCTGCGTGCCCACGTTAGTGGCCGCTTGACGTGCATATTCGGCTGCGGTGGCAATCGGGACGCGGGCAAGCGACCGCTGATGGGCCAAATCGCCGAACGCTATGCCGACCGTGTGGTTGTAACAGACGACAACCCCCGCAACGAACCGTCCGCAGGCATCATCGGGCAGATCTGCCAGGGTCTCGGCAAACCCCAAAACATCACAGTCCTTGCCAATCGTGCCGAGGCGATCGCGCACACCATCAGCCGCGCGCACCGCGAAGACGTCATTCTGTTGGCCGGCAAGGGCCACGAAACCTATCAGGAGATAAACGGCGTGCGCCACGCTTTTAACGACATCGAACAGGCCGAACGTGCCCTGCTGCAGTGGGAGGCGAGTCATGCTTGACGCCATGCGCCTGTCCGATCTGGTCAGCCCTCTCGCTGCAACCCTGAAGGGTGTTGACGCCGAGTTTGACAGCGTCGCCTTTGACAGCCGCGCGATTCAGCCGGGTGGCTTGTTCGTCGCGCTTGCGGGAACGCGCACCAATGGTCACGACCACCTGGCCGATGCCCGCGCGCGCGGCGCAACCTGTGCGATGGTCGAATATCTGGTGGAAGATCCGCTCCCTCAGCTCCTGGTGCACGATAGTCTGCGCGCGCTGGGTCAGTTGGCCGGCCTTGCCCGAGCTGCCTATAGCGGCCCGCTGGTGGCAATAACCGGCTCCAGCGGCAAGACAACCGTCAAGGAAATGGTCGCTGCGATCCTGCGTCCGCTTGGCTCGGTGCTAGCGACTCAGGGCAATCTGAATAATGAGATCGGCGTCCCGATGACGCTGCTTGGCCTGAGCAATGAACACCGCTACGCCGTTATCGAGATGGGCGCTGCAGCCCGTGGCGATATTGCGTACAGCATGGAGATCGCCAAGCCAACGGTTAGCGTATTGACCAATGCAGGCAATGCACATGTCGGCCGCTTCGGCAGCCTGGACAATATTGCCAAAGCCAAGAGCGAGATTTTCAGCTGCCTGAGCACCAAGGGCAAGGCCGTGATCAATCTGGATAGCCCCTGGTTCGAAGACTGGTACCAGTTGCTGGGCAAGCGCAAGAGCTACGTGTTCAGCCTCAAGAACCCGACAGCTGAAGTGCGCGCCGAGTCAATCAAGCTCGATGATCGCGGATGCCCGGGCTTTCTGTTGGTAACGCCTAAGGGCGAAGTCAATGTTCAGCTGAACTTGCTGGGCCAGCACAACGTTGCCAATGCACTGGCAGCTACGGGGGCCGCCCTGGCGCTGGATGTCGAACTTGAATACATCCAGCGCGGTCTGGCCAGTGTTCAACCGATGCAGGGCCGCGCGGCCAGTCGCCAGGGTCGGCAGGGCTCCGTCATCATTGATGACAGCTACAACGCCAGCCCGGCTTCGGTGAAGGCGGCGATTGATCTGCTCGCCTGCTTCGATGGGCGTCGTATTCTGGTTCTGGGTGATATGGCAGAACTGGGCGAGTGGGAGAGCGACTGCCATCAGGAAATTGGTGAACACGCACGCCAGCAGGGCCTCGATGGGCTTTATGCGGTTGGCCGGCTGTCCGCCCTGGCTGCGAATCGCTTTGGCGAAGGTGCACAGCAGTTCGCCAGCAAGAGCGAACTGGTCGAAGCGCTGAAAGCACAGCTTGGCCCGGACGTTCGTGTGCTGGTCAAGGGTTCGCGCAGCGCAGGCATGGAGGAGGTGGTCGCAGGATTGGTCGCCACTGTGGATGACGATAACGACAGGAAGGTCGGCTAATGTTGCTTTTACTTGCCCAATACCTGCAGCAGTTCCATACCGGATTTTCGGTATTTCAGTACCTCTCGCTGCGGGCGATTCTGGGTGTACTTACTGCACTTGGCCTGGCGTTGTTCGTAGGCCCCTGGATGATCCGTTCGTTGAGTTTCCGGCAGATCGGCCAGTCGGTGCGCAATGATGGCCCGCAGTCCCACCTGTCCAAGGCCGGTACTCCGACCATGGGCGGCGCGCTGATATTGGTGGCTATCGCTATCGCCACGCTGTTATGGGCAGACCTGCGTAACATCTATGTATGGGTCGTGCTGGGTGTCACGCTGGCATTCGGCGCGATCGGCTGGGTGGACGATTACCGTAAGGTCGTAGAGAAGAACTCACGCGGCCTGCCGTCGCGCTGGAAGTACTTCTGGCAGTCAGTGTTCGGGCTGCTAGCCGCCGTGGTGCTTTATATGACTGCCAAGACGCCGATCGAAACCACCTTGATCGTGCCGTTTTTCAAGCATGTCGAGTTCCAGTTGGGCATGGGATTCATCGTCCTGACCTATTTCGTCATTGTTGGCTCGAGCAACGCCGTGAACCTGACTGACGGGCTGGATGGCCTGGCGATCATGCCGACGGTTATGGTAGGCGGGGCACTCGGCATTTTTGCGTACCTTTCAGGTAACGTGCGTTTCGCCGAATACCTGCTGATTCCCCATGTCCCGGGCGCTGGCGAGCTGATCATCTTCTGCGGTGCGCTGATTGGCGCCGGGCTAGGATTCCTCTGGTTCAACACCTATCCCGCTCAGGTCTTCATGGGCGACGTGGGCGCGCTGGCACTCGGTGCTGCACTGGGCGTGATCGCCGTGATCGTCCGCCAGGAAATCGTACTGTTCATCATGGGCGGCATTTTCGTCGTCGAAACACTCTCGGTCATTGTCCAGGTCGCGTCGTTCAAGCTGACCGGCAGGCGGGTGTTTCGCATGGCCCCCATTCACCACCATTTTGAATTGAAGGGCTGGCCCGAACCCCGGGTCATCGTGCGTTTCTGGATCATCACCGTCGTACTGGTGCTGATCGGATTGGCCACCCTGAAGCTGCGCTGAGGAAGACACTGTGTCACTGATAACCACGGACAAGAAACGGATCATCGTCGGGCTCGGCAGCACCGGGCTTTCGGTCGCCCGTTTTCTGGCGGGCCGTGGGCTGCCTTTCGGCGTGGCGGATACGCGTCAGCACCCACCGGGCCTGGATCAGCTGAAACGTTTTGCACCGATGGCGGATCTCCATCTCGGTGAGCTGGATGCGGACGTACTGTCTTCGGCTGCGGAGCTGGTGGTTAGCCCGGGTATCGCCTTGTCGACACCGGCGTTGCAGCGGGCGCACGAGGCCGGCGTCAAACTGGTGGGTGATATCGAACTGTTTGCCCGCGAGGCCAAGGCGCCGATCATCGCAATTACCGGCTCGAACGCAAAGAGCACAGTGACCACATTGGTTGGTGAAATGGCATACGCTGCTGGCATCCGCGTGGCGGTCGGCGGCAACCTCGGCACGCCGGCACTGGACCTGCTCGACCACAACGCTGGCCTGTATGTGATCGAGCTTTCCAGCTTTCAACTGGAAACCACCGAGCGGCTCAATGCCGAAGTGGCGACGGTCCTGAACGTCAGCGAAGACCACATGGATCGCTACGCCAATCTGGCGGCTTATCACCAGGCCAAACACCGGATCTTCAGCGGCGCGCGTCAGGTCGTCATCAACCGCGACGACCTGCTCTCGCGGCCGCTGGTGGCTGATCAGTTGCCGCAATGGACCTTTGGCCTGTCGCGCCCCGACTTCAAGGGCTTCGGTCTGGTTGAGGAGGAGGGCGAAACCTGGCTCGCCTTCGAATTCAAGGCGCTGATGCCGGTTGCCGAGCTGAAGATCCGCGGCGCGCATAATCAATCAAACGCGCTGGCCGCGCTGGCGCTGGGTCATGCGGCTGGGCTGCCGTTCCCGGCCATGCTTGATGCGCTGCGCAGTTTCACCGGCCTGCCACATCGTTGCCAGTGGGTCGGCAAGCATTCCGGCGTGGATTATTTCGACGATTCCAAGGCAACCAATGTGGGTGCCGCGCTGGCCGCTATCAATGGCTTTGGCGCCGACCTGGACGGCAAGCAGGTATTGATTGCTGGCGGCGATGGCAAGAGTGCTGATTTCGCGCCGCTGCGTGAGCCGGTCAGCCGCTATTGCCGGGCCGCCGTATTGCTGGGTCGCGATGCGGCGGAGCTGGGTCAGGCGCTGGGTAATGCTGTACCGGTTATCCGTGTCGACTCGATCGAACAAGCGGTTACTGCGGCCGCTGATGTGGCACAGCCGGGTGACATAGTGCTGCTGTCTCCGGCCTGTGCCAGCCTGGATATGTTCAAGAACTTCGAAGAGCGCGGCCGTCTGTTCGCCGAAGCGGTAGGGAGGCTGACACATGATCTTGACTGATGTGCTGCAGCGCTCCGCCGCACCGTTGCTGGGTGAGCGGCGTTTCGACATGGATATGCCGCTTCTGGTAGCAGCGCTGTGCCTGCTCGGTCTGGGTGTGGTCATGGTGACTTCATCGTCCATGGAAGTGGCCGCCGGCCAACTGGGCAACCCGCTGTTTTATATGATCCGTCAGCTGATCTATCTGTTGATTGGTGTTGGCGCGCTGGTAGCGGTGTTGTCCATCCCGGTGAATCTCTGGCAGCAATTTCGCTTTCCGTTGTTGTTTGTGGGATTCGGGTTGCTGATTGCCGTGTTGATTCCTGGCATCGGTCGTGAGGTCAACGGTAGCTGGCGCTGGATCGCGGTTGGCCCGATCAACATTCAGCCGTCCGAGCTGGCGAAGCTGTTCGCGGTCGTATTCCTGGCCGGCTATCTGGTGCAGCGTCAGAAAGAGGTCAAGGAAAAGTGGTTTGGCTTCATCAAGCCATTCATGGTGCTGGGCCCGATGGCCTGGCTGCTGGTCATCGAGCCGGATTTCGGCGCGACGGTAGTATTGATGGGCGCCGCCACCGGCATGCTTTTCCTCGGGGGCGTCGGCCTGTTCCGTTTCACCCTGCTATTCGGCTCGCTCGGTGCGCTCGGCGGGCTTCTGGTGGCTTTTGAACCGTACCGGCTGCAACGTTTGACCAGCTTTCTGGATCCCTGGACCGACCCATTCGGTACCGGTTATCAGCTGACCCAGGCGTTGATCGCCTTTGGGCGCGGCAGCTGGCTGGGCACGGGTCTGGGCAATAGTGTGCAGAAGCAGTTTTACCTGCCCGAAGCGCACACCGACTTCGTATTCGCCGTGCTGGCCGAAGAGCTGGGGCTGATCGGTGCGCTGGCCGCCTTTGGTCTGTTGGTGTTCGTGGCGATTCGTAGCCTTTATATAGGGCTGTGGGCTGAGCGCGCTGGTCGGCTGTTCTCCGCCTACCTGGCGTACGGTCTGGCCATCATGTGGTGCGGCCAGATTCTGATTAACGTTGGCGTGAATGTCGGGCTGCTGCCGACCAAAGGGTTAACCCTGCCATTCCTGAGCTACGGGGGCAGTTCCCTGGTGGTGTGCTGTATCAGCCTGGGCCTGTTGCTGCGGATCGACTGGGAACGCCGTCAGGCGTTACGGGAGGCCGGCAATGAAAAATAGCGTGCTGGTCATGGCTGGTGGTACCGGAGGACATGTGTTCCCCGCTTTGGCCTGCGCGCGTTTGCTGCGCGACAAGGGCTACGACGTGCATTGGCTGGGTACACGGCGCGGTATCGAAAGCGAGTTGGTGCCTGCCGCAGACTTCCCGATCCACTACATCGACATCCAGGGACTGCGCGGCAAAAGCAAGGCGGACCTGTTGAAGGCGCCGCTGAGCCTGATCCGCGCTCTGCGTCAATCACAGCAGGTGATTCGGTCGGTGAAGCCTGCCTTCGTGCTGGGCGCCGGCGGATATGTCACGGGTCCTGGTGGATTGGCTGCCTGGATGAAGCGCATTCCTGTGATCATCCATGAACAGAACGCAGTGGTGGGCACCGCCAATCGCATGCTGGCGACGATCGCCGCACGCCGCTGCGAGGGCTTTCCCGGCAGCTTTGCCAATGACAGTAAACGCCGCAGTACCGGTAACCCGGTGCGTGAAGAAATTTTCCAGGTACCGGCAATGAGTTGGGACGGCCAACGTCGTCCACGCCTGCTTGTACTCGGTGGCAGCCTTGGCGCGCTACCGCTTAACCGCATGCTGCCTGAAGCTATGGGCGCAGTGGATGCATCCAGACGGCCGGAAATCTGGCATCAGTGCGGCAAGCTGCACATCGAGCTGACCAGCGAGACGTACAAGGGCGCTGACGTCGAGGCGAAAGTCGAGCCTTTTATTGCTGATATGGCTGCGGCCTATGCCTGGGCTGATCTGGTCGTGTGCCGGTCCGGCGCGCTGACTGTGTGTGAGCTCGCTGCAGCAGGTCGACCTTCATTGCTGGTCCCGTTGCCCCACGCGATTGACGACCACCAGAGCGCGAATGCGCGTTTCCTGGCCGACTATGGCGCGGCGGAGCTGTTGCCCCAGGCGACACTGACCAAAGAGCTACTGGCTGAACGAATGGAATACCTTTTTACCCATCCGGAGATTTTGCAACAGATGGCAGACAATGCCCGTAACCAGGCCGCACCCAACGCAACCGCAGACGTGATCAACGCTTGCCTGGAGGTCGCCCGTGGGTAATAAACCCCGCTCCCAGGCGACTTTCGCTCTGCCGGAGATGCGCCGCATCCGCCGTATCCATTTTGTCGGCATCGGTGGAGCAGGCATGTGCGGCATTGCCGAGGTGCTGTTGAACCTGGGTTATCTGGTTTCCGGTTCGGACCTCAAGCGCTCGGCAGTCACCCAGCGTCTGGAAAGCTTTGGTGCGCGGGTGGATATTGGTCATCGCCCGGAAAATGTTCAGGAAGCGGATGTGCTGGTGGTGTCCAGCGCGATCAATACCCAGAACCCGGAAGTCTCGGCCGCACTGGAGCGCCGCATCCCGGTAGTGCCGCGTGCCGAAATGCTTGCTGAGCTGATGCGCTACCGGCATGGCATCGCCGTAGCTGGCACGCACGGCAAGACCACGACAACCAGCCTGATCGCCTCGGTGCTGGCGGCTGAAGGCCTGAGTCCGACCTTTGTGATTGGTGGGCGATTGACCAGCGCAGGCACCAACGCACAGTTGGGCGAGAGTCGCTACCTGGTCGCCGAAGCGGACGAGAGCGATGCGTCCTTCCTGCATCTGCAGCCCATGGTGGCCATCGTCACCAATATTGATGCCGACCACATGGCGACCTATGAGGGCGACTTCAATCGGCTCAAGCGCACCTTTATCGAATTCCTGCACAACCTGCCTTTTTACGGTCTAGCTGTGCTGTGCATCGATGACCCGGTCGTGCGTGAGATTCTGCCGCAGATCAATCGGCAGTTTATTACCTACGGCCAGTCCAGTGATGCGGATGTACGCGCGGTGGACATCCATCAGAGCGGCATGTCGACGTATTTTACGGTGCAACGCGACGGCCACGATGACTTGAAGCTCTGGGTCAACATGCCAGGCGTACACAACGTGCTGAATGCGCTTGCAACGATCGCTGTGGCCACCGATGAAGGCGTTAGCGATGCGGCAATCGTCAAAGGCCTGACCGGATTCGAAGGTGTGGGACGGCGGTTCCAGGTATACGGCGATTACGCGCTGGACGGCGGCGAAGTGATGCTGGTTGACGACTACGGTCATCACCCCCGCGAGGTTGGGGCAGTGATAAAAGCCGTGCGCGCTGGCTGGCCCGAGCGACGTCTGGTGATGATTTATCAGCCGCACCGTTACAGCCGCACGCGCGACCTCTATGAAGATTTCGTGCAAGTGCTGGGCGAGACCAATGCCTTGCTGCTGATGGAAGTCTACCCGGCCGGAGAAGAACCGGTACCGGGTGCGGACAGCAAACAGCTATGCCGCAGCATCCGCCAGCGGGGCCAGATTGATCCGATTTATGTGGAGCGGGACGCTGACGTCATGCCGCTGCTGAAAGCGGTGTTGCAACCTGGCGATATTCTTTTGACCCAGGGCGCTGGCGACATCGCCGGACTGGCACCACAGCTGGCCGAAGCGCTGACACGCTTGAGCGCGCAGGGAGGGCAGGTCTGATGATTGAACCGTCCCAGTTCGGCAAGGTCGCAGTCCTCTACGGTGGCACGTCCGCCGAGCGTAAGGTATCGCTGAAATCCGGCGCTGCCGTGCTGGAGGCATTGCGCGGTGCAGGCGTCGACGCCTATGGCATCGATGCAGGCGCGGACCTGGCTCAGCAGCTGATCGCGAACCGTCCTGACCGGGTGTTTATTGCCCTTCATGGTCGTGGCGGTGAAGACGGTAGCCTGCAGGGTCTGCTTGAAAGCCTGAAGATTCCTTATACCGGTAGCGGCGTGATGGCCTCCGCGCTGGGTATGGACAAGCTGCGTACCAAATTGATCTGGCGCAGCCTTGAGCTGTCCACACCCGAGCATGCCTTGTTGCGCGACCGCGCCGACTGCCCGTCGATCATTGATTCGCTGGGTACGCCGTTGATCGTCAAGCCGGTCCATGAGGGTTCGAGCATCGGCATGGCCAAGGTCAATAACCTGGCAGAGCTCGAACAGGCCTGTGATGACGCCCGCGCCTATGACGACCAGACGCTGGTCGAACAATGGATTACGGGTGCCGAGTTCACTGTCGCGATTCTGGATGGCCGTGCGTTGCCGGCGATCCGCCTGAGCACGCCGCACAGCTTCTACGACTACGACGCCAAGTATCTGGCCAATGACACTCAATATCAGTGTCCCTGTGGCTTGCCCGCCGATAAGGAAGCCGAACTGGCAGAGCTGTGTCTGCAGGCATTTCATGCCGTGGGTTGCCGGGGCTGGGGCCGCGTAGACGTTATGCAAGACGAGGCGGGGCGTTTCTACCTGCTGGAAGTGAATACTGTGCCCGGCATGACCGATCACAGTCTCGTGCCCATGGCGGCTGCGGCCGCGGGGATGACATTTACCGATCTGGTGCTGGCGATTCTTGCCGGCACCGGGTATTGAGGGCCGGATCATGTTGGGGTTGATGGTGCGTGATCAGCGTACGAGCAAGTCCCTGGTGCGACGTCAGTCGCCGGCTCGGGGTGCTGTGCGCGTCGTAACACCAGCTCCACGCAAATGGTCCCGCCCGAATCTGCGTTGGCCCAGGCTGCAGGGTCTGGGCGAACGGATGCAGCAGGTGATGTGGCCAGTGCTGCTGTTATTGCTCGCGGTCGGCCTGTACGGGCTTGGCACCCGGCTGATGCCCCAGGCAGACCGGGCGATTAGTGTGATCAGTGTTGAAGGCGACCTGCAATATATCGACCGTGACGCGGTGCAGGAGGTTATCCAGCCGTATCTGGATGAAAGTTTTCTCGGCATCGATATCGACGGGCTGAGTGCCGAACTCAACGCCATGTCCTGGGTAGCCGGGGCGTCGGTAAAACGGGTGTGGCCGGACCGCCTGGTGGTCAACCTGGATGAACAGCTGCCGGTTGCGCGGTGGGGCGATACCGCACTGTTGAATAATGCGGGTGAGGCGTTCTCGCCTGAGCGTATCGACCGCTTCGATGAGCTCCCGCGGCTGACTGGTCCGGAGCGCGCCAAGCGCAGGGTCATGCAGAATTATCAGCAGTTCAACCGTCTGCTGCGGCCTTACGGTCACGGTGTGGCTGAACTGGAACTCCGCGAGCGCGGCAGTTGGTTCATGACCACCCGCGACGGGATCCAGATACTGCTCGGACGCGATGACGTAGTGGAAAAAATGAAGCGATTTCTGACCATCGATCAGCTCGTGTTGTCAGAGCGGCGGGATCAGATAGCGCGGGTTGATCTGCGCTACAGCAACAGCATGGCAGTAGCCTGGCACGAGCCGGCTGCTCAAGATGAAACGGGAGAGTAACCGAAAGATTATGGCTAGCAAGCAGGGTACCAGGATGATAGTCGGGCTCGATATTGGCACCTCCAAGGTGGTCGCGCTTGTGGGTGAGATTGGCTCGGACGGCGAACTCGAAATCGTCGGCATTGGCTCTCATCCCTCCCGAGGTCTGAAAAAAGGCGTGGTGGTCAATATCGAATCCACTGTGCAGTCGATCCAGCGCGCGATTGAAGAAGCGGAGCTGATGGCTGGCTGCCAGATTCATTCTGTATTTGCCGGGCTGGCAGGCAATCACATTCGCAGCCTGAACTCCCACGGCATCGTGGCGATTCGTGACCGGGAAGTGGTCAAGGCCGATATCGAGCGCGTTCTTGATGCAGGCCAGGCCGTTGCAATTCCGGCTGACCAGAAGGTGTTGCACATCCTTCCGCAGGAATACGTGATTGATAACCAGGAAGGCGTGCGCGAGCCGCTGGGCATGTCCGGCGTGCGCCTGGAAGCCAAGGTGCATCTGGTGACCTGCGCGCTGAATGCAGTACAGAACATCGAGAAGTGCATCCGCCGTTGCGGGCTGGAAGTCGAGGATGTGATCCTCGAGCAGCTCGCATCCAGCTACGCCGTACTCACCGAGGACGAGAAAGAGCTGGGCGTGTGCATGGTCGATATCGGCGGCGGCACCACTGATATTGCCATCTTTACCGAAGGGGCTATCCGGCATACGGCGGTGATCCCGATTGCCGGTGATCAGGTCACCAACGATATAGCGATGGCGCTGCGTACGCCCACGCAGTACGCCGAAGAGATCAAGATCCGTTATGCCTGTGCCTTGGCCAAATTGGCCGGGCCGGAAGAAACCATCAAGGTCCCGAGCGTGGGCGAACGTCCGCCCCGCGACCTGTCTCGCCAGGCACTGGCGGAGGTGGTCGAGCCGCGCTATGACGAGCTGTTCACCCTGATCCAGGCTGAGCTGCGTCGTTCAGGATTCGAAGACATGGTTCCCGCCGGCATCGTATTGACCGGCGGGACCGCAAAAATGGAAGGCGCCGTGGAATTGGCAGAAGAGATATTCCACATGCCGGTACGCCTCGGCGTACCACAGGAATTCAAGGGACTGACTGATGTGGTCCGTAACCCCATCTATTCAACAGGGGTCGGCTTGTTGCACTACGGCATCAAGCACCACGAGCAAGGTAGCAGTAGCCCGGAGCAGGGCAAAACATCGCCGTTGGGACGTATGAAGAAGTGGTTCCAGGGCAATTTTTAAACAGACCCGTTAAAGCGGGCCGAAATAACGAAACGAGTTAAAACTCAGGAGATGGAACCATGTTTGAATTAATTGATAACGTTCCTCAAAACGCAGTTATAAAAGTAGTGGGTGTCGGTGGCGGCGGCGGTAATGCGCTCCAGCACATGGTCATCAACAATGTCGAAGGCGTGGACTTTATCTGCGCCAACACTGATGCACAGGCGCTGAAGAACATCAGCGCACGTACCGTGCTGCAGCTCGGCTCCGAAGTCACCAAGGGCCTGGGCGCTGGCGCGAACCCTTTGATCGGCCGTGAAGCGGCCATCGAAGACCGCGAGCGTATTGCCGAGGTCCTGCAAGGCTCGGACATGGTCTTCATTACCGCAGGTATGGGTGGCGGTACCGGCACCGGTGCGGCGCCGATCGTTGCTGAGGTTGCCCGCGAAATGGGCATTCTGACGGTTGCGGTAGTGACCAAGCCGTTCCCGTTCGAAGGCCGCAAGCGCATGCAGATTGCCGAAGAGGGCATCCGCGAGCTGAGTCTGCATGTGGATTCCCTGATCACCATTCCCAACGAGAAGCTGCTTACTGTTCTTGGCAAAGACGCCAGTCTGCTGGCTGCTTTCAGCAAGGCCAACGACGTGCTGCTCGGCGCAGTACAGGGCATTGCCGATCTGATCATGCGTCCCGGTATGATCAACGTCGACTTTGCCGACGTGAAAACAGTCATGAGCGAGATGGGCATGGCCATGATGGGTACCGGCCACGCGAGCGGCCCGAACCGTGCGCGTGAAGCGGCTGAAGCGGCTATCCGCAGCCCGCTGCTGGAAGACGTGAACCTGATGGGCGCTCGCGGCATTCTGGTCAATATCACTGCCGGTCCGGACCTGTCTCTGGGTGAGTTCTCCGAGGTGGGTAGCACTGTTGAAGAGTTCGCCTCAGAGACTGCTACAGTAGTAGTAGGCACAGTGATTGACCCTGAGCTGCGTGACGAGCTGCGTGTGACTGTCGTTGCAACAGGCCTGGGTCCGCGCATCGAGAAGCCGGTCAAGGTCGTCGACAATACATCCGCCACTCACCACCGTCAGGCCGAAGGCACTACGCCGAACTACCGTGATCTGGACCGTCCAACTGTCATGCGCAACCCGACTGTTGGGGGTAATGCTGCGGCGGCGCGCCTGAGCCAGCCGGCCGAAGATCTGGATTATCTGGATATTCCGGCGTTCCTGCGCAGGCAGGCTGACTGAGAGATAGACTCTGTCAATCACTCGTATAGGTCTGATCAGTATTCAACAAAGGCGTGTTTTGCTATGATGCACGCCGACTTGTTGAAAACTATTCGCAACTAAGCGGAACCCGTACATGATTAAGCAACGCACACTGAAGAACATCATCCGGGCCACTGGTGTTGGTCTGCATTCGGGTGAGAAGGTGTATCTCACGCTGAAACCCGCGCCAGTGGATACCGGGATTGTGTTCTGCCGAGTGGATCTTGACCCTGTGGTCCAGATCCCGGCGCGTGCCGAGTTCGTAGGCGAGACGACCATGTCCACCACCCTCATAAAGGATGGTGCCAAGGTCGACACCGTTGAGCACCTGCTGTCCGCCATGGCGGGCCTGGGCATCGACAACGCATACGTGGAACTCAGCGCCCCAGAGGTGCCGATCATGGACGGCAGCGCCGGGCCTTTCGTATTCCTGATTCAGTCTGCAGGAATCGAGGAGCAAGACGCGGCCAAGCAGTTCATCCGCATCAAGCGTGAAGTAACGGTTGAAGAAGACGGCAAGACAGCGACCTTTGTCCCCTTCGAGGGATTCAAGGTGGCTTTCGGTATCGACTTCGATCATCCGGTATTTCGTGGTCGTAGCCAGTTCGCCAGCGTGGATTTCTCCAGCACTTCCTTCGTCAAGGAAGTCAGTCGTGCGCGGACCTTCGGGTTCATGCGCGATATAGAATATCTGCGCTCACAGAATCTGGCGCTCGGTGGCAGCGTGGACAACGCCATCGTGGTGGATGAATACCGTGTGTTGAATGAAGACGGCCTGCGCTATGAGGACGAGTTCGTAAAACACAAGATACTCGACGCGATCGGCGACCTGTATCTGCTGGGCAAGAGTCTGGTTGGTGAGTTCCGTGGATTCAAATCTGGACATGCTCTGAATAACAAGCTGCTTCGTTCTCTGCTTGCTACCAAGGATGCGTGGGAAATAGTAACTTTCGAAGACGCCGGTACAGCGCCCATCTCCTTTATGCGCCCGGCGGCTGCGGTCTAAACCGTTTCGTTTCGTTTCTGCGGCCACTTATGTGGCCGTTTTTTTTGCCTTCAGAGCCCTGGAGCAGAATGCAGGCCGCCAGGCTTTCCTCCCGTTTTTGGCTACTTCACGCGATGTTGAACTAAAAGCACTGCGCCAGCTCAGATAGCTGTGAGCCGATGGGTCTTCAGTCGCTCTCGTGATGCCTTGCCAATCGCTCAAGCGCTGCTCTGAGTGATGGGTCTTCAATCTGAACTGCCGTTTCTCGCAGGCTGGCTGCGGCTACCCTGGAATGCTTCATTTTGCGAACTGGTGGTGCCTTTTTGACCAGTGGCGGTTGAACCTTGCAATGTATTTTCGTTAAGGTTGCAAACTCTGTGTACGCCTGCAATTGGCGTATCAGCCGTTTTTGCTGGTAGCGCATCCGGGTCGCCCAATGGCTGTCCGTGACCACGAGTCGGAGAACACCATCGCGCAAGGATGCAACACGGCAATGCTCACGCGCAGCCGGTTCCATGACTGTTTCCAGCAGTATCTGCAGGCGCTCAACTGCTCGAGCCTTTGCGAACAGGCCTTTCAGGGTCGAATGGGTGCGTATCAAGTCACCAGGTTGGCGAGCATCCAGCGGAGTAAAAGCCATGAGAGAGAGCGAACCGGAGTTATTGAGCAACAGGCATCCTATCAGAATGACGAAGCCAGTTGTCTGGGGATCATGACGTGAACATTATTATACTTACTGACCGCCACGGCTCCGCCAGGGCCCTCACTTTAAGCACGCCCTGGGTAATTCTTGCAGCGGTAATCATTCTTGCAATGCCCGCCGCAGCTGCCGTCCTGACCTGGCAGGCGCTGGATTCCAGGCCTACCTTGTCCAGCCAGGTTGTCGATTATGACCAGTTGTGGCATGACACACTGCAGGAGTATCAGGCCGACGCCTCTTCCGAAGAATCCCAGGCCCAGCTGGAACGCATGACCCAGCAGCTGGGACGGCTGCAAACCCGACTTACCCGTCTGGATGCGCTCGGCGAACGCCTGACCGAGCTGGTCGATATGTCCGACGGTGAGTTCGATTTCAATACCGACCCTGGCATGGGTGGTCCTGAGTTGCGGAAGGACAGCATGCGCTATGAAGGGCCAGAGGTTCAGTCGGTGATCGATCAGTTGGCTGAACGTATCGACAATCGCACCCAGCAGTTGAGACTGCTCGAAGAGCTCGTGCTCAACCGCCAGACCGATGCCAACGCGCTGCTCGATTTCAAACCCGTGTCCGAGGGCTATATATCTTCGGGCTTTGGTCGGCGTACCGATCCTATCAGCGGTCACATGTCCCACCACTCCGGTCTCGATTTCGCCGCGCCACGCGGCACGCCGATACATGCTGTCGGAGCGGGTGTGGTAACGTTCTCGGGGCGCAACGGGGCGTATGGCAACATGGTCGAGATCACTCACGGAAGTGGCCTCAAGAGCCGCTACGCCCATGCGCACAAACTCGAAGTCGCGAAGGGTGACCTGGTAAAGAAGGGCGAAGTCATTGCCCAGGTCGGATCGACCGGACGCTCTACTGGCCCGCATCTGCACCTGGAGATCTACAGCAATGGACGGGCCGTGAACCCCGCGCGTCATATTGCTTTGAAATAACCCTGCTGCATTCCTTTCTCCGCCGTACCAGCCCGCGCTTTCCGAGTCGCGGGTCAGTTATCTGAGCGCCAAAAGTCTGCGCTCCTTCCGTTACCTGTTTGTCCGTCGTGGTAGGCTGCGCTGCGACGTGTCTGTTGCCAATCGGCCGCATGCTCGGGCTGATTTTCGTGCGGTTTATTGTCTCGTCGGATTCAGAGTAGAATGCCAGATCCCCGGCAACGGCCAGGTCGGATTGATCTGGACCCGCCCACCATCAAACGGATATCGAAGTCGACTATGTTTGCGCCTTTATTGAAGAAACTGTTTGGAAGCAAGAACGAGCGTGAGCTGAAGCGTATGAACAGGATTGTCAGCGCTATCAATGCTCTCGAAGAAAACCTGAACTCGCTTAGCGATGAACAGTTGAAGGCTAAAACAGGCGAATTCAAAGAGCGGGTCGCCAAGGGCGAGACCCTTGATCAGATACTGCCGGAAGCCTTTGCTCTGGTGCGCGAAGCCAGTAAGCGCATCCTGGGCATGCGCCATTTTGACGTCCAGTTGATCGGTGGCCTGGTACTGCATGAGGGCAAGATCGCCGAGATGAAGACCGGTGAAGGCAAAACCCTTGTGTCTACGCTGCCGGCCTATCTCAATGCGTTGTCCGGCAAGGGGGTGCACGTTGTCACGGTAAACGATTATCTGGCGCGTCGGGACGCAAACTCGATGCGTCCGCTGCACGAATTTCTCGGATTGACTGTGGGTGTGGTGGTTCCCTTTCAGGATCCGATGGAGAAGCGCCAGGCCTATCAGTGCGATATTACCTACGGCACCAACAATGAATTCGGCTTCGACTACCTGCGCGACAATATGGCGTTCCGGCTGGAAGACAAGGCCCAGCGGGAGCTGAACTTTGCGATTGTCGATGAGGTGGACTCGATCCTGATCGACGAGGCGCGGACGCCGTTGATCATTTCCGGCCCGGCCGAAGACAGCTCGCAGATGTACACGGCGATAAACAAACTGATCCCCATGCTTAAGCGGGGTTATCCTGCAGAAGAAGGTCAGGAAGAAGTCGATGGCCATTTTTACATCGATGAGAAAACCCGGCAGGTCGAGCTGAATGAAGGCGGTCACCAGTACGTCGAGGAGTTGCTGGTGAAAGAAGGCCTGCTGCCTGAAGGCGACAGCCTTTACGCAGCACAGAATCTCGGGCTGCTGCATCATGTTCATTCAGCACTGCGGGCGCACACCCTGTTCCACCGCAATGTTGAATACATCGTCCAGAATGACCAGGTGTTGCTGGTAGATGAGCACACTGGCCGTACCATGCCGGGCCGTCGTCTTTCCGAGGGGCTGCACCAGGCCATCGAGGCCAAGGAGGGGCTCAAGATCCAGGCTGAGAGCCAGACGCTGGCCTCTACCACTTTCCAGAATTACTTCCGTCTGTATAACAAGCTGTCCGGCATGACTGGCACAGCCGATACCGAGGCGTTCGAGTTCCGCCAGATCTATAACCTGGATGTGGTCGTCATCCCGACCAACAAGCCGATGATCCGCAAGGATTACAACGATCTGGTCTATCTGACCATCGAAGAGAAATTCGCTGCGATTGCCGCTGACATCAGAGGATGTCGGGAAAACGGTCGTCCGGTTCTGGTCGGTACCGCTTCGATTGACTCCTCGGAAGTTGTCTCCCAGTTGCTGAATAAGGAAGGTATCGAGCACAAGGTACTCAACGCCAAGTACCATGAGAAAGAAGCGGAGATCATCGCCCAGGCGGGCCGTCCAGGCGCCGTCACCATTGCAACCAACATGGCAGGGCGCGGTACTGACATTATCCTCGGCGGTAGCTGGGAAGCGGAAATCGCCAGCCACGAGGATCCCTCTCCGGAAAAAGTCGCGCAAATCAAGTCCGATTGGCAGGAGCGTCACCAGCAAGTACTGGATTCCGGCGGCCTGCACATTATCGCCTGTGAGCGTCACGAATCACGGCGTATCGACAACCAGCTGCGTGGTCGTTCCGGTCGTCAGGGTGACCCGGGTTCCAGCCGCTTCTATCTGTCCCTGGAAGACAATCTCATGCGCATCTTTGCCTCTGACCGGGTGAAGAACTTCATGAAAGCGCTGGGTATGGAGAAGGGCGAAGCGATTGAGCATCGTATGGTTTCCAACGCGATCGAAAAAGCGCAGCGCAAGGTCGAAGGCCGCAACTTCGATATCCGTAAACAGTTGCTGGAATATGACGACGTAGCCAACGAACAGCGCAAGGTGATCTACGGCCAGCGCAATTCCATCCTCGCTGCAGAGAACGTCGAAGACACCATCACTGCGATTCGTGAAGACGTAGTCGCGTCAGCGGTCAGCCAGTTTATCCCACCGCAGAGCTTGCCTGAACAATGGGATGTGTCGGGCCTGGAGCAACACCTGGCGAACGAGTTTGCGCTCAAGCTGCCCGTACAGGAGTGGCTGGACGAAGACGACCGCTTGCACGAAGAAGGCTTGCGTCAGCGTATCCTTGAAGAGTTGGTAAAAGCCTATAAGGAAAAGGAAGAAATGACTGGCGCCGACGCGCTGCGGACTTTCGAGAAGCAGATGCTGCTGCGTGTACTGGATGACCTGTGGAAAGAGCATCTGGCAACCATGGATCATCTGCGCCAGGGCATTCATTTGCGCGGCTATGCGCAGAAGAACCCCAAGCAGGAATACAAGCGCGAAGCCTTCAACATGTTTGAAGAGATGCTCGAGTCCATCAAGCACGACACCATCCGCATCCTCAGTCACGTCCAGGTTCGCCGCGAAGACCCGGCTGAAGAGGAAGCTCGCCAGCGCCGCCAGGCTGAAGAAATGGCCAAACGCATGCAGTTCAAGCATGAAGAAGTCGCCCCGGTAGGCGAAGAGCTTGATCAGGAAGAACAGAGTACTGCGGCACCGACTGGCGCTCCGGTTACCCGGGAAGGCCCAAAGGTCGGCCGCAACGATCCCTGTCCGTGCGGGTCCGGCAAGAAATACAAACACTGCCACGGCCAGATCTGATCTGAAGCCGGCAAACCGGAGCGCCGCGTCCGGATAGCAAGTCCGGACTCCGGGAGGGTTGAGCACCACGGGCCGCGATCGGACTAGACCGGCAGCGTCAACGGATATAACGCTGATCGGGATAAAACGCTGCGCTTTGGAGGGCCGTGCTTCACCTCGACCTGCAGCGTTGCAGGTGAGCATGCGCGCTATGGAAGGTCGAGTTCCATCTCGACCAGCAGCGTCTCCCGCGAGCTCCTTGGCCGGGATGGACCCCGGCCCTCCATTGAACGTGCCGTCCCCACCTGTCATGCCGGCAAGCACGGGAGTCCGCATCTCGGACCGAAACCCTCTCTGATTACTCAACAACCTACGCTGCTCACTCTATGCGCCATCGCTCGCTCAGCTGTATCATCCCCGCTTTGAATCCCAATTGGAGATAACCCCATGGCAGTCGGACTTGGCCCGCTTCCAACCCTTCATCCGGTCCCTGGTTTTCGTCTTGGTATCGCCTCGGCAGGCATCAAAAAGCCCGGCCGCAAAGATGTGGTAGTGATGGAAGCAGTTGAGGGCTCGACGATTGCTGGGGTGTTCACCACCAATGCGTTCTGCGCCGCTCCGGTTACCCTGGCCAAGCAGCATATGCAGGCCGCCCCGCGCTATTTGCTGGTCAATACTGGCAATGCCAATGCCGGCACCGGCAAACCTGGTATGCAGGCCGCACAGCAGACGTGCGAGACTCTGGCTGGGCTGGCGAAGGTATCTTCCGAACAGGTGTTGCCCTTCAGCACCGGTGTGATCGGCGAGCTGCTACCGGCAGACAAAGTGATTAGCGCGCTGCCGGCTGCCCTGGAGAACCTGAGCCCGGATAATTGGGCCGCAGCCGCCTCAGGCATCATGACCACCGACACCTTGCCCAAGGGCGCGAGCAGGCACCTACAGCTTGCAGGGCAAACGGTGACCATCACTGGCATCTCCAAGGGCGCGGGGATGATCAAACCCAACATGGCAACCATGCTTGCGTACGTAGCCACCGACGCCAAGGTGGCTCAACCGGTATTGCAAAGCCTGTTGCGCGAAGCGGCTGATCTCTCTTTCAACCGCATCACCATCGACGGCGACACCTCGACCAACGATTGCTGCATGTTGATCGCGACGGGGCAGGCCGACATGGCGCCAATCAGCGATACCGCCGGTGCGGAATATCAGGTGCTGGCCGAAGCAGTAAAATCCATCATGCTCGAGTTGGCCCAGGCAATTGTCCGGGACGGTGAGGGCGCGACCAAGTTCGTTACGGTTCAGGTGAACGGCGGCGGCAACCGCGATGAGTGTCTGGATGTAGGATACGCTGTGGCTCATTCTCCGCTGATCAAGACTGCGCTGTTCGCCTCAGACCCGAACTGGGGGCGGATTCTTGCCGCGGTAGGCCGTGCTGGCGTGCCGGATCTGGACGTGGAAAGGATTAACGTTTATCTGGATGATGTTTGTATCACGCGCAGCGGTGGCAGGGCGGAAGAGTACTGCGAAGAACAGGGCGCCAAGGTAATGGCTCAGGCAGAAATCACCATCCGCATCGAGCTGGGCCGGGGCGATTTCAAAGAGACGCTTTGGACAACTGACCTCTCCCACGAATACGTACGTATCAACGCTGAATACCGTACCTGAACACCAAGCGAGACCCTCGCTTGAGGGCCTCGCTGCTGCGTCAGCTAGAGCAATATTGTGTATCTATCACTTCGCGTTCCAGTCGCACGCGACCAATCCGGTTGATAATGAGCTTTCTGCCCTCCGCCTCGGCTTTGCGAGGACAGAAGCGGAAGGTTCCCGCCTGAAAACCACCATTCAGCAACACTGACTCGCCGTGCGGGTTGTAACGTACATAGTTCGCGACGTTGGTGTTGGCGTGAACGAAGGCGACATCGGCCGGAATGTCTTCACGCAGCAGTGTCTCTCCAGCGTCATGAACCCCATTGTTGTTTCGGTCGAGGAAAATGCGCCAACCAGCGTTCCAGTCAGCGCCAATTGGCGAAACGGTCACCGGCCGATTTCGACGTACTGCTTCGGTGCGGGTGTAGTTCAAACCGCGCACCAGCCCGTTAACGCCATCATCCATTCGCTGACTGTCGATTACAGTGCCAAACGCAGGCACCCCAATTGCGAGCATGATGCCGAGAATGGCGAGCGCCACCATCAGCTCCAGTAAAGTAAATCCGTAGGACCGCATGGCCCGTCCTCCTTGACGTAAGCGGGCTACAGCCATGTGCCCGGAATGAACCGAAGCGGTTCGATACGGGAATTGTAGGTCAGCCATTCGTGATGGATCCGACCTTCCGTTGGGTTTGTGTGCGAGTTCTCGTTGGGATTCGGTCAGATGATCAATCTGTGCTTGGATGGACATTCTTTCTGTCTGGAGTCCTTTCTCCGTGTCTTTCTGACGATAGGACGCAGCGGATCAGGTGAACTGACACCGGTTGTACGGACACCTGGTTAAGAGACAGCGTTTCGTTGCTCATACTCGAATGGCGTCATGTAATCCAAGTAGGAGTGCCGGCGCTGTCGGTTGTAAAAAATCTCAATGTAATCGAATAAGCTTTGTCTAGCCTGCTCACGAGTCCGGTAGCGGTGGTGCCTCACGTGCTCAGTTTTCAAGGTGTGGAAGAAGCTCTCCATCGCTGCGTTATCCAGGCATTTCCCCTTGCGGCTCATGCTAGGCTCGATACCGTTTCTGGCTAGGATTGCTTGATACTGGCCAGTCCGGTACTGCACCCCTTGATCGGTGTGGATCAACAGTTCGCAAGGTTTGCCGCGTCGACCTAATGCCATTTCCAAGGCATCTGTTACTAGGCTTCGATTAGGACTTCCATTCATCGCCCAACCTACGATCATTCTCGAGTACAGGTCCATGAACACTGATAGATATAGCCATCCTTCAGCGGTGGAGATAAAAGTGATGTCACCCACCCAGCGTCGGTTTGGCCCAGATGCTGAGAAACGTCTGAGCAGTTTGTGTTCTGCAATGTGTTCAAAAGTCCGGCCTCCGCAAGAGCTCTGCCACACTTTGGCTTGAACTGTGACTAGCCCTGCCTGGCGCTTTAGCTTCGCAATCCGATTCACGCCAGCCTGTATGTCCTTGCTCAGCAACTCTCTGCGAATTCGGATAGGCCCATAGGTCTGGCGGCTCTGCCGATGAACCTCCTCGATCTGCTGCAAAAGCGCTCTGTTGGCCTTTAGCCGCGTAGATTCAGGTCGTGCTTGCCAAGCGTAGTAGCCGCTTCGCGATACGCACAGGGAGCGGCATAGGGTGCGCACTGGATAATACTTCCTGTGATCCCGAATAAAGGCGTACTTCACACAAGGCTCTTGGCAAAGTACGCCGCGGCCTTTTTTAAGATTTCGTTCTCCTGCTTCAAGCGTTCATTCTCGCGCTTGAGCTTGGCGAGCTCACCCTCCTGGCCAGCGGGTCGCCCCGCCCCTGGAAACGCATCATCCGACTTCGTTTCCAGCTCACTTTTCCACTTGTAGAGCTGGTTCACCCGGACGCCCAGTTCACGAGCTAGCTGGGTGCAGTGCTTGTTGGAATCCGACATCTGACGGACAGCTTCGCGCTTGAACTCAGGGGTGAAGCTGCGATAGTTGCGTTCGGTTGTCATGGTCCACCTCCCATACTCTGGGTATAGTCACTTTTGAGGTGTCCGTACAACCGGTGTCAGTTCAAGGCAACAGCATTTCTCCCCCTTTCCGATCAGAGTACTCTGTGACTGGATCCGAATAAAAAGCATGTCCCGAGGCGTACCCATGCAAGCTCTACAATCTCCCAATATCTTCTTCCGCCGCGTAATTTTTGATGTGACCGCCACCGAATGCCAGGTGGCAATGGAAGATGAGCATCACTACTTTGTACTCAATATAGGGCATGACGGCGAGCGCATAACCTCGGTCACCAGCACCGCACGTCGCACTCCATGGACCATCTGTCCACAGGCCGCGGCCAAGCTGCAGGAGTTCGTCGGCCAACCACTGCGTCAACGCATCGCTGTCAACCTGTCGGATATTGACGGCAAACAGCAATGCACCCACCAGTACGACCTGTTGATGGTCGCGCTCTCACAGGCGCTACGCCCAGGGCGACGCGAATATGTAGTGAGAGTGATTGGTGCCATGCACGAACACCGTCACGCGCAGCTGTGGCTCGATGGCGAGCAGCTGCTGGACTGGCGACTGCGTGGCACGCTTATCGACAGCAAGGACCAGTTTGACCAAAAAGACCTGCGCAGCATATTCCCCTGGGCAGAAGAGGAACTCGACGACCGGTTGCTCGAAGCGCTATACGTTCAACGACGCGCGGTCATGGTCGCTGCGAGCAAGGGCATCGATCTGGATCAGATCCGGGATGCGGGCCAGGTGCTGAAGGCACGCTCCGGGGCCTGTTTTGTGTTTCAGCCTGAGCGGGCTGCCAGTGCAGTGCGTGTGATTGGTAGCACGCGGGATGATGTGCATCAGGCGGCGGATTTGTTGGTGGGGTGGGGCGAACCGGCGGGAACGATCTAAATATTCGCAAGACTTCCGCCCCAGCATATCCAAGTCGAATAAAGCTGCTGGTCAACCTGGATTTACCGTCTGTCTGCTTAAAAGGGTAATCAGCGCTGGTACTGGCTAGGATGGCATCGATGAAAAATGGAGATTTTGCTATGGATCGCATACGGGGTTTCACCCTGCTTGAGTTGATGATTACCCTGGTGATCGCAGCCGTAATTTTGGGTTTGGCTGTGCCTTCCTTTCAAAACACTATTTCCCGGAACGCGGTCAAGGCAACGACCAGAGATCTTGTCTCCACCCTGAATACCGCCCGAATGCAATCGATGAGCAGCCGAGCACCGGTAACGGTGAAGCCGGCCGCTGGCGGGTGGGCTGATGGCTGGGAGCTCGTGTATTCGTCCTCGGTCGAACCTGACCGCACCTTCGAGCCGTCCCGCAAAGCTAAAGTCATATCAGCTGCCAACAGTTTGCTATTCCGAGCTGAAGGCGGGTTAACGGGCGCCGCTAACACTCTGTTTGTATGCCACGCCGATTCAAGTATCCCCGGGCGGAAGATCACAGTGTCGTTTCTCGGCAAAGTGACCACCGCTATCGACAGTTCAAAGTGTTGAATATGAAAAAGCCTTCAATGATTACCTCGCAACGAGGGATTTCGATGCTCGAAGTGCTCATTGCGCTGCTGGTCTTATCAATCGGTGCACTGGGGTTCGCCGCTATTCAGTTGGTAGCCATGCAGCATGCGGAAGATGCGAACTACCGAAGTTACGCAATGCTTATTGCGCAAGACGCGGTCGAACGTATACAGAGCAATCCGGACGATGTCGAAAGCTATCTGAGCGCAACCCCTCCTAGCCCGCCGGCCACTGCTCCGAATCAAGCGTGCACAAAATGCGCAGCAACTGACGACATGGCCCAGTTAGCATGGTCTGCGAGTCAAAGCTTACCTAACGGGCGAATCAAGATAGACGAATGCGACTTCAACGGAATGTACTGCGTCGTGCTCAACTGGGGAGACAAGGCTGAGGATGGCGCCAAGAACATCGACGCATGCATGACCGGTGCTGGAATCAACTCATCTATGGATTCCAATTGTCTCGTAATGGAGTTTAGTCGATGAGAAATTCCCAGTTAGGTATCAGCCTAATCGAGCTGATGATTGCGTTGTTGCTAGGTCTTGTGTTGAGTCTGGCGGCCGTACAGTTACTGTTAACCAATCAAAGGACCTTCTCTCTCCAGGATGCCGTTACCAGCCTGAATGAAGACGGCCAGATGGCACTCAGATATATAGCGGCCGATATTCGTAATGCTGGACGAGCCGGTGGCGATATCGGGTTCACACAACCCGTCATCCTGAATTTGTCTGTAGAGAACGATGAGAGTGAGCTAGTCAACTTTTCCGCTGCAGATGGGGCAAGTGGGGGGAATGATACTCTTGCGGTGAGTTATCTAGGCTTGTCAGCTTGCCAGGGCGCGGATCTTACCCAAGGGGGCGCCCAACCGGAAGGAGCCATCGTAGTAAATAGATACTACGTGGAGAACGGCGCGTTGCGTTGTGCCAGCTTGCGCAAACTGGGGCCGGCGTCAGGTTATGAGCTCTTGTCTCCCGAATCCGTTGAGCTGTTGCCCGGTGTCGAAAGTTTTCAGGTTCTGTATGGCTTGGACGACGAGAAAGATGGAGATATGGGCACAAAACGTTTTGTGACCGCAGGAGCCCTCGGAGCGGACTCGGTGGTTACATCAATCCGCATCGCACTTTTGATCCGAAGCAATGATAGCACCCTCCCGGTTCCGTCAGGGAGTCAGACGCTCAATGTGCTAGATGAAACTGTCACGAGCCCAGGCGATCGTGCGATCCGTCGCGTTTTTACTACCACGACTAACTTGCGTAATGTCTATTGGGAGAGCATCTGATGTCCAAAGTTTTTACGGATGGTCAGCAGCGGGGCTCCGCACTTATCGTCTCATTAGTTATTTTGCTTATGGTTTCAGTGCTGGGCTTGTCCGCAATGCGAGCCAGTATCTTTTCGACCAAGGTGTCTACAGGTGTTCAGGCAGACACTATGACGTTTGATGCTGCCGAATCAGCCATCTCCTTGACCTTTCAGAAGCTCGAAGAGTTGACGAACAAGCAATTGTCGACGGCGGTGCTCAATGGAAAGTCCATGCAGGCCTGCGTTAATTCTGATGGAATCTTGAAGAATGAGGCCTGTGCAGAGTCAGATCATATGGACTCCCGCCAGTTGTTGCGAGCCGGCAGCTACATTACACATCTGAAAAATCGCTGTCGTATGGTTTCAGGGAGCGACATCGAATCATATCGTGACTACGTAATTGATGTCCTTGGGGAAAGTGAAATGCCATCCTACGATATTGAAGATAACCACTTGCAAGAAGCTCTGAAATTCGGGCTGGATTGTATCGAAATTTAATCGCGAGGTTCTAAACATGGAAGCTCTGGCCCGTATATTGACAGCAGCTGTGCTTACGCTTGGCACTATGGTCGCTCCGTCCACTTCATTAGCAGAGGACGTAGAAATTTACTACTCGGATGTTCTTTCCGACGACTCAGTTAATAAGAATGTTGCCAATGTTCTAATCATGCTTGATACCTCCGGCTCCATGCGGAACTGTCAAACAGGCAGTGGCGCAACATGGTGTGATGATCGACCAAATCGGCGGATCAATATTCTGCATGATGTGATGGAAAATATTCTTGATGATGCAGCCGAAAATATAAATATAGGATTAGGGCGGTTCGACGGAGACAGCGGTGGAAGAATAATTCTCCCGGTAATGCCAGTTAATGAAAAAACCCGACCCCACTTTGATCAAGCTTTGGATGATATAAACCCTCGTCGTAATTCCGAGCAAAAGGGTGATGTAATGCCTCGTGGAGGTACGCCCACTTCGCTTGCGTTTGATGAAATGGCAAAGTATATGCTTGGTAAGAAAAATGATGTTTATTACGACAATGACGGCGGGCAGTACTGTGTTGAGGACGAGTTCGAGGAGCAGTGTACAACTGATATTGAGTACTCTGATGGCGTGCCTGTTGATTATTGTGATGAGGCAACGCCTGGATGCAGTGTAAACCTAGTATCGGAGCGCCTTGCTCCGGGTGCTACATGTGACCCCGATGCGGATAATTGCGAGATCCAGTATGATCCGCCGGTAAGCCGTTTTTTCTGGGAGTCACCCGCTTGCTCGCCTAAAGGCCCTTTATGCTTACAGTCGAACTGGTATCTGGGGGTCACGTATCAAGTCGGGCATTACTATCAACAGACACGAACTTACTCGCAGAGCGAGGTCGCAAACGAAGTTACCTCATGCGAAATGGTAAAAACTGGCAAATGTGCCAAGTTTGCGCAAATTGAATCTGGTTCTAATTATGTGTCCCCGATAGTTGAGGCTAACCAGTGCGAAAGCAATCATGTAATTCTTTTTACTGATGGAGAGCCTTCAGGAGACGATCCCAGGTCTGTAGATTTGGTATCGTGCAATAATAACTCCTATAGCTGTCAGGTCAATATTGCGAAGCTTCTGGATCGCGATAGTAATGCGGTAAAGAGAGCAATAAAGACGCATAATATTGGTCTTCATATGAGTGCGTCCACTTTGGAGAATATGCAAAAAGTCTCTGGTGCCGGGGGCGGAAGTACTTATAATTCCGATAACGCAGAAAGCTTGTTGTTGGCCTTCAAAAAAACCTTAGATCTGATCGCCGATGAAGCCAATACAATGGTCTCTCCGGGCGTAGCGGTGAGCCAGAGCGAGCGATTCCAGCACTTGGACGAGATGTACTATGCATTGTTTAAGCCTATCCAGAGCAGTTATTGGCAAGGCAATCTCAAGAGATACAAAGTCAGTATCGATAAGGAAGGGGAGTCATCTGTCCTGGATGCGCAGGGCCGCAATGCGTTAGATGATACAGGCGCATTTTCATCTGGTTCTCGCAGCTGGTGGGGTGCAGAAAACGATGGAGCGGATGTGCTAAAAGGCGGTGCGAGGGGAAGGCTGGCTTCCTCTTCCCGCCGTCTGTTTTACTCTCCATCTCCGGGCGGAACACTGAAGCGTTTTAACTTGAGTGACCTCACCAACGCTGAGTTGTTGTTGCCTGCCGAAGCGACTGATGCAGTGCGCCAAAACGTAGCTAATGAATTGTTGAACATGTGGGGCGATCCGCTGCACAGCCAGCCGATCATGGTCAATTATGGCGGGACTACGGTTGGTGAAAACTTCATTGAGGACAATACTGTTTTTGTGTCTACCAATGCTGGCATGCTCCACGCGATAGACACGAAAACTGGTGACGAAAAATTCGCTTTTATGCCTTACGAATTTATTTCTCAGGCATCTAGTTTTACCGTTAATCGCTTGCCGTTGAAAGCTGGAAATAAACGGCAGACTTATGGTCTTGACGGTACGTGGACAGCTTGGCGTCAGCGCGGTGCCACGGTTGAGTCGGCACCTTCCCAAGTAATGCTGTACGGCGGTATGCGTAGGGGAGGTAATAGTTACTTTGGACTGGATGTTACTAACGTGACAACACCTGTCCTAAAGTGGCAGATTACTGGCGGAACGGGAGATTACAAAGATCTTGGCCAGACGTGGTCTACACCTAAAGTCGCTCGCTTCCCCACCGCAGACGGCGGCAGTATTCCGGTCGTGATATTCGGAGGCGGCTATAGCCCCGACGATCACGACGAGCATAAATCTCGGCAAAACCAGGATGCCAAAGGCAATGCCATCTACGTTGTCAATGCTAACTCTGGGGAGCTGGTGTGGTCCGCCGGTGGTCGGAGCGGCAATGTTATGACCCACGTTAACGAAATGACCCATTCGATAACGGGTAGCTTGGCAGTTGCAGACTTGAACTCAGATGGTGTGGTGGACCACCTTTATTACGCTGATCTCGGCGGTCAAATTTTCCGTGCAGATATCGATAGTTCCAAAGAGTTAGCCCACAAGGTTGTGAAGCTGGCTAATCTGGGTGGTAGCGGTGCGGACCATCGTCGCTTCTATGAACAGCCAACCGTTGCTTTTGTGTCGAATGGTAATAACCCTTCCCTGTTCATCGCTGTCGCCTCGGGCTATCGTGCTCATCCTTTGAGTACCGTCAGCAAGGAAGCACTTTTCGTGTTGCGTGATCACCAGCCCTTTGGTGGTACTGCGCGTACCGCAGCCGGGATTGCCGACTTTAGCGATATAACGTCGGGGACACTGCCTGACTCTACCAAGCGGGGATGGTTCTACTATTTAGAGCACACGGAGGGTGAGAAGGCATTATCCTCTCCGGTGGTTTTTGATAACACGATATTGTTCACTACGTATTCCCCTAATGTAGAGACTGAAGGTGAACGTGATCCTTGTTCGGTTAACTATGGTGCTGCGTTTATTCACCGGGTTGATTTGTTAACGGGCGAGCCTGCTAAGCGTGATGATGAGGAAGCGCCAAGCCGTCGTCAAAGGCTCGGTCAAACAGGGTTGCCTCCTCGTCCGACTGTTTTGCTGGGCGAAGATGGCAGGACAGCAGTTCTTGTTGGCAGCGAGCCGATCGGCGGAACGAAATCAAGCCTCCTCGACAAGCTGCGCAAAGGCCGGTGGATGCAACTGACACCTTCTGCAGCCGGTGCGATCAAGCTGCCTGCCGACGCTGAAGACGACACTCCCTAAGGAGGTTGACGGTGAATATGGAAAAGCAACCTGACAGTCAAAGGGGCTTCACACTGATCGAGCTGATGATAGTGGTAGTGATCATCGGCATCTTAGCCGCAATTGCGTACCCCTCGTATACCAGATTCATTCAAAAGAGCAGGCAGGCTGAGGTTCAGGGGCAAATCATGGACTTCGCTAGCCAGCTGGAGGCTTTCAGGTCCAAGAACCTTGAGTATCCGGCCAACGAAACCGCGGCTAAGCCGTTAGGGGGTGAGTTGTATTCCAATGCGCTTTTCAACACGGTTTATGCGAGGAGTGATCGGCATGCATTTACCATTACATCCAGCCCAAAGGGAATGATGTCGGGCACTGATACCATGAAGTTCGATAGTAAAACCGGACAATCCTGGGATAGCCCGTAAGCGCGTTATCAGAAACGGCAGCCTCGGGGCTGCTGTTTCGCTTTCTGTTTATTTTTCTCTGTTAGTTAGCCGGGGCAGCTGAATCGTTCTCAATCCCTTCGGTGAGCATGGTAATACTGCATCTGTAGCTGTCACGCATTGTGGCGATGGATGGCTACGGCTAGAGCAACTGCCTCTTTGCAATTTAATTTCCACGCATTCATTGACGCACCTCCTGATCCCCAAGCATTCACCGCGCCAATCCACCCCCTCCGCATTGGCGCTATCGCCCCCGCTTGGATAGTCTCAAGTCACAACAAAACCAAGCCAGAGTGCTTACGCCGTGAATAAATCACAAATAATGGGGGTGACATTGGCTACTGTCCTGTTGTCTGCGCAAGGTGCTGCTGCGGAGCTGCCCGAACCCGAGTCGGTGCGCACTGACCGTTTGCAGTTGATGGTAGGTTTCCCGCCGCCAGCGGAGAAGCAAATCACTCACGCCGGATTTATGCGGCCCTATCCCAATCCCCGTTGGAGCTTTCACCATGCGCGGGAGCTGTTTCCGTCTCGGCGTGTGGCCCGTGGTAATGAGGGCGTGTTTGTTTTGCCACGCGCTGACGGGTTGGCGCAGACAATCGCCGAGCTGACCTTTACCGGGCCGGATGGCGAGCCGATGAGCTTTGCCCAGTACCTGGATTCAACCTACGTCGACGGCGTGCTGATCATGCAACACGGCAAGGTGCTGTTCGAGCGCTATCAGGCCGGGGTGCCTGAGGATGAGCCACATATTCTCTGGTCGGTGACCAAATCAGTGGTGGGACTGCTCGCGACGCAGTTGATCGAGGAGGGCGAACTGGATCCCGATGCGCTGGTTGTTCGCTATCTGCCGGAGCTGGAGAACAGCGGTTGGCGAGGGGCGACGGTGCAGCAGGTGCTGAACATGACCGCGGATATCGATTACAGCGAGGTCTACGCTGATCGTACCTCCGATGTCGCCAAGTATTCACGGGCCGCTGGTATGAGCGCGGTGCCTCATGACTACACCGGTGCGCGGGATCTGTATAGCTATTTGCCGACCATTGGTCCTGGCGTGGATGATCACGGCAAGGCGTTCCGTTATCGCACCACGCATACGGAGACCCTGGGCTGGATCCTTCGGCGAGTCACTGGCCTGTCCACGGCGGCGCTGATCGAGCAGCGTATCTGGAGCAAGCTGGGTGCGGAGCAAGATGGTTATATGCTGCTGGATTCGAAGGGTACCGAGTGGGCGGGCGCGGGTTTCAACGTGACGCTACGTGATCTGGCCCGCTTTGCTGAGATGGTGCGCTTGGATGGACAGTTCAACGGCCAGCAGGTGGTGAGTCCCGGGGTGGTTCAGATGATCCGCGAAGGTGGGGACCGGGAAGCATTCAAGGCAGCCGGACGGGATTTCCAGCCGGGCTATTCCTATCGCAACCAGTGGTGGATCAGCCATAACGACGACGGCGCGTTCGAGGCGCTGGGTGTGCATGGCCAGATGATTCACATTAACCCGGCGGTCGGGATGGTGATGGTGCGGTTGTCTTCGCACCCGGTTGCGACCAGTGCCGAGACGATGCCCGCAACCATTTCGGCAATGGCGGCGTTGGCGAACCTGTTGCGCGCAAACGCGGACTGATAGCGCTCGTGCAGTAGAAGCTCGGAGGGTAAAGCCCTTCGAGCTAGCGCTTTGAATACCCCTCATCGTACTGTTCTGACCAGCTGCACCCTATGTTCTGACCGTGCAGCTGGTCCCGCATGCCCGTCCCGCTGGCACATTCAATCAAGGCTAAAGGCTGCCGTCGTTACCAGCGCTGGTTTGTACAGCAATGCCTTGCGACCCTTTGCCCCCTTCTGTTGTCAGAATCCCTAACAACGCTCTAGAACGGTCCAGGTTGATCAGGGGTGGCTGCGGGTTTATTTCTGTGGCAGCACATCCCGATTGTTGATCGTGTTTCCTTTACCCAATCGGAGCTTATCCATGCAGTCGACGCTGCTACGCAAGCACAAGCCAGGCACTCGCCTTAACAAAGCCCGCGCTTTCACCTTGATGGAGCTGCTGATTGTCATCGTGATTGTCGGCATTCTTGCGTCCATCGCGCTACCGTCATATCAGGCCTATATCAAGAAGAGCCGGGCCAAAACCGCGGCGGCTGATCTCGTCTCACTGGCCGCGGTAGTGGAGGGGCGGTTCCAACGCTCGCTGGCGTACCCGACGTCTGATATCAACGGCACCGCAGCGCTGAAATCAGCGTTCGGCCAGTGGAGCCCCGCCCAGGCTGAGCATTTTTCCCACGCCTTCATCGCGGGCTCACCCTATCGGTTGACCGCGACAGGTAGCGGCCCGATGCAGGGCTGTACGCTGAGTCTGGATGCTGAGAACCAGCGTACGGCATCACCCGAGTGCGGATTCACCTCGTGGTAGTTCGGGGTCGCAATCTGCAGGCGGGCTTCACCTTGATCGAGCTGGCGGTGGTGCTCCTGATCATCGGGTTACTGGCGTTGGCCGCTTCGCCCCTCACGTCCTCCTGGACGACCAATTCGGATCTGCACACCGCGGCGGGTCAGCTGAATCAGGCTTACAACCATGCGAAAGCGGCGGCTCTGCGTAACGCTTCGGGTGCTGTGGGCGATGAGCCAGCGGCACGTATCGCCTTTGATCCTGCGGTCAGGGAATTGAAGGTGTGTAAAACCCCGACCGGTGCCTGCAGCAACGTACTGTGGCGAGCCACTTTACCCTCCGGCGTGAAGCTGAGCCTGACGGGGGTGAGTCTTCCTGTTGAGCTGAACAATCGCGGGCAGCCCGTTACGCCGTTCACGGCAAGTCTGTCCAAGGGAGGTGAGACTGATGTTCACACATTCAATTGATTCGACGTCGCGGTCCCCCCAGCGAAATCAGCAGGGCGTCTCGCTTATCGAGGCGCTGATCAGCGTGTTGTTGGTGGCAATCACCGGTCTGGGTCTGGCGTTCATCACTGCTCAGGGGCTTTCTACACAACGCTATGCGACTACGCAAAATCAGGTGCTTTTGGGCCTGCGCGAAGCGTTGCTTGCAGAGCCCGACGTCACATCAATAGACGTGGCCGGGAGCGCCGTCGGCTTCAGTCGTGAACTCGAGACACTACAGCTGCAAGTGCGCATCGGGAATGTCGAGAAGACTGTCTCTGTCGAAACCGATACGCTGGTTGTGACGGACGACCCCGGCGGTCTGATTGGCGGTGACGGCGCTTTCCGGCTTGGGTACTAGACTCATGATTGTCGGGACGCAAAGCCAGCAGCGGGGTGTATCCCTGATCAGCCTGATGATCGGGCTGCTGATCTCGCTTATTGCCGTGGTGGGCATGATGGCGCTGTACCGTACGGTCGTACACACCACGGCAGAGTCGGGCAGTTATGCACGCCTGACCGGCGATCGCTCGGCGGCTGTGCTGACGGCGCATGTGCATTTGCAGGAAGCTGGATTCGGCATCGATGAGGCACGCTTGGGAGCTGATCTCGCGTTCTGTTCCGGCAACCTGGCGCAGGGGTTGTTGACCATTGGTACCTGCTCCACCAGTCGCCGTGGCACGTTGTTGTTATGGCGCACGCAATCTACCGGGGAGCGCTGCGCCGGGCTGTATATGGCGCCCACCGGTGATTTGCAATACTTGAAACCCCAGCCGTGCGCAGGCGCAGCGCTGGGAGGCGCCTGGCAGCAGCAGGACCGCGTCAGGCTCTATACCAAAAGCCTGGACGGTGCGGTTTTTGATTCAATGGAGTTGCGCGAGGAGAGCTGCCAGGCGCTGGGTGTGGCCGGCGCGGGTGCCCTCAAGGTGAACCTTGTCGCCCATCATCCGGTGGCAGAACAGTACGATGCCGCCGGCCCCGACACCTTTGTGCTGATCAACAGCAGTACCTGTCTGATTAACTTCCAGTGAGGCCAGGATGACTCTTCCATTTGCGGCCAGAAAGCAGCACGGCATCGCCACCATACTCACCGTGGTATTGCTCGGCCTGTCGCTGGCGTCCGCTACTCTGGTGGGCGTTTCACATTTGCGCTCCAGTCAGGAGCTCAGTACCAGCCTACATGCGCAAACCATGGCACAGAAACGAGCGTGGTTGGCCGCCGATGCGTTTGGCGATTTTCTGAAACAAGTGATACAGGATCAAGCTGATTGGCAGACCTTCGACGAGGCGGCTCGAACGCAGCCCGCCTCCTTGCAGATGGGCGGATTGGACGGAGTGGCGCTGCGCCTCGCCAGCTACGACGACACTCTGCCTTCTGCCCGCACGCTGGCGCTTCACATAACCGCCACCGCTGCACAGGGTTCCCGCGCCGCCGCATCTACCACTCTGGAAGCGGTGTATCAAATCACACCGCCAGGGGTGACCGAGGGGGAGGGCCCGCAACCGGACCGTCGCGTCATCCAATTCCGGGACGGTCTGAACATCAGTGGCGATCTGCGCGTGCTGACGCTGCCCGGTGAGAGTTACCAGATCACTGTGGATGGCGACGTGAATCTGGGAGGGTTATCAGCCGGCGGGATCGATGTGATTCGTTCCACCAGGTCGATCCGCTTTGTTGGGGGCTCTTCCACTGACTTCAGGGAGATGCACGCCAACTGTGACGTGCAGCTGAGTAACGGCGCGTTCAGCGTGGAGACCGTCAAGGCGACACGTAATGCCTGCCTGGCTAACACCATCAACAGTCAATCGATCGTTGCAAATGGCTCGGTTGAGGTGACTGGCGGTGTGCATGGCGATATTCGTGCATTGGCCAACAAGCCGGCGGGGGGGGCGCAGTGCGCAGCCGGAGCTGCGCAGCTTTGCGCAATCACGCCGACCTTTGGTGTGCGCACCAGACCGTCACCACGCATCGCGAATATCTATTCCAGAAACCACGTTGAGTTCCACAGCAGTGTCAACGTGGGGCGGGTCCAGGCGGAAGGTGACCTGATGATAGAGGGGTGCTCGCCAGATTGGACCACGGCTACCTACGGCGGCAGTTTTGCGAATAATCCTGCCTGCAGCCGCTCGGCTACCAGAATCACTCAGCCTATGTTGCTGGATCCGGTGCCCGCTGTGGAGGTCGGGCCGGAGGTCTTCGACGCCAATGCGCTGCGTGATAACGCCAACTACATCTATTCGACAACAGATGCGGGAGTGCGAGTCAAGATCCAGAACGTCGACGGGATTCGGGACTCGGCGGACGAGCTCAACCCGTTGGACGTACGCCAAAACGGTTACTACTTTCGTGCCGCCAATATCATCGACCCCACTAACCCGGGCTGGACCAGCCGCACCGTGGCCAGTTACGCCTGTATCAACAACAACGCGCCGTCGCGCCGCGATGAAACGGACGGACATTGTCTGGCGCAGTTAGGGCGCTCGCATAATCTCACCACCCCTTTACCCCAGCTCAGCAGCAACAATGTCTGGCGTTTCAACGGTGACAGTCACGCCCCGGGCATTGTTCTGGTCGAGGGCGATATGGAGATCGGCAGCGGTACTTACACCAATACGTTCATCGCGACGGGCAATCTCCATGTGACCACTGCAGGCGGGGCGGTATTTGCGCTGAATTATGCTGGTCGCGACGGCGTCACTGTAGAAGGCCATACGGCCATGGGCGTATGCAACAATTCCATCTATCCATTCCGGCCGACGGAGTTCTGCAAGGATGGCGGCTATGACCATCGCGCTTATGGCGCGATCGGTAACTATGCTCTGCTCGCAGGGAGTTGCCCGCCAGGCAGCCCGGACGGTTGTGCCAGCAATCTTTATTCGGGTGGAGATATTCGGGTCGAGAAAGCCGTATTCGGCGCTACGAAAGCGGGCAATCTGTTCAGCAGTTCCGGTAGCGCCAGGCTTTACGGGTACGTCTCGTCGCTGGCCCAGCGCAATAACGGTACGACTATCAACATGATGGGGGCCAGCACGACCATTAATCTGCAGGTCCCGGTCGAACTGCAGGAACGATATGATCCCGCCGGCGGTGTTGTGGTCAACGAAGGTGGCGGCACGAGCGGAACGCCCGGCGAAGCGACACCGGGCGCTGTCGAGTTGCGTTGGGGGCGCTACCTGTAGTTTTGTTGGATTGGGGCGGGTGAGATCAACGGCGCTTGCTGCCCATTGACCTCACCCTGACCGGTTATTGTGCCGCTACGCGCCAGACCGTATTCGACAGGTCGTCCGCAACAATCAGCGCGCCGCGTGGATCTACGGTCACCCCAACAGGCCGGCCACGTGTGGTGCCGTCCTCATCGCGAAAACCCGTGACAAAGTCGACCGGTTCGCCGGATGGACGACCATCACTGAAGGGCACAAAGATGACCTTGTAGCCAACGGGGTCCTCGCGATTCCAGCTGCCATGCTCGCCAATGAAAGCACCTTCAGAAAACTCCGCGCCCATTACCTCTGACGAGAAATCCAGGCCGAGTGCGGCCACATGTGAGCCCAGGCTGTAATCGGGGGTAATGGTTTCGGCCACCTTGTCGGGGTCCTGCGGGCGTACCCGCGGATCGACATTCTGGCCCCAATAGCTATACGGCCAACCGTAGAAACCACCCTCCTGCACAGAGGTAAGGTAGTCCGGCACGAGATCAGGTCCGAGTTCATCTCGCTCGTTTACCGCTGCCCAGAGTTGATCGGTTCCGGGCTTGATAGCGAGCGCGGTGGGGTTGCGCAGACCTGTGGCGTAGGGCTTGTAAGCGCCAGTCTCGGTGTTGATTTGCCAGACCATCGCCCTATCTACCTCAGCCTCCATGCCGCGTTCGGTGATATTGCTGTTGGAGCCTATGCCGACGTACAAAAAGCGTCCGTCGGGGCTGATAGTCATTGCCTTGGTCCAGTGATGATTGATCTCGGAAGGAAGGTCGACGATCTTTTCCGGCGGGCCACTGGCCTGGGTCTGGCCTTCCTCATAATCGAAGCGCACCAGGGCGTCCTGGTTGGCGACATACAGGTTGCCATCGTAGAACGCGAGCCCATAAGGCGCATTGAGATTGTCCGCAAAGACGCCCTGTTCTTCGTACGTGCCGTCGCCATTGCTATCGCGCAGCAATGTCAGCCGGTTTCCGCTTTCAACAGAGGTGTTGCCCTTGGCCTTTATATACCCGGCGATCACGTCTTTTGGCTTGAGTTTTGGAGCGTTCCCTCCGCGGCCTTCGGCCACCAGAATATCGCCGTTGGGCAGCACCAGTGTCTGGCGAGGAATCTGCAGCTCTGTGGCAATGGCCGTTACGGTGAATCCATCCGGGACGATTGGCCGTTTATCGCCCCATTGTTCCGGTTCGGCAATTTCCATACTCGGCAACAGGCCGCGCTGGGGTTCGGGTAATTCGGGGTCGGGACCATGTAGATTTGCCGATTCCTGTTGTTCCCCACCACAGGCGCCCAGCATCAACGTCAGTAAGCTCAACGATAGCGTTTTCGAATATTTCATTCTGCTGCTCCCGAGCGAAGGTTCGTAAGGCCAACCCAGGTGGCGGCACAGGCGAGCAAGGTGACGATAACTGAAAGCACAAGGCCGGTGGGCATGATCGCCCAGGCGTCCTTGGCGTGCTGAAGCGCGTTGATGAAACCCAGGATCCAGGTCGCAATCAGGAGAATGAGATACAGAACGTATTTCCCACGTTGGGCGCCGGCGCGAAATACGCCAATGATCGCGCATAGTATCGCCAGACCGTTGAATACCAGGCCGCCAGCGAGCAGCCAGGAGGCGAAATTGCTCCATTGAATCTGGAAGGTATTGAAATAGGCGATATCACTCAGCAGCGCGCCAAGAAAAAGCGGAATGGTGCTGGCGAGTAGGGTGGCGTGTAATGGGTGTATCGTTTGGTGCTGATAATGTCGGTCGACAGTCGCGGTCACGGCGGATTCCTCATTGCTGATCCAGTGATGCCCTGGAGCGGGACGCGCTCTAAAGCATTGCAAAGTTGTGCGTGCAAGGGCGTCGTACTGCCGGAGTATAGTTCACCGCGACCCGCTGGCCAGGCGGGTTTCCATTAATGCAGCGGATTCCGCGTGAAGATGTAAAACGAATGAACTGATGCCGCTTTCCGGATCGTTAAGCGCTAAGCGCTAAGCGCTCGCTGACTTGATACGCCCGTCTGGCCCTGTTTCGGTTATTGAGTCATATCGTCTGAATGGTCCTGAATCTCATCGCAGGCCTTTTGCTGCTCATCTTTGGACAGGCCTTCCCATCTCGCTTCTGCTTCTCTCATGCCTGCCATATAAGCCTGCTCGAAGCTGTCCTCGTCCATGCCATTTTTTGCCAGGGTTTGCTGCTGTTGCGACTTGAGTTCATTGAGCTGCTCTTCCGAATAGCCTCCGCATATCGAAGCAGTCAGATGCATGGCACCGCCGAATTTCGCCAACTGTGTTTGCGAGTCGTCCACCGGCGGCGTCTCCTGAGCCTGGCTGATGCCAGAAGCGCAGACCAGCGCGAGAGCGGACAACAGGGCAAGGCTGGTGCGCTTTTGGGTTTTGAATATCGACATAAGCATTCCTTGTGTGATCGCAGGGATAGGTCTGCAACTGCGTTGGACCCTGTCGTGGGGGAAAATGCTCATAAGCGTGGCGGATTATTGGTGGACTGTTTCGAAGGTCCGGCGGTTCTCGCAATTCCCGCAAAGCGAGTGCAGCCCCGACGCACGACCGAGACAGGTGATAACTCAGTGGCTAAAGCGCCCGGAACGCTGGATGTACATGGACCCAGCGCAATACATAGAGCGCTGAAAATAGATGCTTCGTGCAGCTAGACTTTACATAATTACTGCAATACGCCCAGATTATTGACAGCCGTCTCGGCTCCACCGGAGAGGAAATTATGAGCATCGGTAAAGAGTTCAAGGCTTTTGCAATGCGTGGCAATGTCATCGATATGGCAGTGGGTATTGTCATTGGTGCTGCGTTCGGCAAGGTGGTGTCGTCATTTGTAGACAATATCGTGATGCCGCCGCTGGGGATGTTGATTGGTGGGGTGGACTTCAGTGACTTGGCCATTGTGTTGAGGGAAGCCCGAGGCGATCTGGAAGCAGTCACCATAGGCTACGGTGCTTTTATCCAGAGTGTCGTTGATTTTCTTATCATTGCTGCAGCGATTTTTGTTGCAATACGGGTGATGAACAGCCTCAAGCGCAAGGAAGAAGAAGCGCCTCCAGCGCCGGTTGTGCCTAGCATCGAAGAGGTGTTGCTGACGGATATCCGTGATCTGCTCAAGGGGCAAGCAAAAAGCAGCAACCGTGACGGGTAAAACTCCCTTCAAGGAACACTCATAGTAGGACGAAGTTGTCGCCTTGGCTCTCGTTGGGTTTTTTGGCGGGTGATGCTCCATTGTAGTAACTATTGATTGAAGCTGATAATGGCACTTTGCACTATGTCGAACCTAGATGCACCATCTCAGCGCATCGGTGAAGTTGCGAAAGTTGCAGTTATTGTTGTGGATATTGCCTAATTGGTTGATAAATAAAGGTTTAAAAAAGCTGGCAAGCTTAATGCTAAAGACTTCATACCAACTTTCTTCGCACCTTGGATTAAGCAAACATGGAGTACTACCGCATGATGAAAAAACTTGCCGCTGTCGTTGCCGCTGCCAGCTCGATTGGTTTTGCCAGCATTTCTCAGGCTGAAGCCTTTGATACTGCTGTGGGAGAGCTCGATGTAAGCATGACCGCTACGCTTGCCAGCGATTACATCTGGCGCGGCCAGTCTCAGACCGATGGCTCTGGTGCCGTTCAGGGCAGTCTGGATATCGCCCATGAAAGCGGCCTGTATGTCGGTGCCTGGGCGTCCAACATTGATGGCTCGGAGGACGGCTTTGACGGTGCGAGTATTGAGATCGATTATTACGTCGGCTACGGCGGAGACATCACTGATAACGTCAGCTATGACCTCCAATGGGCCACCTATACCTATCCGGGGAACAGTTCCTGGGACGTGGATGAAGTTATCGGCAGCCTCGCATTCTACGGTTTCAATACAGGCGTGAAGTATGCGTATGAGGTTGATCCGGAGCCGCTCTATTATTTCCTCGATTACGGTTTCAGCCTTCCATATGAGCTGGGTCTCGGACTGCACTATGGCTATGCCGATGCCAACGACAGCGAGGTTGACAACTATAGTGATTGGGCCGTAAGTCTCGGCAAGAGCATGCTGGGTCTTGATCTGGCGCTAATGTATTCAAATACCGATATTGACGGTGGTTGCAATGGCAACTGCGATTCAAACGTAACCTTCTCGGTATCCAAGACACTCTGATTCGTCGGCGTTTGCTACGCCCCGGACTCATCGTCTGCATTTACGCCGGTTCCGCTCTCGGGCCGGCGTCTTTTTTACTTCCTCCGAACGCTCCAGAGCTGGTCGTGGCCAGAGCTTTGCGCCCCTGGCGTTATCCCGCCCGGCACACTGCTTGTGCAGTATCAGAAGGCGCGCTGTTATCATCCAGTGATGTACCCCTGATGAGCGCTAACCGATGAAAAGCTGGATATTCCTTTCCGTGGCAATTGTCGCTGAAGTGATCGGGACCACCGCATTGAAAGCGAGCGCCGGGTTCAGCAAACCATGGCCGTCGGTGCTGGTTGTGGTCGGTTACGGCATTGCTTTCTACCTGCTGGCGCTGACGCTGCGCACTATCCCGGTGGGTGTCGCCTACGCCGTCTGGTCAGGCGCAGGCATAGTGCTTATCACTGCGGTGGCCTGGCTGCTGTTTGGCCAGAAGCTGGACCTGCCAGCGTTTATCGGGATGGGACTGATCATTTCAGGTGTGATCGTCCTGAACGTGTTTTCCAAGGCGGTGGTGTAGTCAGGATGCGGTCCGTGGCAGGCCTGGTCTGAAATGTGGTTAGGCAGGTAACGTGGTTGTGGCTCGCCGGCCGGTCTATTTGGTGCCCATCCGGTGAGCTTTCTGGTCCCGCTGGGGGGCCCGTTACCCGAAGGCAATCCGGGTCACCCGGCGGTTTATGATTCCAATACGCTGCAATGCCGAGACGCAGGATGTTGAGAATGGTGCCGTCCTGCTTACCGCTGCACCAACTTCTCAATAAGGCTGACGAAGCGGTCCATGTAGCTCTTCACGAACTGATGGCTGTCTTCGCCGATCTCGCCGTTCTCGGTAATCAGGCCGGGGCGGAATTGCAGATAGGCTTCACCGCCCAATACCACCGAGCCAAGAATACCCATGATTTGACGAAGATGCTGCTGGGCCAGCGCTGCGCCCATTGCACCTGGCGATGCGCCGGTGATAGCGACGGGCTTGTCGAACCAGACGTTCTTGTCCATCGGCTTGGAACCCCAGTCGAGGGCGTTTTTCAGCACTGCGGGGAGCGATCTGTTGTGCTCGGGTGTGACAATCAACACTGCATCGGCTGCACGGATCTCGTCAGTAAAACGGTTCACGCTGGCTGGGCGCTCGCCTTCCAGATCAAGGTTATATAACGGCAGGTCATCAATCTGGGGGTAGCTGACCTCGATGTGGCCGGGCAGCAGTTTGGCAATAGCTTCGGCTAATTGGCGGTTGGTGGATTCGAGGCGGTTGCTGCCTACGATAATAGCCAGGTGGTAAGTACTCATAGTTGACTGTCTCCGTTCAGCGTCGGGCGAGCTATTCGCCGACTGGCTTGGTTGCTTTGATGGGCCATTATTGGACAGGTAATCAGATATAAAAAGGGCAATAATTGCTGGATTGTTATCGATTAATTGGATTGTTTGCGTCGATTTTGCTACATGGAGAAAAAGGCTGCTTGTTTCCCGGCACAATAAAAAGGCAGCCTCAGGGCTGCCTTTTTGTTCCGCGATCACGTTCCGTGGCTTGTCAGTGGCCATGTAGGCGATTCAACGCCGCTCCAGCAGAACCCCCGACTCCATATGGTGGGTATAGGGGAACTGGTCGAACAGTGCGCAGCGGGTGATGCGGTGGGTTGCGTTCAGCTCTTCCAGGTTAGCGGCAAGTGTCTCGGGATTACACGAGATGTACAGAATACGCTCATAACCCTTCACCAGATCCAGCGTGGCGGGGTCGAGGCCAGCGCGGGGCGGGTCGACGAATACCGTGCCGAAGTTGAAGTCGTTCAGCTCGATGCCGCGCAGACGGCGGAATTCCCGTACTCCGGTGAGTGCCTCGGTGACTTCTTCGCTGGCCAGGCGCACCAGGGTTACGTTTTCAACCCCGTTGGCTTCCAGGTTTTCAACCGCCGAGTATACCGAGCGCTTGGCCAGCTCCGTGGCCATTACGCGGCGGAAGCAGGTGGACAGCGGCAGGGTGAAGTTACCGTTGCCGCAATAGAGTTCAAGCAGATCATCATCGTTCTGGCCGGCGGCCTCAACGGCCCAGCTCAACATGTGCTGGTTGACCTGGCCGTTGGGCTGGGTAAAGCCGCCTTCAACCTGCTGATAGCGCCAGGTGCGCCCAGCGACGGTGAGTTCTTCCTGCACGTGATCACGCTGCAGAACACGCTTGCGTCCGCGGCTGCGACCGATCAGCAGGATATCGAGCTGTTCGGCCAGCCGCTCGGCAGAGGCGTCCCATTGCTCATCAATCGGGCGGTGATAGCAGAGCGTGACCAATGCTTCATTGGTGAGCGTGGTGAGAAATTCCACCTGGAACAGCTTCTTGCCCAGCACCGGGTCGGCTTTGCAGGCTTCCAGTAAGGGGCCCATCAGCTCGTTGATGCGTTTGCTGGCTATTGGCAGCTGTTCGATCAGTATCGGTTTATGTTTGTCGCCCTGCTCGAACATGGCGTAATGCGGAACGCCACCTTCATACCACAGGCGAAACTCGGCGCGTAGCCGGAAGTGTTCCAGTGGCGAGGTGAACACCTGTGGCTCGGGCGCACCGAAAGGGGCGAGCAGGTCAACCAGGCGCTGGCGCTTGGCGGCGAGTTGCTGGTCGTAGTTGGCTGGATCGAATTGCACGCCCATTAGCTGAACAACGCCAGTTTGATAACGAACAGACCGGCCAGTGCGTACAGGCTGAGGTTCAGGTCCCGATGCCGTCCGGCGAGCAACTTGATGACAACCCAGGCGATAAAGCCAAGGGCGATGCCGTTGGCAATGGAGAAGGTCAGCGGCATGACCAGCGCAGTGATCACCACCGGAGCAGCTTCGGTCAGATCCTCCCAGTCGACCTGTACCAGTCCGCCCGTCATGAGGACGGCGACAAAGAGCAGGGCCGGTGCGGTGGCGAATGCTGGAACAGCGCCAGCCAGCGGAGAAAAGAACAGGCAGAGCAGGAATAGCAGGGCAACTACGCAGGCAGTCATACCGGTACGGCCGCCGACCGCTGTCCCGGCTGCGGATTCTACGTAGCTGGTGGTGGTCGAAGTACCCAGCATCGAGCCAGCCATGGTTGCCGTGCTGTCGGCCATCAACGCGCGGCCAAGACGCGGCAGATTACCGTTCTCGTCAACCAGCCTGGCCCGTTGCGCCACACCGATGAGCGTTCCGGATGTATCGAACAGGTCAACGAACAGGAAGGCGAAAATGACGCTGACCAGACCGATATCCAGCGCCCCGCGCAGATCCAGTTCCATGAAGGTGGGTGCCAGACTGGGCGGAGCAGACATCAGCCCGTTTGTCTGGGAAATTCCGCTAAGCAGGCTGATACCCGTGATGAGCAGTATTCCTATCATCACTGCGCCGGTTATCTTCCGATAGGACAACGCAACAATCACTGCGAATCCCAGAGCGGCCAACAATGGCGCTGGCTGGCCGAGATCGCCGAGCGTGACCAGGGTGGCCGGGTGATCGACCACGAACCCTGCGTTTTTCAGCGCGATCAATGCCAGGAACAGCCCGATACCCGCGGCGATGGCTGAGCGCAGCGGCAGGGGGATGCTATTGATGATCCATTCGCGAACCTTGAAGATGCTCAGCAGAAAGAACAGAAAGCCGGAGATGAATACCGCGCCAAGCGCGACCTGCCAGCTGTAGCCCATCGACCCGACGACGGTATAGCTGAAAAAGGCGTTCAGGCCCATGCCCGGAGCCAGCGCTATCGGATAGTTGGCCCAGAGGCCCATGATCAGTGAGCCGATCGCGGCGGCCAGACAGGTCGCTACGAAGGCGGCGCCGGGGTCAATACCGGCATCGGCCATCATCATGGGATTGACGAAGACGATATACGCCATGGTCAGGAAGGTGGTTACGCCGGCAAGAATTTCGGTGCGTACCGTAGTGCCGTGGGCTTTGAGTTGGAACAGCTTTTCCAGCATGGGAGGTCTCGGTTAGGTGGGGCCGAAAACGCGGCATTTTATCCTAGTTGGATGCGATACAGAAACAAAACGGCTGGCTGAGTGAGTTGGCTGTTTGCGCCTGACCCAGCGGCTGATCCATTGATGGGCCCGGTGTGGGTGAATTCGGTCACGGATTATGTCAGGCTTTACGGCTAATCAATCGGCGGAGACAGCCATGAGCAACGAAATCAATACCGACGAACAGCGCGTCAGCTATGGCATAGGCCGCCAGATGGGCGACCAGCTGGTATCCAGCGGCATCCCGGATCTGGATATCAATCTGGTCCTCGCTGGCCTGCGTGACGCATTCAATCAACAGCCCAGCCCGGTCGATGAAGAAACCATGCAGACCGCATTCCAGGGTTTGCAGCAGAAGATGGCTGTCGTGGCAGAAGAGTCTGCCCGCGCCGCTGGTCAGGCCGGGGCGGAATATCTGCAGCAGAACGCACAGCGTGAGGGTGTCGTCACGCTGCCTTCCGGCCTGCAATATGAGGTCATTAACGAAGGCACTGGCGCTACGCCGGATGCCAGTTCAACGGTGCAGACTCATTACGAAGGCACCCTGATCAATGGCGAAGTCTTCGACAGTTCCTACAAGCGCGGCCAGCCGGCCGAATTCCCGGTGGGTGGTGTAATCGCCGGCTGGACCGAGGCACTGCAACTGATGAAGGAAGGCGCCAAGTGGCGGCTATATATCCCTTCCGAGCTGGCGTACGGCGGGCGCGCTGCGGGCAGCATTCCGCCGCACAGCACGCTGGTGTTTGATATCGAGCTGTTGAAGGTGCTTTGAGGTAGCTTGGCGAGGGGGGGGTGAGCTGCGCTGCGCTGAATCCCCCCTGGCCCCCTTTTTTTCAAAGAGGGAATATCCGTGCGAGCGGCAAAGGTTGTGCGGTGTCGGACGGAGTGGTTTTCCAGGCGGGGCGCCGCTGGTTTTAGTTAAAACGGATAATCAGCTACCAGGGCGTGAGTCAGTACTTTCGGTCTACGGCGAAGCGCGCAAGCTGCTCCAGGGAATCCCGAAACTCGGATTCAGGCAGAACCTGCAGCAGATTGACGGCTTCTTCGCTCATTTCGCGGGCCAGCTTTTCGGTATATTCAAGCGCGCCGCTTTCGCGTACCGCTGCCTGGATTGCTTCAATTTCATCCGCGCCGCCTTTCTGTATTGCTTTTCTAACCAGCTGCGCCTGCTCTTCCGTGCCTTCGCGCATGGTGTAGATCAAAGGGAGCGTAGGCTTGCCTTCAGCCAGATCATCGCCGACATTTTTGCCCATGGCTTCAGCGTCTCCGCTGTAGTCCAGCAAGTCGTCGATCAGCTGGAAGGCGATACCCAGGGCGTCACCGTATCGACGCAGGGCTTCTGTCTGCTCGGCGGTTGCGCCGGCAAGCATGGCGCCGGTATGGGATGAGGCCTCGAACAGCATTGCCGTCTTGCTGCGAATGACCTTCATATAGGTGGCTTCGTCAGTATTGGCGTCACGCACCTTGGTCAGTTGCAGTACTTCACCCTCGGCAACCACGTTGGTGGCATTGGCCAATACGCGCATGATCTCCATGTCGCCCATCTCCACCATCAGCTCGAAGGCGCGGGTAAACAGGAAATCTCCGACCAGGACGCTGGGTGCATTACCCCATAGCGCGTTGGCTGTGGAGCGGCCGCGCCGCAGGTCTGACGTATCTACTACATCGTCGTGCAACAGTGTGGCGGTGTGCAGAAATTCGATAATGGTCGCCAGGCTGTGCTGGCGCGGATCGTTCATGCCGCAGGCGCGGGCTGATAACAGTACCACCAGTGGTCGCAGGCGTTTGCCGCCGGCACTGATGATATAGCTGCCGATTTTTTCTACCAGCGGAACGCGTGAATGCAACTGACGCATGATCAGTTGATTGACGGCTTCAAAATCGTCCGTGACCGCAGTGTAAAAAGGCAGGGTTGTCATTGACCGCACGCTTTGTGGTGTGTTGCGCGGCATGCTAGGCGGCAGGCATTGCGCTGTCAAGAAAAGCGGCTGGGAATGGGCTTTCTGGCGTTGCCCGTCGCGTTTAGGGATGTTTCAGCTGCCGGAAGCGGTCGCTCAATGGCCACCCCTGATGCGGCACGCATGTTCGAATTCCCTATAAATGCACGGCCGCTTTCTTCGGCATGCCCCTTGGGACAAGGTAAGGCTTGCTCACGGGGCGCCATTTGCGTAGAATCCCCGCCCCTGAAAACCCGATTTACAGCATCCCTGTTTTGACAATGGCAAGGTAGGGCCCGATAGGCGGGTTCACTTGCAGCCATGCCGGCCACTAACGATTATACCCAAGCGCCGGGTGAGCAGGATTACGGAGAAAGCATCATGTACGCAGTGATTGTTACCGGTGGTAAGCAATACAAGGTCACCGAAGGTGAATACCTGAGAGTTGAGAAGCTGGACGTGGAAACCGGTGCCAGCATCGATTTCGATCGCGTACTGCTGGTCGGCAACGGCGACGATATCAACATTGGCGCGCCGGTTGTTGAGGGTGCCAAGGTGACTGCTGAAGTTAGCGCCCATGGCCGTGGCGATAAGGTCCGGATCATCAAGTTCCGTCGTCGTAAGCACCACATGAAGCGTCAGGGCCACCGTCAGTGGTACACCGAAATCAAGATCACCGGCATCTCTGCCTAAGCCCATTGAGGAGATAAACACCCATGGCACACAAAAAAGCAGGCGGTTCCACGCGCAATGGTCGCGATTCAGAATCCAAACGATTGGGCGTCAAGCTGTTTGGCGGCCAGGTAGCAACAGCTGGTAATATCATTGTTCGCCAGCGTGGTACTGAGTTCCACCCCGGCAAAAACGTCGGTATGGGCAAAGACCACACTCTGTTTGCCAAGGCAGACGGCGTGATCAAATTCGAAGTCAAGGGTGAGTTCGGTCGCCGCTACGTGAATGTCGTAGCCGCTAACTGATCCCCTGATGGATTTGAGAAAGCCCCGTCTTGCGACGGGGCTTTTTTGTTTGTAGCTTGATTCCTTAATTCCACCCATCCCGTCAGGGAGGGAGCAAGATGAAATTTGTTGATGAGGTGTCCATCACGGTCAAGGCCGGAGATGGGGGTAATGGTTGCATGAGCTTCCGTCGGGAAAAATTCATTCCCAAGGGCGGCCCTGACGGTGGTGATGGTGGTGATGGCGGCTCGATCTATCTTGAGGTCGCGGATAACTGCAATACCCTGGTTGATTACCGCTACACGCGGCGTTTCAATGCCAAGCGTGGTGAGAATGGTCGCGGCAGCGATTGTACCGGCGCCAAGGGTGAGGATATGGTTCTGGCTGTGCCGATCGGTACGACCGTCATTGACGCCGGCACCCAGGAAATCATCGGTGACCTGACCGAGCCGGGCCAGCGCTTGCTGGTGGCGCAGGGCGGTTTTCACGGCCTGGGTAACACGCGTTACAAGTCCAGCGTCAATCGCGCGCCGCGGCAGACCAGTCAGGGCAGTCTGGGCGAGCAGCGTGATCTCAAGCTTGAGCTCAAGGTGCTGGCGGATGTGGGTCTGCTCGGACTGCCGAATGCCGGCAAGAGTACGCTGATTCGTGCCATTTCTGCTGCCAAGCCCAAGGTTGCGGACTATCCCTTCACGACCATGGTACCGAACCTCGGTGTCGTCGATGTCGGGCGCCTGCGTAGCTTCGTGATCGCCGACATTCCGGGCGTTATCGCCGGCGCTGCGGAAGGCGCGGGTCTGGGCACGCGTTTCCTCAAGCACCTGTCGCGTACCCGGTTGCTGTTGCACCTGGTTGATATGGCACCAATGGATCAGAGCGACCCGGTTGAAGCAGTGGAAACGATCATCCACGAACTGGGCAAGTTCAGTCCGTCCCTGACCCTGCGCGAGCGCTGGTTGGTGTTGAACAAGGCGGACCAGTTGCTGGAAGACGAGCAGCAGGCAATTCTTGATGATGTTGTCGAGCGCCTGGAATGGGAAGGCCCGGTATTTGTGATATCGGCTGCGGAGCGGCAGGGTACAGAAGAGCTGGCCAAGGCCGTGATGAACTGGCTTGATGAGCGGACGCGGCGCCTGGAAGACGACGAAGAATATGCCGCAGAGATGGCCGAGCTGGACAAGGCAATCGAAGATGAGGCGCGCGCACATATTCAGGCTCTCGATGACCGACGTGCTCTGCGCAAGCAGGGGCTGAAGGCGCGCGAGGATGAAGATGACGACGATGATGATGAAGACGATGAGGACGGTGCGGAAATCATCTACGTGCGTTAATTTGGAAGCTGCTTCGGCAGCTTCTTCTCTGTTCACAACGGAAAAAGCAGCATGCGACAGAAGGTAGCCGACGCGCGACGTTGGGTGGTCAAGATTGGAAGTGCCTTGTTGACGAGTGATGGCCGAGGACTCGACCAGGGCGCCATGGCAGTCTGGGTAGATCAGCTGGTAGCCCTGCGCAAGAGCGGGGCAGAGCTGGTGCTGGTGTCGTCGGGCGCGGTAGCGGCAGGTATGAGCCGCCTGGGTTGGACTGAGCGGCCGCGGACTATCCATCAGATGCAGGCTGCAGCAGCTATCGGTCAGATGGGGCTGGTGCAGGCCTGGGAGTCGAGCTTCCAGGCGCACGGTCTGTCGACCGCTCAGGTGCTGCTAACTCACGATGACCTGTCGGACCGCAAGCGCTACCTCAACGCCCGCAGCACCTTGCGGGCGTTGCTGGATCTGGGCGTGATTCCGGTGATCAACGAAAACGATACCGTGGTAACAGACGAAATTCGTTTCGGTGACAACGACACGCTCGGCGCCCTGGTGACCAATCTGGTTGAGGCGGATCTGCTGGTTATTCTTACTGACCGCGACGGTCTGTTCACGGCGGATCCGAGTACGGATGCCAATGCTGAACTGATAAGCGAAGCCATGGCCGACGATTCCAAACTGGATGCGATGGCGGGTGGCAGTGCGGGTGCGCTCGGGCGCGGTGGTATGCAGACTAAATTGCGTGCCGCGCGACTGGCGGCGCGCTCAGGTGCAGGTACGGTCATCGTGGGCGGGCGCATCGAGCGCGTGATCGAGCGGCTGCAGGCGGGAGAGGAGCTGGGTACTTTGTTGCGGCCGGAAAAAGGCATGCTTGCTGCGCGTAAGCAGTGGCTGGCCGGGCATCTACAGACGCGTGGTCGACTGCTGATCGATAAGGGCGCAGTCGCTGCGCTGACGGCGGGGCGACGCAGCCTGTTGCCGGTCGGTGTGACTGCGGTGGAGGGCAACTTCCGGCGGGGTGAAATGGTGGTATGTGTCGGGCCGGATGGTTCTGAGGTTGCCCGGGGGTTGGTGAATTACAGCTCCCAGGATGCTGCGCGTATCATCGGCCAGTGCACGGACTCGGTACAGCAAATTCTCGGGTACATCGACGAACCTGAGCTGGTCCATCGGGATAACCTGGTGCTGGTGTAGGCGGGCGTGCTGCTGGTAAACCGCATCGACTTTCGTGTCTGATTGCGGTTTGCCCGGTAGTGAGGCTACTCGACGCTGCGAAACACCCATAAAAAAACCGGCTCATTGAGCCGGTTCTTTCATCAACAATTAACGCTGGATCAAGCGGCGGTAGCCATTGCCTTGATGTGTGCGTTCAGGCGGCTCTTGTGGCGAGCGGCCTTGTTCTTGTTGATGATGCCTTTGTCAGCCATGCGGTCGATAACCGGGACGGCTGCAGTGTAGGCGCTTTGTGCTTTCTCAAGATCCTTGGCGTCAATTGCCTTGACGACGTTCTTGATGTAAGTACGGACCATGGAGCGCAGGCTTGCATTGTGAGTGCGGCGCTTCTCGGCCTGCTTGGCGCGTTTCTTGGCTTGAGGTGAGTTGGCCACCGTCGTGCTCCTCAGAAAATCTGGATGAATAAGGTATAAATAAGGCCGCGTACTATGCCGCTGCCCTACTGTATTGTCAAGACCCGTCAGGCGCTCTGAGACGTCGGACCGGGAAGCCGCGCATTGTACATCCAGTACGCAATGAATGTCAGGTTTTGTTCGCTCGCATGACGGCCGTTCGAACGCTATGATCGCGCTTTTATTCGGCGTCGCGTTCCATGACAGATACCACTCCTCCAATCGCTCCCGTTCCTAGGGCCCCCAGTTTGCTGCGCTCGGGCATGGTTGTCAGCATCATGACCATGCTGTCGCGGGTGTTGGGGATGGTGCGGGACGTGGTCGTTGCGGCGTATTTTGGTTCGCAGTCAGAAGCTGATGCTTTTTTTATAGCCTTCAAAATCCCCAACTTCATGCGCCGGTTGTTTGCCGAAGGGGCATTCAATCAGGCGTTTGTGCCGGTTCTGTCCGAGTATCGATCCAGGCGTAGCCTCGCCGAAGTGAAGCAGCTAGTGGATTATGTGGCCGGTACGCTAGGGATTACGCTGGTGGCGATCACCGCGATCGGAGTCGCTGGCGCGCCCTTGCTCATCACCCTGTTCGCCCCGGGCTTTTATGGCGATACCGAAAAGCTGGGGTTGGCCGCCGACATGCTGCGGATCACATTTCCCTATCTGCTGCTGATTTCGCTCACAGCGCTCTGTGGTTCCATTCTGAACAGTTACAATCGCTTCGCGGTACCGGCCTTTACTCCGGTTCTGCTGAATCTGAGCATGATCAGCGCAACGCTGTTCCTGACGCCATACTTTGATCAGCCGATCATGGCGCTGGCATGGGGTGTCCTCATTGCTGGCGTGGCGCAGTTGCTGTTCCAGTTGCCGTTCCTTGCGCAAATACGACTGTTGCCTGTACCCAAACCGAATCGCAGGGATGAAGGCGTAAAGCGCATCATGACCCTGATGCTGCCCGCTTTGTTCGGCGTTTCGGTCAGCCAGATCAACCTTTTGCTGGATACCGTGCTGGCATCGTTCCTCGAGACCGGCAGCATTTCCTGGTTGTATTACGCTGATCGGCTATCCGAGTTGCCGCTGGGTGCTTTCGGCATCGCCATCGGTACGGTTATTTTGCCTGCCCTGTCTCGCCAGCATGCCGGAGATGACCCCAAGGCCTTTGCCAAAACACTGGATTGGGCGGTGCGCATGGTGCTGCTGGTCGGCTTGCCGGCGGCGCTTGCGCTGTTGCTGCTCGCTGAGCCGCTGATCGCCACGCTGTTTCACTACGGCGCCATGACCGAGCGCGACGTGGTCCAGGCTGCAGGCGCGTTGCGTGCCTATGCGCTGGGCGTCATGACCTTCATGCTGATCAAGGTGTTGGCCCCCGGCTTCTTCGCGCGTCAGGATATGAAAACGCCGGTGAAAATTGCCGTGACCTGCATGGTTTTCAATATGGGCTTTAACCTGATCCTGATCTGGCCGCTGGCACATGTGGGCCTGGCGCTGGCCACCTCGCTATCTGCGTTGTTGAATGCCGCATTGCTCTGGTGGGGGCTGCGTAAAGCTGGCATATTCCAGGCGCAACCTGGGTGGATGGGTTTCAGTATCCGCCTGGCGCTGGCGTGTATCGCCATGTCCGCCGTCGTGCTCTGGCTGGTCCCCGATGTCGAGCAGTGGTTTGCCTGGGAATGGCAACAAAAGACCCTGGAGATGGCGATCCTGGTAACTGCCGGTATTGCTGCCTTTATAGTCACGCTGCTTCTGGCGGGAATGCGCATGCGACACCTGCGGCACTGAGTCGCCGCCTTGCCTGTTGTAGGAGGGACGACCCCGGCCCGACGGCGTCCGCAGGACGCCCTGGGGTTTGGGTCGGGTTATGCTAACCTGGCCTTAAAACCCCTAATTGCCGGTTTCAGTCGAGATCGCGCCTCCCGCAAATTGTCGTCCTGAGCTAGAAGTAAACCTGTGGGAGGGGCGACTCGCCGCGATGGCGTCCGCAGGACGACTTGGGTAAAACTTTACTAACTGACCTGTAGACTCGTTTATGCCTAGTTGGCCTTCTTAACCGCTGGCCTTGCGGCCAGATCGCCGTGGGTCACGCCTCCCACGAATGTAATCCGAACTCGTAATCACACCGCAGCCTTCCGATGACGCCGGCCCTTCTAACCCTGTATACTTTCCGGCTTTGATCTCTCTACCAATCAACGAGCATTATGGAACTGGTCCGCGGCCTACATAACCTGCGGCCCCGACATCGGGGTTGCGTGGTAACAATCGGTAACTTCGATGGTGTGCACGCCGGGCATCAGGCCATTCTCGAGCGCTTGCGCTCGCATTCAGAGCGGCTTGGTCTGCCTGGATGCGTGGTGATATTCGAGCCTCAGCCCCGGGAGTTTTTCGCTCCCCAGGCGGCGCCGCCCCGTCTTACCCGTCTGCGTGACAAGCTCGCCCTGTTCGAAGAGCAGGGCATCGATCGCGTGCTCTGCCTGGCGTTCAATCGCCGTTTACGCGAACTCAGCGCTGAGGAGTTCGTGCAGCAGGTACTGGTCGACGGGCTGGGCGTGAAGCATCTCGAGGTGGGGGACGATTTCCGCTTTGGCTGCGACCGTTCAGGTGACTTCGCTTTCCTGCAGGAGAGCGGCAAACGCCACGGCTTTACCGTCGAGTCCACCAATACCGTTGCCGAGAGCGGCGAGCGTATCAGCAGCTCGCGGTTGCGCCAGGTGCTGGAAGAGGGCGATTTCGAGCTGGCCGACCGCTTGCTGGGTCGCCCATTCAGTATCACCGGCCGTGTTCTGCATGGTCAGAAGCTCGGGCGCCAGCTCGGTGCTCCCACCGCGAACGTCCAGCTCAAGCGTCTGCGCGCTCCGCTGAACGGTGTCTACCGCGTCAGCATGGAGCTCGACGGCGTGATTCAGAAAGGGGTCGCCAACATTGGCACCCGTCCCACGGTAGAAGGCGAAGGCCAGCCACACCTCGAGGTTCACCTGTTTGATTTCGATGGTGATCTCTATGGCCGCCGCGTCACCGTGGTGTTTCATGAAAAACTGCGTGAAGAACAGCGATTCGAGTCGCTGGAAGCCTTGAAGTTGGCAATCCAGGCTGATTTTGCCGCCGCCCGGGCCCAGTGGGGCCTTTGACGAACCAAGTGTGGATTAAATGACTGATTATAAAGCGACGCTGAACCTGCCCCAGACGGCATTTCCAATGAAGGCTGGCTTGCCCGTGCGCGAGCCGGAAACCCTCGAGCGCCTGAACAGCATTGACCTCTACCAGAAGATTCGCGAGATCAGCCAGGGTCGTCCGCAGTTCGTACTGCATGACGGCCCGCCCTATGCCAACGGCAGCATCCATATTGGGCACGCGGTGAACAAGATCATCAAGGACATGATCGTTCGGTCCAAGACCCTGTCCGGCTTTGACGCGCCCTACGTGCCAGGCTGGGACTGTCATGGTCTGCCGATTGAGCACAAGGTAGAAATCACCTACGGCAAGAACCAGCCCGCCGACAAGACCCGCGAGCGCAGCCGCGAATACGCCGCCAAGCAGATCGAAGGGCAGAAGGCCGACTTCGTCCGCCTGGGCGTTCTGGGTGAATGGTACAACCCCTACAAGACCATGGAATTCCCCAACGAAGCCGGACAGATCCGCGCGCTGGCGAAGATGGTTGAAGGCGGTTTTGTGTTCAAGGGCCTGAAGCCGGTGAACTGGTGCTTCGATTGCGGCTCGGCCCTGGCCGAAGCTGAGGTCGAATACCAGGACAAGCAATCCGACGCCATCGACGTTGCCTTCGAAGTTGAAGATGCCGGCCAGCTCGCTGCCGCCTTCGGTCAGGCTGCGTTGAGCAAGCCGGCCAGCATGGTCATCTGGACGACCACGCCCTGGACCATTCCGGCCAACCAGGCGCTGAACGTCCACCCCGAATTCATTTATGCGCTGGTGGATACCGGCGACAAGCTGCTGGTGCTGGCAGAGGAGCTGGTTGAGTCCTGCCTGCAACGCTACGAGCTGCAGGGCGAAATCATCGCCCGCTGCGAGGGCACTGCGCTGGAGAATATCCGCTTCCGCCATCCGCTGTACGAGCGTTTCTCGCCGGTCTATCTGGCGGAGTACGTTGAGACCGGATCCGGTACCGGCATCGTGCATTCGGCCCCTGCGTATGGCGAGGACGACTTTCGTACCTGCAAGCATTACGGCATGGATAACGATGACATTCTCAGTCCGGTGCAGAGTCACGGCGTCTATGTCGCGGATCTGCCGTATTTCGGCGGTCAGTTTATCTGGAAGGCCAACCCGGCCATCGTCGAGAAACTGCGTGAAGAAGGCGCATTGCTCAAACACGAGTCGATTCAGCACAGCTACATGCATTGCTGGCGTCACAAGACGCCGCTGATCTACCGCGCGACGGCGCAGTGGTTTGTCGGCATGGACAAGGTTGTCAGCGACGGCAGCTCGCTGCGTCGCCGCGCGCTGGATGCCATCGAACAGACACAATTCGTTCCGGCCTGGGGCCAGGCGCGCCTGCACGGCATGATCGCCGGACGCCCTGACTGGTGTATCTCGCGTCAGCGTAACTGGGGCGTGCCGATTCCGTTCTTCCTGCATAAGGAAAGCGGCGAGCTGCACCCGCGTACCGTCGAGCTGATGGAAGAAGTGGCCAAGCTTGTTGAGCAGGCAGGCATTGAGGCCTGGTTCAGCCTCGATGCCGCCGAGCTGTTGGGCGTCGAAGCCGAACAGTACGAGAAGATCAACGACACGATGGACGTCTGGTTCGATTCCGGCACCACCCATTGGCACGTGATGCGCGGCTCGCACCCTATGGGGCACGAACAAGGCCCGCGCGCCGATCTGTATCTGGAAGGCTCTGATCAGCATCGTGGCTGGTTCCACTCTTCGTTGCTGACCGGCTGTGCCATCGACGGCCAGGCCCCGTACAAAGGCTTGTTGACCCACGGTTTTGTGGTCGACGAGAACGGTCGCAAGATGTCCAAGTCGCTGGGCAACGTGGTTGCGCCGCAGGAAGTGAACGACAGCCTGGGCGCGGACATTCTGCGTCTATGGGTGTCGTCGACGGACTATTCCGGTGAGATGGCTGTGTCCAAGCAGATCCTGCAGCGCAGCGCCGATGCCTATCGCCGCATCCGCAACACCGCACGCTTCCTGCTCTCCAATCTGAACGGTTTCGACCCGAAGGAGCACTTGCTCGCACCCGAGCAAATGCTGGATCTGGACCGTTGGGCAGTCGACCGCGCGCTGCTGTTGCAGCAGGAAATCATCGAGGCCTACGACACCTACAAGTTCTGGAACGTCTATCAGAAAGTGCACAACTTCTGCGTACAGGAGCTGGGCGGCTTCTATCTGGATATCATCAAGGATCGGCAGTACACCACTGGCGCTGACAGCACCGCGCGTCGTTCCTGCCAGACCGCGATGTACCACATCGCCGAGGCGCTGGTGCGCTGGATCGCGCCCATTCTGTCCTTCACCGCCGAAGAGCTGTGGCAGTACCTCCCCGGCGAGCATAACGACTCGGTGATGCTCAATACCTGGTATCAAGGCCTGACTGCGCTGCCCGCCGATGCAACCCTGGGCCGTTCCTTCTGGGAGCAGGTCATGGAGGTCAAGGTCGCGGTCAACAAGGAAATGGAGACCCAGCGCAATGCCAAGGTGATTGGCGGCAACCTGCAGGCCGAGGTAACCCTGTTTGCCGATGACGCGCTACACGCGAGCCTGACGGAACTTGGGGATGAGCTGCGCTTCGTGCTCATCACCTCGCGCGCCGATCTGGCGCCGCTGTCCGAGGCAGGCGAAAACGCCGTCCAGACCGAGCTGCCTGGCCTGAAGCTGAGCCTGATCAAGTCCGGACACAGCAAGTGTGCGCGTTGCTGGCACTTCCTTGCCGACGTCGGCAAGCACGCCGAGCATCCCGAAATTTGTGGCCGTTGCGTAAGCAACATCGAAGGTCCGGGCGAGGTGCGCCAGCATGCCTGATTGGCGGCGCAGTGGGCTGGTATGGCTCTGGTTGGCAGTGGTGGTAATAGCGCTCGATCTGCTGACCAAGTGGATCGTCGCCGGCCAACTGATCCCATATCAGAAAGTCCATTTGATCGAGGATTTCTTCGCGATCACGCTGGCTTTCAACACCGGCGCCGCGTTCAGCTTCCTGGCTGACGGCGGCGGCTGGCAGCGCTGGTTCTTTATCGCCATTGCGGTGGGCGTCAGCGTCATGCTGCTGGTCTGGCTGGCGCGCCTCCCCAGGGAAAAAACCATCGAGTCGGTGGCCCTGGTGCTGGTGCTGGGCGGAGCGCTCGGCAACCTCTACGACCGGATCGTGCACGGACACGTCGTCGACTTCATACTGGTCCACTGGCATAACAGCTGGTATTTTCCGGCTTTCAATGTCGCTGACAGTGCGATTACAGTAGGTGCTGCGTTGCTGATATTTGATATGTTTCGGTCCGAGAAGAAAGCTGCCTGAACTTAGTCGCCGCCACTTGAGCGTGCCAGCGGTTCATCAGACAAACATCGGCCGACTAACGTGCACGGAACCAACTCCCCCCTTTGAAAAAAGGGGGGCAGGGGGGGATTCCAGCGGACCACAAGGACCAACCGAATCCCACCACACCACCAAGAGACACAACCATGACCGACATCCGCATCAGCCAAGACACTGAAGTCACTCTACACTTCACGCTCAAGCTACCGAGCGGCGAAGTGGTTGATTCAACCGTCGACAAATCGCCAGCCACCTTCAAAGTCGGCGACGGTAGCCTGCTTCCAGGCTTCGAACAGAGCCTGTTCGGCCTCAAGGCCGGCGACAAACGCTCCTTTGATATAGACGCAGAGCGCGGCTTCGGACCAGGCAATCCACTCAACATCCAGACCGTCCCCCGTGGCCAGTTTGATGAAATGGAGCTCGAACCCGGCCTGCTGGTGATCTTTCAGGACGCTGCCGGCGGTGAATTGCCTGGTGTGGTCAAAACGGTCAACGAAACCACCGTTGATGTGGATTTCAACCATCCACTCGCCGGCAAGACCATCACCTTTGATGTCGAAATTATTGAAGTAAAACCTGCGTAACCTGTACGCATCCACTACGTCCGAGGCTTCCATGCAGATCAAACTGGCCAATCCCCGCGGCTTTTGCGCCGGCGTCGACCGCGCCATCGAGATCGTGAACCGCGCCCTTGAAGTGTTCGGGCCGCCGATTTATGTGCGTCACGAAGTGGTGCACAACAAATTCGTGGTGGAAGATCTACGCAACCGCGGCGCCATATTCGTCGAAGAGCTCGATCAGGTGCCCGATGATGTGATCGTCATATTCAGCGCCCACGGTGTCTCCCAGGCGGTTCGTCAGGAAGCCGACAAACGCGGCTTGAAGGTGTTTGACGCAACCTGTCCGCTTGTCACCAAGGTGCATCTGGAAGTCAGCAAATACAGCCGCGACGGCCGCGAATGCATCCTCATTGGCCACGCCGGGCACCCTGAAGTCGAAGGCACCATGGGCCAGTACGACACCAGCAAGGGCGGCTCGATCTACCTGGTTGAAGATGAAACGGACGTCGCCGAACTGGATATACGCGACCCATCGAGCCTGGCTTTTGTGACGCAAACCACCTTGTCAATGGATGACACGGCAAAGGTCATCGATGCGCTGCGTGAGCGTTTCCCTGCTATCGACGGACCGCGCAAGGATGATATCTGCTACGCCACACAGAACCGCCAGGACGCCGTCAAACAGCTCGCCGCCGAGTCTGATCTGGTCCTGGTAGTAGGCAGCCCTAACAGCTCCAACTCGAACCGTCTGCGTGAACTGTCGGAGCGTATGGGCACACCGGCTTACCTGATCGATGGCGCTGAAGAGATTCGTGCCGAGTGGCTGGAGGATGTGGGAAGCATCGGCATTACTGCGGGAGCGTCAGCCCCAGACATTCTGGTGCGCCAGGTGATCGATCATCTGCATTCGCTGGGTGCGACAGACGCGCAGGAGCTTGACGGGCGGCCGGAAAATGTTGTGTTCAGTATGCCCAAGGAACTGCGAGTTGTGGAGGTCGAGTAGGGCTGGTTGTTGAGCTTGCTGAGTTCTGAGATCACAACGAAACCCGGAATCCCCCTAGCCCCCTTTGTCAAAGGGGGGATCAGATTGTGCGCTTTTATAGCTATATGCGTTGTCCAGGCTGTGTCAGCAAGTCAGCAAGTCAGCAACAGAAAAGCCGTGCATTGCTCTAAGCTCGCCAGATACGCCGACCAAGTGTGCGCACTGCCCATGCTTCTTTACCAAGGGGATGGTTCGTGCCCTGTGCTCGGTGCGTGTATTGGCTACTTGAAATGTAGTGCTCGGTTTTCCTACTATCTCGCAAGTACAGCAAATGCGCGCAAATTGCACCAAGACATCAGGCTGCTCAGTCCAATTCCCCCTTTGACAAAGGGGGCTAGGGGGATTTGCTTTTCAGCCCGGCAATTCCCAGATCCCACGAATACCCGCAACGCCCTGACCACCCACTTCAAACGCCCGCTCCAGATCCGCTAAACCAAGCCCACCAAGCAAGTACACCGGCATATTTACCTGCGCAATCAGCTCAGCAGCACGATCCCACCCAAGCGGTTTTGCATCAGGGTGACTCTGTGTCGGCAGTATTGGCGACAGGGTAACGAAATCGACCCCAGCCCGCGCAGCCAATCCCAACTCCTCAGCATCATGACAGGACGCCGCCAGCCAACCGTCAAACCCGTCCCGCTGCCGGCCTGCGGCCGCCATCATACGTAACTGGGACGAAGTGAGATGCCATCCGGCCCCGGCAATGGATGGCGGCACGTCGCCCTTGAGCATAAAGGTAAAATCCGTCCCAAAGCGCTCCACGACAGCATCCGCCCAAGCTTGATACTCATCCGCAGCAAGCTGCGTCTGCCGCAACTGAACCACCCGTACACCTCGCCGCCGCGCACTCTCCAGCCCACTCAGCAGAATGCCCAAATTGGCGACATCAGGCGTTACGAGATACAGCTCAGGCAGTCGCGCGGCGGCGACGATGGGTACATTCGCTTCAGGAAAGGAATATTCCTTGAGATACGCCGGAGCCACCCAGCGCACCGGCTGACCCTCGGCACCATGCGCTTTACCGGTGAACGCAGTCACGCGCCACACATCAAGCCGTACAGACTTATCCGAATAGTCATGACGAATATCCAGCAGCGGACGCGCCTCGGTTATCTCGACCCCAAGCTCTTCACGCAACTCTCGCCGTAGCCCATCGAAACGCGATTCACGGTCCTCCAGCTTACCCCCAGGAAACTCCCACAACCCGCCCTGATGCGCATGATCGGGTCGTTTGGCTATGAGAATTTCTCCGGTAGGGTTGTAGATGACCGCAGCCATCACGTGAATACGTCGCATCAGCAGCGCATCCTTACCTAGTCCCGCTCCGGGAAATCCTCGGAGAACAGGTCCTGTTCCAGTTCATTGCCGGGAATAGCATGCTCTTCTGAAGCCCATGCGCCCAGGTCGATCAGGCGGCAGCGATGGGAGCAGAAGGGGCGGTCGGGAAAGCTGTCGTCCCAGGTTACGGGTGCTTTGCAGGTGGGGCATTCTACGGTCAGGGTCATGATCGGGCTCCTTCGGCGATTGCCAGGTAGCGTTGATGGAGCGCGTCCACTTGCGCGTGCAGAGCGGCCAGGTTCTTGTCGTTGGTAATGACGTCATCGGCATGCCGCAAACGGTCATCGCGCTTGGCCTGTGCCTGCATGATGGCTTTGATCTGTTCTTCTGACACCTGATCGCGCTGCCTGGTGCGGGCGATTTGTATCTCTTCGGGTACATCGACCACCAGTACACGTTGCGTCATCTGATACCGGCCGGATTCGACCAGCAGCGGCGAGACCAGCAAGGCGTAGGCAGAGGTGGCAGAAGCGAGGTCGCTGATGATCTCATCGCGGATCAAGGGATGCAGCAATTGTTCGAGCCAGAGGCGCTGTTCGGGGTCTCTGAATACCTCTTCGCGTAGCGCAGCGCGATTCAGGAAGCCGCCCTCCAGCAACATGTGTTGACCGAACCGATCAACAATCTGGCTTAATGCGGGGCGGCCCGGCTCTACGACGACGCGGGACTTAACGTCCGCGTCCACAACATGAATACCATGAGCCTGCGCGAAGCGGTCGGCGGCGGCGCTCTTGCCGCTGCCGATTCCGCCGGTCAATCCAATGATCATTCTATAATCCGGCAAATCTGAGATAGGTGCCGGTAATTGTGTCACCCCAGATCAAGGCAATCCACCCGGCAATCGCCAGGTAGGGGCCGAAGGGCAGGGGAGTGGCGTTGGAATCGCCGCGGCTTTTCAGAATGATGATGCCGAGAATCGCGCCGACGAGAGATGAAAGCAGGATGGTTAGCGTCAATACCTGCCAGCCACCCCAGGCGCCGATCATTGCCAGCAGCTTGAAATCCCCGTAACCCATGCCTTCCTTGCCGGTGATCAGCTTGAACAGCCAATACACGGACCATAAGCTGAGGTAGCCGAACACGGCGCCCCACAAGGCAGTATCGAGATCGGTAAACACGCCGAAGCTGTTGACGATCAGCCCCAGCCACAACAGCGGTAGAACGATGACATCAGGAAGCAGCTGGGTGTCGGCATCGATCAGGCTCAGCGCGACCAAACCCCAGGTCAGCACCAATAGCCCGCCGGCCGCCCAGCCGAAACCAAGCTGCCAGGCCACGACCATGGATAGCGCAGCCGTCAGCAGCTCAACCAGCGGATAGCGCGGGCTGATGCGGTTATTGCACTGGCCGCAGCGGCCGCGCAGGAATACATAACTCACCACGGGCACGTTTTGCCAGGCTTTGATCTCGGTCTGGCAATGCGGGCAATGGGAATGGGGCAGAACGAGATTGTAGGTAGGCTCGTCGGGGTGCTCAGTGCCAGGCTGGAGAATCTCCCGCGCCTGTATGCGCCAGTCCCGCTCCATCATGCGCGGCAAGCGGTGGATCACGACATTGAGAAAGCTGCCGATGATCAAACCCAGCAGGCCAGCAAGCAAAACAAAGGCCAGCACGTGGCTGGCCAGGTAATCAATAAGAGTCATGTTTTATACAACAGAGCCCAGCTGGAAGATTGGCAGGTACATGGCGATGATCAAACCGCCGACGAGCACCCCGAGCACGCTCATGATCAGAGGTTCCAGCAGTGTGGTCAGGTTGTCGACCTTGTTATCCACTTCAGCCTCGTAATAGTCTGCGACCTTCTCAAGCATGCCATCGAGGTTACCGGATTCCTCGCCGATGCCAGCCATCTGCACAGCGAGTGAGGGGAACACGTTGGTGGTGCGCATCGAGAAGTTCAGCTGGGAACCTGCCGATACATCTTCCTTGACCTTCATCACAGCATTGCGGAAAACCACGTTACCCACCGCGCCACCGACCGAGTCGAGCGCATCCACAAGCGGTACACCGGCAGCGAAGGTGGTGGAGAGGGTGCGGGCGTAACGCGCCACGGCGGCTTCGTAGATGATCTTGCCCACGACGGGCGCCTTGAGCAGCGCCCGATCCTGTGCGTCGCGGAACTTGAGGGATTTCCGGTTAACCTGCGTATAGACGTAGCCCAGCACAATCAGGCCGATCAGGATAATGAACCACCAGGACTGCAGCCATTCAGACAACCCGATGACGAAAAGCGTGAAGGCCGGCAACTCGGCACCGAAGCTTGAAAACACTTCCTTGAACTGTGGAACCACCTTCAGCAACAGGATCGCCGTTACCACGATGGCAACGACTACCACCGCGATCGGGTAGGTCATGGCCTTCTTGATTTTGGCTTTCAGCGCTTCGGTCTTTTCCTTGTAGGTCGCGATCCGGTCCAGCAGGGATTCGAGTCGGCCCGATTGCTCACCGGACTCAACCAGGTTGCAGAACAGATCATCGAAATACTTGGGATGCTGACGCAGCGAATCCGCCAGCGTATTACCGGCGGCTACATCCGTTTTGATGGTGTTGACGAGTTTGGCCAGACTGGGGTTTTCAGCACCCTCGGCGATGATCTCGAAGGCCTGCACAATAGGCACGCCGGACTCCATCATGGTCGCTAGCTGACGTGTGAAGAAGGCGATATCAAGGGGTTTGATCGCCTTGCTACGTTTGCCGAACAGGGTGGAGCTTTTGTTGATCCTGGTAACGAGAATGCCCTGCTTGCGCAGCTGGGCCTTGATCAGCGCTGGGTTGGTTCCCTGGATTTCGCCGGAAATCTTCGTGCCCTTGCGATCCTTGCCTTCCCATTTGAAGGGATAGATCTTAGGTTCCTTGGCCTTCTTTTTCGCCGGGGCCGGCTTCCTTTTTAGCGCTGCTGCTTGCTGAGCCATGACTTAATCCTTTGTCACTCGGTTAACTTCCGCCAGACTGGTAACACCCTGTTCTGCTTTCATCAGGGCCGACTGGCGCAAGCTTCTGAAACCTTCCTGTTGGGCTACGTCTGAAATCTGAATAGAGTTGCCGTCTTCCATGATGATGCGTTGCATGGCTGGCGTGATTTTTACCACTTCATAAATACCAACACGCCCTTTATAACCGTCTTTACAGTTTTCGCAACCTACTGGCCCGTAAATCGTCAACCCTGCATCAATTTTTGCGGGGCTGTAGCCTTCTTCGATGAGCGTCTCGCGCGGCACCTCGAAGGGCGTCTTGCAGGTCTTACAGAGCCGACGCGCGAGGCGCTGGGCGATGATCAGGTTGACGGATGTGGCGATGTTGAATGAGGGCACGCCCATGTTGCGCAAACGCGTCAGGGTTTCGGCCGCGCTATTGGTGTGCAGCGTGGAAAGCACCATGTGACCGGTCTGCGCCGCCTTGATCGCGATCTCGGCGGTCTCCAGGTCCCGGATCTCCCCGACCATGATGATGTCCGGGTCCTGACGCAGGAACGCACGCAGCGCCTTGGCAAAATCCAGACCCTGCTTGGGGTTCACGTTGACCTGGTTGATGCCTTCCAGGTTGATCTCCACCGGATCTTCTGCGGTGGAGATATTGCGTTCCATGGTGTTGAGGATGTTCAGACCGGTATACAGCGACACCGTCTTGCCCGAACCAGTGGGCCCGGTTACCAGAATCATGCCCTGGGGCTTCGCCAGTGCGGAGAGGTACATTTCCTTCTGGTCTTCTTCATAGCCCAGCGCATCGATGCCCATCTTGGCGCTTTCAGCGTCAAGAATACGCAGCACCACCTTCTCGCCCCAGAGTGTCGGCAGGGTGTTTACCCGGAAATCGATGGCCTTGTTCCGCGAGATCTTCATCTTGATGCGGCCATCCTGCGGCTTGCGCCGCTCGGCCATATCCATGGATGACATGACTTTCAAGCGTGCCGCGATGCGCACGCCAAGCTGCACCGGCGGCTTGGCTATCTCATGCAGAATGCCGTCAGTACGAAAGCGCACGCGGTACATTTTTTCATAGGGTTCGAAATGCAAGTCCGATGAGCCCATGCGCACCGCATCCAGCAGCATCTTGTTGACGAAGCGCACGATAGGCGCGTCGTCCGCATCGCCGGTACCGGTCGCTTTGGCATCTTCGGTTACCGACTCAACCTCAAGGTCATCCAGGCCCGAGTCATCCATATCCCCAAGCCCGCCAGTGGGGCTTTCCAGATACTTGTCGATGGCGGCGTGGAGCTTGTCGTCTTCGACCATGACCGCATCAGTCATCAAGCCGGTATTGAACTGGATATCGCTCAACGCCTGCTGATTGGTCGGGTCGGACATGGCCAGGAACAGCCGCGAGCCCCGCTTGTATAACGGCAGCACGCAATGCTGGCGGATCAGTTTCTCGCTGACCAGTTCCTGCGGCTGATGATCCTTATCCAGTGACCCGAGATCAAAAAACGGATAGCCGAATTCGTCCGCACAGGCCATCGCCAGGTCGCGTGAACTGGCCAGCTTGTTCTGTACCAGATAGGTAATGAGGGGAATCTTGTCTAACGTGGCCTGTTTGCTGGCCTTGCTGGCAACGGTTGCGTCCAGCAACTGATCCTGAACGATCCTTCGTGCCAGACCAGAGAGCGCGGGGGTATCCATAGGCGACTATTGGTCTCGGAGCTGTGTTGGCTGTATAGCGTTTTATCGGCTGACTATATTACAGGTTTAGGGCCGTGCACACCGTTGGGGATGAAAAGCGGCTGGGCGGCGGGTGCGTGAGGTGACGTTTATTGTCAGCTTTGGTCGGAATTTGGAAATCGGATGGTTGCCTGGGGCTGATTTCGTGTGCTGGCGCCTACGGTTGGAAAAGTCAGTGATTCGTTGTCAGGTGCGCAGTATGCGGCCTGGTTGGCATTTTGAGCGGCGATTGTCGCTTCGTAAAGGCGGTTCGGCTGGGTTGGCACGCGGGGTGCTTAGTGTGTCGCAGCCCAACGGCTAAATCACATAATGGAGTTATAAGATGAAAGCTCAAATGCAGAAAGGTTTTACACTTATCGAACTGATGATCGTGGTCGCGATTATTGGTATTTTGGCGGCGATTGCTATTCCGCAGTATCAGACCTATGTAGCTAAGTCCCAAGTCAGCCGGGTGATGTCTGAGACCGGTAGCTTGCGCACGGCGGCCGAAGCTTGTTTGTTGGATGGAAAAACAACTATTGGCACTGGAGCTGGCCAATGTGATATAGGTGCAACGGATTCTAATTTGCTGACAGGTGGTACGCCTACAGTTACATTGACCACTACCCCGGCCACAATCGTAGCGAACTTTGGAGACAGTGCAGCTACCGCGTTGGCTAGTGATAGCTTAACCTGGGAGCGTTCGGCGGCAGGAACTTGGACATGCTCTACCACCGTGGATGATAATTTCAAACCCGCAGGTTGCACTGGTTCCTAACCAGCGTCGTTATAATAAACACCCCGCTCCAAGCGGGGTGTTTTGTTTGAGGTCGTGGCATGACTACAAAGTTACTCTTACAAAAAAACTCTAAGCTACGTTTCGAGTTTCTTCCGAAAACTATCATGTCAATATTGCTAACGTTTGCTATTCCAAACGGGTTGCTTTTTTTGTTGGCGCAATGGATGGGGGTTGGGCGGGATCTCATCAATCTGGATTATTCTCTTATCGTGGTGTTGGTTGCGGCGAATATATACTTTCTAGCAATTCCGCTGTTTCTATTATTTTTACTAGTAGACTTATTCAATATTTTCGGTCAAGTCTATCCATTTGTTAGGTTAAATGACGCGCTTTACTTGGTGAGGTTTATATTATATGGTCCTGGTTATTACAGAATTGCTTTAGTGTTTATCGGATGTGCTGCACTGTCTAGCGTATGGTTTATGCTTACATGGGGAAGGGTTTCATTGTCGTCTGCACTTTTCGCCTTCAATGCTTCATTGGTCGGTTATATGTTTAATGTTTATGGTGAAGGCGATGACGTTAACAGATTTTGGAGGGTGTCTAATTCGCATATTGTAGGCAGTCAGGCGTTGTATTTTTATGAGTACAGGTCTAGAGGGTTTATTCAATCCTATTTTATTGATAATAAAGATGTTTTATTGCCAGCGGAATATTCTAGAATAACTGAGGCGCTAAATGACAGTGAGTCGCTTCTTCCAGAAAAGATTCTATTCATCGTGAATGAGTCATGGGGGGTTCCGCTAAATAAAGATATACAGAAAGAATTGGTTGCTCCGTTAAAGAAAGTTTCGGAAGATAGGGTTTTCGAGTTTGGCGATTTGTCGTTTGTTGGAGCGACCGTGGCGGCGGAGTTAAAAGAGCTCTGTGGTCTGCACCCGATACATTTTAATCTTTCCAAAGTTACCGTTGGGTTCGAAGAATGTCTACCAAATAAAATGAGGGCGCTGGGTTATTCTACGAGTTCTTTCCACGGTGCGGTAGGGCTGATGTATGATCGCATACATTGGTACCCCAGAGCGGGTTTCGATAAATCGATATTCTACGAAAGTAGAGCATGGGAAAAGCGTTGTTATTCATTTCCTGGGGCTTGTGATTCGGAGCTGGCCGCGTATGTTGCCGAAGAACTTGGTCAAGAAGGGAAGCGCTTTGTATACTGGCTTACGTTAAATACTCATTCCATATACGATGATAGGGATTTGGAAGTAGATAGTTTTTCTTGCGAAAGCTTTAATATTTCCTCGGGAGAGGTGTGTAGAAATATGAAATTGCAGGCTCAGTTCTTTCATACGGTTTCGCGTATGCTCCAAGACTATGATCTGGCTGATGTGGAGGTTGTCGTGGTGGGCGACCACGTTCCTCCTGTATCAATCCTAAGTGAGCAGGAAGAATCATATGAGACTGGTAAGGTTGGCTGGGCGAGGGTGAGCTCTGCGACAGTTAGCCAAACTCAGGATGCTGCGGTAGCTCATCGGTAATCACGAACCATGGGCCTTGCTGCGTACGAAAATATGCCGTTTCGGCCGGACTTCTGGATCGGTATCCAGCGTTCCCAGCGGAAACCGTACACCTCGGGTTTGGCATCAAACCTGGTGTAGAGGCTGGAGCTGCAAACTGTAGTTAATTGGGGTCAGATGAGAATGGCACTTGCTTAAGCGCTAAGTACTTGAATTGAAATGAAAAGGCTGACTCGGAGTCATATGGTGAACGCGACCAAGCGATCACCCAACTCCGGAGCCAGCCTTTCTCCACCGCTGAAGGATGGCTATATCTATCAGTGTTCAAGGACCTGTACTCGAGAATGATCGTAGGTTGGGCGATGAATGAAAGTCCTAAAAGTCCTAATCGAAGCCTAGTAACAGATGCCTTGGAAATGGCATTAGGTCGACGCGGCAAACCTTGCGAACTGTTGATCCACACCGATCAAGGGGTGCAGTACCGGACTGGCCAGTATCAAGCAATCCTAGCCAGAAACGGTATCGAGCCTAGCATGAGCCGCAAGGGGAAATGCCTGGATAACGCAGCGATGGAGAGCTTCTTCCACACCTTGAAAACTGAGCACGTGAGGCACCACCGCTACCGGACTCGTGAGCAGGCTAGACAAAGCTTATTCGATTACATTGAGATTTTTTACAACCGACAGCGCCGGCACTCCTACTTGGATTACATGACGCCATTCGAGTATGAGCAACGAAACGCTGTCTCTTAACCAGGTGTCCACACAACCGGGGTTAGTTCAGGTGAACATTAATTTCTCGCTGGCTTTTCAGTCTGCATAGAACCCTGTCGGCGAGCCCGAACGCGGCCTGAGACGCTCACCAACCCCAGAGTATCGCTACGCATCTCATCGGGCTTGGGTCGTAGGCGAACCTTCGCAACCAAAATTACGGTTGCTTAACCGGCCGCCCGACTTTTCCCCGTCCGGCCAGCTTACCCGTCAGCATCTCGATCTGATTCCGGAATCGATCATTGCCTAGAGCCAGCCCACTGCGTGTTGATTGGTTGATTTCTTCAATGAGTTCGACCGGTAGTTGCTCGGTGAACAGGGCGCGGTAGGCTGTTTGTCGGCTTTCAGCTGTCGGGCCGAGCTTGTGTAAAGATCATGTGGAGCGAGTAACATCGACGGCTTGCCATGCGCATTGCTGCGGTAGCTGCTCCAGCGATATTCGGCGGGAGCGGCTACTATGCCCGCCCTTACTGGATTCATCTCGATATAGCGTTGACAGGTGAATAGGTAGGCTTCGGAATCAACCAGGCAGGAGCGATAGCGACCTTCCCATAAGGTGCCGGTGCGGCGATAGCGGCGGTTGAAGTAGCGCACGTAGCGGCGGCCGAGGGCCTGCATCAACAGGGAAACGCTGTTGAAATCGACTGGCGTTGCGAGGACATGGATATGGTTGGTCATGAATACCCAGGCATGAACGGCAACACCATACTCGGCAGCGTAATCGGTCAACCATTGAGCAAAAATATACATGTCTTCGTCGTCACCGAAACACACCTGACGGTTGTTTCCGCGTTGGATGATGTGCTGGGCGATACCTGGGTAGGAGAGGCGTTGGCGTCGTGCCATAAGTACGTCCGTGTAGCTGCAATCAGTCCTCGATTATGCTCGATGATGGTCGCATCCGTTGAATTGGGGTTGCGGTGTTAGTTGTTGAGTGTGGCTGAATAGTTGGGCTTGGCGCCATGGTCGGAGCGGAAACCGATTCGGTCAGGACGTCCGGCGTTTGATTTGGGCATGCTTGGGCAACTGGTATTGCTCAGACTTCATCAAGAGACCGGGCAATAACCGCTGCGAAAGCTCTGAAATCAGCCAAATGACGTGAGGCGATGGCATGGACAATTGCCCAGTCCAAATCATCATAGTTGTGCACCGCAATATTTCTAAAACCTACGGACTTCTTCATCCGGTCCGCGAGCTGACGGTCCAGCACTTTCGCGTCTGCCATCCGGTCAAAGGTTTCTCCCATGGTATTGGGAGGCGTTTGGTCCAGGCTTGATAGCATGTGAGCGCCCAGATCGACACACATCTGAACGGCTCTGCTCAGATTCAAGACAATTACGTCCTGCAGGTCCAGGTCGGCTAGAAGGTCTACTTCGTTCGCCGGACACTTTTCACTGACGCGGTTAAGGCATCGGTATACCAATCGAGCTTTTGCCAGGAAACCTCTGAATAACTACTGCGCTCGGCCATGCTGCGTTGAAATCCTCCTCAAAATGCTCATTTACAACACGTAAACTGGTGCGCCAGGCCGGTGCGCTTTATCGTCGGATTTCGCCTTGCCTGGCCTTCGCTCGCTACGTTATTCAGAGGCTCCCTAGATAACTAGCTTGTCCATGACACTGCGCTCCGCGAGCATTCTGCGTACGTAAGGCAGAAAGTCTTCGCTATCGAATATGTGGCGCCGCATCAGTTCGGCGTGCAACGTGTCGGTGCCTTTCAAGCGGATCCCGTGGCGTAGAATCTGCCCGAGAAGGGGTTCTCCAGTTTTACGCAGATCGATCAAGTCTATTGGTCGACCGGTTGCCAGGGCGATTTCTTCAACCAGGGAGATCTTGGTCTAGACAGTCAAAGGAGCACGGGTTTGCACGGCTATATCCGCATCGCTAGTGGAGATTGCACTGCCTGCGGCCATCGATCCGAACAGATAGGCTAGCTGTATATCTGGATGCTCGGCTAACACGTTTTGAATCTTATCCAGCGACATATTTGGCTATCCTCAGTCGGTTGAGTTCTGAGTGTATACGCCTGGGGGTGTAGTGCGCCTGCGCTACGCCGGCCTTTCTCGCTTGTATGAACCCTGTCAGCGAGTCCGAACGCGGGCCGAGGCGCTCACCAACCCCAGGTTGTCGTACCATTCCATCCATGAAGAGCGGTAGCCGCGCGCTTTGCGTAGCAGGTTGTCTTGTTTTGCCATCTCAAGGCTTAATCGCCACCTTCAACACCCCATCCCGCTGATTCCCAAACAGGTCATAGGCGTCAACGATGTTATCCAGCTTGTACTCATGGGTAACCAGCGGCCCTAGATCCAGCCGGCTGGATTCCAGCACGTTCATAAGGCGACGCATGCGTTCCTTGCCGCCGGGGCAGAGGGCGGTGTTGATCTTGTGATCGCCCAGCCCGGCGGCGAACGCGCCGAGGGGGATTACGAGGTCTTCGGAGTACACACCCAGGCTGGACAGCGTGCCGCCGGGTTTGAGGACTTGCAGTGATTGGGCAAAGGTTTGCTGGGTGCCGAGGGCTTCAATGGACGCGTCCGCGCCACGGCCACCGGTGAGCTTCATGACTTCGTCTACAACGTCGCAGTTACGGTAATCGAGGGTGATGTCAGCGCCCATCTGGCGGGCCATACCCAGGCGGTGATCGTTACCGTCGACGGCGATGATGGTGGTGGCGCCGAGCAGTCTGGCGCCGGCGGTGGCGCAGAGGCCGATCGGGCCCTGGGCGAAGACGATGACGGTGTCACCGATACGGATATTGGCGTTTTCTGCGCCTTTGAAGCCGGTGGACATGATGTCAGGGCACATCAGCACCTGTTCATCGGTCAGACCGTCGGGAATAGGTGCCAGGTTCGCTTGAGCGTCCGGCACCAGCACGTATTCGGCCTGGGTGCCATCGATCATGTTGCCGAAGCGCCAGCCGGCGGTCGCCTTGTAGCCATGGCAGCCGCACCTGCCATCGGCAGTCAGATAGCTGCCATCCTGCGAGGCGAGGCCGTCCTGCGCCGCGTAGGAATTGAAGTTGGGGCAGATGGCGCCGGCGATAACACGCTGGCCTTCCTCGTAGCCCTGCACCGCCCTGCCGAGTTTTTCGATGACGCCGACGGGTTCGTGGCCGATGGTCAGGCCCTTGGCAACAGGATATTCGCCTTTGAGAATGTGGATGTCGGTGCCACAGATAGTAGTGGTGGTTATGCGGACCAGCGCCTCGTTGGGCCCGACGTCGGGGATGGGCTTGTCCGCCAATTCGATTCGTCCGGGCTCGATAAAAATCGCCGCCTTCATCATGTCAGCCATGGGAATGCCTCCAGAGAGTGGAGCAGATCATCAGGTGATGATCCGCATAATCCACTTCAGCCTAGAACAGTCTCGCCTTGGTTGGCCTGACCTGGGTCATGAATCGACCGACTCAGCGTCGGGCGAAGCGCTCCACCAGTGCCGCTTGAGCCTTGGCCGTATTCGCCAGCTCATCGCTGAGATCGGCACTGCGGTTCGACTGGGTGGAGGTGATGTCCGATAGTTCGGCAATGCTGGTGATGTTCTGGCTGATCTCTTCGGCGACGGCGCTTTGCTCTTCGGCGGCGCTGGCGATCTGCCCAGCCATTTCGTTGACGCGTTCGATCGCGGCGCGGATGCCTTCGAGTGCTTCGTCAACTTCAACTACCCGGGCGCTGCCAATCTCGGCCTGCTCATGGCCGGTTTGCATGGTATCCACGGTGCGTTTGGCGGCCGATTGCAGGTTGCCGATAAGGGTATGGATCTGTCCGGTTGAGGCGGCGGTGCGGCTGGCCAGGGCGCGCACTTCGTCAGCTACTACGGCAAAGCCGCGGCCTTGCTCACCGGCCCGGGCGGCTTCGATCGCGGCGTTAAGGGCGAGCAGGTTGGTCTGTTCTGCAATGCTCTGGATCACATCCACCACGCCGCCAATTTCACGGGCATCTTCAGACAGGCGATTAGCGACGCTGGTGGCCGAGCGCACGGACTCGGAAAGTAGTTCGATGGCCTCGCGGGCTTCGCTGGCAACCTGTTTGCCGTGTTGGGCCAGTGTGCTGGCGTCGGCTGTGGCGTCCGCCGCGCGGTGCACATTGCTGGTTACTTCCTGGGTTGCCGCCGCCATCTCGTTAACGGCGGTAGCCACCATGTCCGTCTCCTGACGCTGGCGCGCCAGTCCCTGATTGCTGCCGTGGGCCAGATTGCTTGCTTCGCCGGCCTGGGCCTGGAGATTGTTGGCGCTGTCGAGTATCCGCGCGAGACAGGTGCGCAGCCGGGCCTGTTGGCTGTGTATGGCCATTTCCAGTTGGCTGAGGGCGCCATGGTTGGGTGTATACATCTGTGCCAGCAACGGATCGGTTATTGCGTTGTCAGCCGTGTCGATCACCCGTCGCAGCGTGCTGTCGCTTACCCGTTTGTGTCCGAACCCGGCGGCAATTCCCAGCAGGCAGCCAGTGGCAATGCCCCAGCCTCCGAAGCCCAGCGTCAGCCCGCCGGTTACCCCGGCCATGGCCACTGCAAGCACAGTCGGTTGCAACAGGCCTGACCAATCGAACGCCACGCCGTTGCGCCCTGTGTTCAGTCGGGCATATATCGCTTCGGCACGGCGGATCTGGTCCGGGCTGGCGTTAATACGAACCGACTCGTACCCGGCAATCTGGCCTTTATCCCAGACCGGCGTCACGAACGCATCGACCCAATAATGATCGCCATTCTTGCAGCGATTCTTGACGATGCCCATCCAGCTGCGCCCGGCTTTCAGGTCGCGCCACATCTGTTCGAACACAGCGGCCGGGGTATCGGGATGTCGCACCAGATTGTGCGGACTGCCGGTCAGCTCTTGTCGCGTGAACCCGCTGACTTCAACGAAGGCGTCGTTGCAGTAGGTGATCTTTCCACCGATATCGGTTGTGGAAATCAGACGGTATTCGGGGTTGAAGCTGCGTTGACGCTGGGTGACGGGTTGGTTATTGCGCATGAAGATCCTGAGACGGAGTGAATATTTTCAGAGGAGTCTGGGCAGCCGTGACGCTGGCTACATTGCTTCGATCCAGAACATTGGCTGCGACTGCTCGAGAGGTCTTGTAAAAGCCCCTTTGCTTGCTGGTTGTATCGTCCGCGTTGCGATTTTCTTGAGAGTTTTCTAATGGTTAACACTTCGCGCTGCTTTCAGATAATCGAAACCAGATCATCACCGCTCCGTCATCTGCGACTGTTTCACTCAGGGTCCCGACAAGAATCTTAAGAGGACCTGATGATGACCACTGATACGACCGATACCAGCCGCCGCAACCTGTTGAAAGGCGGCATGGCCCTGGCTGCCGCTGTTCCCTTCGTAACGACCTTGCAAGCGTTCGCCACGCGTCAGGCACATGCGGCCAACCCGTTGCCACGCATGGCCGGGCCCTACGGCAGGTTGAAACCCGTTAAAGACATGACCACAGGGCTGGAGCTTTTGCAGTTACCTGACGGCTTCAATTACAAGACGTTCTCCTGGACCGGCGATCTGATGATCGATGGTCAGCCGGTGCCCGGTTCGCACGACGGTATGGGCGTGGTAGGCGTCAACAAGGGACGCGGCGGGCGCGAGATTGTACTGATCCGTAACCACGAAGTGGGCAGCAGCTCGCGGGGCATTCCAGCTCCGGCCATTTACGACACTGTTGCGCTGGACAATGGCCAGCAGCCGGGCGGCGGCAATACCACCATTCGTTTTCCGGTAGGCATCGGTAAAGAGGTAACTACCGAGCCGAGCCTGGGCGGCACACTGGTCAACTGTGCAGGCGGTGTTACGCCCTGGGGTACATGGCTGAGCTGTGAGGAAACGACAAGCGACCTGACGGCATCCGGCGGCCGTAAACATGGCTACGTGTTCGAAGTGCGGCAGAAGGCTGATGAAACCACTGGCCAGCCCATTGTGCAGATGGGCCGCTCCAAGCACGAAGCTGTCTGCGTTGATCCGGACACCAGCATCGTTTATCAGACCGAGGATCAACGGAACGTTGCCGGCTATTACCGGTTCATCCCGGATAACACCAGCAAGCGTGCGGGCGCGCTGGAAGAGGGTGGCCGTCTGCAGGCTGCCAAGGTCAAGGACGTAGACGGGACCATGTTGCTGGCACCGAAGCTGGGTGATGAATATCAGCTCGAATGGGTCGATATTGCCGATCCGGACGCGGCACCGCAGGGCAGTGCCAGTGGCCCCTATTCGCAGGCCAGGGCAGCCGGTGGCCTGACCATGAGCCGCGGCGAAGGCATCTGGTATCACCAGGGCAAGGCCTACATTGTCGATACCAGCGCCGGCCGCGACGGTCAGGGGCGCGAAGGCCAGGGCGAGGGCTGTGTATGGATGCACGATCTGAAGACTGATCGCATCAGCTGCATTTTTGCTTCCAACGACTCCGTCATCGCCAACAATCCGGACAACATCACCGTCAGCCCCCGCGGTGGCGTGTTGCTGTGCGAAGACGGTGGCGGCGTACTGGATGATTACGGCTTTGGTGAGCGGTTGATCGGCCTGACCCGCCGCGGTGAGTCGTACATCTTCGCCAAGAACAACATCGTTTTCAACGATGTCGAGGCAGCGTCCGCTGGTAAAAACGTGCCGGGTGGCGATTACCGTAATCGGGAATTCGCTGGCGCGTGTTTCGATCCGAGCGGGCATTTCTTGTTTGTTAACGTGCAGACCCCGGGTATCACCTTCGCAATCTGGGGGCCCTGGAAGCGCGGTTCGCTGTAGCGCTCCGGTTCTGCCAATAGCGCCCGCCTTCTGGCGGGCGCTTTGGTAGAAGGCAATAGGCTACTATTCTGATTTTGCAGCAGAATCAATAACTTGCCTTAACGTGGATCCTGTCACAATTCGCCTAACCCATTCGGGTGAAATCGCCTCGGTTACGTTGAATATCGAAAATTCGCTTCTAGACTCCCTCGGGTGCTCGTCGTCCGTGCCTGGATGAGGACGCATACACTCCAAAAAAAATAATCGTAGTCGGAGCCGTAATGAACAACAAAAATATATCGAAGTCGTTCCTCTCTATGCTCGCAGCCGGAGCGCTGTTATTTTCCGCGTCTGCCATGGCTGGCAACCCAACTGTTCCACCCGAAGATGTCACCGATGAATATCAGCGCGGGCCGAACCCGACTGAAAGTATGCTCGAAGCGCGCGACGGTCCGTTCTCGGTGCGAACGTCCCGTGTGTCCGGGCTGGTCAGTGGTTTCGGTGGCGGCACCATCCATTATCCCACTGGCACGACCGGTACCATGGCGGCTATCGTCGTGATTCCGGGGTTTGTGTCGGCGGAGTCATCCATCGAGTGGTGGGGGCCGAAGTTGGCTTCGCACGGCTTCGTGGTCATGACGATCGACACCAACACGGGTTTTGATCAGCCGCCGAGCAGGGCGCGTCAGATCAACAATGCGCTGGATTATCTGGTGGATGAGAACAACACCTCGCGCAGCCCCGTCAACGGCATGATCGACATCAACCGTCTGGGTGTTGTGGGCTGGTCGATGGGCGGTGGCGGTACCCTGCGTGTGGCTTCGGAAGGGCGCATCAGTGCGGCTATTCCCCTGGCTCCATGGGACACCACGAGTTTCCGCGACGTTCAGGCGCCTACGCTGATATTCGCCTGTGAGTCAGATGTGATTGCACCGGTTCGCCAGCATGCTGACCGCTTCTACGAGCAGCTGCCAAGTGGGTTGTCCAAGGCCTTTGTTGAGCTGAACATCGGCTCCCACTACTGCGGTAACGGTGACAACAGGTACAACGACCAGCTCAGCCGTCTGGGTGTGTCCTGGATGAAGCTGCACCTGGACAAGGATCAGCGCTTTGCGCAGTTTATCTGTGGTCCGGATCACGAGAGTGATCGCAATATCCAAGAATTCCGCAGCACCTGTCCGTAAGCAGATCCTGGGTATCTGACACTCTGGCTCGCAAGGGGCCAGAGTGTCTCTATCGGACCCTAGGTCCCCCGCCCCTTGCTGATTTCTTCTCACTCCCTTCCTACCAGCCCGTCCCGCCTGTTCAATTCAAGGTCATCGGGATCCAGTAGCTGGCACCGTTTCAGCCGTTCGGCGCAAAGACGCGCAGGTAACGCCGGCGCCAACTACGCTGAGTCTGGACACATCCCCAATCTGAACAGGAGTTAACGCCATGCGTCGCACTCTGATGTTTGTTGCTGCCGCTGTCTTCTCGCTTCCGGTCCTGGCCATGCACTGCCCCAAGGATATGGCCGAGATCGATGCCATGCTCGAAAGTAACCCACCCGCCGATACAGAGGTGCGCGAGCGCGTTGCCGAGTTGCGTGCCGAAGGTGAAGAGCTGCACAACGCTGGTAAACACGAAGAAGCTGTCGAGGTATTGGGCGAGGCGCTCGAGCTGCTTGAGAGCACCGGCTAACGCCAATCCTGGCCCGGTTGTTGGTGGTCGGGCCGGGTTGTTCCACACGCTTTGGTGCATCAACCGATTCCGGTTTATCCAGACCTGGCGGTTCGCCATCAAGGCCCGTTTCGCTTGGGGCCAATAACGGTCAGCAGGTTGAGCAAAGCAGCTGGCGAAATGAAATGATTGGGGGCCAGCCGGTCCTGCTTCGGCCGGCTCGATAGTTTTTTGACGTACGGTCAAATTATTGGCCTGATCCTGTTTCGCGATGTTTTACAAGCAAAAAAGTTCCGGATTATCAACGAACTAACCCGTTTGTGACTGGTAAGGCAGAACAGTCAAAACGGCAAAATGTCTCCCTCCTCGCTGTCCTATAATGCGGCAATTCGGCGCAACCCCATTGCAATTACCCGCTTATATGCTTGATTGAATACACAGCGCACGCACCCCTTTGACACCAAATCAGGATGTGTCTCGGCACGTCCATTTATCCGGACGAGGAACCGTTCCATGAAGCAACTCACCCCCATGGATTCGCATTTTTTTTATTTCGAAACACCGAACCAGCCGATGATGATAGGAAGTCTCTGGCTATGCGATCAAAGCAGTGCGCCTGGCGGGCTGGTGAGGCACAAGGACATTCTTCAATATGTATCCGACCGGCTGAATACCACCTCCTATTTCCGCCGCAGACTGGAGCAGGCACCTTTTCAGCTGGACGATCCCTACTGGCTGCAGGATGAGAATTTCGATCTGGAATATCACGTGAGGCATGTTGGCTTGCCCCAGCCGGGGGACTGGCGCCAGCTCTGCATCTTCACGGCGAGAACCATGTCGCGCAGCGTGGATATGGAGCGCGCGCCATGGGAGATCTACATTATTGAAGGGGTGAACAATGTAGAGGGAGTGCCGGAAGGGAGCTTCGCTGTATTGATCCGCTTTCATCATGCCTATGTGGATGGCAAGTCGAGCTTCGAGCTGAGCACCGCCATGATGGAAAGTACAGCTGCTCACGAATACGGCCGTCGCGACCGGGTGGAGATAGCCGAGCGCGCGCCGACCCGGCTGGAAATGTGGGCCCGTACGACGCCGCGCATGCTGTCGCAGTCCTACCGTAGCTTCAAGGCCAGCCTGCTGTTCGGGCGCAAGAGCGCAGAGCTTGCCTGGCGTCTGCGTGATGAAGAACACCTGGAAAAGCTCCGCGCACCCATGAGCATTTTCAATGCCGCAGTCACACCGCACCGGAGCTACGGCGGCTATGCCTGGAGCATCCCTGAGCTCAAGCGAATGCGGATGTTGCATCAGGGCGCCAGCCTTAACGATGTCATCATCGCCATTATTGCCGGCGGCATGCGACGGTACATGCAGATGCACAACTGTTTGCCGGAGAAGACCTCGCTGGTGTCCATGTGTCCGGTTTCGATACGTCCTGAAGAGGCTCGCCATGATGGCGGCAATCTGGTGTCGGCCATGTATATCCCCATCGGTACGGACATAGAGGATCCGCTGGAGCGGTTGGCAGCGATACGCGAACGAACCCGTAAAGGCATACCGTTGGCCAAGGAAGTGCTCTGTGACCTGAGCAATGCAGCAGGTGAAATGATTCCGCCCTATGTCCGCGCACTGGCAGGTTGGGTGGAAAACAAGACGCGCATCGCGAGCAAGGTTCCGTTGTTCAACACGGTGATTACCAACGTACCCGGATTACCGGGCATGGAGCCCAAATATTTCGCAGGTGCGACGATCTCCTCAGTATTTCCGCTCGTTCCGGTGTCTGATGGTATGGCGATAAGTCATGGCATTACTGGCATATACGGGTCGTTGAATGTCGGTGTGCTGGCTGACCGCAAGGTGGTCCCGGATATGGATAACTATATCGCATGCATCGATGCATCCACCCTTGAGTACAAGGGGTTGCTGGAACAGCTGGAGCGGCCATCCGTTGAGGAGGTGGCGCAGGCCGAGCTGGTCCAGGCCATCGCAGCGGAGATGGTTGCCGAAACGCTTGAACAGGCGGCGCCGATTGATGGCGAGGCGATAGTTGAGGCCAGCGAACCGACCGCCGAGCTGGAAACGGAAGCGGGTTCTGATACCACGGCTGAGCCGGTGGGCGGCCAGTCTGACAAGTCGAAGCGGGAGAGAATCGCCGCTTCCAATCCGCGGCAGCGGCGCAAGCGAGACGCCATCAAGCCGGCGGCCGAAAGGCGTAACGCCGGCGTTTGATACCAGCCCCGTATTCAGGGGGTGATCCTAGTGCGAGGTGCCAATGAAAATATTACAGCGAACCCGATCCAGGCAGGTGTTGAAGGAAATGGAAACCGCGACCAGTTATCGGCAGTGGTCCGAGCTGGCGGCTCGTTACGACGCCGATAATGGTCTGGATGACTGGAAGCGGGACGATGTCTGTGAGAGCTATGATTATCAGGCGATTCGTTATCGACTGGAGATAATCAAGGACCTGCGGGCACGCGAGGAATACCACAAACTGCTGTTCAGCTTGAATGAAGGCATTCACGGCAACTATGGCGGTATGGGCAAACCTTCGCTGTACAACAAGGCCAAGCTTGGCACCAAGCACTTGATCACCAACTACATCAACGAGTTGTGTGCTGCGCTGCGTGATCTGAACGAGGTAGACGATTCAGTCATATCTCTGGAGGAAAAACAGGACTTTTTTGTCAGAGCAAGCCACTGCTACGGCCGTTCAGCCCTGATGTTGAGCGGCGGTGCAGTGCTTGGCTACTTTCATGCAGGTGTGCTCAAGGCGCTGTTTGACGAGGGGCTGCTCCCGGAAATTATCTCGGGTAGCAGCGCCGGTTCGATTCTCGCCGCAGCCGCCTGTTGTCATACCGATGATGAACTCACTCATCGCCTCGGTCTGGATAATCTGCATGACGATGCGGACGAAACCGAAGCGATAAGGCCGAACCTTCTCGGTGTGGTGCGTAAGCCGAATATCGACGCGGACAATCTGCGCGATTACCTGGCCAGAATTTTGCCGGATCTTACTTTTCAGGAAGCATTCGAACTGACCGGCCGCAAACTCAACATCACCGTGACCGGTCTGTCGACACGTCAGGCACCGCGGCTGTTAAACGCGACCACCTCGCCCAACGTATTGATTCGCACGGCTGTTCAGGCGTCCTGCGCCATTTACGGTATTTATCCGCCGGTCACGCTGCAGTGTCGTAACGCTGACGGCAAGACCGTGCCTTATCTGCCGGGCGACAAATGGATAGATGGCTCCTTCGCCGACGACCTGCCGGCCAAGCGTCTGGCGCGGCTATATGGCGTCAACCATTTCATTTCCAGCATGACCAATCCTGCCGCGCTGGCGATTACACCTGACCCTGATGCGGCGCCGAGCCTGTTGCGCAACGTGATGAACTATCAGGCAAGCTTCATCAAGCATTCGACGGCCGAAGCGCTGCGCTTTACCCGTGACAACATTCGCATCAAGTCGCCGGTACTAAGTCTGATGCAGCATCTGACCTATGGGGTGCTGGCGCAGGAATACACCGCTGACATCAATATTTTCCTGCGTAACCGCTGGGATCACCCGTTGCGGCTGCTGGCGCCGCCTTCCCGCGAAGCCATGCACCGCCTGATATATGAAGGGGAGCGCTCTACCTGGGAAAAGATTGAAATGGTGCGCAACTGTACCGCGATCAGTCGTACGCTGGATGCGATCCTGCATTCGCGCGGCTGGGAGAAGTAGGCGTTCAGGCTTGTGTCCGGCTGGCCAAGGTTTTCTAATCGTGGCTACTGCAACACAATGTCTCCTTCCCTAGCCATTCGGATACAGCCATGACGGAACAACCTCTGCCTCTACAAGGGCGACGCATCGCCCTACCTGAAAGCCGCGAGCTTAATCTGTTCGCGGATATGTTGATCAAGCGTGGCGCAGAGGTGCTGCGTTGCCCCCTGGTATCCATTCACGATGCGCCGGACCAGGCGCCTGTGCTCGAATGGATCCGCACTTTTGTAGCCCAGCCGCCTGAAGATCTGGTCCTGCTTACCGGTGAAGGATTGCGGCGGCTGGTCTCTGCGGCGGAACGCGCCGGTGGCTCACTGCGCGATGACTTCGTCGGTGCGCTGGCAAACGTCCGCACCATCACCCGCGGCCCCAAGCCTGGCGCGGCATTGCGCAAGATCGGATTGAAAGCTGATGTAGCCGCCGTTGAACCAACCACCGACGGGGTCATTGCCACGCTTAAAGCGGAGAACCTGCAGGGACGGCGTATTGCTGTTCAGCTGTATGGCACTGAGCCCAACCTGCCATTGATGGACTTCCTGCGCGGTGCGGGCGCCATTGCCAGCAGCGTTTCGCCCTATGTCTATGCCGACGATATCGAGAACGAGCAAGTCGAGCGCCTGGTGGATGCCTTGATTGGCCGCGAGGTCGACGCCATCGCCTTCACCAGCGCTACCCAGGTGCGCCGCCTGTTTCAGGTGGCGCGGCGTCACGTCGGTGAGGCGGCGCTGCTGGATGCGTTTGCCAGCATCGTGGTCGCTTCGGTTGGTCCGGTGGTGACCGAGGAGCTGGAGCAGCGCCAGGTGCGCGTTGATCTGATGCCTGAGAGTAGTTTCTTCATGAAGCCCCTGGTGCGTGAGCTGGTAAAGGTAATGGGCTCAGGGCCCGATGCGTCCCTGACCTGACTGGCATTCACTCGCCGCGCGCCGGAATCGGTTGTTTACTCTTGTCAGGCTCCGGCTGCGCGGCAACAATGCCGGGAACAAATATGCTCCGCTCAAGGACGTTCAATGACCGATACACCAGTACCCCTTCGCCTCACTCCTGAACAGCTCACCGTCCCCATCGACCTGGATAGTCTCGGTTTCGTTACCACCGATGATCTGGAACCCTTTCGCGGCATTCTTGGCCAGGAGCGGGCGGTTGAAGCCTTGCAATTCGGGGTGGCAATGCACCGCCCGGGCTATAACGTATTTGTCATGGGTGAGCCGGGTACTGGACGTTTTTCCTACGTCATGCGCTACGTGCAGGCCGAGGCCAAGCGCCAGGTCGCACCCAATGACTGTATTTTCGTCAACAACTTCGACGAGCCACGCGAGCCCTGGGTGGTGAGTCTGCCGCCGGGGACGGCTGGCGAACTGATCAGTGATATTGAAAAGCTTATCGATAACCTGCTGGCGACCTTTCCCGCGGTATTCGAGCATCCGGCGTTCCAGCAGAAGAAGAGCGCCATTGACCGCGGCTTCAACCAGCGTTACGACCGCGCCATTGATTCGGTGGAGCGGCAGGCGCTGGACAAGAATGTAGCCATCTACCGCGACGCACAGAACATCGCGTTTACGCCAATGAAGGATGGCAAGGCGCTGGACGAGGCCGAGTTCGCCCAGCTGCCGGACGATGTGCGCGAGCAATTCCATGCCGATATCGCGGCACTGGAGGAGATACTCAACGAGGCGCTGTCGAGCCTGCCGCAATGGAAGCGCGAGTCCAGCAACCAGCTGCGCGAGCTCAACGACCAGACCATCACCGACGCCATACAGCCATTGTTCGAGCCGCTTGTTGAGCGCTACGCCGGCAATCAGGCGGTTTGCGACTATCTGCAGGCCATGCGGCAGAACCTGTTGAAGACGGTGATCGATCAGTTGGTCGAAGAACGGGGTCTGGAAGTGCGACCCGATGCGTACAAGAGGCTGCTCCTGATCGAGCAATATTGCCCGAGCCTGATTGTCGGGCATTGCGATACGGGCGGGGCGCCGGTGGTGCACGAGCCGCATCCTTCCTATGACAACCTTTTCGGCCGCATCGAGTACAGCTCCGAGCAGGGCGCGCTGGTGACCAGCTATCGGCACATTCGCCCGGGTGCGTTACACCGGGCCAATGGCGGCTATCTGGTGCTGGAAGCGGAAAAACTGTTGAGCGAGCCCTTCGTCTGGGAAGCGCTCAAGCGCGCCTTGCACGCCCGTCAGCTGAAAACCGAGTCGCCCTGGGCGGACATGGGGCGTTTGACCACAGTCACGCTGAATCCCCAGGTGATCCCGTTGGCGGTCAAACTGGTATTGATCGGCTCGCGCCAGGTGTATTACGCATTGCAGGAGCTGGATCCGGACTTCCAGGAAATGTTCCGGGTGTTGGTGGATTTTGATGAAGACCTGCCGCGCACACCGGAAAGCATTGAAGGCATGGCCCAGCTACTCAAGACCCGTACCTCCGAGGAAGGGCTGGCGCCACTGACCGCCGCCGCCGTTGCCCGGGTGCTGACCTACAGTGCGCGTTTGGCAGAGCACCAGCGGCGCCTGTCAGCGCGCATCAGCGATATCTTTCAGCTGGTCGCTGAGGCCGACTTCATTCGCCAGCTGGCGGACGATGCCTTGATCGACACGGCGCATATCGAACGGGCGCTGCGGGCCAAGGAAGGACGTACCGGGCGCGTCAGTGCGCGTATTCGTGAAGATATGGTGTCCGGCGTGATTCTTATCGATACCGATGGCGCAGCGGTTGGCAAGTGCAACGGCCTGACGGTTCTGGAGGTAGGCGATTCAGTCTTTGGCGTGCCTGCGCGTATCAGTGCGACCGTCTACCCGGGCGGCAACGGTATTGTGGATATCGAGCGTGAGGTGAGCCTGGGGCAGCCCATTCACTCCAAGGGCGTGATGATCCTGACCGGGTACCTGGGAAGCCGTTTCGCACAGAATTTCCCGCTGGAAATTTCCGCCAGCATCGCGCTGGAACAGTCCTACGGGTATGTGGACGGGGACAGCGCGTCACTCGGTGAAGTATGCGCACTGCTCTCCGGCTTGTCGCGCACGCCGTTGAAGCAGTGCTATGCGATCACCGGCTCGATCAACCAGTTCGGCGAGGTGCAGGCCGTTGGTGGCGTCAACGAGAAGATCGAGGGCTTCTTCCGACTGTGTCACGCCCGCGGGCTCACGGGAGAACAGGGCGCGATTATTCCGCGTTCCAATGTGCCCAATCTGATGCTCGATGAGACCGTTCTCGAGGCGGTGAGGGCAGGCCAGTTTTCGGTGTATGCCGTGAGCCATGTGGATGAAGCGATGGCGCTGCTGGCGGGTCGCGACGTGGGCGTCAGTGATGAAAAGGGAGACTTTCCTGAGGGTACGGTCAATGCCCTCGTGGTAGCGCGCCTGCAGGAGATTGCCGAGCGCGAACAGGAGAGTACTGAGCGAGCCGTAGAAGCGCTGGTTGCCGAAGCATCCGAAAAGAACTGATCAGTCCCTGATCAATACAAGCCAGGCCTTGTACGGTCTGGCTTGTGACACCCTTTCCCATTCTTGCTAACAGACTTATCCACAGTTTTTGTGCATGGTCCTTTGGTCTATCAGTTCGCATATTTCCTGTCAATCACCCGCTCTGAAATCTGGGTACAATCCCGGCGAAAAAAAGTTCCCGGTATTTTGGTGAGCGTTATCTCACTCTCCACTATTTGCCCGGCTGATGTGCGGCGCGATGTCTGGTCTGGTATTTGATATATAGAGTAACTGATTGAAATATAACTATATTATCGGAAGCGCCAGATTTTTGTTCGCTTACAACAAAACGCGCTTATGCCTCACAATTTTTTGTCACTTCCGGCTCTGTTTGCTCAAAATTGTGCAATTTACCCGATTTGACGGGGCGAAATCGGCGCGGTGATCGCTTTTTGATCGATTTTGGCGGAGGCTGCAGAAACGGGGCTTTGGAGCAGTTGGTACAGCTCTGCCCACAGAGTTATCCACAATATCTGTGGACATGATTCGACGGCTTTCGGTTGCACGAAACCGGGCATGGTATCGAGCCATCAAGGGTCCAGTTATATCTGGATAAGCGGCATTACCGCGAGCAATCGCGTCACGGGAATGTGGGGTTTCGGAGTGTCGAGTTCCATCTCGACAAGCGGCGTTACCGGCGAGTGCTTTGGCCGGGATGGAACCCGGCCCTCCATAAAGCGTGCAACCATGAAATCGCGTTCGATCTGAATCAGCGGCGTTACCGCGAGCGCTATGGCGGGGATGAGCCCTCGGCCCTGCTTCAGTTTGAGGCGCGCAGCACCACGAACTTTGAGGTGGCGGAAATCTGCTCCACTCGGCCGAACCAGCGCTTGAGCTTCACGTGATAACCAAGATGCCGGTTACCCACAACAATCAGGGCGCCATCTGGCATGAGTACGTTGCTTGCCTGTTCGAACAGGCGCAGCGCTATTTCATCACCCACTACCTGTTGTTGGTGAAAAGGCGGGTTGCACAGGATAAGTTCCGCGCTGTTGTCGGGCATGCCCACCAACCCGTCTGCCACCAGAAACTCCGCTGAGCGGTCCGGGGCAGCAGCCTTCATGTTGATGCGTGCCGAGGCGATTGCCGTATGGGATTCGTCAATGAAGGTAAGTGACGCCTGTGGATTGTGCAGCGCGGCCATGATGCCGACGGCTCCGTTGCCGCAGCCAAGATCAATGATCCGCACCGGTCCCGGGTCCGAGGGTATGCATGACAGCAGCGCGCGTGTGCCGATATCGATGCGCTCACGGGCGAATACCCCCGGCAGGTTGGTCAGCTGTATGCCGGTCTCCGGCAACTCGTAGGCTGTGGCGAGCCGGGGCGTTTCGGGATGCAGGTCAGCGTCGAACCTGGCGGTCAGCAGGCGGGCTTTTTTCCAGGCCAGCGACGCCTGATAGGGGCCGACATACTTCGCCAGCAAATCACCGGCACTGTGCGGCAGATGCTTGATCATTGCGCCGGCGATCACTTCGGCGCCTGACGCCAGGTGCGGGCGCAAACGTATCAGTTGATCTTCCAGCAGTGCCAGGCTCTTGGGGATGCGTAACAGCACGCGGTCATAAGGCCCGTCGAGTTCGCTCTGGCTATCAATGATCTTTACTGAATCCGGTTGCAACTGATTGGCGAGCAGGTTGTTGTGTATCGCCACGCTGGCCAGGTGCGAATCGGTGAAGCTGTGCGGGCTTTGGCCAGCCAGCGCGCAACTCAACGCCCCGAAATTGTCGTTGATTACCAGCGGAGCTGCGGCCGTGCCCGGGTTCTGCGCCAATGTTTGCAGTAAATACTGATCCGCCGCATCGAAGGCTTGCAGAGTCGGATTGCTGGTGGGCGGGTAACGTTCGAGCTGGAGCGTGCCGAAGGGCGTTTCACAGGATTGCATGGGGTAACCGGATTATCGCGGAAGGGCACGCATTATAGCCCACCGAACACTGCCCTGCGTGCGGTGCCCTGTGGGCGGGCTTGTCTGCCATTCATTTTCTTATTGCAGCTCTGTTTCCAGGGTATCGCACAGGGTCCTGAGTACGGCGATGCGTGCATAGCGCTTGTCTTCAGCCGGAATCAAATGCCATGGTGCGTTTTCGGTGCTGGTCTGGTCCACAATGTCATCAATGGCTTGCTCGTAGGCTGGCCATTGCTTGCGATTGCGCCAGTCTTCATCGGTCAGCTTGTAACGCTTGAGTGGCGATGTTTCCCGGGCCTCGAAGCGCTTGAGTTGCTCCTCAGCGGTAATCGCCAACCAGAATTTGACCACGATAATGTTCGCCTCCTGCAGCTGCCGCTCGAAATCGTTGATCTCGGAATAAGCGCGTTGCCAGGCCTCCGGTTCGGCGAAGCCCTCAACCCGCTCGACCAATACCCGACCGTAGTAGCTGCGATCAAATACGGCAATTGAGCCGGGCGCGGGCAGGCGGCGCCAGAAGCGCCATAAATAGGGATGGCTGCGTTCTTCGTCAGTGGGTGCGCTGGTACCAAAAACACGGAACCGCCGCGGATCCAGGCACTGTGTGATACGTCGTATTGCGCCGCCCTTGCCAGCAGCGTCAGTACCTTCGAACACCAGTAGCAGGGCGCGCTGGGCGAAGCGGGGATGCTGCACCAGTTCGCGCAGTCTGGCCTGTTGTTGTTCAAGTTCATCCTTGTAGACAGGCTTGTCGAGTTTGGCGGAATAATCCAGCTGGCGCAGGTGCCGAGTGGTGGAGGGGCGATATTCAACCGGCGGATCGCCTGTTGGGGCTTGCTGCATGGCTTTCAGCACGATCTGACCGATGAAGATGTCGCGATAGTTCGGATCATGGCTGCGCACGCGGATCCAGGGCGCCTCGGCTGTTGAGGTGAGCTGGCTCATCAGCTCCGCGCCGGCGCGTACCCGCTCATAATCCGCTGCGCTGAAATCGCCCCATTCACGCATCGCGACGGTTTCGTCAAACAGCTCCGGCGCAGGAGGTGCCCGGTTAGGTTCGTCAGGCGTCAGATGCAGCCACAACTTGATGATCGCGACGCCTTCGTTGATCAGCACCCGCTCGAAGCGCACGATTTCTTCCATATCCTTGGCAAACTGTTCTTCTGTGAGCTTGCCGCTGCTGAGCAACATCAACGGCTGGTGATACCAGGAGCCAAGATAAAAGCCGATCTGCCCCGCTGGGGGCAAGCTGCTCCAGTAGCGCCACAGCCGTGGCATCCGCCGTTCAAGCCCCTCAGGCAAACTGAACGCGCGGGTATCGAGGAAGCGGTTATCGAGGCGCTCATAAAACGCGTAAATGGCCTCGGCCTTGCCAGCAAAGTCGTTGCCGCTGATCAGAACCAATACCGGTCCGCGTCCGGATTTGCGCAGCTCGTACTGGGCTTCGAGTAGCGCCTCGGTGAGCGCTGCGTTCTGCTCTTTGAAGGATTTCTTGTCGATCGCGTATTCAGTCATTAGCTTTCCCGTTGCGCGGAGCTGGTTGGCCGTCGCTGCGTGACAGAGTCTAGTGTGCCTGCTGCCAGTCACTGTGGTCGGGTAATTCAGCGCGACTGGCCATACAATGTGCCTTTTGGCCGGTACCGACCCGTTCGGATAAAATATCGACCGGCTTTCGCGGTGCAGGGTTCATGAGAGGGTGAGATGGCGAAAAACAAGCGGATCTATGGCTGCACGGAATGCGGTGCGACATTCAGCAAGTGGGCGGGGCAATGTGGTGAATGCCAGGCCTGGAACACGCTGGTTGAAACCGTAGTCGATACCACGCCCACCGGCGGCAGTGCCGGGCGAACCTCGAATTGGGCAGGGGAGCTGGCGCAGGTCAAAACCCTGGCCGAAGTCTCCACCGAAGAGATGCCCAGGCAGCCAAGCGGCTCTTCCGAGCTGGACCGCGTGCTCGGTGGTGGGCTGGTGGCCGGGTCGGTCGTGCTGATCGGCGGTGATCCGGGAATCGGCAAGTCCACTATTCTGTTGCAGACCTTGTGCCGTCTGGCGCAAACCATGCCAGCGCTGTACGTGACCGGTGAAGAATCGCAGCAACAGGTGGCCATGCGCGCCCGGCGTCTGGCATTGCCTGAAGACAAGCTGATGGTGATGACCGAGACCTGTATCGAAAGCATCATCGCCACGGCGCGCCGCGAGAAGCCCAAGGTGATGGTGGTCGACTCGATCCAGACGATCTTCACCGAACAGTTGCAGTCCGCCCCCGGCGGCGTAGCCCAGGTGAGGGAGAGTGCTGCGTTGCTGGTGCGCTACGCCAAGCAGAGCGGCACGGCGATCTTTCTGGTTGGACACGTGACCAAGGAGGGCTCGCTGGCCGGCCCGCGAGTGCTTGAGCACATGGTCGACACCGTGCTGTATTTCGAAGGCGAATCGGATGGCCGGCTGCGTATGCTGCGGGCGGTCAAGAACCGTTTCGGTGCTGTAAACGAGCTGGGCGTTTTCGCCATGACCGATAAAGGTCTGAAGGAAGTGTCCAACCCCTCGGCGATATTTCTCTCACGTTATGAGGCGCCCATTCCCGGTAGCGTCGTCATGTCCACGTGGGAAGGCTCGCGTCCCATGCTGGTCGAGGTACAGGCGCTGGTGGACACCAGTCATCTGGGCAATCCACGCCGGGTAACCCTGGGGCTGGATCAGAATCGCCTGGCAATGCTGCTGGCTGTATTGCACCGGCACGGCGGCGTACCCACCTATGATCAGGACGTATTCGTCAACGTGGTTGGCGGGGTGAAGGTGCTGGAAACCGCATCGGATCTGGCGCTGCTCGCCGCCGTGATGTCCAGTCTGCGTAACCGGCCCCTGCCGATGGATCTGATGGTCTTCGGTGAGCTTGGTCTGTCAGGCGAGATTCGGCCGGTGCCCAGCGGGCAGGAGCGTTTGAAAGAGGCCGCCAAGCATGGGTTTGCCAAGGCCATTGTGCCCAAGGCCAATGCACCAAAGGAGTCACCGGAAGGAATGGAAGTGATTGCCGTGACGCGCCTGGATGAAGCGCTCGACGCGATCTTCGACTGAGGAATCTCCGAAAACTACTGCGCTTTTTAGAGATTCCTTACTTGTCAGAGCAGTGCCGCCAGTTCCCGGTCCAGCAGGTCGGCATCGCCAAGATTCAATGCAAGCAACCGTCTGAGATGGCTGACTGAATCCAGATCGATATGTTCGCAGCGAAAGCCGAGCAGGCCTTCTTCGGAGTGCACCAGGCGGACTTCCATGCTTATCTGACTGCCCTCGTCGAGATCGATGGCCACGACGAAGGGCTCAGTATTGCGGCTGGCCTCCCAATCGGCGGGCTGGGTGACCAGCAATCCGCGCAGGGAAATATCCACAAGCTGAACGGAAGTGCTCCAGCCGTCCTGTTGCAATCGGGTCACCGCATCGAACGGGACCCGGGTAAAGCGACGCCTGTCATCGCTCATGGAATGCCTCCTGTGGCCTGCCATACAGCAAGCCCATTACAGATTTCATACCACTATAGCGTCTTTGATGAAAATCAGACCACGCCCTGGGCCAGCATCGCGTCGGCTACCTTGACGAAACCGGCAATGTTCGCGCCTTTCACGTAGTCAATGTAGCCATCCGCTTCGGTGCCGTATTCTTCACAGGCCTTGTGGATGCACTCCATGATGTTCTTCAGCTTGCTGTCGACTTCTTCGCTGCTCCAGTTCGTGCGAATTGCGTTCTGCGACATTTCCAGACCGCTTACCGCAACGCCGCCGGCATTGGCTGCTTTGCCCGGTGCAAACAGAATGCGCGCCTGCTGGAACACATCAATCGCTTCCAGCGTGCTGGGCATGTTGGCGCCCTCACTGATGCAGAAGCAGCCATTCTCGACCAGCTGGGTGGCGGCGACGCCGTCGAGTTCATTCTGCGTGGCGCAGGGCAGGGCAATGTCACAGACCAGCTGCCAGGGCTTTTGCTTGGCCAGGAACTCGCTACCGGTTGCGGCTGCGAAATCCACCAGGCGACCGCGGCGCTCGTTCTTCAAGGTCATCAGTGCTTCCCACTGCGCCTGGGTCATGCCCTCGGCGAAATACAATGTGCCGCCGGAATCGGATACGGAAATCACTTTGCCGCCCAACTCCATGACCTTTTGCGCAGCGTATTGCGCTACGTTGCCTGAGCCGGAGATCGCAACGCGCTTGCCTTCGAAGGAATCACCCTTGCGCTTGAGCATCTCATCGGCGAAATAGACGCAGCCATAGCCGGTCGCTTCGGGGCGAATCAGGCTGCCGCCGTAGCTCATGCCTTTGCCGGTAAGGACCGATGTGAACTCATTACGCAGGCGCTTGTACTGGCCATACAGATAGCCGATCTCGCGTGCACCGACGCCGATATCGCCGGCCGGGATGTCCAGATTCTCGCCAATGTGGCGCGACAGTTCGGTCATGAATGACTGGCAGAAGCGCATGACTTCGCCGTCAGTCTTGCCCTTGGGATCGAAGTCAGAGCCGCCTTTACCACCGCCCATGGGCAGGGTGGTCAGCGCGTTCTTGAAAACCTGTTCAAAGGCGAGAAACTTCAATACGCCCAGGTTGACCGACGGGTGAAAACGCAGGCCACCTTTATACGGGCCGATAGCACTGCTCATCTGTACACGGTAGCCGCGGTTCACGTGTACCTGACCACGATCGTCAACCCATGGCACGCGGAAGATAATCACGCGTTCGGGCTCGATAAGCCGTTCGATAATGCCACTGTTCAAGTACTTCGGGTTGGCTTCCAAGAACGGCCAAAGCGTGGACAATACTTCTTCAGCAGCCTGATGGAATTCAGGTTGACCCGGATCACGCAGCTTGAGATGTGCCAGACAGGAAGCAAGAGTATCGGTCATGGAAAGAGTCACTTTTAGGCAAGTTTTTGACGAATTGGCGCAACTCTACCAGAACCGCTAAGGTGCAGAAAACCAGACTTACAAAAATAATGCTATTTTTTGGGGCATCCGGGGAACCTTGTAGCACAAGGCCTCCAAGGGAGTGGGCGGGTTGAGCATGCTGCTCATGCCCTGGATTGGTGCATGAAGCGAAGCGGGAAGCCGTAGCCGGCTTCCCTGTTCCACTGAGGTCAGGCTCAGGCGAGTTTCTTGTAGCGAACCCGGTGAGGCTGCGTTGCGGATTCGCCGAGGCGCTTCCTGCGATCAGCTTCGTAGTCGGTGTAATTGCCTTCGAAGAAAACGACCTGGGAGTCATCCTCGTAGGCGAGGATGTGCGTGGCGATGCGGTCAAGGAACCAGCGATCGTGGGAGATCACGATGGCAGAGCCAGGGAAATCCAGCAGCGCTTCCTCGAGTGCACGCAGGGTTTCCACGTCCAGATCGTTGGACGGTTCGTCCAGCAGCAACACGTTGGCGCCCTGTTTCAGCGTCATCGCCATATGCAGCCGTCCGCGTTCACCACCGGAGAGATCCTTGACGAACTTCTGCTGGTCGGCGCCCTTGAAGTTGAAACGGCCGACGTAGCCGCGCGATGGCATTTCGTGATTGCCGACCTTGATGATGTCGTAACCGTCGGATACCTGCTGCCACACGGACAGATTGCCGTCCAGGTTCTCGCGGCTCTGGTCGACGCTGGCGATCTGCACGGTGTCGCCGATGTCGATGTTGCCTGAGTCAGGCTGTTCCTTGCCGGTAATCATGCGGAAAAGCGTGGATTTGCCCGCGCCATTGCCGCCAATAACGCCGACAATGGCGCCCTTGGGTACGCTGAACGACAGGTTGTCAATGAGCACCCGCTCGCCATAGCGCTTGCTGACATTGTTCAGCTCGATGACCTTGTCGCCCAGACGTGGACCGACCGGGATAAAGATTTCGTTGGTCTCGCTGCGCTTCTGGAATTCCTGCGACTGCATTTCTTCGAAGCGTTGCAGACGAGCCTTGGATTTTGACTGGCGGCCTTTGGGTCCTTGGCGTACCCACTCCAGCTCGGCTTTCATCGCCTTGGCGTGGGAAGATTCCTGCTTGGATTCCTGGGCCAGTCGCGCTGCCTTGGATTCGAGCCACTGGGAATAATTGCCTTCGAAGGGAATGCCATGGCCACGGTCGAGCTCCAGAATCCAGCCGGCGACGTTGTCGAGGAAGTAGCGGTCGTGGGTGATCGCGACCACGGTTCCGGAAAAATCGTGCAGGAACTGTTCGAGCCAGGCGACGGAGTCCGCATCAAGGTGGTTGGTCGGCTCGTCGAGCAACAGCATATCGGGGGCTGACAACAATAACCGGCACAACGCCACGCGGCGCTTTTCACCGCCGGACAGATGCTCGATCTGAGCGTCCCAGGGAGGCAGGCGCAGTGCATCGGCGGCCACTTCAAGCTGGCGCTCAAGGTTGTGTCCGTCCGATGCCTGAATGATTGCTTCGAGCTTGGCCTGTTCGGCAGCAAGGGCGTCAAAGTCCGCATCGGGCTCGGCGTAGGCGGCGTATACTGCGTCAAGGCGCGTCTGGGCTTCTTTTATCTCGCCGACCGCTTCTTCCACGATGTCACGAACTGTCTTGCTCGGGTCAAGTTCTGGCTCCTGCGGCAGATAACCTATCTTGATGCCGGGCATCGGCCGTGCTTCACCATCGATTTCAGTGTCAACTCCGGCCATAATCCGTAGCAATGTGGACTTGCCTGAGCCATTCAGGCCCAGCACGCCAATCTTGGCGCCGGGAAAAAACGACAGGGAAATGTCCTTGAGAATCTGACGCTTCGGGGGGACAACCTTGCCCACCCGATGCATGCTATACACATATTGAGCCATGGATACGTAACCTGTTGACTATAGAACGAGCTGGATTGTCCGTGGGCGGACAAATTGCAGGCAAGGCTAGCCCAACTGGTCGAGGAGGGCAAACCTCCTCCACCCGCTGGGCGCGGCCGGACATTTGTCAGTGGGCGCAGCTGTGGGGTGATCGTGATTAACCGACCAGAGCCGGCTGACTCCAACCCCAGGCCTGCCCAGGTATCGATCACCGGTCGCCCGGCCGCCGGACTGGCGCTGGTCATTCTGGCAGCGGTATTGCTCGCTGCATTGATGGTCTGGCAGGCCTGGCATGATTTCACGCTGGTTCGCAGTCAGCATCAGACGCAGATAGAAGAAAGCGTGTGGCTGACGGCCGAACAGGTCGGCCGCAATCTCGAGCTGAAATCCGTGGCGATCGAACAGTTGCTTGCGACGCAGCAGGACAGTGCTGCTGCGTCCCCGATGCAACTGATAAACGGGCTTGAAGAAGTCATTCGCGTCGATCTCAGTGAAGCGGATGCGGTTCACCCCGATCAGCCATGGATGCGAGTGGTGCACCGGCTGGCGTTGAGTGAGCAAACCTACACGGTCGCAGCCGACCCGGTTACCGGCCTGTTGCACTGGATCGTTGCCAGCCGTAACCCGGGCGAGTACTGGGTACTATTGGTCAGCGAACAGGCCATCGCCGAGCTGGTGTCGGCGTATCCGTCGCGCGGTTACACCTGGCTTCTTGAGGATACGGCCAGTGTGCGGGTGCTGGCGCGGCAGCGGACCGACCATCTGATATTTCTTGAGAACGCGCAGATGACGCGCGAAGAACGACAGCGGGTCTATGTCAGCGCGCCGGTCGAGGGCACGCTTTGGCAGGTTCGTGGCCTGGTCGATGAGGGCTACTACCGGCAGCAGCTCGGCCAGTTGATCAGCGCCAAGGCGTTGGTAGTGGCCGCGTTTACGGCAGTATTGCTGTTGATTCTCTGGGTGCTGTCGCAAATGCAGCGGACCAATCGCAGTCTTGAAGCATTCAACGCGGAATCCTACCGAACCCTGCAGCAGGCGGAGCGCCGTTACCGGGATATTTTCCAGAATGTCGATATGGCCCTGGTGCAGCTGGATCTCGCCGGCCTGCTTGGCTTTCTCGAGCAGCAACACCTGGCCAGCAGTGAAGAGCTGGATGTCTGGCTGAACAACAATCCACAGCGACATGACGAGCTGATGGGCCCGATCCGCGTGATCGACGCCAATCAGAATATGCTGGACCTGTTGGAGCTCGACTCGGTTGCCGCGCTGCAACAAGCCGTACAGCATAACCGCAAGCAGAAGATCGAGCGTAGCGGCTTCCGTTACGGTCTGGTCGCTGCGCTGGTAAACCGACAGACACGCTTCGAGATGGAAACACCGTTGCGGTCAGTCGGCGGCATCCTGCGCTACGTCTGGATAGTGATGCGGTTGCCGCCACAGATTGAAGAGCTGAACGCGGTAACGGTGAGTATTGCCGATATCACCGAGCGCAGACGCATTGAAACGACCATGTCCGAGCGCGAGGATTTCTGGGCCGGGGTGGTCAAGGCCGTGCCAGATATCGTTTACATCAAGGATGTTCAGCACAACCAGGTGGTGTTTGCCAACCGCTCCCTTGCACGATCATTAGGCTATAGCCGGCAGGAAGAGGCAGCGTTCCCGGCGGACCCTCAGCAGACCTTGTTGCATCCGGATGACGTCGAATATATGCAGATCAACCGCAATCTGCAGCAAGTATTGCCCGATGAGAAAATCCTCGACTGGCGCATTCGCTGGCGCCGCCGCGATGGCGGCTGGAACTGGTTCGCCCTGCGGGTAAAGGTCATGTCGCGGCTGCCTGACGGGCGAGTGCATCAGGTTATCGGCACGGTCAAGGATGTAACCCACCAGACAGGTATCACCGAGAGTCTGAAGACCAGTGAGCAGCGCTATCGGCTACTGGCTGAAAACATCAGCGATGTCATCTGGTCTACGGATATGGACTTCCGGCTCGACTATGTCAGTCCCTCGGTAATCGGCGTGTTGGGCTTCAGCCCCGAATTCATCATCACCAACGGTTTTGAAGAAGTTGTCGCGGGTAAACGTTTCACCCAGTTCATCACCGCGCTGGTACGCGAGATCAGGCCGCAGCTGGCAGATCCGGCGGCAGCGGAACGTTTGCGTCATGAGGGTTTCAATCGCCATACCAGTTTCGATTGCATCAAGGCTGATGGACACACCTGCCCGGTCGAACTACGAGTATCGCTGATGTGGAGCCCATACGGCCGGTTTCTCGGGTTGCTGGGTATCGCCCGCGACATTACCGAGCAACGGCGCACAGAGAATCGTCTGCGCATGGCCGCGACAGTCTTTGAAAATACCACCGGCGCGATTGTGGTTACCGATCCGGCTGGTTATATCGTTCAGATCAACGAGAATTTCAGTCGCATCACTGGCTATACGCCCGATGAGGTGCTCGATCAGTTGCCTTTGCTGCTGGCTTCCGACTATCACAAACCCGCTTTTTACCAGGAGCTCAGAGCCGAGCTTCGCGCAAACGGCCGATGGGAAGGCGAGATCTGGCAGAAACGCAGAAACGGTGAAGACTACCCGACCTGGGCAGGTATCAGCGCTGTGCTTGATAGCGATGGCGACATGGTCAGCTATATCGGGTTCTTCGTGGACATCAGCGAGCGCAAGGCAAGCGAAGCACGTATCGAAAGCCTGGCATATTTCGATGCGCTGACCGGGCTGCCCAATCGCACCCTGTTCCAGGATCGGCTTGCTGGCGCATTACAGGTTGCCGAACGTCGCAAGGAATGGGTGGCAGTATTGTTCCTTGATCTCGACCGCTTCAAGCCGATCAATGACACGCTGGGGCATGCGGCCGGCGATACCATGTTGAAAGAGGTTGGCCGACGGCTGCGCTCATGCATTCGTGAGAGCGATACCGTTGCGCGTATGGGTGGCGATGAGTTCACCATGCTGCTCATCGGCCTGCAGACGCGGGACGCCGCACTTAAGGCCAGTATTCATGTAGCGGAAAAAGTACTGCGGGCGCTCGCGCCGGGCTTCCTTTTGCAGCAGAAGGAGTTTTTCATCAGCGCCAGTATCGGCATTGCCCTCTATCCGCAGGACGGCGTTGAAACGACCGTGTTGCTGAAGAACGCCGACACCGCCATGTACCATGCGAAGGAAATGGGCAAGGACACCTTCCGCTTCTATCAGGCGGAGATGAATGCCCGTGCAGCTGAACGCCTGAATCTGGAAAACGACCTGCGCCGCGCCTTGCACAACGACGAGTTCACGCTGGATTACCAGCCGCAGTTCAGTTGCTCGGACCGTCACCTCACCGGTGCGGAGGCGTTGCTGCGCTGGAGCCATCCTGAGCTTGGGAATGTGTCGCCGGCGGTGTTCATTCCTATCGCCGAGGAGATAGGCCTGGTCAGCGCTCTTGGCGATTGGGTGCTGGATCGCGCTTGTCGCCAAATGGCCAGTTGGCACGACGCTGGTCATTTGCTGCCGCGTCTGGCGATTAACCTGTCTGCCCGGCAGTTCAGCGCAGGGCGCCTGGCCGAACAGGTCGCCGAGGTCATCAGTCGGTATCGACTCGAGCCCGGTTGCATCGAGCTGGAGCTGACCGAAAGCATCCTGCTGCAGGATGTCGAAGACACCATGCGAACGCTGGCCAGTCTCAAAGAGCTGGGCGTGCAGATTGCGATTGATGATTTTGGGACCGGCTATTCGTCGCTCAAGTATCTCAAGGACTTCCCCATCGACACCTTGAAGATTGATCGCAGCTTTATCCATGCGATGTATGAAGGCAGCCGCGATGCGTCATTGGTGCAGGCAATCGTTGCCATGGGACGAAGCCTGAAGCTGAGGGTGGTTGCCGAGGGCGTGGAAGGACCGGGACAACTGTCGTTGCTGCGCAATTTCGATTGTGACGAGGCGCAGGGCTTTCACCTGGGCCGCCCAGTGCCGGCTGATGAGCTGCTGGAAACCTGGCTGCAGGGCACATGAGTGGGTTTCGCGAGGGGGCTGAGCGCTTTTCATGTGCCAGCTCGCCCGCGTTGAGGTAAAATGCCGCCTCTTTTCGAACGACCTAGCGGGGGCCGTCACAATGTTTAGCCGTTCCAACGATATCGCCAGCTTCGATGCCGAACTCTGGGAAGCCATGCAGCAGGAGGCTCAGCGTCAGGAAGAGCATATTGAGCTGATCGCATCCGAGAACTACACCAGCCCGGCCGTCATGCAGGCGCAAGGTTCTGTACTGACCAACAAGTACGCCGAAGGGTATCCGGGCAAGCGGTACTACGGTGGTTGCGAGTATGTAGACGTCGCGGAACAGCTGGCCATTGATCGGGCCAAGCAGCTGTTTGGCGCTGATTATGCCAACGTCCAGCCGCACGCCGGCTCCCAGGCCAACAGCGCGGTATTCCAGGCACTGCTGACGCCTGGCGACACAGTGCTGGGCATGAGCCTCGCTCATGGCGGCCACCTGACACACGGCGCCAGCGTGAATTTCTCCGGCAAGCATTACAACGCGGTGCAGTACGGCATTAATACTGATACCGGTCTGATCGACTATGACGAGCTGGAAGCGCTGGCCGTCGAGCACAAGCCGAAGATGATCATCGCGGGTTTCTCAGCGTACTCACAGATCCTGGATTTCCCCCGTTTCCGCGAAATTGCCGACAAGGTTGGCGCGTACCTGTTCGTCGATATGGCGCATGTGGCGGGTCTGGTGGCTGCCGGGGTGTATCCGAACCCGGTGCCTTACGCAGACGTAGTGACCACTACGACGCATAAGACCCTGCGCGGTCCACGTGGCGGTCTGATTCTGGCCCGCTCCAACGAGGCGCTGGAGAAGAAGCTCAACTCTGCTGTGTTCCCGGGCGGGCAGGGCGGTCCCTTGATGCACGTGATCGCCGCCAAGGCGATCTGTTTCAAGGAAGCGATGAGCGACGAATTCAAGACCTACCAGCAACAGGTAGTGAAGAACGCCCAGGCTATGGCGGAAGTCTTTATCGGACGCGGTTTTGACGTGATCTCCGGCGGGACCAAGAATCACTTGTTCCTGTTGTCGCTGATCAAGCAGGACATCACCGGCAAGGACGCGGACGCTGCGCTCGGCCGTGCGTTCATCACTGTTAACAAGAACGCGGTGCCGAACGATCCGCGCTCGCCCTTTGTCACCTCAGGGCTGCGCATCGGTACCCCCGCGGTCACCACGCGCGGTTTCAAGGAAGAGGATTGCCGTCAGCTGGCTGGCTGGATCAGCGATATTCTTGATGCAATGGGCGATGAGTCGGTGATTGATCGCGTTCGTGAACAGGTTAAGGACATTTGCAAGCGCCTGCCGGTGTATACCGACTGAGCCCAAGCGCTGCGGTATAAACCCCTGCCAGGCACTGCCTGACAGGGGTTTTTTATGCGTGACGGCTGAGGTATTCATTGTCATCATGACACTTGGCCATTAGTGAGACGAAGAGAGATAAAGCTGATGAAAGGGATGATCGGCGGCATGGCGGTGCTTATGGCGTGCTGGATAGGCAGCGCGGGCGCGGATGAAATGGTTTCAGACCCGCCTGAAGTGCAGCCCAGACCGATGGTGGAAGTCGCCTTGATGGATTTTCCGGGCTACGCGGAGCTCAATGCAGACGGTGAAATCGTAGGCAAAACGGTGCGGCTTACAGCACGACTGTTAGAGCAGGCGGGGTATCCGTATCACATGCGTATCCTACCGGCGGCGCGTATCTGGCGAGGTCTCAAGGATGGTAGCGTCGATATATGGCCCGGTACCCTCACGCGCTCCGGTGGGGAGTACTTCACGCTACAGACGGATCGCTCGTTGGGGCTGGTAGGCATCCACCTGTATTACCGGCCCGGCGAACCGGCCCCGGTCTGGCCGGAGGGGCTGCATGGTAAACGTCTCATTCTGATGATGAACCACCTCTACACTCGGGACCTGCTGGGTGTCATTGAAGATCCCGCTTTGGAAGTAGCTATACATCGCGCCAGTTCGCATGCCGGGTCGGTAAAAATGCTTCTACGTGGCCGCGGCGACTATCTGCTTCACTATCGATCCCAGGTGGGTCCGGTGGTGGCACAGATGGGTATTGATCCGCTGCCATCGCTGCGGATTGTTGAACTACCCATGCGATTCGTTCTGTCTCAACGCTCAGGCTTCGCCGAGCAGCTCAAGGCTGATCTGGACCGGGCCTATGACGAACTGGCGAAGCAGGGGGCCGAGCTCAACGTTACGCGACAATAAATCGGGCAAATACGCCTGGGTTTGGGCAGGCTAGGGCTTCTCCAGCAGGGGGTTGCCGAACAGCTCAATATAGCGTTCGCCAAGTCGGGTCGACCCGACGTGATTCAGATGGTGCTCGTCCCGGTACAAAGGAATGCCACCCAGCACGGTTTCGCAACGTTGATCGTTGCAGATGGCTTTCTTCGGATCGATCCAGGTCACGTCTGGAAACTGGTCCTGCACGGCTTGCTTGAAGCTTTCGAAACGGGCCTGCCTCTGGCGGACCTGCGTCGCATCTATCGAGCAATCGTCCATGTTCTTCAACAGACATTCGGCATACGCACTGGATGGCAGCTCCGGGACGTCTTCAAGCATGATCACACGGTGCCCCTGAGCGTGCAGCCAGGCCACGGTATCCAGAAAATATCGCTGGTACGATCCGTTCTGCAGGTAGGAATTCCACCAGGCATTGACGAATACTGTCATGGGTCGCCGTTGCAGGTAGTCCGCCAGTGCGCTGTTGCGCTGGATCTTTTCCGGGTCGGCGAAGGCATCGATGGAATGTTCCGGAATCACAAAGGGCGTTGATGCACCCGTTACCACCAGCAGCGCGTGCCGGTCTTCGACAATCTGCTCGACAAAACCCAGCAAGGCGAGGGCGTGGGAATCGCCGATCAGTATGGCGTCGGGCTCGTCGTTTGCGGCTTCACGGCCGACTATGCAGGCCTCGCTTGTATCGAAATCAGCGGGATCGCCCTTGAAGCAGGGCTTATACAGGTCTCCAGCGTTATTCTGGGCGATGATGTTATACAGCTCGCGCCGCTCTTCCGGGATGCGGAAACTCAGGTCGTCGGCGAGGCGGATAGTCGTCTGGATAGCCCAGACCACCAGCACCGGCACAAAGACGAAGAGGACAAAGGATTTTCTGAAGCTCCATGGACGGTGGCGGTAGCGATTCTCTACATAGCGGAAGCTCAGCCACGACAGCACCAGCACGGTAGCCATCAGCAGCAAGCGATTACTCCAGGTCAGCTCGATCAGCTGATAATGCATCAGCGCCACCGGCGGCCAATGCCACAGGTACAGCGAATAGGATATCCCGCCCAGGAACACCATGATGGGCAGGCTCAGCAGCCGCGCAGTCAGGGTGCCGCTCTGATGCAGCCCTGCGTATATCACCAGGGCGGTGCCCAGGGTCGGCCACAATGCGTTATACCCCGGGAAGTGATCCTGCGAGGTAAGCAACAGGGCCGTGGCACAGATCATGGCGACGCCGAGCGCGGCGAGTATTTCGGCGCTGCGCTGTTTCAAAGTCGGCAGCTGGTGGCCGAACAGGGCTACACCGGTGCCGAGCATGAACTCGAAGAGACGGGCAGGTAGCAGATAGAACGCCGCAGACGGGTAGGCGTTGGCGAGATACACCGACAGTCCAAGTGCGGCGATCAGCGTCATACAGAATGGCCAGAGACCGTTGCGATCCTTGCCGAAACGGTAGGTCAGATACAGGACGGGTGGCCAGATCAGGTAGAACTGTTCCTCCACTGCCAGAGACCACGTATGCAGCAGCGACAACGAACGGGTTTCCGGAGCGAAGTACTGGGTCAGCTCGTGAAAATAGTAGACGTTGCTTAGCCCTGCCAGCGACGACAGCCAGCTTTTTGCAAAGATGTAATAGGCATCACCGATGTAATAAGGCGAGATCATTACAAAGGTGACGCTGGATACCAGCAGGAACAGCGGCAGCAGCCGGCGAATACGTCGGGCGTAGAAATCGCTGAACCGGAACGAGCCTTTCTTCAGGGCGCGTTGCAACAACTGGGTGATGACAAAACCGGATATGACGAAGAACACGTCCACGCCGATAAAGCCGCCTGCGATCCCCGGAACCTGATAGTGGTAAAGAATGACCAGAATCACGGCCAGCGCACGCAGCCCTTCGATGTCAGTGCGGTAAGTGGGGGTGGTCTTCAAGAAGAACTTCCTGAGATAATCGCAAAGCGCGAAATTATAGGCGCTGCAAGGGTAATCAGAAAGATTGATTGTGTAGCGCCGCTTTGCGGTCACAACAGGACTGAAATGGATTTTCATCAAGCCAACGGATGGTTATATGTCTACAGAACGCTTCAAGGTATGTTCTAACGGTCGCCTGGTAGAGGGGCAGGGCGAGGATCAACTGCGGTCGAATCTGCACAAGGCCGGTTTTCGGCCCGAGCAGATCGAAACACTGCTGGCCGGCAAACCGGCCACCATCAAAAAGGGGCTCGATAGGGAACAAGCGCAGCTTTATCAACGCCGGTTAGAAGCCGCCGGCCTGCTGGTGGACATCCTCCCCGAAGCGACGCCTGCTGGCGAGCCAGCACAGGCTGAGCCGACTGCGCAGTCGGGGCTATCACTGGTATCAATCGAAGAGCCGGTCAGCGAGCGTCCCGAAACCGATGGACCGACCCACCGCGAGCCCCCGGTTCCCGAGCTCAAGCCTGCTACCCCGCGGCGCAGCGAGCCGGTGGTATTTACTGGCCAGGGTAGCGAATTCTTCGGTATCTGGATCGTCAATCTGTTCCTGATGGTACTGACCCTGGGTTTCTACGCCCCCTGGGCCAAGGTACGCGCACTTCAGTATTTCTACGGCCACACTCAAATCGATGGCAGCAGCTTTCAGTACCTTGCCGATCCATGGGTGATTTTTCGCGGACGATTGATTGCGCTGGTTGCGGTAATCGTCTGGGTTGTAATTTCCGAGTTGTCGCTGATCGGCTCCTTGATCTTGCCATTGTTGTTTCTTCCGGCGCTGCCTTGGGTGGTGATGCGTTCGTTGCAGTTTCATGCGGTGAACAGCGCGTACCGCAATATTCGTTTTGACTTCAAGGGCAGCTACGGTGGCGCCTGCATGGCCTTGCTGGTGTGGCCGATCTTTGCCCTGTTGACGCTGATGATCGCCGCACCCTATAGCCTGTTCAAATCCCACAGCTATGTCGTCAACAACAGCCTGTTTGGCACCATGCCGTTCCGCTTGAAATTGCAAGGCACCGACTATTACGTGTTCTTCCTGCGCATTATCGCCGTCGGGGTGGGCTGCGCGCTGTTGGCAACAGTGCTCGGCAAGCTGGCGCACCCAATGCTAGCCATCCCCATCGGAGTGATCGGCTATCTGGCACTGTTCGGTTACCTCATGGCGGGCCTGACCAATATGGTAATGAATGCCACCGTACTCGGTATGCACGGTTTCGAATCACAGCTGGGTAAGCGTCGGATGGTCTGGATATTCGTCACCAACAGTCTGTTGATCATGCTCACCCTCGGATTCTTCACGCCCTGGGCCAAAGTGCGCATGGCCGCGTACCGCGCCAGTTGCACGGCGGTTGAGATCCATGGCGACCTGGATGGATTCATCGCTGGGGAGGAGCGACGCGCGAGTGCGATAGGTCAGGAAGTTGGGGAGGCTTTCGATGTCGGCATCTCCATCATCTGAACGGGGAAAGGGTCTGTTGACGTTTCATCGCGGTCGCGACGGAGGCCCGTTTGGTGCAGAACAAGGCGCGAGGAGTGAAATTTGGTTGTTCCAAATGAGCGACGAGTAACGCAGTGCTGCGCTAAACGGGTCCCGTCCCTTCGGGTTGCGCGGCAAATGACGCCATGCGGCGTTGCGGGACTTGGCAAGGGAACAACCATTACCTGCGTCCCGCGCCTTGCGGATCGCCGCCCGGCCTTGCGCCATTTGACACAGCAACGCGGCTCGCGATGAAACGTCAACAGACCCTAACCGGCACCTACCTTGACGGGCGGACGAGCAAGAGCCGCCCCGCAAGCGTGAGGCTGGAGAACAACCAGCTGCACCTGCGCTTCAAGGATGGCGATTATCTCTTTGACAGCAATGATCTCCGGCTCGGTATGCGGGTCGGCAGTGCGGGTTACTACCTGTATTTGCCGCGCGGCGCGGTATTCGAAACCGCCGACCAGAATGCGCTGGCGGAGCTGGCCAATGCGGCGGGCATCAAAGGCTCGCAGGGTTGGTTGCAACGTCTGGAAGCCAGCTACCGGCTGATCGCAGTCAGCGCTTTGGTCGTCATCCTCTGCGTTGCCGGCAGTCTCGTTTACGGCGTGCCCTGGTTGTCCCGGCAGATCGCGGAGCGAGTGCCGGTCGCGCTGGAAAACCGCCTGGGTACTGAGTCGCTGGCTGCGCTGGATGGCATGTGGTTGGCGCCTAGCGAACTGGCGCCCGCGAGGCAGCAGCAGGTACATGACGCGTTTGCGCCCTACCTGGCGCGGCTGACTGAAAGTCACCCGCAGCACAGCCTGCAGTTGCTATTACGCTCCAGCGATGACCTGGGCGCGAATGCGCTGGCACTGCCTGGCGGCACCATCGTGTTCACTGACGAGCTGATCCGCTTGGCTGAAGACGACTGCGAGCTGATAGCAATCATGGCGCACGAGGCGGGCCATATTCTTCATCGCGATACCATGCGTGGCATTGTGCAGAGTTCGCTGGCGCTGTGGCTGGTCATGTCGATTACCGGGGACCTGTCTGCTGCGTCGGACCTGGCCACCAGTGTGCCGGCCGTTCTGGCGAATCTGGGTTATTCGCGGAACATGGAAAGCGAGGCGGATGATTTTGCGCTGGAGTTCATGCTGGCCAATCAGCTGTCGCCGACCTGTTTTGCCAGCATCATGCAGCGACTCGACAGCAACTCTTCGGAGGGGGGCGGTCAGTCAGACGGGTTGTCAGGATTCCTTTCAACCCATCCGCCAACGCCGGAACGTATAAAGCGCTTTCTGGATCAGACCGCCGCTGTGGAAGGCTGACGCAGTTGCAGTACGTTCAGGGTCCGGTCGCGAACGCGCTTGAGCAACTCGGCGTCTTCGACCAGTGATTGCCCGTAGGAGGGAACCAGTTCCTTCATGCGGGCTTGCCATTCCGGGCTTTCCAGACGGTCGCTGAAACAGCGGCGCAACACGTCGATCATGGCCTGAACGGCAGTCGATGCCCCCGGCGACGCGCCAAGCAGAGCGGCCAGAGTACCATCCTTCGCAGCGACGATTTCTGTACCGAATTCCAGCTTGCCGTGGCCCTTTGCATCCTTCTTGATGATCTGCACGCGCATGCCGGCATTCTGCAACCGCCAGTCTTGCTCGCGCGCGAGCGGGAAGAAATTGCGTAGCGATTCTACCCGGTCCTTGTGGGACTGGAATGATTCTGCAATCAGGTAGCGGGTCAGATCCATATTGTCGCGGCCCACAGCCATCATCGGTGCGACGTTATAGGTCTTGACCGAGGAGAACAGGTCGAACACCGAACCTTTCTTCAGGAACTTGGTGGTGAACCCGGCGAAAGGCCCGAACAGCAACGCAGGCTGGCCGTTGATGATACGCGTGTCCAGGTGCGGGACGGACATCGGTGGCGCGCCGACCGGAGCCTTGCCATAGACCTTGGAGTGATGACGCTGCACGATTTCCGGCTTGGTACAGACCAGCCATTGACCGCTGACCGGGAAACCGCCGTAACCCTGGCTCTCGTCGATATGGGATTTCTGCAGCAGGGGCAGTGAGCCGCCACCGGCACCCAGGAAAACGAACTTGGCGTTGATCGAGAGTTCCTCTCCGGTTTTCTCGTCTTCCACGTCGACGCGCCAGTGCCCGCGCTTGCTTTTGCGCAGTGCATTGACCGAATGGTTCAGTCGCAGCTCGAATCCTGCTTGCTCGCGAAGGTGAGCGATCATGCTGCGGGTCAGTGAGCCAAAATCGACGTCCGCGCCATATTCGACCCGCGTACCAGCGACTTTCTCCCCAGCTTTGCGCTGTTCCATCACCAGCGGCATCCAGCTTGCCAGTTGCTCTGGGGACTCGCTGAACTGCATGTCCGCAAACAGATGATGGGCGCTCAGCAGTTGCTGGCGCTTGCGAAGGAAGGCTACGTCTTTCTCGCCCCAGACGAAGCTCTGGTGTGCGGTCGGATTGATGAACTTGCGCGGCGCCGGGAGAATGCCCTGTTCGACCAGATGCGACCAGAACTGCAGGGTCACTTCGAAGGACGCGTTGATATTCAGCGCCCGGTCTATGGTTATGTTGCCGTCCGGTCCTTCGGGCGTGTAGTTCAGCTCACAGTAACCGGCGTGACCGGTTCCAGCGTTATTCCAGCCATCCGTGCTTTCGTGAGCAACGTGGTCCAGGCGTTCGACCAGGGTAATGGTCATATCCGGGTCCAGCTGTTTGAGCAACATTCCTAGCGTAGCGCTCATGACACCACCACCGACCAGCAATACATCTACGTTTTTTGCTGTCATTAACATGTCGCCTCTTACCTTGAAAATCCGGGCCAATGATACCGGTTTATCACAGGCGGTGACATACGAAATGCCTTGACACAAGACCAAGGTAGGGCGGATGTCACTTGACCGTGATCATGGTCCGCCCGCCATCGGTAGTTTATGCTGCGCTCCTTTATGGCGGGAGTCAGCCTGCCGATTTCATGACGGGGAAAGGCAATGCAGGACGTGGTAATCATCGGCGGTGGTGTGATGGGATGCTTGTCAGCTCTGAATCTGATCAATGCCGGACTGTCAGTAACATTGATCGAGCGCGGCAGTACCGGCCGTGAAGCTTCCTGGGCCGGCGGTGGCATCGTGTCGCCGCTTTATCCGTGGCGCTATAGCGAAGCTATCAGCGCACTGGCGCAGTGGTCGCAACATTACTACCCCGAGCTTGGCACGAAGCTGGCTACCGAGACCGGAATTGATCCTGAAGTGACGACCTGTGGCCTGATGTGGCTCGACCACGAAGAGCAGGAACAGGCGCTGGCTTGGGCCGCCCAGCAGCACAGCCCGCTGCAGCTGATGGAGTCGGCTTTCGTTTATGAGCAGGTTCCGCAACTTGCTTCAGGCTTTCAAGGTGCCTTGTGGCATGGGGGGCTGGCCAACGTTCGTAACCCGCGACTGATGACTGGGCTGAAGGCCTGGTTGACGCAACAGCCTGCGTTCACTTTGTTGGAAAATACCGAAGTGACTGGCTTGATCGAGGTTAACGGGCGGGTAACCGGCGTACGCCACGTGGCGGGAGAACACAAGGCCGGTGCGGTCGTGCTTGCCGCAGGTGCCTGGACTGGTGACTGGCTGGGGGGCGTCGGTCTGGATCTGCCGGTGACTCCGGTCAAGGGTGAGATGCTGCTATACAAGCGCGAGCCGGGTTGGCTGTCCACCATGGTGTTGTATCAGGGGCGCTATGCGATACCCCGGCGCGACGGGCATATCCTGGTTGGCAGTACGCTCGAACACGCCGGTTATGACAAGCAGGCAACTTATCAGGCCTTTTCATCGCTGCGCGAATCAGCGATCCGCATGCTTCCCGAGCTGGCTGATGAACAGCCGGTTGGCCATTGGGCAGGGCTGCGTCCGGGCTCACCTGAAGGTGTGCCCTATATTGGTGAAGTGTCGGAGCGTCCGGGTTTATGGATAAATGCCGGGCATTATCGCAACGGTCTGGTGCTGGCCCCGGCCTCCTGCCGGTTGCTCGCGGACCTGATGACCGGCACCCGCCCCGCAATCGATCCGTCACCTTATTCGCTGGAAGACCGACTCAGCGCAGCGAGCTGAGGGTCAATCCTCAAGGCCAAGCTTTTTCAGGCGGTAGCGCAGTGAACGGAAGGTCAGTCCAAGGCGTTTTGCCGCAGCGGTCTTGTTCCAGCGTGTTTCCTCGAGCGCCTGCATGATGGCCTGGCGCTCGATGTCATCGAGGAAGTCTTCAAGCGAATCGATCTGGTTCAGTGCCGGCTGTTGGTCTGATGGGGTATTCGGGATCCCGGACAAATGAATATCGCCCACATCGATGATGTCGTCCTCACATAACGTGAAGGCGCGCTCGAGAATGTTCTCCAGCTCGCGGACGTTCCCGGGGAAGCGATAATTGCAGAGCATTTCCTTGCACTCTGCAGTCAGTCTCGGGATTGGCATATCGGCTCGTTTCGCCAGCCCGACGAGGACGTGTTCGGCAAGCTGGGGAATGTCGTCACGTCGTTCGCGTAGCGGGGGCACGCTGAGCTCGATTACATTGATGCGATAAAACAGATCCTGGCGGAATCGCCCCTCGGCCACCTCCGCTGCCAGATCCTTGTGCGTTGCGCAGAGCAGGCGCACGTCTACCGGCTCTTCCTGCTGGGTCCCCACCGGCCGTACGGCTTTTTCCTGAATCGCACGCAGCAGTTTGACTTGCATGGCGATTGGCAGGTCGGCGACTTCGTCAAGAAACAGCGTGCCGCCTTTGGCCGCCTGGAAAAGGCCTGGCTTGTCGGCGACGGCGCCACTGAAGCTGCCTTTGCGATGGCCGAAGAATTCGCTCTCCATCAACTCGGATGGGATGGCGCCGCAGTTCACAGGAATAAAGGGTTGTGCAGCGCGTGGCCCCAGCGCATGAATGCGACGTGCGACCAATTCCTTGCCGCTGCCTGACTCACCGCTGATATACAGCGGCGCCTGACTGCGTGCCAGTTTGGCGATCTGCTTGCGCAGCTTCAGAATGGGTGGCGATGAACCGAGTATAGGATCGGCGGGTGCGTTATTTGCTGCGCTTGTCACGGGTTCGCGCAGGCGCAGGGCGCTGGTAACCAGATCCCGTAGGCGCTTGAGGTCAACCGGTTTGGTCAGGAAATCGAAGGCACCGGCTTTCAGTGCTGTGATAGCAGTGTCCAGGCTGCCGTAGGCAGTGATCATGGCGACGGGCGTATCGGGCGCGTGCTGCTGAATGTAACGCACCACAGACATGCCATCGCCATCCGGCAGACGCATATCCGTCAAACAGAGATCGAAGCTGTGCTCGGCCAGCAGGTCAAGCGCCTGGGTGAGGGTGGTCGCGCTCCGGGTACGCACCTCCATCCGCTTGAGCGTCATGTCGAGCAGTTCGAGGATATCCGGCTCATCGTCAATGATCAGTACCAACGGATTGTTCATGCGATCCATGCACTCCATGCGTTGTTGTTAAAAACCATCTGACGTCCAGTCATCATATCAGCCGTTTTGGATGTGCGAAGGTGATGCGCATACAACTTCCCCGTGGCTCGAGTCGTTCATATTCCAGTCTGGCCTGGTTGCTCTCACAGAGTTCACGCGAGATATACAGCCCCAGACCGGTGCCCGATGCTTCCGTAGTGTAGAAAGGTTCGAATACGTGCTGTACATGCTCGTCATCGATTCCTGGTCCGTGATCCAGAACCTCAAGCACCGGCAGCTCGGTGTCGCGGTTTTGATACAGCTTGAGCCAGATGGTGCGCTGGCTCCCTGCGGTGCCGCTGTAGCGCAGGGCGTTCTGGCAGAGGTTGTTCAACACCTGGTTGAGCTGGTTGGGATCGATACGGGTCAGTAGCTCTTGCTCCTCTGCTTCGAACTCCACCGTATCAGTCGCCAGCGTGACGTGCTTGAAATCCTCAATGAATTGCTCGGTCCAGAGTCGCAGGTCCACCAGCTGGGGTTCGCTGGGGCGACGGCGGGATAACTCGAGCACCGTTTCGATGACTTTGTTCATGCGCTTGGAATGCTGCTGAATGATGTCGCTCAGCCGCTGGTCCTGCTCGTTGACCTGGCTTGACTCGCGCAGCAACTGCGCGGCGTGGCTGATCGCGCCCAGCGGGTTGCGTATTTCATGGGCGATGCTGGCGGTAAGGCGTCCCAGGGAGGCCAGTTTGAGCTGCTGGGCTTGTTGGGCGACCTGAGTGTTGTCATCCAGGAAAACCAGCACGGTTTCGTCACTTTCCTGAGCCAGCGGTTTGAAGTTGGCCATGATTTCCACACCGCCGCGATGGTTGCGAAAAGGCAGGGTGCGAATCGAAGGGTAATTGCGCCATTGCTGAAGCCGCTGCGCCAGGTCAGGCGCCAGCTGTTCCAGCTCCATTTCGCGGATGATGGGTTTGCCAAGCATCTGCGCCGACGCTTCGTTGGCCTGGAGAACCTTCTGCTGCGGACCGACCACGATGATGCCGGTGCGCATGCGCTGAATGATCAACTGATTGAGTTTTTCCAGCGAGGCGAGACTGACGGCCTGTTGCTGGGCCAACGATTCCGATTGCTGCAGCTGGCGGCTGAGCCGCTGCACAAACAGCGCCACGGCAAAAAAGATGCAGCCCAGAACCCCGACCTGCAGATAACTCTGACTGGCAGCCGGATGCGACAGGCTGAGGAAAAACGTAAGGTAGATCACCACCAGGCTGGCGAGGGAGGCGAGCAACAAGCCGATTCGGCCGTGCAGGAGAATATTGCCGGTGGCCACCGGGATGATCAGCAGGTTGCCAAAACCGCTACTTACCCCGCCTGCTGCGTAGAACAGAATGCCGAGCATGAAGATGTCGAGGACCGCCAGTACGAAAAGATACCTCTCGCGGCGGCCTTCGTGCAGCATCAAGGCAATCAGCACGTTGACGAACAGATAGACCCAGCTGGCAGTTTCGTAGAGGCTCGGGTTGTCCAGATCGAGCAGGCCGTCACGAAGCGCGGCGTTGGTGAGAATCGCCAGGCAGAAGCCCAGGATCACGCGGTAGATGTTATAGATCCGCAGGATCCAGGGCCGTTGCGACTCAGGCATCATAGTGTCTGTTCCGATACCTTCAAGTCGAGCTGGCGTGCTTGGCCAGACCTAGCCATTGTGGTCGGCTTCCAGGTGATTCTTGCAGCAGTACCAGCGGTCTCCCTCGTGCAACGCCTGTGTCTCGGGCAGGTACACCTTGCAGCGTGAGCAGCGCACCATCAGGGTTGGGGTGTCAGGTGTGGCGGCAGAACGCGCCTTGTTCGCCTGCTGTGCTTTCAAGCGCCGCCAGAAGGTCAGCGCAACGTACGCGAGCACCAGCAGAATTACTAATTTGATCAGCCCCATTCCCGGTCCTGTCAGTGGAAATAACAAGCGGCCAGTGTATCGCAAGCGGTCATCAGACCATAGGTTCCTGAAATTGACCGCAGAGAGAGAAGTGCGTCAGGCGATTGCACTGGACGCGTCGAACATCAGTCTGGGCTACGTGCAGCTGCGAGAGGGCAGGGCGGGGCGGGGAGCAATCAAGCAGAAACGGCGCGCCTTGTGCGGACGCGCCGATTTATGTCAGTCAAACAGACCGAAGGTGATGCGGCTCCAGAATGAGCGCTTCTCGTCCTGTTCTTCTACCGGGGCGCGGATATCGCGGGGCAGCGAGGCCAGGGCTTCCTGATACTGTTGCTGCATTTCACGCTCGGCCTGCGTGGTTCCGGACTGAGACGGCGGCGTCAGCAGCTTGTCGAGAACGCCGACAGTAGCCGATTCAATCCAGCCGGAATCAGGCTGCGCGGGCTCGACGTGGTGCACAAATTCGCCGTCTTCCAGACTTGGATGTTCCGGGTAATTGGTCCGCAGCGTGAGCAGCGCCCTGTCTGCGAGCTCGGTCAGCGCCAGGCGGCGATAGGCTTCTACCATGATTGCCAGTCCGTCAGCGACTGATGGGGTCTGCTGAAAGTTTTCGACAACATAGCGGCCACGGTTGGCAGCGGCAACAAAGGCCTCGCGCTTGAGATAGTAGTGACCGACGTGGATGTCGTAGGCCGCCAGCAGGTTGCGCAGATAGACCATGCGACGGCGAGCGTCCTCAGCATAGCGGCTGTTGGGATAACGGCTGACCAGCTGGGCGAATTCATTGAATGAATCGCGCGCGGCGCCTGGATCACGACGGGTCATGTCCAGTGGCAGGAAGCGCTCGAACATGCCCCGGTCGCGGTCGAAGGACGCCATGCCACGCATGTAGTAGGCATAGTCGACATCAGGGTGCTGCGGATGCAGACGGATGAAACGGTCGGCGGCAGTCTTGGTCGCGTCCGGCTCCAGATTCTTGTAGTACGCGTAAATCAGCTCGAGCTGCGCTTGCTGTGCGTAACGGCCAAACGGGTAGCGTGATTCCAGGGCCCGGAGCTTCTCGATCGCTGGCCCGTAGTTGTTGGCATCCAGATCCTGCTGGACCATGGCGTAGAGTTCCGACTCGCTGAGAGCCTCGTCAAGCGTTTTGTTGTTTGACGAACAGGCGGCTATCAAAGCGAACAAGCCGACCAGCACGAGGTGTTTCATTGACATATTTGAGATCCGGATGGACGAGCGCAAGCTGTTGCCTGAACAGGCGTCCTGTTATAGTTGGTCATTGTTTGCCAGCACCCCGGACAGCCGGTGCGTGCCAGGAAAAGAAGCCGTATTTAACCACAGCGCTGAGCCGAAAACCAAAGGGGATTACATCTCCGCCTTTCGGCACTCCAGCGCGTTCCAGTGAGTCCTTAATGTCCGATCGTATTCGCTTGTCCGCTCAGGTTGCTGCTGAAAATGGCGGGCAACGCCTCGACCAGGTGGCCGCACAGTTGTTTTCAGATTATTCCAGGTCTCGTCTGCAAGGCTGGATCAAGGACGGCAGCCTGACCGTCGATGGTCGTACACTGCGCCCGCGCGACACCCTGTATGGCGGTGAGAAGCTGGAACTCGAAGCCGAGCTTGAGGATCAGGGTGACTGGAAAGCCGAAGCCATCGATCTTGAAATCGTCTATGAAGACCATGCCATCCTGGTCATCAACAAGCCCGCCGGCCTGGTTGTGCATCCTGCGGCAGGTCACCAGGACGGCACTCTGCTCAACGCCTTGTTGCATCATGCTCCTGAGTTGGCCAAGGTGCCGCGCGCCGGCATTGTGCACCGCCTGGACAAGGACACTACCGGTTTGATGGTGGTGGCCAAAACGCTCGAAGCCCAGACCGATCTGGTCCTGCAGCTCCAGGCCCGTAGCGTCACCCGTGAATATGAATGCGTGGTGGTCGGGGTCATGACCGCCGGCGGCAAGGTCGATGAGCCCATCGCCCGGCACGGTACCAATCGCCAGAAGATGGCAGTAATGGCAGGCGGCAAACAGGCAGTCAGCCATTACCGGGTAATCAGCCGGTTCCGTGCGCACACCCATGTGAAGGTCAAGCTCGAGACCGGTAGGACGCACCAGATACGCGTGCACATGAGTCACTTGCGTTTTCCACTCATCGGCGACCAGACGTACGGCGGTCGCTTGCGTATCCCGCCGGGAGCCTCGCCTGAACTGATCAGCATGCTGCGCGAATTCCCACGCCAGGCATTGCATGCCCGGCGCCTTGAGCTGGTGCATCCGGATGATGGCCGCACGATGAGATGGGAGGCGCCTTTGCCTGCCGACATGGTTGAGCTGCTCAGCTTGCTCCGTGAAGACGGCGAGATGGAGGACTGAATGCAGTCCTGGTTGCAGGCCGAATGGCCCGCACCGAAACGGGTGCGCACCTGCATCACCACCCGTGAGGGCGGCGTCAGTCTGCCGCCCTGGGACAGTTTCAATCTTGGCGATCACGTCGGCGATGACCCCGAACATGTCGCGGCAAACCGTGCGCGGCTGGCTGCCGAGCTGGATTGCGAGCCGGTGTGGCTGGAGCAGACGCACAGCCGGCTGACCATTAAAGCCCAGCCCGGCACCGTTCAGAATGCCGATGCCAGCTGGACCGACCAGCCGGGCATCGCCTGCACCATCATGACAGCCGATTGTCTGCCCGTATTGTTCTGTGACCGGGCCGGTTCGCGCGTGGCTGCAGCCCACGCTGGCTGGCGCGGACTGGTAGGCGGTGTACTGGAGTCAACGATTCAGGCCCTGCAAACACCGCCTGATCAGTTACTGGTTTGGCTTGGCCCTGCGATAGGGCCGGCTTCATTCGAGGTGGGAGCGGAAGTGAGGGATGTATTTGTTTCAGATATTTCCGCTGCCGCCGCCGCGTTCGCCCCTTCCCGCAACGCTGGACGTTTCATGGCGGACATCTATCACCTCGCGCGGTTACGTCTGCAAGCGGCGGGCGTGACAGCGATCTATGGCGGTGGTCTCTGTACCCTGAATGACCCGCTGCGTTTCTATTCCTATCGTCGCGACGGCCAGACTGGCCGCTTTGCATCGCTGATCTGGCTGGGCTGATCGGGCAGGACAATGCGACAAAATTTTGACCCTGATCAATGCCTGCAGCCTTGAAAGGCTGACAATCGTCCCTATCTATACTCCAATCAAATTGGTTTAACCGGCAAACGCTCGGTTCAATAGACAGGACATACAAGATGCGTATTGATCGCTTTACCAGCAAACTGCAGATGGCCCTGGCTGACGCGCAATCGTTGGCTGTAGGGCGTGATCACAATCAGATTGACCCATTGCACCTGTTACTCGCCATGCTTGAGCAACAGCAGGGCTCTATTGCGCCACTGTTGCGCCAGGTCGGCTTTGACGTGAACAAGCTGCGCAGCGACCTGGGCGCCGCGTTGGATAAGCTGCCTACTATCAGCAATCCCACCGGTGACATCAATCTGTCCCAGGAACTTGCGCGCCTGTTCAACCAGGCCGACCGCCTGGCGCAGAAGAAGGGCGACCAGTTCATTTCCAGTGAACTGGTGCTGCTTGCTGCGATGGAACCCAACACCGCGCTGGGCAAGATCCTCACCAGCCAGGGCGTGTCCAAACAGGCTCTGGAGAATGCCATTGAGCATCTGCGCGGTGGCGACTCAGTGAATGACCCCAATGCTGAAGAATCGCGCCAGGCGCTGGATAAATACACCGTGGATATGACCAAGCGCGCCGAGGAAGGCAAGCTCGATCCGGTGATCGGCCGCGATGATGAAATCCGCCGTACCGTGCAGGTTCTCCAACGTCGAACCAAGAACAACCCGGTACTGATCGGTGAGCCCGGTGTCGGCAAGACCGCTATTGTCGAGGGGCTGGCGCAGCGCATCATCAATGGCGAAGTGCCTGATGGCCTGAAGGACAAGCGCCTATTGTCGCTGGATATGGGCTCACTGATTGCTGGCGCGAAATTCCGCGGTGAGTTCGAGGAACGCCTCAAGGCCGTGCTCAGCGAACTGGGCAAGCAGGAAGGGCGGGTCATCCTGTTCATCGATGAGCTGCATACCATGGTCGGCGCTGGCAAGGCTGAAGGTTCGATGGATGCGGGCAATATGCTCAAACCTGCGTTGGCGCGAGGCGAGCTGCACTGTGTCGGTGCCACCACGCTGGACGAGTATCGTAAGTACATCGAGAAGGATGCTGCGCTTGAGCGTCGCTTCCAGAAGGTGTTGGTGGATGAACCCAGCGAGGAAGACACCATCGCCATCCTGCGCGGCCTGAAAGAGCGCTACGAAGTGCATCACAAGGTTGCGATTACCGATGGGGCAATCATCGCCGCAGCCAAGTTGAGCCACCGCTACATCACCGATCGGCAATTGCCGGACAAGGCCATCGACCTGATCGACGAGGCTGCCAGCCGCATCCGCATGGAGATCGACTCCAAGCCCGAGGCGCTCGATCGCCTCGAACGTCGCCTGATTCAGCTCAAGGTGGAACGCGAGGCGCTGAAGAAAGAGGACGACGAAGCGGCGCTGAAGCGATTGGAGAAGCTCAAGGAAGAAATCGTCAAGGTCGAACGGGAATATTCCGACCTGGAAGAGATCTGGAAGGCGGAAAAAGCGGACGTGCAGGGCACCGCGCAGATCCAGGAGAAGATCGAGCAGGCCAAGCAGGAGCTGGAAAATGCCCGGCGTAGAGGCGATCTGAACAAGATGGCCGAGCTGCAGTACGGCATCATTCCGGATCTTGAACGCAGCCAGCAGATGGCTGACCAGCATGGCAAGACCGAGAACCAGCTGCTGCGCAACAAGGTCACCGACGAGGAGATTGCCGAGGTCGTATCCAAGTGGACCGGTATTCCGGTGAGCAAGATGCTCGAAGGCGAGCGCGACAAGCTGCTGCGTATGGAAGATGCGTTGCACAAACGGGTGATCGGTCAGCATGAAGCGGTGGTCGCGGTCTCCAACGCCGTGCGCCGCTCTCGCGCAGGCCTGGCAGACCCGAACCGGCCGAGCGGCTCCTTCATGTTCCTCGGGCCGACTGGTGTGGGTAAAACCGAGCTATGCAAGGCGCTGGCGGAGTTTCTGTTCGATACCGAAGACGCCATGGTGCGCATCGACATGTCCGAGTTCATGGAGAAGCACTCCGTAGCTCGTCTGATCGGTGCACCTCCGGGCTATGTCGGTTATGAAGAAGGCGGTTATCTGACCGAAGCCGTGCGGCGCAAGCCTTACTCGGTCATCCTGCTGGATGAGGTGGAAAAGGCGCACCCGGATGTGTTCAACGTGTTGCTGCAGGTACTGGAAGATGGTCGCCTGACCGATAGCCAGGGCCGCACCGTCGACTTCCGCAACACTGTGATCGTCATGACCTCGAACCTGGGCTCAGCGCAGATCCAGGAGCTGGTCGGTGACCACGAGGCGCAACAGGCGGCAGTGATGGATGCTATCGGGCAGCACTTCCGTCCGGAGTTCATCAACCGGATCGATGAAGTGGTGGTGTTCGAGCCGCTCGGAAGGGACCAGATCGCCGGCATCGCCACCATCCAGATGAGCCGTCTGAGCCAACGGCTGGCCGAGCGCGAGCTGCAGCTGGAGCTGACCGATGAAGCATTGGAAAAACTCATCGCTGTCGGCTACGACCCGGTCTACGGCGCCCGGCCGCTCAAGCGCGCAATCCAGCGCTGGATCGAAAATCCGCTGGCGCAACGCATCCTGGCTGGGGATTTCGAGCCGGGTACGGTGATCAAGGCGAAGGTTGAGAACGAGGAGTTTGTGTTCACGGGGTGATGCGCAATGCTGCCTCCAGCGGCCGGGTTCCATCCCGGCCGCTGGAGTTGCCGCAAGTCGCGTTGTCGAGATGGAACTCGACATTCCTTAATTCCTGCGCTGGTTGTCGAAAGAGTTCCACTCCGGCCGATGGATTTCGCGGGACAGATTGAATCGAGGGGCTCGGTACTTTGTTCTGAACTCTAGTTTTGCGAGCTGCTTCCTTCTCCGAATTTACGTGATTGTTACTATCGGTCTCCGTGCTAAGCAAGGATTGCCGCATATGACCGCCCGCAGCGACGACCATCGGGGTTGGTATACGTCTCGCAAGCTTCCTCACTTCGATTCACCCGATGTTATTCAGTTTATAACTTTCAGACTCGCCGACAGTCTCCCTGCAGCTGTGCTCAAATCATTGAAGAGCGAGTTAAAACGGCTTCCCGAAGTTGAACATTCTTATGCGGCTCGGGCGCAGATAGAATTGCATCTGGACCGTGGCCATGGATGTTGCGTACTGACTCACCCATCGATGGCAGCAACGCTGCGACAGGCTTTGCAGTTCTATGCCGGCAAGCGTTATCAGCTCATTGCGTGGTGCATCATGCCTAATCATGTTCACGTTCTGATCAAGCCAACGTATTCGCTGCCTCGGATCGTTCAAGGCTGGAAGACATATACAGCCCGCTGGGCTCTCCAGAATGCCACAACATTGCACTTGCAACTCCCAGATCGCGGTTTCTGGATGCGTGGATACTGGGATCGTTACGTCCGCACCCAGGCGCATCTCGAAGCCTCGGTGCACTATATTCATCACAATCCGGTGAAAGCGAAACTATGTGATTACGCTGAGGAGTGGGCGTGGTCGAGCGCAGGTGCGGCAAGAAATGATGCTGCGACAAGTCTCGGTGTGTGGTGATCAGGCGATCTATGGAGGGCCGGGTTCCATCCCGGCCGCGGGGTTGCCGCCGCGCGTACGTTGTCGAGATGGAACTCGATTCCATCGTCCCGTGTTTGATCGAGGGCGGGTTCATCCCGCCAAGATTGTCGGATGACATCTTGGCAGGATGCAGTTCTACATCCTGCCTATTACAACAACATTGACCGTATATCTCCCAGCAGTTCACCCAACCGCTTGGTGAACTGCGCGGCGGCTGCGCCGTTGATGGCGCGGTGGTCGTAGGATAGTGATAGAGGCAGCATCAGCCGGGGCTGGAAGGTGCTGCCGTCCCAGACCGGTTGGGTGGCTGCACGGCTCACACCGAGGATGGCGACTTCTGGCGCGTTCACGATTGGGGTGAAGTAGGTGCCGCCGATATGGCCAAGGCTGGAGATGGTGAAGCACGCGCCCTGCATGCCATCGGCACCGAGCTTCTTGGTCCGCGCCTTTTCAGCCAGCTCCGCCGCTTCGGCGGCCAGTTGCAGCAGGCTCTTCTTGTCCACATCACGGATGACCGGAACCATCAGGCCGTCCGGTGTATCCACCGCGAAACCGATGTGCACGTACTGCTTGTGCGCCAGCTGTTTGCCGCCGGGCATCAACGATACGTTGAAGTTCGGCTGTTCGCGAAGCAGATGCGCACAGGCTTTGAGCAGGAACGGCAGGATTGTCAGCTTGACGCCGGCCTTTTCCGCTGCGGTCTTTTGATCCTTGCGGAAGGTTTCGAGCTCGCTGATATCCGCCTGATCGAACTGCGTAACGTGGGGCACGTTGAGCCAGCTGCGGTGGATATTGGTCGCGCCAATCTGCTGCAGGCGTGTCATATCCTTGATTTCAACCTCGCCGAAACGGCTGAAGTCGATGTCCGGTACCGGCGGGATGCCCGCTCCGCCAACCGAGCCCTGGCTAGCACCCCCTTGCTTGCCCTGTTTCAAGATGCCTTGCACGTGGGTCTGGACATCTTCCTTGAGGATACGGTCGTGGGGGCCGCTGCCACTGACGTCTGTCAGATCGACACCAAACTCACGCGCCAGCTTGCGCACGGCCGGGCCGGCGTGGACCTTGGTGCCCTCGCGGCTAGGCCGTCCGACTGGAGGCGGAACGGCTTTGTCCTTCTCTGCGTTGGCTGCCGGCGCTTTCGGCTCGGCCTGGCTCTTCTGGTCTTTCCCCTGCGCATCGGCTTTTGGCGAGGCTTGCTTGCTATCGGCAGATGCGGCCGTACCAGGCGCGCTGTCAGATTCGCCTTTCACCCGCATATGCAGGATCAGGTCGCCGGTCTGCACGTCCTGATCCAGCTTGGCTTCGATGGATTCAATCACGCCGGCGAAGGGCGCCGGGATTTCCATGCTGGCCTTGTCTGATTCCAGGACCAGCAAGGATTGTTCGGCCTCCACGGAGTCGCCCGGGCTGACCATGATCTCGATGATCTTGGCCTTGCCATCGCCAATATCGGGCACCTGTACTTCCTTGACTGATTCGCTGGGCGGGGCGGCGGATTTGTCTACGACTTCCTGCCCGGTTTCCTTCTCAGGCGCAGCCGCTTCTTCCGCTTCGTCGACCGGCTGACCGTCACTGGTATCTTGCGAATCGTCGGGCTGGGTCTCTGCCTGGTCTGATTCAGCCTCGGCTGACTCCAGCTCAATCAGGTCGTCACCTTCCTTCAGCTGGTCGCCCAGTTTCACCTTTATGGACTTCACCACGCCGCCCTTTGGCGACGGGACTTCCATGCTGGCCTTGTCGGACTCCAGAGTGATCAGGCTCTGCTCCGGTTCAATCGTGTCGCCTTCCTTGACCAGAATTTCGATGACTTCACCTTCGGCATCGCCGATGCCTGGTACTTTGATGACTTCACTCATGGCATCGCTCCTCAGCAGTCCAGTGGGTTGGTCTTGTCGGAATCGATACCCAGGGACTTGAGCGCCTCGCCCAGTACCTTGCGTTCCAGTGCGCCGGACTCCACCAGCGCGGTGAGCGCGCTGTAGGCGACCCAGTTGCGGTCCACCTCGAAGAAATAGCGCAGCTTGCGCCGGGTGTCGCTGCGACCAAAGCCGTCCGTGCCGAGCACCTTGAATGGACCCGGCACCCATTGGCGGATCTGCTCTGCGTAGAGCTTCATGTAATCGGTGGCCGCAATGATCGGTCCCTTGCGGCCGGCCAGATTCTGTTCGACAAAGCTGGTACGCGGTTCCTGGTCAGGGTGGAGGCGGTTCCAGCGCTCCACGTCCAGGCCGTCACGGCGCAGCTCGTTGAAGCTGGTGGCGCTCCAGATATCGGCGCTGACGCCGTATTGCTCCTGCAGAATCTTCGCTGCTTCGCGTACTTCACGCAGAATAGTGCCGCTGCCCATCAGCTGGACGTGTAGCTCGCCCGGTTGCTTGGCTTCCTCCAGCAGGTACATGCCACGCATGATCCCTTCCTGGATGTGCTCGCCTTCGGGCAGCGCTGGCTGCGTATAGGCCTCGTTCATGACCGTGAGGTAGTAGTAGACGTTCTCCTGCTCCTCCATCATTCGCCGTGCACCCTCGCGAATGATCACCGCCAGCTCGTAGCCATAGCTCGGATCGTAGCTGCGGCAGTTGGGTACGGTTGAAGCCAGGATGTGGCTGTGGCCATCTTCGTGCTGCAGGCCCTCGCCGTTGAGCGTGGTACGCCCGGCGGTGCCCCCAATGAGGAAGCCCTTGGTGCGGCTGTCGCCCGCAGCCCAGGCCAGATCACCGATGCGCTGGAAGCCGAACATCGAGTAAAAGATGTAGAACGGCAGCATCGGCTGGTTATAGGTGCTATAGGCGGTACCTGCCGCAATCCAGCTCGACATCGCGCCGGCTTCGGTGATGCCTTCCTCAAGGATCTGACCCTGCTTGTCCTCGCGGTAGAACATCACCTGATTCTTGTCGACAGGCTCGTACAGCTGACCGACCGAGGAGTAGATCCCCAGCTGGCGGAACATGCCCTCCATACCGAAGGTGCGTGCTTCATCCGGCACGATGGGGACGATACGTTGCCCCAGCTCCTTGTCTTTCACCAGTTGCGACAGCACGCGGACGAAGGCCATGGTGGTGGAGATCTCGCGGTCACCGCTGCCGTCAAGTATTGACTTGAGCGTTTCCAGAGGCGGCACCGGCACCTTGAAGCTTTCCGCCCGGCGCGTGGGCATGTAGCCGCCGAGCGCTTCGCGGCGCGAATGCAGGTATTTGTACTCGGCGCTGCCTTCTTCCGGCTTGTAAAAGGGCAGTTTCTCGAGATCTTCGTCGTTGACCGGAATATCGAAGCGATCGCGGAAGGTCTTGAGACTTTCAACATCGACTTTTTTGGTGTTGTGCGCGGTATTCTGCCCCTGGCCAGCGCCGGTACCGTAGCCCTTGATGGTCTTGGCTAGAATGACGCTCGGTTGGCCAGTGTGGTTGACCGCAGCGTGATACGCGGCATACACCTTGTAGGGATCATGACCGCCACGGTTGAGTTTCCACACCTGGTCATCCGAAAGGTCCTTGACCATTTCCTCCAGCTCCGGACGCGCGCCGAAGAAGTGCTCGCGGACATAGGCCCCGTCGTTGGCCTTGTAGTTCTGATAATCGCCATCGACTGCTTCATCCATACGCTGTTGCAGCAGGCCGTCTTCATCCTTGGCAAACAGCGGATCCCACAAACGCCCCCAGATAACCTTGATCACGTTCCAGTCGGCGCCGCGGAAGTTGCCCTCCAGCTCCTGGATGATCTTGCCGTTGCCACGCACCGGGCCGTCCAGACGCTGCAAGTTGCAGTTGACCACGAAGATCAGGTTGTCGAGCTTTTCACGGCCAGCCAGGGAGATCGCGCCCAGGGATTCGGGCTCGTCGGTCTCGCCGTCACCGAGGAAACACCAGACCTTCTGCTTGCCCGGCTCGATGAATCCGCGGTGCTCCAAGTACTTCATGAAGCGCGCCTGATAGATCGCCTGAATCGGCCCGAGACCCATGGATACCGTGGGGAATTGCCAGAAATCGGGCATCAACCAGGGGTGCGGATAGGAAGACAATCCATTGCCGTCTACTTCCTGACGGAAATTGTCAAGCTGGTCCTCGCTGATGCGGCCCTCGAGATAGGCGCGTGCGTAGACGCCTGGCGACGCGTGGCCTTGGAAAAACACCAGGTCGCCGCCGTGTTCATCGGTCGGGGCCTTGAAGAAATAGTTGAAACCAATGTCGTAGAGCGTGGCGCTGGAGGCGAAAGTGGAAATATGGCCGCCGAGATCGGGATCCTGCTGGTTGGTCCGCATGACCATTGCAAGCGCGTTCCAGCGCACCATCGAACGGATGCGCCGTTCCATGAACAGGTCGCCGGGCATACGCGCTTCGTGGGTAACCGGGATGGTGTTGCGGTAGGGCGTAGTGATCGAATAGGGCAGCAGCGTGCCGCTGCGGGTAGCCAATTCTTCCATGCGCGTAATCAGGTAGTGCGCGCGGTCTTCGCCTTCGGCATCCAGAACGGATTCCAGCGAGTCAAGCCATTCCTGGGTTTCGAGGGGATCGATGTCTTGCGGCTTCATATTGTCTCCAGACCTTGTGGGCCCAATCAGCCGTATGAGCGGTTGGCCCCTTGCCGGCTGATGCGGTGTTGGTGTTGTGTTTGTAGTTTTACTACAAAAACGGGAGCCATTCCAGCTCGCAGAGAATATTTTTGTAGTGAAACTACAGGCGGTGCGGCTCCAATTCAATGGGGACTTTTCCCTCTGGGCTGCACGTGTCAAGCTGCCTGAATAGTCTTCGTACAGGATAGACCATGCCTTCTTTCTTACCGCGTCCGCTACCTGCGTCGTTGCAGCCAATGGTCGATCATCATCTGCAACAATGGCGCACGGCGCTGCAACACGAAGCGCTCGAAGAGCGCCTCGGTGAGCTGGGCGAGGACTTTGAATCCGCCTTGCCGACGGTGTTGGCCGGCAGTGACTTTGTGGCTGAGCAGCTGCGACGTGACCCGCAGATAGCCTGGCGCCTGACAGAGGCGGGGTTGCTGAGCCGCGATTTGCGAGCCGGTGAAATGTCCGAGCTATTGATAGAAGCGCTGGCCTCGGTGGGGAGCGAAGACGAACTGGGCCAGGCGCTGCGCAAATTCCGCCAGCAGCATCAGGTGCGTATCATCTGGCGCGACCTGACGCGGCAGGCGGCGACCATGCGCACGACGCGTGAACTGTCCGATATGGCAGATGCCTGCATCGAGCAAGCCTATCAATGGTTGTATAAACAGGCCTGCGAAACCCTCGGCACGCCTACTGCCCCGACGGGAGAACCGCAACATATGGTTGTGCTGGGGATGGGCAAGCTGGGCGCACAGGAGCTCAATCTATCCTCCGATATTGATCTGATATTTGCCTACCCCGACGCAGGAGAGACCCGCGGTGGCCGCCGTAGCTTATCCAACCAAGAATTTTTCATTCGCGTCGGTCAGCGGCTGATCCGTGCGCTGGATACTATTACCGTTGATGGATTTGTGTTCCGCGTAGACATGCGCCTGCGCCCCTATGGCGATAGCGGCGCGCTGGTGTTCAGTTTTGATGCCCTGGAGCAGTACTACCAGAGCCAGGGCCGCGACTGGGAACGCTACGCAATGATCAAGGCACGCGTCGTGGCGGGTGATCAACAGGCGGGCGCCGAACTCCTGTCAATGCTCAAGCCATTTGTGTTCCGGCGCTATCTTGATTTTGCTGCGATCGAGGCGTTGCGTAACTTGAAGCTAATGATCCAGCGGGAGGTCAAGCGCAAAGGGCTGCAGGATAACGTCAAGCTCGGCTCGGGAGGCATCAGGGAGGTCGAGTTTATTGGTCAGGCATACCAGTTGATCCATGGCGGTCGTGATCGCGCCCTGCAACAAAAGCCCATCCTGGCGGTGCTCGAGGTGCTGGCGGAAAACGATTACATGCCAGACCCGGCTATTGATGAGCTCAAGCGTGCCTATCTGTTCTTGCGCGATGCTGAACATGCGTTGCAGGCGCTGGACGACCGGCAGACCCAAATGCTGCCCACTGATCAGGAATCGCGAACGCGCGTGGCTTTTGTAATGGGCTTCGAAGACTGGGACAGTTTCCGTGCCACGCTGGATACGCACCGGCAACGAGTGGAAACGCATTTCGCCTATGTCATTGCCGATCCGGATGATGAAACCGACGATGAAGCCCCGTTGCACGCCGAGTGGCTGCCGTTGTGGGAGGGCGCTCTTGAGTCAGAGCAGGCACTCGAACAGCTGGGCGAAGGTGGCTTTCGCCAGCCCGATCAGGCCTGGCGACTACTGCAGGGCCTGTTGAATTCTGGCCGTGTCAGAGGAATGCAGCGTGTCGGTCGTGACCGTCTGGATGTGTTCATGCCGCGCCTGTTAGGTATGGCGGCTGAGCAGGACAATCCCGATCTCGCGCTGGAACGGGTGATGCCCCTGGTCGAAGCGGTAGCACGACGCTCGGCCTATCTGCTGTTGCTGACCGAAAACCCCGGCGCGCTGCACGAGTTATTGGTGTTATGCAGCGCCAGCCCCTGGATCGCTGAACAGATAACCCGTTACCCGGTTGTGCTGGACGAGCTGCTGAACGCGGGTCGCCTGTATCGCCCGCCGGAAACCGAAGAGTTGGTTGACGAACTGCGTCAACAGCTGACCCGCATTCCCGAGGACGATCTTGAGCAGCAGATGGAAGTGCTACGGTATTTCAAGCGCGCGCATGTCCTGCGAGTGGCCGCATCCGAGTTGGCAGGTACCTTGCCCTTGATGAAGGTCAGCGATTATCTGACCTGGATTGCCGAGGCGATTTTGCAACAGGTGTTGCGTCTTGCCTGGCGCGAACTCACCCAGCGCCATGGCGCACCGAAGCGTCGCGACGGCTCAGACTGCGAGCTGGATTTCGTGATAGTCGGCTACGGCAAGGTGGGCGGGATCGAGCTGGGACACGGTTCGGATCTGGATCTGGTATTCATCCATGACGGCGACACCGAGGCGGAAACTGACGGAGCCAAGCCGATCGAAGGCAGCCGCTTTTTTACCCGTCTGGGCCAGCGCATCATTCATATCCTCAACGCGCAAACCACCTCCGGCGCGCTTTACGATGTCGATATGCGTTTGCGACCTTCGGGCGAATCCGGATTATTGGTCAGCTCCCTCGAGTCCTTCTCCCGCTACCAGCGCGAGGGTGCCTGGACCTGGGAGCATCAGGCGCTGGTGCGGGCCAGAGTGTTGGCAGGATGCAAGCGTCTGAATCACCGGTTCCAGAATCTGCGTGCAGAGGTGCTCGGTCGGGAGCGCGATGAAGCCAGCCTGCGAAAAGAGGTGCTGGCGATGCGTGCCAGGATGCGCGACAACCTGGCCACCCGCACCACCAACGCGGGATTCGCTCCGGCTGCGTTTACCACCGAGGCTCAGTTTGATCTCAAGCAGGACGCCGGAGGTATCGTCGATATCGAATTTATGGTGCAATATGCGGTTCTGGCTTGGTCGTGCCGATACCCCGAGTTACTGCGCTATACCGATAACATCAGAATTCTAGACGGGCTGCGCGACGCCGGGTTGATAGCCGGTGACGACGTTCTACGTTTGCAGGAGGCTTACAAAGCCTACCGCGCAGCAGCCCATCGCCTGGCCCTGCAGAAACAGCCGGGCAAAGTGAGTGGCGACCAGTTTCATGATTTCCGACGCGGAGTCATCGCACTCTGGCAGCAATGGCTGCCGGACGACCGAGACGAATGACGGCTTGCAGCCGTGTACACGCGGGCACACCTGGCCAGACCAAGAACCGAATGAATATTAGACAAAGATCAATGAATGGAGCTGGCTGCTATGTCGATGGCCGATCGTGATGGTGTTATCTGGTTTGATGGTGAAATGCTGCCCTGGCGTGACGCTAACGTCCATGTGCTGACGCACTCGCTGCACTACGGTATGGCTGTATTCGAAGGTGTGCGCGCCTACAATACGCCGGACGGAACCGCAATTTTCCGTCTGGATGCGCATACCGACCGCCTGTTCGATTCCGCCCACATCATGGGCATGAAAATTCCCTACACCAAAGAGCAGATCAACGATGCGATCTGTGCCACGGTGCGTGACAACAAGCTTGAAACGGCCTATATCCGCCCGCTGGTATTCTACGGCTCCGAAGGCATGGGTATTCGCGCTGATAACCTGAAGGTGCACGTGACCATTGCAGCCTGGCATTGGGGCGCCTACATGGGTGAGGCGGCGTTGGAGCAGGGTATCAAGATCCGCACTAGCTCCTTTACCCGTCATCACGTCAATATCACCATGACTCGCGCCAAATCCAGCGGTGCCTACATGAACTCCATGCTGGCGCTGCAGGAAGCTGTTTCCGGCGGTGCTGAAGAAGCCCTGTTGCTGGATCCGGAAGGCTATGTCGCAGAGGGTTCCGGCGAGAACATCTTCATCGTCAAGGGCGGCGTTATCTATACACCGGAAGTCACGGCCTGCCTGAACGGCATCACCCGTAGCACGGTGTTGACACTGGCCGGGGAAATGAACATCCCGGTTGTAGAAAAGCGCATCACCCGTGATGAAGTCTATATCGCCGATGAAGCATTCTTTACCGGTACGGCGGCTGAGGTCACCCCGATCCGCGAGCTGGATAACCGTCAGATCGGCGAAGGCCGTCGCGGTCCCATCACCGGCAAGCTGCAGAAGGCTTACTTCGACCTGGTCAACGGTCAGAGCGGCGCCCACGCCGAATGGCGTACGTTGGTGCACAAGCTTTGAGCCGGAAGCTGGAAGAAAGAAGGAGCCGCATTGCTCGGATTGTTCTGGCTTCCAGCTCCAAGCTTCAGGCTTCAAGCTTATGAGAATATTGGTTATCGGTCCCAGCTGGGTCGGCGACATGGTGATGGCGCAGACGCTGTTTGCCTGCCTCAAGCTGCGCCACGGCCCCGATTGCGAGATAGATGTGCTGGCTCCCGAGTGGAGCCGGCCGATTCTCGAGCGCATGCCGGAAGTACGCAATGCGCTGAGCTTTCCGCTGGGGCATGGGGTGCTGGACCTCAAGACCCGTCGCACGATCGGCAAGGGCCTGGCCGGTCAGTATGACCAGGCGATCCTGCTGCCCAATTCCCTGAAATCTGCCCTGGTGTCTTTTTTTGCCGGCATTCCCAAGCGCACCGGATGGCGCGGCGAAATGCGCTACGGCTTGCTCAACGATATCCGCAAGCTGGACAAGGATCGTTATCCGCTGATGATCGAGCGGTTCATGGCGCTGGCCTTTGAGCGGGATCATGAGCTCAGCAAGCCCTATCCGCGTCCGACCCTGCAAATCGATCCTGCCACGCGCGATGCCGCGCTGGCGCGTTTCGGGCTGGAGCTCGACCGTCCCGTGCTGGTGTTGTGCCCGGGCGCCGAGTTCGGCGAGTCCAAGCGCTGGCCCGTTGAGCATTACGCCAGTGTTGCTGATCAGAAGGTTCGCCAGGGTTGGCAGGTGTGGTTATTTGGTTCGAAGAACGATCACCCCGTAGCGGAGGATATCCGCTTGCGATTGATTCCGGGACTGCGCGAGGAAGCGACCAATCTGGCTGGCGAAACCAGCCTGGCTGACGCGATAGACCTGATGTCCTGTGCGTCTGCGGTTGTCAGCAATGATTCGGGACTTATGCATGTCGCGGCGGCGCTGGATCGGCCGCTGGTCGCTGTCTATGGCTCCACCTCGCCGGGCTTTACCCCGCCGCTTGCTTCGCATGTCGAGTCGGTGCGCCTGGGGTTGGATTGCAGTCCGTGTTTTGATCGCGCTTGTCGGTTCGGGCACTACAACTGCCTGCGTGATCTGAAGCCGGCGCTGGTGGTCGATGCTTTGGACCGCCTGGTCGGTGATCCGCTGGCCGACCCGCTGGATGTGTAATTAATGCGTGTACTGCTGATCAAGACGTCGTCCATGGGCGATGTCATCCATACGCTGCCGGCCTTGACTGACGCGCAGCGGGCCATCCCGGGTGTTACTTTTGACTGGGTTGTCGAAGAAGGCTTCGCAGAAATCCCCGCCTGGCATCCGGCGGTCGCTGAAATCATTCCGGTGGCCATCAGGCGCTGGCGCAAAAGTCCGTTGCAAACATTGCGCAGCGGTGAATGGTCACGCTTCAAGGCACGACTGCGTACCACTCCGTATGATCTGGTAATCGATGCCCAGGGCTTGCTGAAAAGCGCCTTGCTAACGCGTTACGTCAAGGCACCGGTCGTCGGCCTGAACAAGGCTTCCGCACGGGAACCGCTGGCCAGCCGTTTTTATACTGACGCTATGGATGTGCCCTGGGGGCAGCATGCAGTGGAGCGGGTGCGCCAGCTGTTCGCAGCGGCGCTGGGCTACAGCGTGCCTGAGCAGACCGGAGATTACGGCCTCGATCGTCGGAGTCTGGCCGGAAACAAGTCTGACCTGCGCTATGTGATGTTTCTGCATGGCACTACCTGGGACAGCAAGCACTGGCCGGAGAGCTACTGGCGCCAGTTGGCTGAGTGGGCGGTGTCGATGGGTATCCAGGTCCGTTTGCCCTGGGGCAACGATGTGGAGAAAGCACGTGCGGAGTTCATAGCCTCTGATTTGTCAGGCGTCGACGTACTGCCTCGCATGTCGCTGGCGGGCATGGCGAGCATGCTCGCCGGCACTTCTGCCTGCGTCGCGGTCGATACAGGACTGGGTCATCTGGCAGCAGCGCTCGATGTGCCTACGCTTTCGCTCTTCGGTCCGACTAACCCCGGTTTTACCGGCGCTTACGGCGCGTCACAGCGTCACCTGGCCGCTGATTACCCGGCCTGTGTGCCCTGTATGCAGAAGCAATGCACCTACAAGCCCACCGCTGAAGAAGCCCGCCAGTTTGATCTGCAGCGCGAACAGCCCTTCTGCTTTACCCGGCTGAATCCGCAGCGCATTCAGGCCGAACTGCTAACACTGCTGAAACAGGGCGCGAACTGATGCAGTTGGCTTTTGTTCTTTATAAGTACTTCCCCTACGGCGGACTGCAACGTGACTTCATGCGTATCGCGCAGGTTTGTCAGGCCCGTGGGCATGCGGTGCGGGTATATGTTCTGTCGTGGGATGGCGAGGTGCCTGAAGGTTTTGATGTGCAGCTGGTGCCGGTCAAGGCATGGACCAACCATCGTCGCAACGAGCGTTTTGCTGCCTGGGTGCGGGCAGATCTGGCCCGGCGGCCAGTGGATCGGGTGATCGGGTTCAACAAGATGCCCGGGCTGGATGTGTACTATGCCGCTGATCCCTGCTATGAGCACAAGGCGAGGACGCAACGCGGCCCGTTGTACCGGCTGGGTGCACGATACAAGCATTACTCGGCATTCGAAAAAGCGGTATTTTCTCCTGCCACGCGTGCCGAGATATTGATGATCTCCGAGGTGCAGCAGCCGCTGTTCATGCAGCACTATCGCACCCCGGCGGAGCGGTTTCATCTGCTGCCACCGGGTATCGCACCGGATCGCCGGGCGCCTGCCAATGCAGCGCAGATCCGTAGCGCGTTTCGTCGCGAGTTCGAACTTGGCGATACTGAATTGCTGATCGTGCAGATCGGCTCGGGCTTCAAGACCAAAGGCCTGGACCGCTCGATACGCGCGTTGGCGTCGCTACCTGCTGCCCTGCGAGCGCGGACGCGCCTGATGGTGGTCGGGCAGGACGACGCACGCCGCTTTCGTGCGCAGGCCAAGGCGGACGGAGTGGCCAATCGCGTAGAATTCCTTCAGGGTCGTGATGATGTCCCGCGTTTTTTGCTGGGGGCTGATTTGCTGATTCATCCGGCCTATAACGAGAACACCGGCACTGTCTTGCTTGAAGCGTTGGTCGCCGGTCTGCCAGTGCTGACAACCGACGTGTGCGGCTATGCGCATTACATCGAAGAGGCCGACTGTGGCCTGGTGGTGCCGAGCCCGTTCAGCCAGGATCGATTGAACAGTATGCTGGCGCGCATGTTGGAAGATGACGAGGCACGAGGTCGCTGGCATAACCAGGCTCTGGAGTTTGCCGATCAGGCAGATTTGTATAGCCTGCCGGAGAAAGCCGCCGATGTGATTCTGGGAGACATGGATTGAAGCTGATACTGGCCGAACCCTTCAAAACGCTCTGGAGCGGGCGCGATGCCTTCGTTGAAGTTGAAAAGCTTCAGGGTGAAGTGTTCCGCGAGCTGGAGGCCCGGCGTACCTTGCGCACCGTGGTCGATGGCCGAGGCTATTTCGTCAAGATTCATCGGGGTGTCGGTTGGCGGGAGATCTTCAAGAACTGGCTAACCCTGAAAGCACCGGTATTGGGCGCAGGTCAAGAATGGCATGCGATTCAGGCACTGACGGCTGCGGGCGTTCCAACCATGACTGCCGTGGCCTTTGGTGAACGTGGGGCCAACCCGGCGGACCAGCATTCCTTCATTATCACCGAAGAGCTGGCACCGACCATCAGCCTCGAGGATTTTGCTCACAGCTGGCGCAGCAATCCGCCTGACCCGGCCCTCAAGCACGCCTTGATCAACGAAGTGGCAGCGATGACGCGACGGATGCACGAAGCGGGAGTCAACCATCGTGACTGTTACATCTGCCATTTCCTGTTGCACACCGATACTGAGCCGACGGCAAACAATCTGCGGTTGTCATTGATTGATCTGCACCGGGCGCAGATTCGTCCAAGGGTTCCGCGGCGCTGGCGGGACAAGGATCTGGCCGGCCTGTATTTTTCTGCGTTGAATATCGGGCTGACGGAGCGCGACAAGTTGCGCTTTCTGCGAGTGTATTTTGACCGGCCGCTGCGTCAGATTCTTACGGAAGAAGCTGTACTGCTGAGCATGCTGGAGCGCAAGGCGGCGCGGCTGCAGACGCGATTCGAGCGCAAATACGCCCCGGGCAGTGATGCATGACCGGCTGGACGCTCAATCCTGAATACGCAACCGGCGTCAGTGGCCGACTGTTCGCTGATCTGGACACGGTTTTCGCCCTGGAAGGGGAGTTGATAACGACAGACCCTATCAGTACGGTTCATCGGGTCTGGGTCGGTAACCGATACTATTACGTAAAGCGTTATACGGGCGCGGGCAAGAATCTGCGGCGCTACATCGGACGACCGCGGATCCAGGCGGAGTGGGAAAACCTTCTGCATTTTCATGCCTGGGGCATTCCCTCAGCTACTGTGGTTGGCTTCGGACTGGAACGGCGGGAGGGCGCTTTTCATCGGGGCGCGCTCATAACCCAGGATCTGCAGGGCACATCGGACATGGCGAATATTGCCAAGAACGGTGATCCTCGTTTTTTATGCAAGCGATGGGTTGCTCACGTGTCCAGGCAAATCGCCCATGCGACGCGCATGATGCATGACCAAAACTTTGCGCATAACGATCTGAAATGGCGCAATATTCTGGTCGATGAGAAGCCCTTTCCAGACGTGTACATGATCGATTGCCCCGGTGGGAATTTCTGGGTGGGGCCCATGTTGAAATATCGAATCATCAAGGATCTGGCCTGTCTCGACAAACTGGGTAAGCGCGTGCTGAGCAGAACGCAGCGGCTGCGTTTTTACCTGGACTATATCGAGAAGCCGAGACTGTCTCCGGCGGACAAGAAGCAGGCTCGGGCAGTATTGAATTTCTTCAAGGGGCGAGAATGAGCGAGTCGCCATTCATTGCAGTCAATGCTCGCGAGGTGCTGGCGCGGCATGGCCTTGATAATTTCGAAGGGCTATGGAGTAGCAGATGCAACGCCAGCAGTAAGAGGGTAATGCGCCGCGGCGGCTGGAATACCGTGGTGCGGCTTGAGCTGGAAGACATCAACGGCCATCTGCAGACCTTTTATCTCAAGCGCCAGGAAAACCAGCTGGTTCGCAGCCGATTGCACCCCCTGGGTGAGCCAATCTATGCCCGCGAATTCCGTTTCATCCAGCGCTTCGCCCATCTCGGCATCCCGTCACTTGAAACCGCATTTTTCGCCCAGCGTCGCGTGGAGGGTAAACACCAGGCCATTCTGCTGACCCGTGCATTGGATGAGTACCGCTCACTGGATATCTGGTTCGAACGCTGGCCTGAGCTGGAATGGCAGGGCAGACAAGACCTGATCATGGCGGCTGCGGCGCTGGTGCGCGCGTTACACAACGCCGGCAAAATGCATAACAGCCTGTATCCCAAGCAGATCTTTCTCAAGCTGGACGGGGATGGCGCTGGCGCACGGCTGATCGATCTGGAAGAGACCCGTAGAGCCTGGTTCGGCGAGCGGGACCGTGTGAGAGACTTGAGCAGCCTTCATCGGCGTACCCAGGTTGCCAGCAACAGCCAGCAACTGCGTTTCTTTCTGGCATACATGGGCCGGTCGCGTCTGGATGTTGAAGCGCGCCAGCTGTTGATACGCATACTCAGTCGTCGCTCGCCGGAATAATCAAACGATGAATATCACCGAGCAGTTACGTCGCGCCAAACGCAACCCGCCAGCACCGTTCAGCGTGCCACTTGCGGACGGAGGCGAACTGACCCTCCAGCGCTGGCTGCGGATTTTGCCGGGCAAGCGGCTGGTGGCGCAGGGCGAGTTGGCAGGCAGGACAGTCCTGGCGAAGCTATTTGTCGCACCGGCTGCACAGCGGCATTGCGTTCGGGAGCTGGAAGGCATCAAGGCGGTACTTGGCGCGGGAATCGCCACTCCAGCCATCATCAGCCAGGGTCCACTTCCGGGTGGTGGTCACTATTTACTCACCGATTTCCTCGAAGAGGCAGAAAGCCTGGAAGCGCAGTGGGAAGCGCTGAGCCATGAGCCCGCAGGCAGTGAATCTGCAATGCGTTTGCTGCGCCTGGCTTTGACAGGCATCGCGACAATGCACGCCAAAGGCCTGGTTCAGCGCGATCTGCATCTGGGTAATTTTCTCCTGCACAAGGGTGTGCTGCAGGTCATCGACGGCGATGCGGTGGAGGTTCTCGACCAGTGCCAGCCGATAACCGCCCAGCAGGCTGAAGAAAACCTGGCGGTATTCTTCGCGCAGCTGAAACCCGACTGGGACGAGTGGGTGGAGCAGTTGCTGCTCGCCTATCTCAAAGCCAACCCCCACCACGCTATTCACCCCGACAACCTGGCAAAGCTGATAAGCGCCAAGCGCCAACTGCGCCTGGAGCACTACCTCGATAAGTCACTGCGTGATTGCACAGAGTTTGCGGTGAAGCGAGGGTGGGGGCGGTTTGCGGTCGTCCAGCGCAACCATGCTGCCGAGCTGGGAGGTCTGCTTGAATCGCCAGACGAATGCTTCCGCCGTCATCCATTGCTCAAGGATGGCGGCAGCAGCACAGTCGTCCTGGCTTCAACCGTTGTCCGAAAGGTTGTAGTTAAACGCTACAACATCAAAGGTGTGGCGCACTGGCTTAAGCGCTTTTGGCGGCCAAGCAGGGCATGGCACAGCTGGCTCTCAGCACATCGGCTTCGATTTCTCGGCATTGCCACGCCGGCTCCTTTGGCGATGGTGGAACAACGTATCGGTCCGCTCCGCAGCACTGCCTGGTTAGTTACCGAATACTGCGCTGGCGTTAATCTACTGGAACACTTCGGGAAAGAGGGCGACAGGACGCCAACGGCACAAGAGGCTGTAGCTCTGCTCCGATTGTTCGGTCAGCTTTTTCATGCGCGTATCAGTCATGGCGATTGCAAAGCGACAAATCTCTTGTGGCGCTTGAACGAGATCGTTCTGATTGATCTGGACGGGATGCGATTCTACGAAGCTGAGAGTCCGGCCTGGCTCAGAGCGTGGGAGGAGGACCGAGCGCGTTTCCTGCGCAACTGGCCTGCAGGAAGTCCGCTGCGGATGTGGCTTGATTCGCAACTTCCGCGCCCGGTCGCTGGTTGAAATCACTTTTCGCTATTGGTGTGAACCAAAAAGGTCGATTGGGTACTAATGACTCTAGGATTTAAGGCATAGTCTGCTCATGGTGTTCGCCATGGTTTCTGACTCGCAAGCCGAACAAGATCATGGAGAAATCATGAACAATCGACCACAACAGCGCCATATCCTGCAAATTTGCCATGGATACGGGGGCCCCTTTCTGGACTATGCTCGACAATACGCGAGCTTGTTTGCGGACACGCCTTATAAAGTAACGACAATATTTCTTTCGGGTGAACCGAGTGATGAGGTCGTTGCGGCATGTCAGTCTGACGAGGTTATCTTTCTCGAGTACAGGTCCAAGGCGTTAAGAGGATTCAAGCTGCGTGCGATTCGCGAAATCCGCCGCATAGTCAAGACCAAAGATTTCTCACTATGCATCGCACACAGGTCCAAACCAGCATATATAGCCTGTCTCGCCACTCGGTTGCCCATCATCTGGGTACACCATGCTTATGGTGCCTACGATCGACTCGACCGGAGGTTATTCGCCCAGGCTTACCGCAAGCGTATCCAGGCACTGGCCGTCTCGGATTCGGTCCGCGACACGATCAGGGCACGCCTTCCGAACTGGCCAAATGAGCGCATTCAGACGCTCTACTATCACATCGATATTCCTGCGGTACAGGCTCAACAGTTTGATCGTGCGGAAGCCAGACAGCAGCTCAAACTTCCACAGAACGCCTGGATCGTCGGCAATGTAGGAAGGCTGCATCCAGACAAGGATCAAGCGACGCTTATTAAAGGGTTTGCAGCGGCTTTGACTGACCTGCCAAAGAACAGTTGTCTGGCAATTCTCGGCCGGGGACGGCTAGAGAAAGAGCTGAAATCGTTGGCTATACAGCTGAATATCTCCAAGCGTGTTTTCTTCGTGGGTGAAGTCCCCGACGCAAGGCGGTATTTCAAGGCGTTCGACGTTTTTGTGTTGAGCTCCGACCACGAGCCATTCGGCATGGTACTGCTTGAAGCCATGGCAGCTGGCGTTCCGGTAGTCTCCAGTGACTGTGGTGGTGCCAGGGAAGTGGTAGACGGCGCAGGACAGTTGTTTCGGCAGGGCGATGGGCTAGCGTTATCGGGTTGCCTGGTAAAAGCCTCGGAGACTGGCGACTCGGCCGTCGAGGAACAGCGGCAGGCCATGCGCAAAAAGCTGACCAATGAGTTTTCGGATGCTGCGGGCAGGAAGCGGTTTTGGGGGTTGTCGATGGTTGGGTCCTCTGCGCACTAGATATGACTAGGGGTCTGGCAGCATCCCTATGGCTGTTCCATCCGGATTGCTAAGCAGGATATACTCGCCCTTTTTTCAAGGGCAACGTTGTGATTTCGAGCATTGTGCGACTGGTCGGCGCCCTTAGTTTTTTCCTAGCTAATTCACGTTACGATGAGTCTTTTCTGGGCAGCAACGGTCCTGGAGGCTCATGGTCGACTCCTTGCGTCCGGCAGGTGGCGTCAGTGAAGTCATACCAGCAACGGAGGCTTGCATGATCGCCGGCGATTCGGGGGATAGTTATGACTCAGTTGCTGACCGAAAGCCACGGTGGGTTTTGCAATTGTGTCATGGGTATGACGGGCCCTTTATGGATTGTGCGAGGCAGTATGCTGCCTTGTTCAAGGGCACCGAATACAAGGTCTGTACGGTATATTTGACCGGCTCTGCTAGCGACGATGTCCGGCGAGGTTCCGCTTCCGATGAGGTGGTGTTCCTGAACTATTCTAGTCGGCAACTCAGAGGACTTAAGCTGGGCGCAATCAACGCCGTCAGAAAATTGGTGGCAGCCAATGAGTACGAGCTATGTATAGCTCATCGCTTCAAGCCAACGTACGTTGCGCTTTTGGGTACATCATTGCCTGTGATAGGTATCCAGCACGCCTTCGGGGTATACCGAAGAAGATCGCGGCAATTATTGGCTAATGTGTTCGGGCGGCGACTACTTCTACTTTGTGTCTCTGATGCGGTTCGCGATGACGTTATGGATAGCCTCGGTACAAAAGATTTCAGCCGGGTTGAAACGCTCTATAACCGGATCGACATTGCTGCAGTCCGTGCTCAGCTGCTTTCTCGCGAGGCCGCAAGGCGTCATCTAGATCTGCCTGACTCGGCCTGGGTTATCGCCAATGTTGGGCGCCTCCATCCTGATAAAGATCAGGCGACTCTGATACGTGGTTTTGCCAAGGCGCGTTCGGAGCTTCCTGATAATGCTCTCTTGGTGATCATCGGCACTGGTAAGCTCGAAGCTGATCTTAGAAGCCTGGCCGAAGATCTCTGCGTAGAAGAGGCGGTCTTGTTATTAGGGCAAGTCCCCAATGCGCGTCGCTATTTCAAGGCATTCGACGTTTTTGCGCTCACCTCTGATCACGAGCCATTTGGGATGGTACTGCTTGAGGCCATGGCTGCTAATACCCCTATCATTTGTGCAGACAGTGGCGGCGCGCAGGAAGTGGTTGAGGGTTATGGGCAAATCTTTCCATTCGCCGACGCAACGAAGTTGAGTGAATGCTTGCTTAGGGAATATGAGTTGAACAAAGATTCTAATGTTTGCGCAGAAAGGAGCGGAGCTCTTCTGGTGTCTCATTTTTCAGACGATGCCGCCAAGCGACGATTCTCCTCCATAATCAACAAGCGCTTTTTGTTCAAGATATGAGTGATAACTCACTCTGTAGATCAGCTGGCGAGCCGAGCATCTGCTTCGTTATCCCCTATTTCGGGGAGTGGCCGTTTTGGTTTCCTTTTTTCCTGGAAAGCTGTCGTTATAATCCGACGATAAACTGGCTTTTTTTTACGGATTGCGGCAGTCCATTGGACTCGCCCGCCAACGTACAATTCGTGCACACTTCCTACGCTAGCTATTGCCAGTACGTTAGTGAACGCCTAGGTATAGAATTTCGCCCCGATAATCCATACAAGCTTTGCGATATAAAGCCCGCCTTAGGACACATCCACGAGGAGGCTATCGAAGGCTACGATTTCTGGGCCTTTGGCGATATAGACGTTATCTACGGGAATCTCAGGAAGTATTTCACTCCTGAGCGCTTGCAAACTAAGGATCTTTTTTCTACCCATGCAAGACGGGTTTCCGGACATTTGTGTATTGTCAGAAACAATCGTGTGATGCGCGAGGCCTATCGCCTTATACCAAAATGGCGGGAACGCTTCAGTGACACTGAGCATCAGGCGCTGGACGAAGGCGCATTTAGCAGGCTTTTCATCCGACATAAGAACTGGCCCGAGTCACTCCGCCTTTTCGCTGCACGTTTCAATAAGTGGTATGTGCGCAGCGAATTCATTGAAGCTCATAGCACTTTTACTATTCTAGAGAACGGCCGTCGGGAATTGCCCGATGCCTGGTGCTGGCTTGACGGGACGCTAACGAACAGCCTTATAAGAGGAAGAGAGTTTCCGTATCTTCACTTCCTTGCATGGAAAAAAAATGATTGGGCGCATAATTCAAAAGTGAAACTATTGGGCCCTGCTGGACTAATTGAAAACAAAAAGTGGCAGATTACTGCCGCCGGCTGGAGGCCTCTGGAAGAGGCGAAAGAATGCAGTTGAACCTTCCACCGTGCCCACTGGTATCCGTTCTTGTTCCGTGCTTCAACTACGCTCGTTATGTCGGTGACGCCATCGCAAGTATTTTGCAACAGGACTATCCGAATTTTGAGCTTGTCGTAGTAGATGACGGGTCAACCGATAATAGTTTTGAAGTCATAAATGAGGCGGTTCGTGTTTATGGAAAAGAAAGCCTCGTTCGCAACGTAGAGGTTATAAGCCAGGAAAACGCAGGGGTAAGTGCAGCATTAAATGCTGGCCTAGCGCGTGCCAATGGCGAGTTCATCGCGACATTTGATGCCGATGACTTGATGGTGCCGGGACGGCTGGGTTTGCAGGTTGCCTATCTAAAAAATAATCCTTCTGTAGGTTGTCTGGGAGGCAGAGCCGCCAGAATCGATGAAAAAGGGAATCTTCTAGCCAATAAAATTAAGGATAAGGGGGTTTCTTCATACGATTTTGAAGCGGCGCTGGCATGTGCGCTAGTTGTTGGTGGTAACTTGGCTATGTACAGGCGGGAGGCATTGACCCTTGTTGGAGGGTATGATCCTGACATAAAGGTCCAGGATTTTCAGATGACCTTGAAGGTCGCGCACGCAGGTTATCGTGTAGATGTGTTGCCCGACACAATAACTCTTTATCGTAAACATCATGGCAGCTTGTCATCTCAGTATAGATCAGAGCTTGAGTATGGGCTAAAACTAATAGAGTTATATAAGTCTTATCCTGGTTATGAATCGGCGAAGGCTCGGCTGTTGGTGAAAGCTATGCGATTCGCTGTGACTGACGACAAATCGTTTGCGTGGTCACTTCTGAGACAAATACCGTTTAAACAGTGGGATGTCAAAACGTTGAAACGAGTGAGGTATCTTCTGTTTAAGTCGGAGAAAAGGACTTGATTTTTAAAGAGGAAAGTTCGTCCCTGGGGGACCGTTTTAGAACATTTTCGCCATGGAGGCCTGAATTTGATCTTGACGGTATGTTGCGAGGTTGGTTGTCTCTGGGTGTGATTTGGTTCTTGGTAGGCGTGGCACTAGTGCCCTCCAGCAAGCCTTATAATCAACTCCTGATTCTGTTGTTCTGGCTTCCTGCCTTGATCATCAGCTTTCGTGAGCGAGAAGCTTTCCGCACAGTTTTTTCCGATGCGAAGCCGCTAATCGTTGGGCTTGTGCTACTTTTTGCGTGGTCCGGAATAAGCGTTCTGTGGGCGGAGAACGTCGATCCGTTCCGGGAGCTCAAGCGGTTGTTTTATGTAGTGCTCTTCCTCGCCGGGCTGGCATTTGTAGCGAGGGACAATATCAATCGATTGGCCGTGATATTGAGTGTGGCCGGAATAGGCTTGGCTGGTGCTGCACTGGTTTCACTTGTCTTGTTCTACGGCATAAGAGATATGCCTCTGACCAGCAGACTCGAGGGAGTAGGGTTGTTGGAGCATCCCATTATAGGAGGCTACCTGATAGCCATAGCTTTTCTCTGGTTGTTATCTTTACCTCCGACTTCTTTAGTCGCTAGAGTCGGGTGGATCGTTGGTCTTATTGTACTGCTTGCTTTTATCGTAATGACCCAAAGTCGGGGGTTGTGGGTCGCATTGTTGAGTGCACAGCTCGGATATGCAATATTGCGGGGCGGGGCCATCGTTTGGATAGGGGCGGTGGTTATGATAGTTTGCGCCGGTATCGGGTTTTGGCAGTTCGAATCAATCGTTCTGCAGAGAGGCATGTCGTACCGGCCGGATATCTTTGTAGAAAGCATCCGCATGATTCTCGCGCGTCCTGCCGGGGGGCTTGGTCTGGGAGGGGAGTACGACGTTCTTATCGGTGGGTTGATTATTCCTCACAGCCACAACCTTTTTCTTCATATAGGGCTTGAGCTCGGCCTGGTTGGACTCGCTATCTGGCTTTGGATATGGGGCTGCTGTGTGAAGGCTGGTTGGCAGCATAGGGAAACTCGTTGTGGATCCGCTCTACTGAAAATAATCTTGTTCTGCACTGTAGCGTTAATGTTTGATGGGAACAGTTTATGGACAGCCCCTCGTCCGGATTGGTTTTTTTCATGGTTTCCCATTGGGTTAGCCCTCGCTGTCTTCGTCTCGGTGCGAGGAGGGGCTGAAAAGGCATGGGAAAGCTAATATTTAAAAATCTCCATCCTGCCGTGCACTGAAAGAAAAGGGATAGCAACAGTGATCATAGGAAGACAGTTCCAGAGATATAGGAAGCGATTTTTTTCGCGTTTGCAGGCTCGGTCCAGATATTTGCTTTATAAAGCTATCTACAAAAACCCGGGCGACCCCAGGAAAGAGCTGTTGATTTCCATCGACGAAATCAAACTTTCCATAGATGATCGTAGATTATCTAGGCAGAACCCAGAGTACAAAAGAATATACAGAACAGTCAATACTGTCATTGATGGCGAGTTTTGGGAGCATGTCAAACCCCTTTCTCACGAAAGTTTGAAGTTGACGGGTTTTCGTGAGCGTTTCGTTAACGGGATGGAGTGGGAGGAGACCTCACTTTTCACAGATTATAATATGCAATTAATGAGGAAGGTAAAGGTACAAGGTTGCTATAGCTTGGATGAGCTAGTTGATTTGTATAAAAGGCAGCATGACACTCTCTACCATCGGCTGGTCGTGGAAGGAGTTAAATCCGCACGCGGCAATGTGAATATAACGCCGATATATGTTTATATTAACAAGGATGGCGAGTTTGTTTTCACGTCTGGAGGGAACCATAGACTGAACATGGCCAAGGTGATAGGGCTTAAAGCTATTCCTGTACGTGTTCGCGGGCGACACGTGGAGTGGCAGCGTATTCGTGACGAGCTCTATAATGTGGGAAGTGCTGAGTTTTTTAATAGATATCCACATTTTGAACGTCATCCGGATCTGGTGGATTAAATATCATGTCCGAAAGCGCAAGGTAGCTCATTAAATCTGGAACGGCTTTTCAAATGACATGTTGGCGACAAACCCATCCCTGGACATTTTCAAGCGAGAATTAGTCTGTTGGCCGCCTATTGGTATTGTTCACAAGGTTCAGGAGTCTGTTAGCGGAGACGCTTTGTGGGCGGTGCTGAGTCATTGGGCTTCGAGGCGCCGGGGGGGGGCAACCGGTTTTGTGCGATCGCAGCGTGCAAATGGACAAGTGAACGTGAAACTACTGTATTTTCTGATTACTTCGTAGGATTCTTGAATGATGCCCTGCTTATTATCGGTTGGGAAGATGAAGCTTCGCTGGTGATCGTACTTGCGAGTGATTATGCATTGCCGGCCGCGAATAAAGCTTTAACTCCCGAGCTCGCCATGGCCCAATCTTCTTCATATCGCATCAAGTGCCGATAATTTCTGGCGCGCATCTGCTGTGATAGAGGTCGGCCCAGGCAGCGCATGTCGGAAATGTCGATCAGTCCGAACTGGTCTTCAGGGGTTAGTACGATGTTTCCCATGTGTAACGAGCGGAAATATACCCCGAGCTCGTGCAGATGGGTTATGAACTCAGCCAGCCGCGCGAACAGCTCGGGCTGCCCTGGGGGCTGCGTCAGCTTGAGTAGCTGACGCAGGGTGAGTCCTGGAAGTGGTTCGTAGTGCACCACTGAGCGGTATGGGTTGTCCAGCCTATACAGCTGTAGTACCCGGGGACAGGGGACGTTCAGGCGTTGAAGCTCGGTCGCGTTGTCCGCGAAGCGTTTTGCTGGCGGATAGAAGGCTGTTTTGGAAAACCAGCTTTTGCGGCGAAAAAGCTTGAGAAACGTCCCGTCCGCCAAGCGCAGCACCTTTTCGCCGTACCGGTCCTTTTCTAGGACTTCTGCGTTTGCGCGCCAGCTTTCATACTGTGCCAAATCCAGTGGTTGCATGCTGCCTTCCCAAGATAAAAGAGCAGTTTACAGTATCGAGCCAGGGGACTCATCCGTCTCCTTTAGGGCGGGGCGGAGTGGTGGCCTGTGCTGTGATAAACTCCGGCCCTGACTCATTACTGCGAAGCGTCTATGTCGGATTCTCAGAACGAAAGCTTCACCCGCTCCAGCGTGAGGATTTATCTCCGTTTGCTGGGCTACGTCAAGCCATACTGGATCCCCTTTGCTGTCAGCATTCTGGGGTTCATGATCTTCGCTTCAAGCCAGCCGGCGATGGCGTGGATGTTGAAATATTTCGTTGATGGTCTCACTGCAGGATCCAGTGGTGAATTTCTCGGCTACCCCCTGATCTGGGGCTTTCCTCTGTTCATTGTTCTGGTCGCGCTCTATCAGGGCGTGGGCTCTTTTCTGGGTAATTACTACATCGCAAAGGTGTCCCTGGGTATCGTGCATGACCTGCGGACGGCCCTGTTCAATAATTTTTTGACCTTGCCCAACCGTTATTTTGACAACCATAACTCGGGGCACTTGGTGTCACGGGTGACATTCAACGTGACCATGGTTACCGGCGCGGCGACGGATGCCATCAAGGTTGTGTTCCGGGAAGGGCTGACGGTGATATTCCTGTTTGGTTATCTGCTGTGGATGAACTGGCAGCTCACGCTGGTGTTGATGGGGATTCTGCCGGTCATTGGCGTGATGGTGTCGAGCACCAGCAAGAAATTTCGCAAGCAGAGCAAAAAAATCCAGACGGCGATGGGTGACGTTACCCATGTGACGTCTGAGACCATTACCGGCTATAGAGTAGTGCGAAGTTTCGGTGGCGAGCAGTATGAAACCGAGCGATTTCACAAGGCCAGTGAAGCGAATCGTGAGCGAGGCCTGAAAATGACGCGCACGGGCGCGGTATTTACTCCCAGCCTGCAGTTGGTCACTTACGGTTCAATGGCGTTTGTTATGTTCCTGGTGCTGCTGCTGCGCGGCGATGCCACTGCTGGCGATCTGGTTGCCTACATCACGGCAGCCGGTATGCTTCCCAAACCTGTACGGCAGCTGTCCGAAGTCAGCGCCAATATCCAGAAGGGTATTGCGGCGGCGGAAAGTATCTTCGAGCAACTCGATGAAGAGCCGGAGGTTGATACGGGTACTTACGAGTCGGAGCGGGTCAGCGGTCAGGTTGAGGTGCAGGATCTGTTTTTCAGCTACCCGGAAACGGACAAGGCTGTATTGGAAGATATCAACTTCGCTGTTGAGCCCGGTCAGATGGTCGCGCTGGTTGGCCGTTCCGGCAGTGGTAAGTCGACCCTGATCAGTCTGATTCCACGTTTTTATCAGCATAGCCGTGGCCAGATTCTGATCGATGGGGTCGAGGTGTCCAAATACCGCTTGCGTAATCTGCGTCGGCATATCGCTCTGGTCACCCAGCACGTAACGTTGTTTAACGACACCATCGCCAACAACATTGCTTACGGCGATCTGGCTGGGGCGCCTCGTGAAGATATCGAGCGCGCTGCCCAAGCAGCCTATGCCAAGGAGTTTATCGACAAGCTGCCGAATGGTCTCGACACCATGGTTGGGGAAAACGGCGTGCTTTTGTCGGGTGGTCAGCGCCAGCGCCTGGCGATAGCTCGCGCACTGTTGAAGAACGCGCCTTTATTGATTCTGGACGAGGCGACCTCGGCACTGGATACGGAGTCTGAACGGCACATTCAGAGCGCGCTGGACCACGTGATCCAGGGGCGCACGACGCTCGTTATTGCACATAGGCTATCCACTATCGAGAAGGCCGATATCATCCTGGTGATGGATCAGGGCAAGATAGTCGAGCGCGGCAGCCATGCTGAACTGCTGGCCCAGAACGGCTATTATGCGCGGCTGCACAGCATGCAATTCCAGGACGACGCACCTCGCACTTAACACGGCCTCAGGCCTGACTGAACGGGAATTTTTATGAAGTTGACCATGCCACGTTTTGATTCCGCGCCGGTGCTGGTGGTAGGCGATGTGATGCTTGATCGATATTGGCATGGGCCAACCCACCGGATCTCGCCAGAGGCCCCGGTTCCGGTGGTCAAGGTTGATCAGATCGAGGACCGGCCTGGTGGTGCAGGTAACGTGGCGCTGAACATCGCAGCATTGGGTGCGCCCGCCTGGCTCGTCGGCGTGACCGGCGAAGATGAAGCGGCGGTGAGTCTCCGGCAGACCTTGAACGCAGCTGGAGTCTATTGTGATTTCCAGGCGCATGCGTCGAGCCCGACGATAACCAAGTTGCGCGTGCTGAGCCGTCATCAGCAATTGATTCGGCTGGATTTTGAAGAATCTTTTCCAACCGACGGCGCGGCAATTCTCGAGTCGGTCCGCGGGTTGCTCGACAAGGCCAAGGTCATGGTGCTGTCGGATTATGGCAAGGGTGCGCTGGTCAATCATCAAGAGTTGATTGCCCTCGCTCGCGCAAAGAACATTCCGGTATTGGCTGACCCCAAAGGGGCGGATTTTTCTATCTATCGGGGCGCGACGCTGATTACACCAAACCTGTCCGAGTTCGAGGCAGTCGTCGGCCATTGCGTCAGCGAGCAGGAGCTGGTGGACAAGGGCATGGCTCTGATCGAGCAGCTCGAGCTGGACGCCATGCTGGTAACCCGCAGCGAACAAGGCATGACGTTGTTGAGCAAGGGGCAGCCACCTCTGCATCTGCCCGCCCGGGCGCGTGAAGTCTTCGATGTGACAGGCGCGGGTGACACGGTTATCTCGACACTTGCCACGGCGTTGGCCGCTGGTGAGTCGTTGCCGCATGCGGTCGCGCTGTCCAACCTGGCCGCCGGCATTGTCATTGGCAAGTTGGGTACTGCAGCCATCAGCGCGCCTGAATTGCGCCGCGCGGTTCAGCGCGAGCAGGGCAGTGAGCGCGGCGTATTGGGTATCGAACAATTGCTGGTAGCAATCGAAGATGCCCGCGCGCATGGCGAACGGATCGTGTTCACCAATGGCTGCTTCGACATCATTCATGCCGGACACGTAGGCTACCTTGAGGAAGCCCGGAGCCTGGGCGACCGGCTGGTTGTGGCCATCAATGATGACGCCTCAGTCACCCGCCTCAAGGGGCCAGGCCGTCCCATCAATGCTGTGGATCGACGCATGGCCGTGTTGGCGGGGTTAGGCGCAGTCGATTGGGTGACGTGTTTCGCAGACGACACGCCGGAGGAGCTGCTGAAGCAGATCAAGCCAGATGTGTTGGTCAAAGGCGGCGATTACAGCGTAGATCAGGTCGTAGGCGCACCCATTGTCCAGGCGTATGGTGGAGACGTTCGTGTGCTGAATTTTGTCGAAAGCTGCTCTACCACCGCCATTGTTGAGCGTATACGCGAAAAATCTGATAGCTGAAGAGCTTTCAGCTACAGCCTGGCCAAACCCTCCGGCCAGGCTGAACGCTCCGCTTCAATCACCCAGCCAACTTGCTCGGCCATCGCTTCACTCAGCTGAAGCTGACCGGGTTTCTCAGCGACCAGAACGCCTTTCTTCAGCATGTAAATCTGACCTGGTAGCCTACCGTTCCTCAGTTCGCATAAATATAGATCGGGTAGCTCGTAATCCAGGTGGGCTCGCAGTTCGCCGCTTTGGCTGTCTAGCACCTCGTCTGCATGCAGAGCTGTAAGCTTGTCGCATCCCTCGGGTAGCGTCAGCCGCATCGAGTAAACCAGTTGCAATGAGTTGCTGGGCAGGTGGATATAGGCGCGTGGCCGTTCGAGCAGCGGCTGGTTGCCGCAACAAACGGGGCGCGTATGTCCGCGGTCAGGAGTGAGATCGAACGCGAGATTGGTATCGACTGGCAGGTCGCTCGCATAGGGTGTTGGCAGCCAGGTTTGCTGATAACGCCCCTGGAGCCAGCCGCGCGGACCTTCGAACAACAGCTCTTCGGCAATTTCAGTCATCGCCGTCAGTAGCGGCACCCTTAATTCGTGAGCGGGCACGTAGCCGGAAATGAGCTTGAGCACCTCATCACCATGGTCAGGCCGCTCCTGGCGAACCAGTAACTTGAAATTCCGCCCTTGCCATTCAAACGTCAGATCGACCGATACGCCGAGATTGGCGACTGTTATATCGAACTGGTGCGGGTCATCGATGGTTATCGGGACACGCAGCGCTTGCATCTGGGTAAAGCTTAGCGGACTGCCCACCGGCGTATACCGAAGCGTTTCAGGACTTGCTTGGACCCGAAGTGCCTGGGTTTTGAATACCACCGGGTTTTTTCGTGCGATGATCCGAGGCATCTGGCGTACCGGGGTTAGCGTTGGCTGCGGATTGAATCCAGTACGGTGGCTGCGGCCGCGACGTTCTGTTTCAGGTGCTCCGGGTTGATGGTGCCGATGATCGCAGCAGCAACAGCGGGATGTTCGAAAATCAGCCGTAACCCAGCGGTAACCGGGTCATCGCCCGCCAAACACAAATGGCCACTGGCCAGGGCCTTTTTAATCAGGATGCCCTTGCCATGCTTCTGAGCATAGTCGAGAACCGGGCGTTCGCTTTGTTCGTTGGCATTAAAGGTAACCATTGCACAGTCACCACGCTCCAGGGCCTTGATTCCGCCCTCGACTGTCTTGCCGGAGAAGCCGAACGCTCTGATTAACCCGTCACGCTGACAGGCTTCAAGTTCGGCGTAGATACCCTGGGATAACACATCGAGATCATTGCCATCCGAGTGCACGAGCACCAGATCAAGGTAGTCGGTTTTGAGCCGTTTGAGTGAGCGCTCTATGGAATGACGGGTATGTGCAGCGCTGAAATCAAAACTGGAAACGCCGTCAGTGAATTCTTCGCCGACTTTGGTGCAGACAATCCAATCCTGGCGTTGGCCTGCGAGCAGCGTGCCCAGGCGGACTTCACTGCTGCCATAGGCAGGCGCCGTATCGATCAGGTTGATACCAAGCTCGCGCGCCAGGGCGAGCAGATCGAGCGCCTGGGCGTCGCTGGGCAAGTCAAAGGCGCTGGGGTATTTGACCCCTTGATCGCGGCCGAACTTGACCGTACCCAGCCCCAAAGGGGACACCGTTATCCCTGTGCTGCCAAGCTGTCTGTGGTGGCTGTGCAAGGTATTCATGGAAAGCAGATATCCCACACCGGTGTGGCTACATGAGGTCGAGGAAGCTTGGCATCAGATTGTGGAATGGTCGGGCCAATCGCCTGGCGTTCGAGTTCGGCCAGCATCTGGTCACTCAGGTTGGGCGTTAGCGCCAATTTCGTGGGCCAGCACACCAGAACGTTATGCACCGCCTGCATATAGGCAGTATCCGGGCGCACCAGTCCGCTCTGTGCGGGCTCGGCACGATTGATTGGCAGGGTTGTCCAGCGCGTCTGACTCAGGTCGACCCAGGGCAGCAGGTCTGCCAGTTCGTTCCTGGCTTTGGCGATCAGCTCATCAGGCGCGAGGCCAACGCCCTGTTCAGCCAGCTCGCCGCCGAGGTACCAGCACCATTGCCCGTCGGCGCAGGGGTGTGTGGTTATGGTGACCCGCGGCTTTGGACTGCTGCCCAGACAGTGCGCATAGAGAGCCGGCAGGTTGGCTCCCTTGATCAGCACCATGTGTAGCGGACGTCGTTGCATGGCTGGCTGATCAACGCCCCAGCTGTTCAGCAAGCCTTCGTTGCCTTCTCCGGCGGTCAGTACATAACGCTGCGCTTTGATCAGGTGATCATGTATGGCGATGCCTTCAATGCTGCCCTCCGGCCTGCGTTCCACATGCGGTGAGGCGTCGACTACCAGACTGTCGCCTGATAGCTCTGCGAGACGGCGAATGGCATCGGGAACATCGAGCACCAGTTCGGCCAATCGATATACCTTGCCCTTGAAAGAAGGGTTATCGAATATCTCGGGGCGCTCGGCACCTTTGACCGTATCGACCCGGCCGCGTAGCGCCTTGCTGGCAAAAAAGCCCGCCATATTGCTGATGAGACTGCCCGGAGACCACAGGTAATGATGCGCGGATAGCAGCCTGACGCCAGTCAAATCCAGTTCCCCCGAGCCGTCCAGACAGGCTCGCCAGCGTTCAGGCATGCCGCCGATGGCTTCTGCGGCCAGGCTCAGTTTTCCGTGCAACGCGTACTTGGTGCCGCCATGAATGATGCCCTGCGACTTACTGCTTTGGCCGCCTCCCAGGGCGCCTCGCTCGATCAAAAGGGTGCTGTATCCGAGCTGCTGCAGCCGAGCATTCAACCATAAACCGGCGATGCCACCGCCGAGGATGCAGATGTCGGTTTCCAGGGTTGTGCTCATAAATTTCGCAGGTGTCCTAAAAAGGTTCCTAGTATAGACACTGCCGGTGCCTCGGGTCACATCTGCTACTCTATGCCGCATTTCGAATAGGGACATTGTCATGGTTCGCCTGATTTACAGTCTTGTTTTCACGCTGCTGTTGCCAGTCATACTGGGCCGGCTGCTATATCGAGCCTGGCGTGCGCCTGCCTATGCCCGGCGTTGGCATGAACGTTTTGCCCTGAAAGGTGATATCCGGCCCGGTGGTATCTGGGTTCATGCTGTTTCAGTCGGTGAATCGATCGCATCAGCTCCCATGGTCAAGGAATTGATGCAGCGTTATCCGGAATTACCGATGACCGTCACCTGCATGACGCCCACCGGCTCAGCACAGATTCGCAAGCTGTTCGGCGACACGGTAGGGCATACTTATCTACCGTACGACTTGCCATGGTTGCAGCGCCGCTTTATCAGGCGGCTTGCGCCTCGCGTCTGCATCATCATGGAGACCGAGTTGTGGCCGAACCTGGTTGCTGGCTGCAGGTCCGCCGGCGTGCCGGTGGTCCTTGCCAATGCGCGTTTGTCCGAGCGCTCAGCCCGTGGCTACCAACGGGTCATAGCGCTGGCTCGGCCGATGTTCGCATCGCTGGATTGGGTGGCGGTGCAAAGCCAGGTCGAAGCACGACGGTTCGCAGCGCTGGGCGTACCAGAGCAGGCAATGAGCGTTACCGGTAGCATCAAGTTTGATTTGGAACCCGATCCGGGCAAGCAGGCGCAGGCTGCGCAGTGGCGCGCTGATTGGAGCGGGCGGCCGGTGTGGATTGCAGCCAGCACCCATGCCGGAGAGGATGAACAGATCCTTGCAGCGCACCAAAGCATACTGCGCCAACATCCGCAGGCTCTGTTGATTCTGGTTCCGCGGCATCCCGAGCGCTTTGATAGCGTCGCGCGGCTGATTGGCGATTCGGGGTTACAGGCGGTACGGCGCAGCGCTGGAAGTATGCCGTCATTGCAGGATCAGGTGTTTCTGGGCGACACAATGGGTGAGTTGATGCAGTTTTTTGGGTGCGCAGATGTCGCCTTTGTCGGCGGATCGCTGGTACCCAATGGCGGGCACAACTACCTGGAACCCGCGGCGCTGGGTTTGCCGGTGTTATCCGGCCCACACCGGTTCAACTTCGCTGAGGTCAGTGATTTGTTGGAGAAGGCTGGAGCGCTGGCAATCGTGCAGAATGCGGAACAGCTAGCTGAACGGGTTTGCTGTTATCTGGCGGATCCTGCCGAGCGCAACAAGGCAGGTGGTGCAGGACAGAACGTGGTGTTGGAAAACCAGGGCGCCCTGGCCCGGCTACTCGACGGTATAGCAGGATTCATCGAGAAGCGGTAACAGACTGCTCGGCCATGGGCTGAGCTATTTAGCTCAAGCTTCAGCAATGGGCTGGGCTCGCTGAAAACCAAATCCCCCTAACCCCCCCCTTAAGGGGGAATGGTTCGTGATGCTATCTGCGCTGCTTATAGTTTGCAGCAATGTCGCGCCCAACCAATCAAGCAGTTAGAAGCTGCGGCGCATCCGCGACTGGTCGGAGGACTCGGGCGGCTGACCTCCCATTGACATGCGCTCGACTTCCTCATCAGTGAAAGGCGGGATGAAGTCGCGATTCGGGTCGTAGTCGGGGTTGAGCCAGCGAGACAGCTCTCTGAGATCCTGCGGGCTGAGGGTGCCGGCAGCCTGCTTCAGGTCCAGGTTGTCGATGATGTAGTTGTAACGCACGTCGTTGTAGTCACGTACCGCGCGGTACAGGTTGCGTTGTGCTTCCAGGACGTCGACGACATTACGCGTGCCGACTTCGTAGCCAGTCTGGGTCGCGTCCAGGGCAGCGTTGGCGGATATGATCGCCTGGCGCCGCGCTTCTACTTCCTCAACGCTGGACGTGACGGTGCGGAACAGGTTGCGTGTGCTCTCAACGACACGGCGCAGCTGCGCTTCACTCAGGCGTTCAGCCTGGGTCAGGCGATAGTTGGATTCCCGCACACGGGAGCTGGTGCCTCCGCCGGTGAATAGTGGCAGACTGAGCTCCACGCCTATCGACGTCGTATCTGTATCGGTGCTGCCGGTGCGCCCCGTCGTGCTGCTGGCCGAGGCGCGGCCGCCAAAATTACTGCTATGTCGAACAAAGGCATCCACAGTGGGCGCATAACCAGCGCGACTGCTGCGCAGGGTTTCTGCTGCGCTATCGATAGCCAGTCGCGAAGCCTGCAACTCCAGATTCTGCACCGCAGCGGTATCTACCCATTGCTGCAGGTTGCCAGGCGTTGGCGGCAGGATAGGTAGATCGTGACTGATGCCGATCAGCTCTTCATATTGATGGCCAGTGAGGCGCGTCAGGACCTGAAAGCTGATATCCAGATTGGTTTGTGCGCTGAGCCGGGCGGCGCGCGCAGTATCGAACCCGGCAAGCGCTTCGAGTACATCGGTGCGTGCAGATAGACCCACTTCAAATCGTTCCCGTGCCTGCTCCAGCTGACGCTCGAAGGCCGCTTCCTCGGACCGGGCTGATGCGAGATTGTCCGAGGCCCGCAGAACGTTGAAGTAGGCAACGGCTACCTCGAGAATCAGGTCCTGCTGCGTTGCGGAAAACTCCACCCGGGCCTGCTCGCTCAACGATTTTGCCGCCTGGTAATTGAACCAGCTTTCAGCGCGAAACAATGGCTGGGTCAGACTTGCTTGATAATAGTGGGTGGAATAACGGTCGCTGCCCACGCCCTCGATCTCGAGACGTTCGCGAGCCGTGCCGGCTGCTGCGCCGATGTTGGGCAACAACAGTGCTCGCGCCTGGGGTAGGGCTTCCTGACGGGCCAAGGTGTCCGCTTCGGCTGCAGCCAGATCGGCGCTGTTAGTTACAGCCTCCCGGTAGATAGTCAATAAATCCGTTTTGGCCAATGCCTGGCCGGATGATAGACCCACCATCAGAACAGCGACATAAAGGGGGCGGAGCATGCAGACTTCCTTCGCATGGATAGAATAATCCGCCAAGGCTAATGAGCGCATGGGCGCTGGTCAAGGACGAAGCGAGGCGGGGCAGATGCTGCGCCCACTGAACGCCACCCTTTCGCTAAATAAGGAAAGCAGTTAAACGTCCGATTCCTTGCAGCATTTCGCTCGCGACTCTATGCTGTCGGCTCATCTTGACGGGGTGCCTTCTGCGTTGCAGTTGGCTGAGATAACACCCGTTGAACCTGAACCGGTTAATACCGGCGTAGGAATCGAGATGCGGCATTCTGTTGCTTCGTGCTGGACGGCAATCGTCCGGATGAGCCTACCGCTCCGGTTCCCTGCGCGTTTTCAACGCAGTGGAGCACAATAATGAATAGCAAATTATCTGACAACGCCATCACCGATTCTGGAGTCGATGGCGCAGCCACCCGGCCTTTCCCGAACTCCCGCAAGATCTATGTCACCGGCTCACGCCCGGACATCCGCGTGCCCATGCGGGAAATCAGCCTGGCGGACACAGCGACCGAGCTGGGCGGGGAGAAAAATGCACCGGTATTGGTATATGACACCTCCGGCCCTTATAGCGACCCCGACGTGGCGATCGATCTGCGTTCCGGTCTGGCCGATGTGCGAGGCAACTGGATTGATGAGCGTGGCGATACCGAGGTATTGCCAGGCCTGACTTCCGAATTCGGGCAGGCGCGGCTGGCCGATCCGTCGCTGGACAGCATGCGCTTTGCCCATGTGCGTACCCCACGTCGCGCCAAGGCTGGGTGTAACGTCTCGCAAATGCACTATGCCCGTCGAGGCATCATCACCCCTGAAATGGAATACATCGCGATACGCGAGAACATGAAGCTGCAGGAAGCGCGTGATGCCGGTCTGCTTGATCAGCAGCATCCCGGGCAGAGTTTTGGCGCGGCGATTCCGAAGCAGATTACCGCTGAGTTCGTACGCGAAGAAGTCGCCCGGGGGCGCGCGGTGATCCCGGCCAATATCAACCACCCGGAACTGGAGCCGATGATCATCGGCCGCAACTTCCTGGTGAAGATCAACGGCAATATCGGCAACTCGGCGCTGGGTTCATCCATTGATGAAGAAGTGGAGAAGATGACCTGGGGCATCCGCTGGGGCTCGGATACGGTGATGGATCTGTCCACGGGCAAGAATATCCACGAAACCCGGGAATGGATCATCCGCAATTCGCCGGTGCCGATTGGCACCGTGCCGATCTATCAGGCCCTGGAAAAAGTGAACGGTGTGGCTGAGGATCTTACCTGGGAGATCTTCCGTGACACCCTGATCGAGCAGGCAGAGCAAGGTGTGGATTATTTCACCATCCATGCTGGCGTGCTGCTGCGTTATGTTCCCATGACGGCGAAGCGGGTTACCGGAATCGTCAGCCGTGGCGGGTCCATCATGGCCAAATGGTGCCTGGCGCACCATAAAGAGAGCTTCCTCTATACCCATTTCGAAGACATCTGCGAAATCATGAAGGCCTATGATGTGTCCTTCTCGCTGGGCGATGGTTTGCGGCCGGGTTCGATCGCCGATGCGAATGATGAAGCGCAGTTCGGTGAGCTCGAAACGCTTGGTGAACTGACCAGGCTGGCCTGGCAGCATGACGTGCAGGTGATGATCGAGGGACCCGGGCATGTGCCGATGCACCTGATCAAGGAAAATATGGATAAACAGCTCGAATGCTGTGACGAGGCGCCCTTCTATACACTCGGCCCGCTGACCACGGATATCGCCCCGGGCTACGATCACATCACCTCAGGCATTGGCGCGGCGATGATCGGCTGGTTCGGCTGCGCGATGCTGTGTTATGTGACACCCAAGGAGCATCTTGGTCTGCCCAACCGTGATGACGTGAAAACCGGCATCATCACTTACAAGATTGCAGCGCACGCAGCGGATCTGGCCAAGGGGCACCCCGGTGCGCAAATTCGCGATAACGCTCTGAGCAAGGCGCGTTTCGAATTTCGCTGGGAAGATCAGTTCAATCTCGGGCTTGATCCGGATACCGCCCGTCTGTATCACGATGAAACCCTGCCCAAGGACTCGGCCAAAGTGGCGCATTTCTGCTCCATGTGCGGCCCGAAATTCTGCTCCATGAAGATCACCCAGGAAGTCAGGGATTACGCGGCGGCGCAGCGTATAGAGGTGATCGATTCGGCGATGGAGGATGGCATGAAAGCCAAGTCGCAGGAGTTTCGCTCCACCGGCTCGCAGCTGTACCAGAAGGTCTGAAGTATTGCCGTACGGCCTGAAGGTATGCGAGTTTAGCTAGGGTCTGTTGACGCTGAATAAACCGCAACGCCTTTGGGGATGATATTGAAGACTTTTACCCGCGACGATGTCGAGATAGTCAGCCGAGAATCCGGTTTCGAGGGATTCTATCGGCTGGATATTCTGACTGTACGGCATCGTCTGTTTCGCGGCGGCTGGGGGCCAAATCTGCGCCGTGAGCTGTTCGTACGACACGATGCCGTCTGTGTGCTGCCTTATGACCCCTGGCTCGACTCGGTGGTATTGATCGAGCAGGTGCGTATCGGCGCGCTGGAGAAAACCGATCACCCCTGGCTGCTGGAGCTGGTGGCCGGGCTCATCGACAAGGACGAATCGCCCGAAGAAGTGGCTCATCGTGAAGCAAAGGAAGAAGCAGGCCTGGAGCTGCTCGATCTTGTGCCAATCACCCGCTATTTCCCGTCACCGGGGGGCAGCGACGAAAAGGTTTATCTGTACTGCGCGACGGTAGATAGTCGGGGTGCCGGTGGCATTCATGGTCTGGAAGAAGAGGGCGAGGACATCCGCGTCAGTGTCTGGCCCCGTGCTCAGGCGCTTGCCGCCGTTGAGGACGGACGAATTGATAACGCCGCGAGCATCATCGGACTACAATGGCTCGAACTACATGCTGAACGCCTTCAACAAGCAGCGGGGACGCAGCCTTGATGGTCGCCCTGAGATCGCGCTACCACATTGATCTTTCCCAGTTGCAGGCAATCTGCGAAGAGAATTATCTGCGCCTGAACAAGCTGATGCCGGCGATGGCCGTGCAGGATGAGCAGCGGATTGTGATCGATGCCGGCGATGGCCCCGATCAGGCTCTGGTCATGCGCGTACTTGAACGCTGTCGCTACACAACCATGTTGCAACTGGTGTATGAGCGCAGTCACGACTGGCTTGCTCCGCCGCGCATGGAGATCCGCCTTTACCACGACGCGAGCATGGCTGAGGTAGTGGCTGCGTATAATCGCCGCCGCTTCATGGGCGTGTATCCCTATCCCAACGAGCAAATGCTCCAGCCGGACGAAAAATCCCAGCTTAACCGCTTCCTCGGCGAATGGTTGGGTCATTGCCAGCGCTTCGGCCAGAGCGCGCAGCCGGTGGCGCTGGACCGCTGAGAACAGTTCGGCTGTGAACCAGTCACTGGATTAGTTGCCTGGGAATTGTCATCATTTCCCTTGGGAAAGGGATCAGGAGCAGGCCGTCGATGCCGCCAGTCATTACAACCGAAGCTGGATACGTCAGTATCGTTCAGCTTACGGACAGTCATTTGTTTGCCGACCATAGCGCCAGGCTGCTTGGTCTCGATACGTTCGCCAGCCTCAATGCGGTTATTGATCAAGTGCTTGATGAAGTCGATCAGATGGATCTTGTACTCGCTACTGGCGATATCACTCAGGACGGCTCTGAAGGCGGATATCAGCGGTTCATGGATGCTGTCAAAGGCTTGCCCGCCGAATGTCGCTGGCTGCCGGGGAACCATGATGACGCGCAGTTAATGCGTACTCTCGGTGATGAGTCCGGATTCAACGCCGAATGGGTTGATCTTTCCAGTTGGCGCATCGTGCTGCTGGATTCAAGTATTCCCGGGGCTGTGCCAGGCCACCTTGACGAGCAACAACTGGATAGACTTGATCGCGCCCTGGCCACCGCAGGCGGGCGTCACCTGCTGGTGAGTCTCCACCACCACCCAGTGGATATCCAGAGTGACTGGATGAACCCCCTGGGGTTGCAGAACGCCGACCGGCTGCTGCAATGCATTGATGACAGCGGCAGTGTTCGGGCCCTGTTGTGGGGCCATATTCACCAGCATCTGGACTTGATGCGTGGGAATGTCCGCTTGCTCGCCACGCCGTCGACATGCATCCAGTTTGACGCACACAGCGCAGATTTCGCTACTGATACGCAGTCGCCCGGATACCGCTGGCTGCGGCTGTATGATGATGGCTCAATCGAGACACAGGTGTCGCGCTTGCCTGACGGCCTCTTCGTAGCCGATCCGGGCGCGAGTGGTTACTGATTCACCTTCCGATAGCGCCGTTCGGCTAGTGCTTAAGTGCCCGCCGGCCCGCTAGGGTCTGTTGCCGTTTCATCGCGGCCGCGACGGAGGCCCGTTTGGTGCAGAACAAGGCGCGAGGAGTGAAGTTTGGTTGTTCCAAATGAGCGACGAGTAACGCAGTGCTGCGGCAAACGGGCCCCGTCCCTTCGGGTTGCGCGTCAAATGACGCCATGCGGCGTTGCAGGACTTGGCAAGGGAACAACCATTACCTGCGTCCCGCGCCTTGCCTGGCGCCATTTGACACAGCAACGCGGCTCGCGATGAAACGGCAACAGACCCTAGGGTAACAGGCATTGGCACGTCGTCCCCCGGGCGGATACTATGCATGCAGTTTCCAATCGATGCCGCCCGGTCATTGTCGCCTGTGCCTGTTCGATACAGGCGGTCGCCGGGCCTGCATACTTGTCAAGGATAGCCAGACCGTCTATGTCGCAATCGACTTATAACGCCGACGCACTTGAAGTACTCAGCGGCCTTGATCCGGTACGACGTCGACCGGGCATGTACACCGACACCACGCGCCCAAACCACCTCGCCCAGGAAGTTATCGATAACAGCGTTGACGAGGCGCTCGCCGGCCATGCGCGGACCATCAGCGTCATTCTGTATGAAGACAATGCACTCGAAGTGACCGATGACGGTCGAGGCATGCCGGTAGACATGCACGCGGAAGAGGGCGTATCCGGGGTTGAGCTGATCCTGACGCGTCTGCATGCCGGCGGGAAGTTCTCCAGCAAGAATTATCAGTTCTCCGGCGGTCTGCACGGGGTGGGAATATCGGTGGTCAATGCGCTCTCGCTGCGGGTTGAGGCGCGGGTGAAACGGGATGGCCAGGAATATGCGATCGCCTTCGAAAATGGCGAAAAGGTCAGCGAGCTTGAAGTAGTCGGCAGCGTCGGCAAGCGCAATACCGGTACCTCGGTCAAGTTCTGGGCCAATCCTGGCTATTTCGATACGCCGAAGTACAGCATCAGTCGGCTGAAACACTTGCTCAAGGCCAAGGCGGTTCTCTGTCCGGGCCTGAAGGTGGATTTCGACGATCATCAGTCCAGGGAGCAGACTTCCTGGTACTACGAAGATGGGCTGCGCGATTATCTGGTCGATTCCTGTCTCCAGTGGCCGCGATTGCCGGAGGAGCCTTTCACCGGCAATTTATCCTCGCGTCAGGAGGCGGTGGAATGGGCCATGTTCTGGCTACCTGAAGGCGGCGAACTGGTACAGGAAAGCTACGTCAACCTGATCCCCACGGCCCAGGGCGGGACCCACGTCAACGGGCTGCGCACCGGAGTACTCGAGGCGGTCCGGGAGTTCTGCGAATTCCGCAATCTGCTGCCGCGGGGCGTCAAGCTGGCGCCCGAGGACGTGTGGGAGCGGGTCAGTTACGTGCTGTCCCTGAAGATGGGTGATCCGCAATTCTCCGGGCAGACCAAGGAGCGGCTGTCGTCCCGTGAGTCGGCCGCTTTTGTGTCAGGTGTGATCAAGGATGCCTTCAGCCTGTGGCTGAACCAGCATGCCGATATTGGCCAGCAGTTGGCCGAAATGGCCATCAATCACGCCAGCCGACGCTTAAAGGCTGGCAAGAAGATCGAGCGCAAGCGGATTACCCAGGGCCCGGCGTTACCGGGCAAACTGGCTGATTGTGCGGGACAGGATCCCCGCCGGGCCGAGCTGTTCCTGGTAGAGGGCGACTCGGCCGGTGGCAGCGCCAAGCAGGCGCGTGACAAGGAATTTCAGGCGGTGATGCCGCTACGAGGCAAGATCCTGAATACCTGGGAGGTCGATCCCGGTCAGGTGCTGGGTTCGCAGGAAGTACATGACATCGCGGTGGCGATCGGCGTTGATCCGGGCTCGCCGGATCTGGCGCAACTGCGCTATGGCAAGATTTGCATCCTGGCCGACGCGGACTCCGATGGTCTGCATATCGCCACCTTGTTGTGCGCCTTGTTCGTCAAACACTTCCAGCCCCTGGTCGAAGCCGGTCATGTTTTTGTGGCGATGCCGCCACTGTACCGGGTGGATGTCGGCAAAGAGCTTTTCTACGCCCTCGATGATGCGGAAAAGCAGGGCATCCTCGACCGAATCGAGGCAGAAGGTAAGCGCGGCAAGATCCAGGTCACGCGCTTCAAGGGGCTCGGCGAAATGAACCCCCTGCAGCTGCGTGAAACCACCATGGCGCCGGATACGCGTCGGCTGGTCCAGTTAACCATCGACGATATGCCGCAGACCGAAGCGCTGATGGACATGCTTCTGGCCAAGAAGCGCTCACCGGATCGCAAGAGCTGGCTCGAGAGCAAAGGGAATCTGGCCGAGGTGCTGCTTTGATTCGAGCAGCCGCTCTTTGGATGGGACAGAGATTTGGCTGTGGCTGAAAAGCCTTCTTCCCGTCGCTTCGGTACCGCCATGCTGGTGCTGGCCTGGATTGCCGGTTTAGCCTTGGCGGCCAACTGGTTCGCCGGTATCGAAGAGCGTCAACGCAACCCCAACCAGCAGCCGGAGTCGCTTCATACGGAATCCGTGGTTGAGGTGCGCCTGGATAGCAACCGGCAAGGTCACTATCTGGTTGGCGGGCAGATAAATGGGGTGGACGTTACCTTCCTGCTCGATACTGGCGCGACCTTTGTTGCCATACCAGCGCAGGTGGCTGACGAGCTTGGCCTGGCGCGTGGCCGACCGGTCATGGTCAATACCGCGAACGGTTTGGCTGAGAGTTACAGCACAAATATTGAAAGCCTTGCGCTGGGCGATATCCGCCTGCGGGATGTCGCCGCCGGCATCGTTCCCGGCATGTCGGGTGACGAGATTCTACTGGGTATGAGCGCTCTGCGGCAGCTGGATTTCAGCCAGCAGGGCGGACAACTGATTTTGCGGCAGAACCGCTAATAGAGGGTGAGTATGAGTGACAGCCTGGATCTGAGCATGGAAGGCGTGGAACGCCGTGCACTGTCGTCGTTTACCGAGGAGGCGTACCTCAATTACTCGATGTACGTGATCATGGACCGGGCCCTGCCGAACATTGGTGACGGCCTGAAGCCGGTACAGCGCCGCATCGTTTATGCAATGAGCGAGCTGGGACTCTCTGCCACGTCCAAGCACAAGAAATCGGCAAGGACGGTCGGTGATGTGCTGGGTAAGTATCATCCCCACGGTGATTCCGCGTGCTACGAGGCGATGGTTCTGATGGCCCAGCCGTTTTCCTATCGCTACCCTTTAGTGGATGGGCAGGGCAACTGGGGCGCGCCGGACGACCCCAAGTCCTTTGCGGCGATGCGTTACACCGAAGCACGCCTGGCTCGCTACAGCGAAGTGCTGCTGACTGAGCTGGGGCAGGGCACGGTAGACTGGCAACCCAATTTCGACGGCACCATGGAAGAACCCATGGTCCTGCCTGCGCGCTTGCCCAACCTGTTATTGAACGGCACGACAGGCATCGCCGTGGGTATGGCGACGGATATTCCGCCGCACAACTTGCGCGAAGTGGCCGCTGCCTGCGTACGTTTGTTGGATGAACCGGGCGCTGGCGTCGATGAGCTGATGGAACATGTCCAGGGGCCTGACTACCCGACCGAGGCGGAAATCATCACGCCGCGTAGCGAGCTGGCCAAACTCTACTCCACCGGCCGCGGCTCCGTACGTGCCCGCGCGGTCTGGGAGCGTGAAGATACCGACATAGTCGTCACTTCGCTGCCGCACCAGGTGTCAGGTTCGCGAATTCTTGAGCAGATCGCCGCGCAAATGCAGGCGAAAAAACTGCCAATGGTCGCGGACCTGCGCGATGAATCTGATCACGAGAATCCGACCCGTATCGTCATTGTGCCGCGTTCCAATCGCGTGGATGCCGAAGAGCTGATGCAACACCTGTTCGCCACTACTGACCTGGAGCACAGCTATCGGGTCAACATGAATGTGATCGGGACCGATGGCCGACCCGCTGTCAAAGACCTGCGCAGCATGATCAGCGAATGGTTGGGTTTCCGGATCACTACGGTGCGTCGTCGTCTGCAGTACCGCCTGGACAAGGTTCTCAATCGACTGCATTTGTTGGACGGCTTGCTGGTTGCGTTTCTCAACCTGGACGAAGTCATTCACATCATTCGCACCGAAGATCAGCCACGCGCCGAATTAATGGCCCGCTTTGGCCTCAGCGAGCTCCAGGCTGACTATATTCTGGATACCCGGTTGCGCCAGTTGGCGCGCCTCGAGGAGATGAAGATCCGCGGCGAACAGGATGCGTTGGCTGCTGAACGTGACCAGCTACAGAAGCTGCTGGGTAGCGAGAAGCGCCTGCGCAACAAAGTCCGCGATGAATTGATTGCCGATGCCGAGACCTATGGGGATGACCGTCGTTCGCCGCTGATCGAGCGCCGCGAAGCCCGCGCGCTATCCGAAACCGAACTGGTGCCCGCCGAACCTGTAACAGTGGTGCTGTCCGAAAAAGGCTGGGTGCGCTGCGCCAAGGGCCACGAAGTAGACGGCCCGGCGCTGTCCTATCGTTCGGGTGACAACTTCCTCGCCCAGGCAGCAGGCAGGTCTAATCAGCCTGCAGTGTTTATCGATTCCACCGGGCGAAGTTACTCGGTGGCAGCGCATACCTTGCCGTCGGCACGGGGGCAGGGCGAGCCCCTGACTGGACGCCTCAGTCCGCCGCCAGGCGCAGCATTTGAAGCGGTACTGATGCCTGATGACCAGGCGCTATATCTTGTTGCGTCGGATGCTGGTTATGGCTTCGTGGCACAGGGCTCAGATCTCCACGCCAAGAACAAGAACGGCAAGGCGCTGCTCAGCGTACCGGCCGGAGGAAAGGTGATTGCTCCGGTGCTCGTCTCTGATCAGGCAAGCGATTCGGTGGTAGCTGTCTCCAATGAAGGGCGCTTGTTGGTGTTCCCGGTTGCGGAGCTGCCTCAGCTGGCGAAGGGAAAAGGTAACCGGATCCTGTCCATTCCCTCGGCACGCGTTAAGTCGCGGGATGAATTTCTTGCCGGGTTAACGGTGTTGTCCGCCAATGCCAATCTGGTGCTGGTCGCGGGCAAGCGGACGCTGACGCTTAAACCTGCAGATCTGGAACATTATCGCGGTGAACGCGGACGGCGTGGTAACAAGTTGCCGCGCGGGTTCCAGAAGATCGATTCTATTGCCGTAGGCTAAACCTGTCGCCGTCTCGTTGGGCAAGCAACGGGGCGGCGAGCGCCGGCTTGCTGATCAGTTGCGCCGTTGGGTGTACAAGGCGTTCAGCTGCCGCTCCAGCAAGGTTTGGTGCGGTTCTTTGAGTCGTTCAACGCAATACACGCCGGACTGGCTTGCCAGGCGTCTTACCACCGCACGCTGGCCGAGAATCCCGGTGGTAGCAAGCGACGCATCCAATAGCACCAGATTGCGGCTGAACTGCAGCCGCTCCAGCATCTGCTTGCAGTCGGGTTGCTCTGTATACGCGTCGTCCTCCAGCTCATCAATATTCTCGGTACGGCAGGCAGCCAACTGCAGGTGCAAGGCAATACCCGTGTCAGCAATCTCGATCTGCAGGTCATGCCCTAGAACCCTCAGCAATTCGCCGCAGCTGAGGACCCTGGTGAGTTCTTCAGCATCATCCTTGCCCGCGTCGTCAGCGAAGGAGATCACGCTGGTGCCATCGTGCAGCGTTTGCAATTTTCCCTGGTAAATCTCAGCCGCCTGGCTTACATGTTCCCGATAGCGTTCCAGCAGCGATAGCAAGCGCGGGCGGGCGAGGCGACGTAGCGCCTCCTGATTACCGAGCCGAACTGCCAGGACAGCGCCTGGTATTGCCGGGGCAGGAGGAGGGGCTACAGGTTCCGTAACGGCTTCGGTCTCGTTCGACGACACATCCCGGGATGATCCTGCTATATCGGGTCGGAGAGCCTGGTCACGCGATTCTTCCTCAAAGGTTTCGTCATCACCATCGGAAATCTCTGCTTCGCTCCGGACGGTGAAGGCGTCGGCGTCAGCATTTTCATCGACCGGCTCCTGTTCTACCGGGCCGAACACGGTATCCGGGTCCGGAACGGAGTCGAGCGAAGCAGGCGCTTGTGCGGTGTTGGGCTGGTTTGCTAACTCCATGGTTGCTGGTTCCAGCGAATCTGAACCGAACGCGTCTTCCGGCTCGTCCAGCTCTTCCGGCTCGGCAGGAGCCGGCATGTCGACAATACGCCGCTCGGTTAACCGTCGGGCAAGGTCGCCCAGTTCATCGGCGCGATCCAGACCCGCCGGTGGCGAATCGGTATCGCCATGCCAGTCAGCGAGCTCATTCAGCACCTTGCGCATTCCGGCAGCCATGCGCCAGGCCAGCAGCGCGCCCAGGAGAGTGAGCCCAAGCAGGCTCCATAGCAGATGGCGGACCAGGGCTTGCCCTGGCGCGCTGAACGGCTCAGCTGCCAGGCTCAACCGCAACTGGCCGGCCAGTACGTCCTGAACATGTACAGCCGTGACGAAGCGGCCCTGTCCAGGTGCCAACTGTGCGGCTGAAACCTTGCCTCCTGCCTCGGCCACGATGCGGTTATCAGGGGTGGTCAGGCTGGTGTGTGCAATCAGCGGGTTCTGATTCCATTGCGCAAGCAGAATGTTCAGGCTCAAATGGTCATCCGCGGCCAGAGGGTCCGCGACGGAGGCGGCAACCTGGCGCGCGAGCTCGGCGCCGACCGCGTCAGCCTGAGCCGCCGTGTCGCGCTGGAGCTGATACTGGCCAAACCAGATGAGTAACAGGAGAGCCCCGAACAAGGGCGTCAGGACGAGCAGCATCAAACTGCCCCGCAACTTGATGCTCTGGTCGCGCCAGGCGGCATAGCAGCGGAGGAAAACATTGTCGGAGTGCGATGAGCGATTCAAGATAAAACTCGATATGGCAGGTGAAAGATCCGGCGAGCGAAGGGGCAGTCCGGTGTGATTGAACTTCGCGCCCTTCGGAAGCGATTGAGTATAGCCATTCCGCCATGGGGTAAAAAGCGGCCATCCAATAAGTCGTCGCCTAGGGCCTGTTGCCGTATCATCGCGGCCGCGATGATACGGCAACAGGCCCTGATTACGGTTAGAATGGCGGCCCAGTCTTTTCAGCGGAGCGGCTACCTTGAACGAAATCGTCCTGATCAATATTACCGGGCCTGATCGGCCGGGTCTGACCGCTGCGATAACCGGCATTCTGGCGCGGCAGAACGTTCGGATTCTGGATATCGGTCAAGCAGTGATCCACGATACGTTGTCATTTGGCATTCTGGTCGAGATGGCGGGCGATACCGGAATGTCTGATGTATTAAAGGACGTTTTGTTCCGCGGTTACGAGCTTGATCAGCAGGTCCGTTTCACGCCGGTCAGCGCTGAAGAATATAGCCGCTGGGTCACTGGCCAGGGCAAGCCCCGGCACATCGTAACCTTGCTGGCGCGGCGCATTACTGCCGAGCACATCGCCCGGGTCAGCGAGATCACCGCACGTTTCAATTTGAACATAGACCATATCGACAGACTGTCCGGCCGTATCCCTGAGGGCCTGCCGGCCGATCAGGGCAAGGGCTGTATAGAATTTTCTGTGCGCGGTGAGCCCGACGATCCCGCCGCTCTGCGTAGTGAGTTCCTGGCCATCGCCCAGGAGCTGAATGTCGACATCGCCTTTCAGCAGGACAGCATCTTTCGCAGGAACCGTCGGCTGGTCGTCTTCGACATGGATTCCACCTTGATCGATGCTGAAGTAATTGATGAGCTGGCCAAGGCAGCAGGCGTCGGCGATCTGGTAGCAGAAATCACCGAACGGGCAATGCGTGGCGAACTGGATTTCAAGGCCAGCTTTCGGGAGCGTATGGCGCTGCTCAAAGGGCTGCCTGTGTCAGTGCTGGAAGAGATCGGCGCTGGCCTGCGGCTGACCGAGGGCGCGGAAACGCTGATAGCCCAACTGCGGCGTCTGGGCTACAAAACCGCAATACTCTCGGGCGGCTTCAGCTATTTTGCAGAACAATTGCAGCAGCGCCTTGGCATCGATTATGTCTATGCCAACGCCTTGCCAGTCGAGAGCGGCCTGGTTACAGGCGAGGTGCAGGAGCCGATCGTCGATGGACAACGTAAGGCGGATCTTCTTCGCGAACTGACTGAGCGCGAGGGGATAAGCCTTGAACAGACCATCGCGGTGGGCGATGGAGCCAATGATCTGCCGATGCTCGCGATTGCCGGTCTGGGCGTGGCATTCCGTGCCAAGCCGCTGGTCAAGCAGTCAGCCAAACAGGCCATTTCTACCCTTGGGCTGGACGGCATTCTGTATCTGCTGGGCTTTAGAGACAGGGACGGGTACTAATCAATAGTGTGACGGAGGCGGCGCTACACCTCTCGCAGCATAACTCGCGAATCGGCGCCGTTTCGGCGCCGTCCATCACTCTGCAGAGAAATCGTAGTTCATCGTCTCGCTGGGTGCCTGGAGATAGAACCCCTGAATGTAATTGACCCCGGCCTGCCACAAGGTCGGCATCATGGTCGCGCTATCGACGAAGGAAACGATGGTCAGCTTACCCTTGCTGTGCAAGGTGGTGACGATTTCCTTGAGCGCTTCCACTGATTCAGGCGTGGAAAGATCCCGGCTGAACGAGCCATCCAGCTTTACGTAATCAACATGGACATGTTTCAACGCTGCATAGGGGTTCAAGGCGCAGCCGAAGTGGCTCAGCGAAACCTTGCAATGGATTCCACGTAGCGCCTCGGTGAATGCCCGGGCCTGCTTCAGATAGGTATTGACGTCCGCATCGTTGAACTGGAACACCAGCGCATCCATGGGCAAGCGTGATTCCTTGAGCAGCTGCGAAATCCACGGCACCAGATCCAGGTCCTGCAGGCTGGCGCTGTTCAGGTTAAGGATCAACCGCGTATCGGTGCCCTTGCTACGCTGTGCCACAAGCATTCGGACTGCCTTGCCGATCATCCAGCGGTCGAGTTCGCCGGCTAACCCCGAATCGATCGCCGCCTCGAGATACTCGCCAGCAGGCACTTCCTCACCCTGGCTATTGAGCAAGCGAAGGTAGGTTTCATACAGCTCGGAGCTGTCTCCGCGCAGGCTGATCACCGGCTGGAACTCTAGTTTGACCGCATCGGTTTCGATGCTATGGCGAATCAGTGCGATAAGATTTCCACGATTGGCCTGATGCGCCAGTTCGTCCAGCGGATTGAATACCTTCACCGCGTTACCGCCGTCCTGGCTGATCTGGTCGCACAGGCGATGGGCGCGATCCACGGCCTGGACCGGGTCTGGACTGGTCTCGCTGATGGTAGAGACGCCCATGCTTGCCGTGATCTGTACGGTGCGTCCGTTGGCTTCGAACAGGTTGCCTTCGATTTGCCGGCGAAGCGAGTCGAGCGAGTCGAGAACGCTTTCAGGCTCCTGCGCATCCAGCACGACGCTACAGGCATCATCGCTGAATCGCGCCATCAGCGTCTCGTCCGGAAAAAACTGCCGGAGAATCTGTGCAATATCGGTCAGTACCAGATCTGCACCGCCGATGCCGACATCGGCCTGGAGCGCATGGAAATTGTCGATACCGAGATAGACCAGCGTGCTTGGTTTGCCCTGACGAACAGCCTGCTCACTGATACTTTCAAGCTGTTCCTGGAAGTAGGCACGGTTGAACAGACCGGTCACCAGATCCTGGCGGGCCATGCTCTTGAGTTTTTCCTCGAACTCTGCGCTCGCGGTTTCGGCGCGGATGACGACCTGAGTGCAGGGTTCGTTGTCATAGCTGGCTGGGGAAAAAGTCAGCATGACGGGGAATTCCTTGCCGTCAACGTCCACACCGCTGCAGCGCATTTCGTTCTGGTCACCGCGGTCAATGTAGTGCCGCAGGAAATCCTTGAACACCGCCTGGTCCTTCGCCGCGATCAGGCCGACCATCGGTTCGGCAGCAAGATCATCGACATCGTCATAACCGAACAACCGGGCGTAGGAGCGGTTGGCATAGATATGCATACCGTCGTGCACGTAGGCGATAGCGTCAACAGAGCTGTCGAGCAGCAGCTGGCAACGCTTCTCGGCTTCGCGCAGCGATTGCTCAGCGATACGCTGGTGCCTTCGCGCCGCCAGGCTGGCCAATTCGCGTTGTGCCACCAGCGTCAGCAGTGCATCGGAGTCGACGGAAATGGCGTCCTTCATGCCGCTGCGAAGGGCTTCCACCAGGGATTCGGTGTCTGGCTCAGCCAGGCGGAGAATGAACGGGACATCACGGTCCGAGCCGATCAGGCTGAACGCTTGCCGAGCGGACATGAAGCTCGTTTCCGGGGCCGCAATACACAGGTCCCAGGTCTGTTGAAGGCATTCGTGCAGGTCTTCTGCCGAGGTAATGCGATGAGCGCGGGTGGCGTGACCGGCGTTGCGTAAAACGCTGACGATGCGCTCGGCATTGTTCTGCGAATCATCAAGTATTAACAGCCGTATAGCCTGCGTTTCGGTGCCCATAGTCTTCCATGTGTACGGGCCGGAGAAAGGCAGCCCTGACGTCACTGGAATCTACAACGTCTTCCACAGAGAGTCAAAATCATCCTCGCCGCCACCTGGCGTGCCTGGGCGCCCTCCAGCGCGACGGTCAGTGCCTGCCATCGGGTCGAGGAACCGGTGTTCGAACTGACTGAAGCTGCCGGTAGCGGTAATGCGATCGACCAGTTGTGCCCGCGCTTCCTTGTGGCCTTGATGTATCAATACCTTGCTGCCGACCTGAAAAGGCAGGCGTGGGGTAATGATGGTGGGTGGGCGATCGATCGCTGCTACCGCTGGAACCGTCAGCGCACGCAGGTATTGGCTGGGTTGCTCGGATTTGCGGATCAGCTTGATAGCGCACGGCGTACAGTGCGGAGCGACCAGTTCGATACCCATTTGCGTGCCGCCACCGCGCACTTGTCGGATCCAGCGAACCACAGCGAGACTCCAGTCCTGACCATTGACCTCCTGCACGCCGAGCAGCTCGCCTGCCTGAAGTTGTTTCGGAACCTCCCTTGGCCAGGTGAGGCAAAATCCGCCTGGGCTGTGATTGACGATATTCAGGGTATGGACCGGATACTGGTCGTCTTCGCTTTGCCGGTTGGCTGGCGTATCGGGCGCAGTGGCCGTCGTGTAATCGATCATCTCCATGTTCGACGGTGCCCAGTCGATACTCTTGTCCGTGTCGAAAGCGCTGTCCCAACCTTCCTTTCGGGCCCGCCTGGCCGCGTCGGAGAAGGGATTGAGTTCGGCTTCGTCAGTGGCGACAAATTTCGAGAAACTCATGCCGGAAATCCGGTAATGGGTGGCGCTCATACCGATGCTCAACCGCATCGCGCCGTTACCCGGAACGCGGTTGAAGGTGCGTTCTGCCAGGTCGCCCCAGGACTGACTGACATGCTGCAACAGCTCTACGCCGAAGTCGTCAGGGATCTTCAGTGAGCTGCCGGCCTCGGCTCCATTGAGCATGAAATCCTTGATCTCTTCGACCAGCCCCCGGGTCGCCAGTCCAACGCTTGCGCTGATATCTTCGTCACGAATCAGCGATCGGTATCGCGGTGCGCAGTCCATGTCGGGATTGATGATGAATAGCGCGTCCGGATCGCCTGGGTCTACCAGGTGGACCCGCCTGCTCCAGTCCTCCAGCGTAGCGAACAGCTTACTCATGGCGCTCTGGCGCATCTGATTGGGACGGGCCGCGCCCATCAGCAGCGCCATGGTATAGCAGTGTCTGATACTCAAGGCATGCCCGGCCGAGTTCTCGGCATCAGGGATAGGTTGCTTGTGCAGGCGTCGCCTGCGTGCAAGCTGATAGAGCTGATGCATCTCGAGCCAGACACCGTCGGCAACCGGGCAGTAGAGCTGGTATGCACGTAGCAGGGGGCCGCAAAGGCCGCGGATGGCGCGCTCAAGCGCTAGCGCCATGACGGTAGCATGCTCCTTGGGGCGGATGCTTTGCTCCTGCGCGACGATGATCTTGTAGCCGTTGGCCAGGTGATTCTGCAGGGACTGCGACAGATTGGCGACTTTGCGCGGTTTGTCTTCAAGGACGATGGACTGGCCCAGGTAGTATTTCGATAGCGCAACGCAGACGTAGCGTACTTCAGGACGGATGAGCTCGAGCAACGCCAGACGCTTCTCGGGCGCGATGATCAGCTGATTCAGCTCGATCAATCCTTTGTAAAGCTGACGGGCGGTTTCTCCAATATTGGCTTTAGGCAAATTTCCCAGCCACCGGGAGATTCCTTTCTCCGTCGCTTCAGCGAAGCTGAGTGTTTCCAGCGTCTGCAGCGGTACTCGCAAATTGAGCTTATGCGTTGTGCTATTCATGTAGTTCCCAGTATCGAGGTCCCGCTGTCGCCTCGTCAAAATGACCGAACGTCAACAGCACTGCACGGTTCAGGCCATCCTCGACAATAACCGGTACCAAGGCGATCAGCTGGACCCTATTCAGAACCTGTGCCCTCACTCTAGCAGCTTATGTTCGTGCAGCTTATACCGGCGGCCATGAGTCCGATGAGACCTCAAGACAACCGTCATTCAACAGGCTGCACAACCAGCGGCACCTTGCTGCGTTCGCCCGCGATTTCACGAACCAGGCGCGGAACAAGAAAGCCCGGCAAGCGCGTCAGCATCTGTCCAACCAGTCGGATTGCCTCGTCATCTCCGACAAGAAAATGACGTGCACCTTTTACATGGTCAAGAATATGGAGATAGTAGGGCATTATGCCACTATCGGCTAGCCTTTCACTCAAGGCGATCTGATCTTCGAGTTGGTCATTCACTCCGCGCAGCAGAACCGCCTGGTTGAGCATCATGATTCCGGCGCTGCGTAGGGTGTGTACTGCTTGCTCCAGGCTAGGGTCCAGTTCGTTGGCATGATTGCAATGGAGCACCATGGTGACGGGCAGGCGGGTACCGCATAACGCGTCAATCAGGCCGGCCGTTACCCGTTGAGGAATAACCACCGGTAGACGAGTGTGAACCCGCAGACGCATCACATGCGGAATGTTCGCGATTTCCCGGGTCAACCAGGCCAGGCGCTTGTCATTGGCTGCTAGTGGATCGCCTCCGCTGTATATTACTTCGCGGATGCTGGCATCGGCACGGATGTAATCCAGCGCCTCCTGCCATTCAGCGGTGCTCAGGTTGTTGTCGTCGTAGGGGAAATGGCGCCGGAAACAGTAGCGACAATTCACTGCGCATCCTGCGCTGACAACGAGCAAAAGCCGGCCGTGGTACTTGTGAATGATGCCTGGCCGGGCGTTGGCGTGTTGTTCGCCCAGGGGGTCAGTCACGTAACCGGGCTGATCCAGGAGCTCTTCTCCGATGGGCAATACCTGTCTGAGGAGGGGATCGTCCGGATCGCCGCGGCGCATTCTGGCTATGTAGGGTTCGGGCACACGCAACGGGAAATCCTGTGCGGCACCCCTCGCCGGATCAAGCAAAGAGTCGTGCAATTGGAGCCGGTCGAGAAGCGCTGCGGGGTCGGTAACACTGCGCGCCAGTAGAGTTTGCCAAGTGTCAGACTCAACAGGCGCTGAAGATCCATGTATCATTGCGTTTTTCCGCGCATGGGTGGCAGGGCATCCGTCGGGCGTTGCTGACAACGCCGGGCTGAAACCATCGGTCAGCGCGCTCTCGGATGATTCCGTTCAAACTGTAAGTGGGAAATGTATGGCCAATTATTCTACCAATGAATTCAAGCCGGGTCTTAAGGTGATGCTGGACGGCGATCCCTGCGCGATCCTGGAAAATGAATACGTCAAACCAGGCAAGGGACAGGCGTTCAACCGGGTCAAGGTGCGCAACCTGAAAAACGGCCGGGTTAACGAAAGGACGTTCAAATCGGGCGATAGCCTTGAAGGCGCTGACGTCATGGACCGTGAAATGGAATACCTGTACGCCGATGGTGAATTCTGGCATTTCATGGCCACCGATGGTTCTTTTGAGCAGGTTGGTGCTGATGAAAAGGCTGTCGCTGACACCAAGAACTGGCTCAAGGAGCAGGTGATCTATCAGGTCACCTTGTACAATGGCGCGCCGATTGCCGTGACGCCTCCGAACTTCGTTGAGCTGGAAGTCGTCGAAACTGATCCCGGCGTGCGTGGCGACACCTCCGGCGGCGGCACCAAGCCGGCCAAGTTGGTAACTGGCGCAGTGGTCAAGGTTCCTTTGTTTATCAACGTTGGGGACACCCTCAAGGTTGACACCCGTACCAACGATTACGTCGGCCGCGCGTAAATCCTGTTTCGGCAGAAACCGGGGCCCTGGTCCCGGTTTTTTGTGTCTGTAAGTTGGCGTCGCTGCATGCTTGGTAGGTCAGATTCGCCAATTAACCTTTGAGTAGCCATTGAATGCACGATTGGCAACCCACCGCTTCAATCGACAATCTTCGACGCCGTGCCGGCATAATTAACCAGATCCGGCGCTTCTTTGCCGAACGCGATGTGCTGGAGGTCGAAACGCCCGCATTATCTGGCGCTGCAGTGAGCGACCCGCACCTGTTTCCCTTCATAACCGATCTCGTACCGGAAGGCGGCGGCCCCACGCGCGTCCTTTATCTGCATACGTCTCCGGAATATCCGATGAAGCGCCTGCTGGCGGCGGGCAGCGGCTCGATCTGGCAGCAGTGCAAGGTCTACCGTAACGGTGAAAGCGGATCGCGGCATAACCCCGAGTTCACCATGCTCGAATGGTACCGGGTAGGGTTTGATCATCATCAGCTGATGGAGGAAGTCGATCAGCTGGTGCGTTCTGTGCTCGGCTGCACCCCTGCACGCCGAGTCACCTACGCTGATCTCTTCAGGGATCTGCTGGTAACGGATATTCATGGTTGCGATACGTCGGAGCTGGCGCGGCTGGGGCGGGAGCGCTGCGGTTTTACCGGCGAGCTGGATCGCGACGGCTGGCTCAACCTGTTGTTTTCCCATCTCATCGAACCTCAGTTGATCGAGCCCACGATGGTCTACGCCTTTCCTGCGTCCCAGGCTGCTCTGGCAAGGATTGTAGGCTCTGACGACAGGGTGCCAAGCGCGGCGCGTTTTGAGTTGTTCATCAACGGCATGGAATTGGCTAACGGTTACTTCGAGCTGACCGATGCTATGGAGCAAGCTCGACGCTTCGAGACTGATCAGCAATTGCGCGCGGCATTGAACCGTCCTGTGCTCCCTGTGGATGAGCATCTGGTGCACGCACTGCATAGTGGTTTACCCGAGTGTGCAGGCGTGGCGTTAGGAGTGGATCGTCTCGTTATGCTGGCGATGGGGGCGCGCAGTATTGATGAGGTTATAGCCTTTCCCATTACTCGCGCTTGATAGCTCCCCGATCCGGCAGTATTGGTGGGCTGTAATTCGGGGCCAGCTGTCGCGAGGCGACAGGGCTGCGCCGACACGCTGCAAGTACGTCCCTGTAAGCTCGTCGATGACATCCTTGTCATCGCACGGTCGGCTCAACCCTGTCGCCTCGCTTCGCATACACATTGGAGCGGCCTGATAGGAAAATCTGAAAAACGGTTTTAATCTCTGCCTCACGCCGATGCGCGACCAAGCCCGCCGGCTGTCAGGGTGGAGCAAGTGTTGAAAACAGGGATGTTTCCATCAAGCCCCCACGGACGGGTTCACGGCGTCTTGCGCAGTCCTGACGGCTGGTCGGCGACCGGCTCAGTTTTCCATTCCTCTAGCGTTGCTTGCCGAGCTTCTGACCCATTTGCACAAAATCTCCAGCGCCCAGGCCCTTGTCCCAGTCAGCCTTGTCCGGGCCGAAGAGTACGATCACAGTGGAGCCAAGTTTGAATCGACCCATCTCTGCACCGCGATCCAGTGACGGAGCCGCTTCGTTGTAATCGCGCGCGTGAAGCTGGCGTCGGTGGGGGGCAACCAGGCCGGCCCAGACGGTTTCCACTGAGGCAACGATCATCGCGCCTACCAGCACCAGGCCCATCGGGCCGGCTGGCGTGTCAAAGATACAGACCACACGCTCATTGCGGGAGAAAAGCCTCGGCACGTTCTCCGCCGTGACGCGGTTAACCGAGAACAAGTCGCCGGGGACGTAGATCATCTCGCGCAGAGTGCCGCCCAATGGCATGTGGACCCGGTGATAGTCGCGCGGCGACAGGTAGACGGTGGCGAACTGCCCGCCCTGGAACAACTTGGCGTGCTCGGTATTTCCGCCGACCAACTCCTGCACGCTATAGCTTTGACCTTTTGCCTGGAATATCCGGCCGTGCTCTATTGCTCCGAGTTGACTGATCACGCCATCGGCGGGACTCAGAACCGAGTCGGATGCAGGGTCGAGTGGACGGGCATCGGGCGTGAGTGCGCGTGTGAAAAAATCATTGAAGCAGGCGTAAGCAGTGGGTTCGGGTTCTACGGCCTGGCGCATATCTACCTGATACCGCTTGACGAACCAGGTGATAAACGGATTTTTGACCCACGGCCAGGTGCAATTGGCCAGGCCGCCGGCAGCGCGTGATAGCAAGTGCTGAGGCAGCAGGTATTGCAGAATGATGAAAAGACGATCTTGCATTGATAAGTCCTTAGCTTTCGATAGGGGCATTGGGATGATTGCCCCATTCCGACCACGAACCTGCGTAGGCTTTGACTCGCGGATAACCGAGAATCTTGGCCGCCAGGTAAGTGAATCCGGAGCGGTGATGGGTTTGGCAGTGAGTGACAATCTCCTTGTCGGGGGTAATACCCAGCTCGGCGAGTTTGTCCGCGAGATCGGTGCGTAGCCGCAGTCCGCGCTGCGGATCCATCCCCGCAGTCCATTCAAAATTGATCGCGCCAGGGATATGTCCGCCGCGGGCGGCAAGTACTTTCTGGCCTCGGTGTTCTTCAGGCGAACGCGCGTCCCAGATTATCCGGTCAGAGCCTTCCTGCTCCCGGACGAGTGTTGCCAGATCGATAGTGTGATCGTGGTTGAGCCTGATCCGTGGCTGGGTGGGCTCGGGGGCTTCCGAGGTGCTAACCAGTGGTCTGTCTTCTGCGGTCCAGGCCTTCAGGCCACCGTTGAGGTAGGAATAATGCTTATGACCGATCGAATCGAGCAACCAGATGAAGCGGCCAGCCCAGCCGCCGCCTTCATCGTCATAGACGATATAGTGCAGATCCGGATGGTGGCCTAGCCGGCCGAACAATTGTTCCAATCGCTTCTGAGCAGGTAGTAAGCCGGGTATCGGCGGCGGAGCGGTTATTTCTGACGGCACCACCGGGACTGCTCCAGCTATATGGCCGGCCTGGTACTCCTCTAGCTTACGTAGGTCGACGAGGCGGTACGCCGCCGGATTCAGTTGTGCCGGGAGCTGATCCGGTTCGATCAGCAAGGGTAAACAGGGGTGCGACATGTATGATTCCTGATCGATATTCATCCAGGGTGTCTATTGTGCCGGTTCGCGGGCACTGTTCAATCGAAGCGGACCGAGGGGCGTTACAAAATTCGAGCATCATTGTACTCAGGGTTTGAGCCGCGTTGCCGATAAAGTCTTCGTGGCAACCAGCGCTTCGTTTGCACTTGCTCATCGTAACCTGAAGGTCCGAATGGTCGTCACTATAACCTGATCACTAGAGTAGTGCCGCCCAAAGGCGGCTGCCAAGCACGTCCATTTTCTTGTCCGGGTCTCACGCGTTTATGTTGAAAATTGCAGGGTTTCTTGTCGTTATCGTCAGTGTCTTGGGCGGGTTCGTGTTGTCCGACGGGCAGGTAGCGGCGCTGTGGCATCCGTTTGAAATCCTGATTATTGGCGGGGCGGCGCTGGGCGCTTTCCTCGTTGCCAACAGTATGGCGACGGTCCGCAATACCTTCGCCAAGGTGCCGCAGATTCTGTTTGGGCACCGCTTCGGCAAACCTTACTTTCTTGATGTACTCGGGTTGCTGTATGAAATTCTCAACAAGTCCCGTCGGGAGGGGATGATGGCCATAGAGGCGGATATTGAGGAGCCGCACGAGAGTCCGATATTCACCAAATATCCGGCAATCCTCAAGGATGACCGCATGATTGCTTTCATCTGTGACTATTTACGCATCATGTCCACCGGCAATATGGCTCCGCATGAGCTTGAAGCCCTGTTCGACGTCGAGATTTCCAGCCTCACCGAAGAGCTGCAGACGCCATCCCATGCAGTGACTCGCGTGGCGGACGCCTTGCCGGGTTTCGGTATCGTGGCTGCAGTGTTGGGCATCGTGGTCACCATGGGCATTCTTGGAGATGCGGACAATGCGCAGATCGGAGAAAAGGTAGCCACGGCACTGGTCGGCACCTTCCTCGGGATCCTGGCCGCCTATGGCTTCGTTGGCCCTTTCGCTGCGGCAATGGAACACGACGCCACCGAAGAGGCTAACACCTACGAGGCGGTGAAAATGTGCCTGGTCGCCAGTGCCCAGGGCCTGCCGCCGGCGTTGGCGGTGGAATTTGGCCGCAAGTCCTTGCTGTCCGAGCATCGGCCGAGTTTCCTTGAGCTGGAAGAGTCGGTGAAGGGCCGCTGAGATGGCTAACGATCAACCGATTATTGTCAAACGTATCAGCCGCAAGGCAGCAGCTCATCATGGCGGATCCTGGAAAATAGCTTTCGCCGATTTTGCGGTAGCGATGATGGCGTTCTTTCTGGTTATGTGGCTGGTCACGGCGGCGACGCCGGGCCAATTGGCGATGGTGTCAGGTTACTTCAACGATCCGATCGGTTTCTCGGAGGGCGGCAGTCCGTACGCGATTGATCTGGGCGGGTCGCCGACTGTGGCCCCGCAGAAGACCTTGAATGATTTGCCTGAGCAGGTTGAAGCGCCCCTGCAACTGGATAACGAAACCATCGCTGACCTGGCCGAGATGGCTGAACAGCAAGAGCTGGATCTTCTGCTGCAGGAGCTGCAAAACAAGATCGATGCTGAGCCGGTGCTTCAGCGCTTCAAGGATCAGATCTTGCTGGAGATCACTCAGGATGGATTACGCATCCAGATTGTCGATGCGGAGAATCGACCCATGTTTGCCAGCGGCAGCCCGCAGTTACAGTCCTATTTTGAAGACATTCTGCTGGCGCTGGCTGACACCATTTCCAGCGTGCCGAAGAAAATCAGTATCGGCGGGCATACCGACGCCAAACCTTTCAGCGGTCGCCTGAGCTACGGCAACTGGGAGCTGTCCGCCGAGCGGGCCAACGCAGCGCGTCGCACGCTGGTCGTGGCAGGGTATCCTGAAAGTCAGGTCGCGCGCGTAGTGGGTTACGCTGACTCGGCACTGTTCGATCGGAACGATCCAACCAATCCGATCAATCGCAGAATCGATATCGTGGTGCTCAATAAGCGGGCTGAAGCGCAGCTGCTCGAAGGCACAGCCGATCAGGCTGAGCCTGACGCTGAGCCGAACGATGCGCCCCTGATCAACGCTGTGCCAAGCGTGCCAGGGCGGTTCGAGGATGTTAGCGAGGGGCAGGGAACCGTCGCGCCGGCGCCCGCCCAGCCGGAATCAGCGCCGCAGACGCGACCTGCCAATTTATTCGACGATCCCGGTTCGCTCAGAAGACTGGGTGAGCCCTAGAAACTGCAGGCGTTTCCCGAAGGAAGCGCCAGCGGTGCTCACGGATTGGTGATGCCCGAAAGGATGTAGCGGTAACTGCGCATGCGTGTTGATGAAATCTCCCCGCGCTCGACCGCGGCAAGCAAGGCGCAGCCGGGCTCGTGCAGATGCTGACAATCGCGGAATTTGCAATGGCCGAGAAACGGTCGGAATTCGATAAAGCCTTCCAGTAGCTCGTCGTGGGAAATATGCGTAAGGCCGAATTCGCGGATGCCGGGGGAATCCACCAGATCGCCGCCCTCGGGGAAGTGGAAGAGCTTGGCGGTGGTCGTGGTGTGCATACCCTTGTTTGTTGCGTCCGAGAGGGCGCCTACGCGCAGGTCTTCGCCGGGCAGCAATACGTTGATCAATGAGGATTTGCCGACCCCGGACTGACCAACAAATACGTTGATGCGCCCCTTCAGTTCACCCCGCAGTTCATCCAGGCCATCACCGGAATCTGCGGACAGGCAGAGCGTGCGATATCCCAGCCGGGCGTACTCGTCGAGCCAGCCGCGTAGATAGGCAAATTCCGCCTGATTCAGCAGGTCCGCCTTGTTGAGAACCAGCAATGGCTCGAGCCCTGCCTGTTCAGCAGCCACCAGATAGCGATCGATGAGATTGCTGTGAGGTGTAGGCAGCGGGGCAAATACGATGATCAGGCGGTCGATATTCGCCGCTACCGGCTTCAGCTGGCCGCGGTGATCGGGGCGAAACAGCTCGGTGCGGCGCGGCAGTTGGGCAACGATCACGCCGCCGTTCTGGTTGTCAGCGCGCCACACCACCTTGTCGCCGGTAACCAGCGCTGGCAGGTTGGCGCGCATGTGGCAGCGTCTGACAAGCCCCGCCTGCTCGCCGCTGGTGGCCTCGACATCGACCTGAACGCCAAAATGCGCAATAACCAGACCTACCTGCTCCGGGCCTAGATCGCCCCCGAGCAAGCTCTCTTCGGCGAGGTCGGCACGTTTGCCGGCGCGCACGCTGCGCTCGTCCTGAATTTTCTGAATGCGCCAGTTCTGACGTCGAGTAAGGTGTCGCTTGGCCATGGATTACACATCTTGGGAACCAGCCGCAGTGTAGCATGCAGGCGTATACTCTATTCATCCACTTACTCAGACACAGGACCTTGCATGCAGAACCCCGATAACCTGATCTGGATCGATCTGGAAATGACCGGTCTCGATTCCGATAACGACGTCATTATCGAAATCGCCACAGTGGTAACCGATGCCCAGCTGAATGCGTTGGCAGAAGGACCGGTACTGGCGATCAAGCAGCCGGACGCCTTGTTAGACGGGATGGACGAATGGAATACCCGTCAACACGGGCAGTCCGGGCTGACGCAGCGTGTGAAAGACAGTGCGATCGATCTGGCTGAAGCCGAGCGTCAGACACTGGCTTTTCTGCGTGAGTGGGTGCCGGAAGGACGATCACCCATGTGTGGCAACAGCATCTGCCAGGACCGGCGTTTCCTCTATCGCGGAATGCCCGAGCTTGAGCGTTACTTTCACTATCGAAATCTGGACGTATCGACGTTAAAAGAGCTGGCCGCGCGCTGGGCGCCGGAGGTAAAGAACAGCTTCAAGAAGCAGAGCAGTCACCTGGCCTTGGACGATGTGTACGACTCGATTGCGGAACTCAAGCACTACCGCGAACACTTCATCAAGTATTGATCGAGTGCCGCGAGAGGGCCCAGCGGACATGTTCGCTGACCAATTCAGACGGGTGCTGCGCACGCGCCTGCAGGGCCTGGATCACCGGCAAGCTCGAGGTGGCGTTACCCAGACCTATCGCCAGGTTGCGAAGCCAGCGTTCGTAACCTATCCGGCGAATGGGTGACCCCTCGGTATTTTTCAGGAAGGTTTGCTCATCCCAGCGGAACAGGTCGATCAGATCGGCCTGGTCGAGACTGTGTCGTGGCGTGAAATCCGCCTCGGAGGTGTCCTTGGCGAAGCGGTTCCAGGGGCATACCAGCTGGCAATCATCGCAGCCGAACACGCGGTTGCCCATCAAGGGTCGCAGCTCCTCCGGAATCGCTCCCTTCAGTTCGATGGTCAGATACGAGATGCAGCGGCGTGCGTCCAGCACGTGCTCTCCGACGAAGGCACCGGTCGGGCATTTGTCCAGGCAGGCGCTGCAGCGGCCACAATGATCTTCAGTATATGGCTGGTCGACGGGTAGAGGCAGATCGGTATACAGCTCGCCTAGAAAGAAGAAGCTGCCCGCCTTGCGGTTCAGCAGCATGGTGTTCTTGCCGATCCAGCCGAGACCTGAGCGACTGGCCAGCGCACGCTCCATTACCGGGGCGCTGTCGACGAAGGCGCGGTAGCTAAAGGGGCCGGCCAGTTCCTGTACCCGATCGGCCAGCTGTTGCAGTCGGCGCCGGATCAACTTGTGGTAATCCCGGCCGAGTGCATAGCGCGAGATATAGGCAGCGTCAGGATTCGCCAATCGTTTGGCCATGCTGGTATCAGTCGGCAGATAATCCATGCGCACCGAAATGACCCGACGGGTTCCTGGAACCAGTTCAGCCGGCTGGGTTCGCTTGCTACCGTGACTGGCCATCCATTCCATTTCCCCGTGATAACCCGCGCGCAGCCAGCTATCCAGCCAGGCTTCGTGCTGACCTATATCCGGCTCGCTGATACCGGTTTGCTGAAAGCCCAGTTCGCTGGCGATCAGGCGAATGTTGTCCGCCAGCTCGGCGTAATCGATAGTGGAATCAGGCATGAATAAAAGGAGGGTCTAGGGAGTGAGACAGCCAGGACGTATAATTCTGCCAGACATTCACGCCGGTAGCATGTCATGACGTCAGAAATGCCATTCGGGATATGTACAGCAGCCCAGACCCGCGAACTTGATGCGCGCATTATCGCGGCGGGAACACCTGGGCTTGAGCTCATGCACCGAGCAGCGGAGGCCGTCTGGCGGGCGTTGAGTGCACGGTGGGCTGGCGCTGGTCAGCTCAGCGTGCTGACCGGCAGCGGCAACAACGCGGGCGATGGTTATCTCGTTGCCCGGTTAGCGCACATTGCTGGGTGGGAGGTCCAAGTGTATGCGGTGAAGCCGCCGGAACGCTTACAGGATGATGCCGCTCGGGCCTGGCAGATTGCGCTTGAGGCCGGCGTTGAAGTGACTGCCTGGCATCCTCAGGCTCGCCTGGAAGGCGTGATTGTCGACGCCATGCTAGGCACCGGCTTGAATGGTGAAGTGAGCGAGCCGTACTCAAGTGCCATCGACGCGGTCAACGCGCTCAGATCACCCGTAGTCGCGGTGGATGTGCCGAGCGGTCTGGATCCTGATCGGGGGGCTGTGCTCGGCCACGCCGTCCGGGCGGATCTGACGGTGACCTTCAGTGCTCCCAAGCTAGGCCTGTTCACCGCCCAGGGGCCAGATCAGGCCGGCGACCTCGAGTTCGCCCAGCTTGAAAGGATTCCGGGCAAGCCGGTACAGCCCGTTGCAGAACGGCTTGTTCCGGAGCGACTTGCCTGCAAGCTCCCGCGGCGGGCAAGAGCTGCCCACAAAGGCATGTTCGGCCATGTACTGGTCATCGGCGGCGACCTGGGTATGGGTGGCGCGGTCATGCTGACGGCTGAGACTGCGCTACGTAGCGGCGCCGGGCGCGTCAGTGTCGCCACACGCTCAGCGCATGTTGCGCCGTTGCTTGCGCGGTGTCCCGAGGTGATGGTGCATGCTGTCGACAACCCCGAAGCGCTTTCCCTGTTGTTGAAACAGGCTACAACGCTGGTTATTGGGCCAGGTCTCGGACGCGCTGAATGGGGCCGACGGATGCTTGAACAGGCGCTGGCGAGCGACCTGCCCAAAGTGCTGGACGCTGATGCGCTGAATGAAATCGCCGTGCAGCACCCTGATGGACTGATAATAGGGGAGCAATCGGTGATTACTCCGCATCCCGCAGAAGCCGGACGACTGCTTGGCTGTTCGACGGCCGCCGTGCAGGCAGACCGTCTGCTGGCAGTCACAACCCTGGCGGATCGGTTTGGTTGCGCCGCAATACTCAAAGGGGTTGGTAGTCTGGTTGCCGGTCCGGCATGCTTCCCGGCCCCGGTGGGTCTGTGTACCGATGGCAACCCGGGGATGGGCGTGGCGGGAATGGGCGATGTGCTTTCGGGGCTGGTCGGCGCGCTGTTGGCACAGCACGTCGAGGCTGGCGCCGCGGCGCGTTACGCCACGCTGGTACATGCGCGAGCGGGTGATTGTGCTGCAGTTTCTGGTGAATACGGTATTCTGGCGTCTGATTTGATAATGCCTATCCGAACCATCCTCAATACTAGGGGCTCCCATGAGTGACAGTTTGTTTGCGGCAGACGAGCAGGCAATGGAGTCGCTCGGTGCAGCTATCGGTCAGGCCATGGGGTTTCGTGGCGTGATCTACCTGGACGGTGATCTGGGTGCAGGCAAGACGACGCTTAGCAGGGGATTGATACGTGCGTTGGGCCATCGCGGGGCGGTAAAAAGCCCGACGTTTACGCTGGTTGAGCCTTACGAACTGGAGGCCGGTACGATCTATCATTTTGATCTGTACCGCTTGCTGGATCCCGAAGAGCTTGAGTTTCTCGGCATTCGTGACTACTTCGCCCCGGAGAGTCTCTGCTTGATCGAATGGCCGGAAAAAGGCGCCGGTATTTTGCCAAGTTCGGACCTGACGATTACCATTGCCGCAGAAGGCGAGGGGCGCCGGCTGCATCTGGCTGGTCATAGTGCGCAAGGCCAGGCTGCATGCCGGCAACTGCGCGACAAACAGGAGTAACGCAATACCGTGATCGGAACCACACTAGGACAAGGCAAGGCACTGGCCGTCTGGGCACTGGTAACCTTGTGTGCGCTGGTCGCAGGTACGGTGAGCGCAGCGGAGATCGAGAACGTGCGGGTCTGGCGTGCGCCGGACAATACCCGCGTGGTATTCGACCTGAGCGGTCCGGCTGACCACAAACTGTTTACCCTGAGCAGCCCGGAACGCATTGTCGTTGACCTTTCCAATGCCAATTTCAGCGCCGCGACGGATGCGCTCCCGCTTGCGGATACCCCGCTCAGCGGCTTGCGGTCAGCTCAGCGTAACGGCAGCGATCTGCGAGTCGTTATTGATCTGAAACAAAGGGTTACCGCGAAAAGTTTCGCATTGCCGCCCAATCAGCAGTACGGACATCGACTGGTGCTGGATCTCTTTGATGATGGTCAGCCGCCAAACCCGCTGCAGTCGCAAACGTCACCCGAGCCCTCGGCGTCACCCTTACCGCAAAAGCCGACCCGGTCCGCCAGTGTTATCGGTAACCGTGACATTATCGTCGCGGTAGACGCCGGTCACGGAGGGGAAGACCCGGGGGCCGTGGGTCATAAAGGCGCCCGGGAGAAAGATGTGGTGCTGGCTATCGCGAGTGATTTGAAAGCGCTGATCGATGCCGAACCCGGCTTCCGGGCCGAGCTGGTGCGTACCGGTGATTATTTTATTCCCTTGCGCAAGCGCACCGAAATTGCGCGTAAGCACAATGCCGACCTGTTCGTATCGATTCACGCTGATGCGTTCACCCGCACCAGCGCATTCGGCGCCTCGGTATTCGCCCTGTCGGACAATGGCGCGACATCTGAAACGGCGAGGTTGCTGGCCGACAAGGAAAACCGTTCCGACCTGATTGGCGGGGTAGGGGGCGTCAGTCTGGGCAACAAGGATCAGGTGCTGGCCAGTGTGCTGCTCGACCTGTCGATGACGGCGTCCCTGTCGGCCAGTCTTGATGTCGGCAATCAGGTTCTGGGCTCTATCGGCAAGATCACACCGCTGCACAAGCGTCGCGTCGAACAGGCGGGCTTCATGGTGCTCAAGTCACCGGATATCCCGTCCATCCTGATCGAAACCGGCTTTATCTCCAACCCGGGCGAAGCGCAAAAGCTGGTTACCCGCAAACATCAGCGATCACTGGCGCGTGCCATTCAGGGCGGTATTCATGACTATTTTCTGCGTAACCCGCCACCGGGGACCCGCGTCGCTTCGCTCAAGGCGAATGGCAAGATCGCCCAGGGTCCGCGGGAACATACCGTTACCCGTGGCGATACCCTGACGATGATCGCTGCGCGCTACAACATCAGCCTGGCGAGCCTGAAACAGGCGAACCGCCTGGGTGGCAGCGACGAAATCCGGGTTGGTCAGGTACTCAAGGTCCCTGCTGGTAGCGTGCTGGTCAAGAATGAGTCCTGAGATGTCCCGCATAGAGTTGCTGAGCCCTCGGTTGGCCAACCAGATTGCCGCAGGCGAGGTCGTTGAGCGTCCCGCTTCGGTCATCAAGGAACTGCTCGAGAATAGTCTTGATGCCGGGGCGTTGCGCATCGACATCGATGTCGAGCAAGGCGGTGTCAAGCTGCTGCGCGTGCGTGACGATGGGGTTGGGATCGTTGAGAATGATCTTCCACTGGCGTTATCACGACACGCGACCAGCAAAATCCGCGATCTGGATGATCTCGAGCGGGTCGCCACGCTAGGGTTCCGCGGCGAAGCGCTGGCGTCGGTCAGTTCGGTATCGCGCCTGAGTCTGACTTCCTGCGCGGAAGGGGCTGATCAGGCCTGGCAGGTCGAGACTGAAGGGCGGGATATGGCGCCGCGTCTGCAGCCTGCAGCGCACCCGCGAGGCACCACAGTTGAAGTGCGCGATCTGTTCTTCAACACGCCGGCCCGAAGAAAATTTTTGCGTACCGAGAAGACCGAATTCTCCCATCTTGAGGAAGTCGTCAAGCGGCTGGCGCTGTCGCGTTTTGATGTGGCTTTCAATCTGCGGCACAACGGACGTAGCGTGCTTGGGCTGCGACCGGCGCGCACCGAGCAGGAAGCCCGGCGGCGCGTTGCCAGCGTATGCGGTCCTGCGTTTGTCGAGCAATCGCTGAATATCGATAGTGAGCGCGACGGGCTGCGTTTGTGGGGCTGGGTCGGCATGCCAACCTTCTCGCGCAGTCAGGCTGATTTGCAGTACTTTTTTGTGAACGGTCGGATGATCAAGGACAGGCTGGTCGCCCACGCGGTTCGCCAGGCGTACCGTGATGTGCTGTTCAATGGTCGTCATCCGACCTTCGTATTGTTCCTGGAGGTCGATCCGGCCGTGGTCGATGTCAATGTACATCCGACCAAGCATGAGGTGCGCTTCCGCGACGGTCGCATGGTGCATGATTTTCTGTTCAGCACGTTATATCGGGCGCTGGCAGACCAGCGTCCCGGCGAACAGGCCCAAGGATTACCGGATCAAACGACGGAAGCCATGCCCGTTGCCTCTGGGCTATCTGCTGGCGTGTTCTCCGGGCAGACGCATATGCCGTTGGCCGAGCCCGCTGCTGCCTGGACGGCCGGCCCCGCCCAGCCGTTTTCCGAACGCCCGGCGGTAACGGCATTGGCTGGCGCGACCGAAGCGTACGGCAGTCTGTACGGCGCTGCGCCCGAGTCTCCAAGGCCAGCGATGCCTGATGGTCAGGATATCCCGCCGCTGGGCTACGCCGTTGCGCAGCTGCATGGCGTCTACATTCTTGCAGAAAATGCCCAGGGGCTCGTCGTGGTCGATATGCATGCAGCTCATGAACGCATCACCTATGAACGGCTCAAGCTGGCCATGGACCAGGAGGGATTGCGCAGTCAGCCGCTGCTGGTCCCTGAGTCGATCGCGGTCAGTCAGCGTGAAGCGGACTGTGCCGAAGAACATGCTGCCTGGTTTAACCGGCTCGGATTTTCGTTACAGCGCATGGGGCCGGAAAGCCTGGCGATCCGTGAGATCCCCTCGCTGCTGCGACAGGCGGATGCGCCTCAGCTGGTTCGGGATGTGTTGGCTGATCTGATGGAATACGGCACCAGCGATCGCGTTCAAGCGCACCTGAATGAACTGCTCGGGACGATGGCCTGTCACGGAGCCATTCGCGCCAACCGACGCCTGACCCTGACCGAGATGAACGGCTTGCTGCGCGATATGGAGCAGACTGAGCGAAGTGGCCAGTGCAATCACGGCCGTCCTACCTGGACGCAGATGAGTATGCCGGAGCTGGACAAGCTGTTCCTGCGTGGCCGCTGATGGATAGTCTCGACGGGGCACCTGACGCGGCGTTGCCGCCGGTGATCTGTCTGATGGGCCCCACTGCCTCAGGCAAGACCGAGCTCGCTTTACATCTGGCGGATCACTTGCCGTGCGAACTGATCAGTGTCGATTCTGCGCTGGTGTATCGCGGCATGGATATTGGCACGGCCAAGCCGGACGCCGCGACCCTGGCGGCGTATCCGCATCACCTGGTGGATATTCTGGATCCGGCTGAAGCCTATTCGGCGGCAAGGTTTCGTGATGATGCAATCGAGTTGCTGGCTGCGATCACGAGGCGTGGCCGCATTCCGTTGCTGGTGGGCGGCACCATGCTGTATTTCAAAGCCCTGTCTGGCGGGCTGGCCCAGATGCCATCTGCTGATCCGATTGTTCGGCAACGTATCACCAGTCTGGCTCTACAGCAGGGGTGGCCAGCGGTGCATGCCGAGCTGGCCAAGGTCGATCCAGCAGTCGCTGCACGAATCCATCCGAACGATCCCCAGCGCATCCAGCGCGCGTATGAGGTGTATCTGATCTCGGGGGTGCCGCTTAGCACCTGGCACGCCCGCCAGGCGCAAGAAAAAGCCGAAGCGGGCGCGCCCGCGGGGCAGAAATTACCCTATACTATGCACCACATGGCGATCGCACCCGCAGAACGTCATGTTGTCCATGATCGTATTGCACGGCGTTTTGCTCTGATGCTTGAGCAGGGTTTCGTACAGGAAGTCGAAACACTTTACGCGAGGGGAGATCTTGATACGACGATGCCGTCCGTGCGAGCCGTAGGTTACCGGCAAGTCTGGGACTTTCTGGAAGGCAAACTGTCCTATCAGGAAATGGTCGAACGTGGGGTTATTGCTACGCGTCAGTTGGCCAAGCGTCAGTTCACCTGGTTGCGCGGATGGGAGGCCGAAATCGAGTGGCTCGACAGTCTGGATCCAAAAAGATTCGGGATGGCCTTGAAACGTCTGGAGCGGATCACAATATAGTTCACAGATGTTCTGCTAACCTTGTTTTGCAGTCATAGGAGCCTCTGGAAACGTAGCGAGCGAAGGTCAGGCAAGACGAAATTCGACGAAAACGCGCAGTTTACGCAGTGTAAATGAGCATTTTGAGGAAGATTTCCACGCAGCTTGGCCGAGCGCAGCAGTTATTCAGAAGTTCCGTAAGGATACTGCCTGCTCGTCTTAGGGATAATGGACAGGCCGGCAAAAAACGCATTTAAATGCTTAAGAAACCTCTGAAACAGATTATCCAGAGGCTTCATAAAAAAACGGTTCCCATTAAGGAGTGAGGCAATGTCAAAAGGGCATTCACTACAAGACCCTTACCTGAACGTTCTGCGCAAGGAACGTGTTCCGGTATCAATTTATCTTGTAAACGGCATCAAGCTGCAGGGACAGATCGAGTCTTTCGATCAGTTCGTTATTCTCTTGAAAAACACTGTCAGCCAGATGGTCTACAAGCATGCGATTTCGACCGTGGTGCCGGGACGGCCGGTGCGGCTCCCGGTCCAGGCTACAGGCGATGAGGCTGAAGCTGGCAATCCTTGATAATCGCGGAGGCCTGATTGTTTTTTGAACGCCATGAAGGGGGTGAGCGAGCTGTGCTCGTTCATCTCGAAGGCATGGATGAGTCCAGCCGGGAAGATCCGCAGGAATTTCTTGAGCTGGTCGCGTCTGCTGGAGCGGATATTGTCGCTTTCCTCACGGTAAACCGGTTTCAGCCGAGCCCAAGATTTCTGGTTGGCGCCGGCAAGGTAGATGAGCTGCGCGAGCTGGTCGCCAGCCATGAAGGCGACCTGGTCATCTTCAATCACACACTTTCCCCCAGTCAGGAACGTAACCTTGAGGGCGAGCTGAAGTGTCGCGTGATCGATCGTACGGGGCTGATTCTGGATATCTTTGCTCAGCGCGCGCGGACCCATGAAGGCAAGTTGCAGGTAGAGCTGGCTCAGCTTGATCACCTGAGCACGCGCCTGGTGCGGGGCTGGACTCACCTTGAGCGCCAGAAGGGCGGTATCGGTCTGCGTGGTCCGGGTGAAACGCAGCTTGAAACCGACAGACGCTTGTTGCGTGTACGCATCAAGCAGATATCCCAGCGCCTTGAAAAGGTTCGCAGCCAGCGAGAGCAGGCGCGCCGTTCCCGTCAGCGTGCGGAAATTCCGGTTGTGTCGCTGGTCGGTTATACCAATGCCGGTAAATCTACCCTGTTCAATGTTCTCACCGAATCCAGTGTTTTCGCTGCAAACCAGCTGTTTGCGACGCTTGATCCGACTTTGCGCCGAATCGAGCTTGCCGAGATTGGTCCGGCGATTCTGGCTGACACGGTGGGATTCATCAGGCACTTGCCGCATAAGCTGGTAGAGGCCTTCCGCGCCACGTTGGAGGAGTCCAGCCAGGCCGACCTGTTGCTGCACGTGATCGATGCGGCTGACGATGAGCGCACCTCACACATTGAACAGGTCCACCTGGTTCTGAACGAAATTGGCGCGCTGGAGCTCCCGATTCTGGAGATCTACAACAAGATCGACCTGTTGGACGGTTTTGAGCCGCAGATTCAGCGCGACGAGCAGGGCAAACCGGTGCGCGTCTGGATTTCCGCCCAAAGCGGACAGGGTCTTGAGCTGGTCGCTCAGGCGATTGCCGAGCGACTGGGTGAAGACATGATGCAGGAGTGGTTGCTGCTCGAGCATGCGGAAGCCCGGTTACGCGCGCAATTTTACGATGCAGGGGCAGTCCTCGGCGAGCGTGTCGCCGAGGACGGACGTCAGCAGCTCGAAGTACGGCTTCCGCGTAGCGATTTCAATCGGTTGCTCAAGCGCGAGGGGTGGCAGATGGACGACTTTCTCAAACAACACACTCTGCAATAATGCTTCTGGCAGCGGTTCGCGCTGCCATCGGCTTTTGCGGTAAGATTGCCCGGATCCGCGTCGGGCGTGCATGACTTCGCGACGTAACGTTTCAAACAACGGAGAACGCTATGGCCTGGAATGAGCCTGGTGGTGGTAACAATTCGAATAACCAGGATCCCTGGGGAAGTGGCGGAAACCGGGGCGGTAATCGCGGCGGCAAGCAAGGTCCGCCGGATCTGGACGAAGCATTGAAGAAGCTTCAGGATAGCCTCAACAAGATGTTCGGTGGCAAAAAGGGCGGTGGTGATCGAGGCAAAGGAACTGGCAGCGGTGGTGCCGGTATCCCGAAGGGCATGTGGATTGTCGCTGGCCTGATCATTCTCGCTGTCTGGTTGTTCAATGCTGTGTATATGGTTGACGAGCAGGAACAGGCCATCGTTCTGCGTTTCGGTGATTATCACCGTACTGTTGAGTCGGGCCTGCATTTATATTTCCCTCCCTTTGAACGCAAATTCCAGCGCAACGTGACTCAGGTTCGCTCGTATCGCCAGCAAGGGCAGATGTTGACCGAAGATGAAAACATCGTGGAAGTGCCGCTGGCGGTGCAGTACCGTATCTCCAATCTGGAAAACTTCGTGTTGATGAACGAGGATCCGGAAACCAGTCTGCGTCACGCCACCGAGAGTGCGTTGCGTCACGTGGTGGGCTCCACGTCGATGCACCAGGTGCTCACCGAAGGACGTGAGCAGATGGCGGTGGAAACTGCAGAGCGGCTTCAGCGCTATCTCGATTTGTACAATACCGGTATCACGGTCGTGCAGGTGAATATCGAAAGCGCTCAGGCTCCAGATGAAGTGCAGGACGCTTTCGACGATGTCATCCGGGCGCGTGAAGACGAAGTCCGCGAGCGTAACCAGGCTGAATCCTATGCCAACGGCGTCATTCCCGAAGCGCGCGGTCAGGCTCAGCGGCTGTTGGAAGAAGCCAGCGGTTATCGTGACGAAGTAGTAGCCCGCGCGATGGGTGAGGCTGAACGCTTCAACCTGTTGGTTGGACAGTATCAGCAATCGCCGGAGGTCATGCGTGAGCGTCTGTATCTGGACACCATGCAGGACGTCCTGAGTAATACCAGCAAGGTTCTGGTATCTGGTGGCGAAGGCAGCAACAATCTGTTGTACCTGCCGTTGGACAAATTGATGCAGCAGGGTGGGTCCGGGTCTGGCGGATCGTCGTCGGGTTCGACCAGTTATTCATCTGGGGCTGATGCTTCCACGCGGACGCCAGTGCAGTTGCCGCCACGCGATCCGCGCGCTAGGGAGACTCGTTAATGACTAACAAGTCGATGTTTGGCCTGATTACCGCACTTGTAGTGTTGGTGGTTGCCTGGAACAGTTTTTTTGTAGTCAGTCAGATTGAAAGGGGTCTGGTGCTGCAGTTCGGTAAGGTGGTCAAGGCTGACCTCGAGCCGGGGCTGCACTTCAAGTTGCCGTTCGTGCAGGATGTGAAAAAATTCGATGCGCGCTTGCTGACGCTTGATACGGCCACCCAGCGCTTTTTGACCCTGGAAAAGAAAGCCCTGATGGTGGATTCGTACGCCAAATGGCGGGTTGCGGATGTGCAGCGTTACTATACGTCCACGTCCGGGCTGCGGACCTTGGCTGAGGAGCGTCTGTCTCGTCAGCTCGAATCAGGGCTCCGTAACGAAGTCGCCCGTCGTACTCTGCATGAAGTAGTCTCCGGCGAACGCGATCAGCTGATGGCGGATATTACCGAGTCGCTGAATAGCAGCGCGCAGCGTGAACTCGGTATTGAGGTGTTGGACGTTCGGGTTAAAGCCATGGATCTGCCGCGCGAGGTAAACCGCAGTGTGTTCGAGCGGATGAGTAGCGAGCGTGAACGGGAAGCCCGTGAGCACCGCGCCAAGGGTCGCGAGCTGGCTGAAGGGATTCGTGCAGATGCTGATCGTCAGCAGCGGGTCATTCTTGCCGAGGCCTTCCGTGAGGCTGAAGAAATTCGCGGTGATGGTGATGCACAGGCTGCTTCGATCTATGCCGACGCCTACAACAAGGATCAGGAGTTCTATTCTTTCTATCGTAGTTTGCAGGCTTATCGCCAGAGCTTTTCGGATAAGTCGGACATACTCGTCCTCGATCCTGAAAGCGAGTTCTTCCAGTACTTGCAGCGGGGCCAGGGCCGCTGATACAGCCTCAGCCACACTCGCCATGTTGCGAGTGTGGCTGGCTGAAAACATGCTACAATCGCGCAGCCGGGCCAGCCCGGCTTTTTTGTGACCAGCGCTCTGCTGGTTGTGGCCTGAAAAGGCCTGCCATCAAGGATGCAGGGTGTGTTGTCAGGCTTTGCGACAGCAGTGTGTCTGATGCTGATTGTTGAAGGCATGATGCCCTTTCTGGCGCCGGTGCGCTGGGAGCAGCTGCTGGTCAGTCTTGCCCAGCTTACTGATCGCCAGGTCAGGCTTGCAGGTCTGGCGAGCATGTTGATCGGAACCGCATGTCTGTACCTGCTTCGCTAGCACGTACCGGCGTCCACTGCGAAAGTAATAAGGTTGTGAAAATGCCTACTGTTGATCGTTGGCTGTTGCCCGACGGGATAGAAGAAGTGCTGCCTGAAGAGGCCGCACGCATCGAGACCGCCCGCCGCCAATTGCTGGATCTGTTTGCCAGCTGGGGTTATGACCTGGTCATTACCCCTCATATCGAATACCTCGAATCCCTGCTTACCGGCGCCGGGCATGATCTGGATCTGCAAACCTTCAAAATGACCGATCAGCTGTCTGGGCGCATGCTCGGGCTCCGTGCTGATATCACGCCGCAGGTCGCCCGTATCGATGCCCACACGCTGGGTGCTGACGGTGTCAGCCGCCTGTGTTATTGCGGCAGCGTATTGCATACGCGTCCACGTGCTCTGTCGACTTCCCGTAGCCTGATCCAGCTCGGCGCGGAGCTGTATGGCAATGCGTCCTGCGCAAGCGACATAGAAGTTATCTCCTTGATGCTTGAAACGCTGGCTGCCTGTCAGGTCGAGGGTGTCCATCTCGATATTGGTCATGTCGGTATCTATCGCGGGCTGGTGCAAGCCGCCGGACTCGATACGACCGTAGAGAGCGCACTGTTCAATGCCTTGCAGCGCAAGGCGGTGGACGAGGTCAGGGAGATAACAGCGGGGCTGGAGCAGTCATCCATCGCCGCGATGCTGTCCAGCCTGGTCGAGTTGTCGGGCGGAATGGAAGTTCTTGAACGTGCCCATGTGCTGCTGGACGGGGCTCCCGAATCGGTCATGGCCGCACTGGATGACCTCGCTGAGCTGGCCCAAACGCTGAAGCAGCGATATCCGGCGATCCCCTTGTATTTCGATCTGGGCGAGTTGCGTGGTTATCACTATCACACAGGCGTTGCTTTCGCTGCATTCCTGCCCGGTGTTGGCCAGAGCATCGCGCAGGGCGGTCGGTATGACGATATCGGCAAGGATTTCGGTAGAGCCAGACCGGCTACCGGCTTTTCCACGGATCTCAAGTTTCTTGTTGAGCGCGGCACGATTATCAGTCGCCGCAGCGCCGGGGTCTGGGCACCTTTCAGTGACAAGGCCGGTCTCCAGGCTGAAGTTGTTGCGCTTCGCCGCCAGGGTGAGCGCGTAATAGTCGCGTTGCCGGGACAGCTGGAAGGTGATGCTGCTGAATACGGCTGTGACCGGATTCTGCGTTATGCGGAAGGCGGTTGGCAGGTCAGCGAACTTTAATTCGATCTACGGCCTGCCGGGCCGCCACTTACAAACGAGGCTAGAGCTGAACATGGGTAAGAATGTTGTCATCCTGGGCACCCAATGGGGTGATGAGGGTAAAGGCAAGATAGTGGATCTGCTGACGGACCAGGTAGCGGCCGTAGTGCGCTATCAGGGCGGGCACAACGCAGGTCACACCCTGGTCATCGATGGCGAGAAAACCGTACTGCACCTGATCCCGTCAGGCATCCTGCGGGAAAACGTCACCTGTTTCATCGGCAACGGCGTCGTGCTGTCCCCCGAGGCGCTACTGAAGGAGCTGGGCGAGCTGGAGGCAAAAGGTGTTCCGGTGCGAGATCGCCTGCGCATCAGCCCGGCCTGTCCGCTGATCCTTCCCTATCACGTGGCGCTGGATCAGGCCCGTGAAAAGGCGCGTGGCGAGGCCAAGATCGGCACGACCGGTCGCGGCATCGGTCCGGCCTATGAAGACAAGGTTTCGCGTCGTGGGCTGCGCGTAGCGGATCTGTTCAACCGCGAACGCTTTGCCGCCAAGCTGGGTGAAGTGCTCGAGTATCACAACTTTGCGCTGCAACATTATTACAAGGTCGAGCCGGTTGATTTCCAGAAAACCCTGGACGAAGCCATGGGTTATGCCGAGTGGCTCCAGCCGCTGATGACCGACGTTACCGCGCGTCTGCATGAGTTGCGTCGGGAAGGTGCAAACATCATGTTCGAAGGCGCCCAGGGCTCGCTGCTGGATATCGACCACGGTACCTATCCCTATGTCACCAGCTCCAATACGACGGCGGGCGGCACCGCCACCGGCTCGGGATTTGGTCCTCTATATCTGGACTACGTACTGGGTATTACCAAGGCCTATACCACTCGGGTCGGCTCGGGTCCGTTTCCGACCGAGCTGTTTGATGCAACCGGTGCGCGTCTGGCTGAGCGTGGCCATGAATTCGGTTCTACAACCGGACGCGCCCGCCGTTGTGGTTGGTTCGACGCGGTCATTTTGCGTCGCGCCATCGAGATCAACAGTATCAGCGGGCTGTGCCTGACCAAGCTTGATGTGCTCGATGGGCTTGAAACCATCCGCATCTGCGTGGGCTATCGCAATGCTGACGGAGCGGTGATCGAGGCGCCGACGGATGCTGACAGCTATCTCGGCCTGGAGCCGGTGTACGAAGATGTGCCTGGTTGGAGCGAGTCGACCCTCGGCATCAAGTCCCTGGACGATCTGCCAGCCAATGCACGCGCCTACATTGCCCGGATCGAAGAGTTGGTCGGTGCGCCGATTGATCTGGTCTCGACCGGCCCGGATCGCCATGAAACCATCATTCAGCGACAGATTTTCTGAGTTGATGGTCTGAGCAGGATCCTGTTCAGACTGCACGTCTGGTCAGGTTGCAAAGAACCCGCAGAGATGCGGGTTTTTTGGTTCTGGCGGCGCGATCTTATAGTGCAGAGAGTGGTGTTTGAATCGGACGGATGACGTTTCGGCCCGGATCTGGCACGTATTTGGGTAGGCTGAAGCAGCAGGCTGTGAAAAGCGGGCACAAAAAAACCGGACATTGTCCGGTTTTTTAAATTGGTGCCCAGGAGAAGACTCGAACTTCCACGGCCTTGCGGCCACTAGCACCTGAAGCTAGCGTGTCTACCAATTTCACCACCTGGGCGCATCATCAACAACGAGTGCTAAGATGAACGCTGGGTTCGTTCTTGCCAACCGTTGTCGTGTTGACGGCGCGAATAATACGAAGCCTGTAATGGTCTGTAAACCCCTGTTTGCAAAAATAATTGTATATCGACGGAAACAGGTGCATGTGAAGCGGATTCGCGGTTCAATAGGTGCCTATGACTAAAAAGACCAAACCCCAAGACCCGACTTCCTTGTCGGGCAATGCTTCACGTTCGGGCTCCGGACCCACCGATTGGATCAATCAGGATCCCGCAGCACAGCGCGAAGCAGAGAAATATGACAATCCGATACCGAGCCGCGAACTGATTCTTCAGTTGCTGGAAGAGCGTGGAGCGCCTGCGACCCGCGCGCAGTTACAGCAGGAATTTGGACTGGACGATGAAGATGCCATTGAGGCGCTTCGCCGCCGCCTCCGGGCCATGGAGCGCGATGGCCAGCTGATCTACACCCGCCGTGGTGCTTATGCGCCGGTCGACAAGCTGGATCTGATCCGTGGTCGGGTGCAGGGTCATCGCGACGGCTTCGGTTTCCTGGTGCCGGAGGACGGTGGTGATGACATGTTCCTCGGGCCAGCACAGATGCGGCTGGTGTTCGATGGTGACAGAGCGCTAGCGCGGATTACCGGCGTTGATCGACGTGGTCGCAGTGAAGGTGCGATCGTGGAAGTCATCGAACGCGCCCATGAAGTTCTGGTAGGCCGTTATTACGTCGAGAACGGCATCGGCTATGTGGTGGCTGATAATGCCAAGATCAATCAGGAAGTGCTGATCCCGCCGGGCCTGGATGGCGGCGCGGAGCATGGTCAGTACGCCGAGGTGCGCATCACTCAGTGGCCGGCGATCCACCGTCAGGCGCAGGGCGAAATCATTGAGGTCGTAGGCGACTACATGGCGCCGGGCGTAGAGGTTGAAGTGGCGCTGCGTAGCTATGACATCCCGAGCGTGTGGCCGCAGTCTGTATTGGATGAAGCTGATCGGCTCAGTGATAGCGTCGAAGAAAAAGATAAACAGAAACGCGTCGACCTCAGGCATCTGCCGCTGGTCACTATCGACGGCGAAGATGCCCGTGACTTCGATGACGCTATCTACGCTGAACCGCACAAGGCAAGTGGTTGGAGATTATTCTCCGGCGGCTGGAAACTTTACGTGGCGATCGCTGACGTGTCTCACTACGTTCCGCTCGGGTCGGCCCTGGATCAGGAGGCAGAGCTACGTGGCACTTCGGTGTATTTCCCAAGCGAAGTGATTCCCATGTTGCCAGAGGCCATCTCCAATGGTCTCTGTTCACTGATGCCGAATGTGGACCGTCTCGCCATGGTGTGCGAGATGACCGTATCGAAGAGTGGCGAGCTGACTGACTTTCAGTTCTATGAAGCGGTTATCCACTCCCATGCCCGACTGACCTACAACAAGGTCTCGTCGATGCTGGAGCATCCGCGGAGCAAGGAGGGCAGGGCGCTCAGCGAGGAATACGCCGAGGTACTGCCGCATCTGAAAAACCTGTATGACCTGTACAAGGCATTGGCCAAGGCGAGACAGGGGCGTGGGGCAATCGATTTCGAAACAACCGAAACGCGAATCATCTTTGGCGAGAATCGCAAGATTGCAGAGATTCGGCCGACTACCCGCAACGATGCGCACAAGATAGTGGAAGAGAGCATGCTGTGCGCCAACGTTGCCACAGCGCGCTTCATGCAGGAGTTGGAAGTGCCGTCGTTGTACCGGGTTCACGATTCGCCGAAACCTGAAAAGATCGAGCGGCTGCGCCAGTTTCTGGCATCCATGGGCATTACCTTGAGCCGAAAGAATGCTGACCCGACGCCGGAGGATTACAGCGCTGTGTTGCAGAAGGTGCAGGGGCGCCCGGACGCACAGCTGATCCAGACTGTGATGCTGCGCTCGCTCAGCCAGGCTGTGTACAGCCCGAACAATGCCGGGCATTTCGGCTTGAACTACGAGGCCTATACGCACTTCACTTCGCCGATTCGCCGCTATCCCGATCTATTGGTCCATCGCGCCATTCGTAGTGTTATTCGTTCACGCAAAAAAACTGACCGGGTCAAGCGAAGTGGTGCGCCGGCCATGGCCAAGGCGGCTATCTATCCCTACGACCACCAGGCGTTGGAGCAACTTGGCGAGCAGTGCTCTCAGAATGAGCGGCGCGCTGATGAGGCGACCCGCGATGTGGTCAGCTGGCTCAAATGCGAGTTCATGCAGGACCGTGTGGGAGACAACTTCGACGGTCTGGTCACCGCGGTCACCGGCTTCGGCTTGTTCGTGGAGTTGACCGATTTCTACGTCGAGGGTCTGGTGCATATCACCGCTTTGCCCGCGGATTACTACAATTTTGACGCTGTGCATCATCGTCTTACCGGTGAGCGCTCGGGTAGAACCTTCCGTCTCGGAGATTCGGTTCGCGTGCAGGTTGCCCGGGTAGACCTGGATGACCGCAAGATCGACTTCGAAATGGCCAAGGATCAACCGGCCACGGTGGGTGGCGCTGATGTTGAAGCGAGCCGGGCAGCGCGCAGCAAGCTGATGAAGGAGGCAAAGGGCGCTGCTGCGGGGGACGGCAAGGGACGCGGAAAGGGCGGCAAGGCGAAGGCGCCGCGCGCGCCGGAGAAGCGCGCTGCCCGTGCGGCTGAGCGCAAGTCCAGTCGCAGCAAGGACGAGAGCAAGGCTGCGCCTGCTCCGCAGAACGTTCGCCCTCCACGCAAACGCAAGGCTCGGCCCGAGAAAGGTTAGATCAATCGAATGAGTGACAAGGAATACGTATACGGGCTGCATGCCGTACAAGCGATGCTGCAGCACGCGCCGAAACGCGTAAAGCAACTACAGCTGGTGCGGGGGCGCATTGACTCCAGGATGCAGGGGGTGGTGGATCTTGCGCAGCAGCACAAGGTTGCTGTCCAGCATGTCTCGACAGAGGATCTCGACAAGCTGGCTGACGGTGGTGTTCATCAGGGTGTGATCGCTGTGGTAACGCCCAGTCAGCTGTGGTCTGAAGACATGCTTGGGCATATGCTCGATGACCTCGACAGTGTGCCGCTACTGCTGGTTCTCGACGGCGTCACCGATCCGCATAATCTCGGTGCGTGCCTGCGTAGCGCCGATGCAGCTGGCGCGCATGCCGTGATTATTCCGCGTGATCGTTCAGCTAGTCTGTCTCCGACCGTGCGCAAGGTTGCCTGTGGGGCCGCTGAAACGGTTCCGCTGGTGGCAGTGACGAATCTGGCGCGCACCTTGAAGCAGTTGCAGCAGCGTGGGTTGTGGGTGGTGGGCGCCGCCGGCGAGGCCGAGCAGCTGTTGTATGAGGTCGATTTCAAGGTGCCCAGCGTTATTGTCATGGGCGCGGAGGGCAGCGGTATGCGCCGTTTGACCCGTGAAAATTGCGATTACCTGGCCAAGCTCCCGATGGGCGGGGCAGTGAGCAGCCTGAACGTCTCGGTAGCTGCCGGAGTCTGCTTGTTCGAGGCCGTACGGCAAAGAACCCAAACGAGCTAGATGTTCAATCGAACACCCGACCGGACTCCCTGGGTTTCGTCGGGTTTCGAGGCTGCTTGATCAATACCACTTGACGTGCTGCCGGCAATGTCTTTTCCTTCCAGCTTCCAGCTTCCAGCTTCCAGCTTCCAGCTTCCAGCTTCCAGCTTCCAGCTTCCAGCTTCCAGCTTCCAGCTTCCAGCTTCCAGCTTCCAGCTTCCAGCTTCCAGCTTCCAGCTTCCAGCTTCCAGCTTCCAGCTTCCAGCTTCCAGCTTCCAGCTTCCAGCTTCCAGCTTCCAGCTTCCAGCTTCCAGCTTCCAGCTTCCAGCTTCCAGCTTCCAGCTTCCAGCTTCCAGCTTCCAGCTTCCAGCTTCCAGCTTCCAGCTTCCAGCTTCCAGCTTCCAGCTTCCAGCTTCCAGCTTCCAGCTTCCAGCTTCCAGCTTCCAGCTTCCAGCTTCCAGCTTCCAGCTTCCAGCTTCCAGCTTCCAGCTTCCAGCTTCCAGCTTCCAGCTTCCAGCTTCCAGCTTCCAGCTTCCAGCTTCCAGCTTCCAGCTTCCAGCTTCCAGCTTCCAGCTTCCAGCTTCCAGCTTCCAGCTTCCAGCTTCCAGCTTCCAGCTTCCAGCTTCCAGCTTCCAGCTTCCAGCTTCCAGCTTCCAGCTTCCAGCTTCCAGCTTCCAGCTTCCAGCTTCCAGCTTCCAGCTTCCAGCTTCCAGCTTCCAGCTTCCAGCTTCCAGCTTCCAGCTTCCAGCTTCCAGCTTCCAGCTTCCAGCTTCCAGCTTCCAGCCGTACGTTGCGCACCGCGTTCCCCTTGCTACTTCCCTTCGCCTTCCCTAGAATAGCCGCCCCAAACTAGAGTTCTACTCCTTGCCAGACCATTTGGGTGGCTGGCTACAACCCGTAAGGAGCACCAATGCGTCATTACGAAATCGTATTTCTGGTTCATCCGGATCAGAGCGAGCAGGTTAACGCGATGGTCGAGCGTTACACCAAGCTGATTGAAGAAGACGGTGGCAAGATTCACCGCCTTGAAGACTGGGGCCGCCGTCAGTTGGCTTACCCAATCGACAAGATCCACAAAGCTCACTACATCCTGATGAACGTTGAGTGCAGCGCCAAGGCTCTGGATGAGCTGACCGAGAACTTCCGTTACAACGATGCCGTGATTCGTAACATGGTTATCCGTCGTGACGAAGCCGTTACCGAACAGTCCGACATGATGAAGCCCGAAGATACTCGAGGCGGTGATCGTGGTGAGCGCAGTGATCGTGGCGATCGCGGCGAGCGCCGTGAACGTCGTGACGACAACGAGTCGGACGATCGTAACGCTGACAATGAAAGCCGCGACACCGATGACGGTGACGACGAGTAATTTCTTTTCGGTCCCAATTTCAGATTCCAAGGAGACGCTGCCATGGCACGTTTTTTCCGTCGTAGAAAGTTCTGCCGTTTCACTGCAGAAAATGTAAAAGAGATCGATTACAAAGATCTCAACACACTGAAGGCCTATGTCACTGAAACCGGCAAGATCGTACCTAGCCGCATAACCGGTACCAAGGCCAGATACCAGCGTCAGTTGGCTGTAGCCATCAAACGCGCCCGTTATCTCGCCCTGCTGCCGTTTACCGACAGTCACGGTCGTTGATCAGAGCTGAAAACGTGTAATCAGGGGTACTGAATCAGCATGCGCGGTCTGGCTGAATACATCATGCGTGGTAGCAAGCAGGCCACTTTGGTGGTGGCTGTTACCGCTGCGATACCGCTGCTGTTCTGGTTCAGTGCCGCAGCCTTGGCGCTGGTTATTCTGCGCCGCGGCCTGAACGACGCACTGTCGGTTGTGATATGGGGCATCCTGCCTGCCCTGGCATGGGCAGCAATGGGCGATTTAACGCCGTTGCTGGTGATACTAGGGAGTGCAGCACTCGCCGTATTGCTGCGTCAGCGTAGCGACTGGGCGGTGGTGGTACTCGCGGCGGTCCCTTTGGGGGTGCTCTTTGCGGTAGTGCTGCAGACGGTACTCAATGAGCCCTTGGTGGCGCTGGCCGCGCAGATCCGGGAGATGTTGCCCGAGATGTTGGCGGGAATGAACGGATCGCTGGATGAGGCCGGGATGGCTCATCTCGAGGCGCTTCTGGTTCCGGTACTGGCAGGGTTGATGGGTGCGGTTCATACAGTCATGGCATTGGTCAGTCTGATGATTGGCAGATCCTGGCAGGCCCGGTTGTACAATCCGGGTGGATTTCGCGAGGAGTTCCACACGCTGCGGTTGTCGCCCTGGGTTGCCATCGCGCTACTGGTGCTGACTGTTCTCGGGCCGCAGTGGCCTGCATTGGCCATCGTGGCACCAGTAGCCAGTATTCCCTTGCTGCTGGCCGGGCTGGCGCTCATGCACGGTGTGGTCGGGATCAAGAGGCTGGGTACTGTCTGGCTGGTGGCGCTGTACGCGATGTTTGTTTTCGTCGCCCAGTTCGTCTACCCCCTGATTATGTTTTTAGCGTTTGTTGATAGCTTGTTCGATTTTCGTTCCCGCCTGCGGTCGCCTGACGGTCCGGCAGGGAGCTGATTCGAACAGCCAAGGTTGAATTTCAAGAGGTCATCGTTATGGAAGTTATCCTGCTCGAAAAGATCGCGAATCTGGGTAATCTGGGCGACAAAGTCGCTGTAAAAGCAGGTTACGCTCGCAATTTCCTGTTGCCGTTTGGTAAGGCAACTCCGGCTAATGCCGCCAACATCGAAGCCTTTGAAGCGCGCCGCGCCGAATTGGAAAAGATCGCTGCCGAGCGTAAAGCTGAAGCCGAAGCGCGTGCCGAGAAGCTGGCAGAACTGACCGTGACCATCACGGCCAATGCTGGTGAAGAAGGCAAGCTGTTCGGTTCTATCGGTACCCGCGACATCGCTGATGCCGTGACTGCCGCTGGCGTCGAAATCGAGAAAAGCGAAGTTCGCCTGCCGGAAGGTCCGTTGCGTAACGTTGGCACCTTCGACATCGCAGTACACCTGCACACTGATGTCGAAACAACGGTCAAGCTGGAAGTCGTTGCCGGCTAACGGGAGTTTCCCGGACTGTCGAGCAGCTTTGCATCATCGTGGTACGGCTGATTGAGTCGCTGATGATCTGACGCAGCTTTGCAGTTAGACTTACCAACACGGCGCATGTCACTGGCATGCGCCGTGTTGTCTTTTCTGTCTTCGCCGTTTCGAGCCCTTGCCCATGAATGATTCCGTCTATAGCGATACCGCTGAACTTGACCTGCAAACCACTGCGTTGAAGATCCCACCTCATTCGATCGAGGCGGAACAGGCGGTGCTGGGCGGCGTAATGCTGGAGAACACCGCATGGGAGCGGATCTCGGAACTGGTCAGCGAGACTGATTTTTATCGCCACGATCATCGTCTTATTTTCCGGGCCATGGTGCGGTTGGCTGCCCGTAATCAGCCATTCGACGTTGTGACCCTGGCTGAGGACCTCGACCGCGAAGGCCTTGCGGATCAGGTCGGCGGCCTGGCTTATCTGGGGCAGCTAGCGAAAAACACACCCTCGGCTGCCAATATCAGTGCCTACGCACAGATCATCCGTGAGCGTGCGACGCTGCGGCAGTTGATCAGCATCAGTTCGGAAATCGCCGATACGGCGTTCAACCCGAAGGGCATGCAAGCCGCTGAAGTGCTTGATGATGCCGAGCGCAAGATTTTCGCCATCGCCGAGAGTCGACCCAAGACCGGCGGGCCGGAGTCGGTGAATACGTTGCTGACAAAAGCGATCGACCGTATCGATACGCTATTCAACAGTGACGGTGCAATCACCGGTCTGTCGACCGGCTTTACGGATCTGGACGAAATGACCTCCGGTTTACAGCCGTCTGACCTGATCATTGTCGCCGGGCGTCCTTCGATGGGTAAAACCACCTTCGCCATGAACCTGGTCGAGAATGCAGTGCTGCGGAGCGAAAAGGCGGTTCTGGTATTTTCATTGGAGATGCCGGGCGATTCGTTGATCATGCGTATGCTTTCATCGCTGGGCCGGATTGATCAGACCAAGGTACGTTCCGGTCGGCTGGAGGACGAAGACTGGCCGCGGCTGACGTCGGCGGTGAATCTGCTGAATGACCGCAAGCTGTTCATCGACGATACCGCTGGCCTGTCGCCTACCGAGATGCGTGCACGGGCACGGCGTGTGGTGCGTGAACACGGTGATCTGGCGTTGATCATGATCGACTATCTGCAGTTGATGAGGGTAGGCGGCACTGGCTCGGAAAACCGTACCAACGAGATTTCCGAAATCTCCCGCTCGTTGAAGGCGTTGGCCAAGGAGTTCAATGCGCCGGTCGTGGCGTTATCCCAGCTCAACCGTTCGCTTGAACAGCGTCCAAACAAGCGTCCCATCAACTCGGATCTGCGTGAGTCCGGCGCGATCGAGCAGGATGCCGACGTCATCATGTTTGTCTACCGCGACGAGGTGTATCACCAGGATTCGCAGGACAAGGGCATAGCCGAAATCATCATCGGCAAGCAACGTAACGGTCCTATTGGTACCTCACGCCTGGCGTTTTTAGGCAAGTTCACCCGTTTTGAAAACCTGGCGCCGGGCTCCTATTCCGGCTACGGGGATATGGAGTAGATATGGCTCTCAGCATGCCGGCTGCCAAGCCGCTTTTTGATTATCCCAAGTACTGGGCCGAGTGTTTCGGCCCGGCGCCCTTTCTGCCAATGAGCCGCGAGGAGATGGACCTGCTTGGCTGGGATAGCTGTGATGTCATTATCGTCACCGGCGACGCCTATGTTGATCACCCTTCGTTCGGTATGGCCATCATCGGCCGTCTGTTGGAAGCGCAGGGCTTTCGCGTTGGCATCATCAGCCAGCCCGACTGGCACAGCAAGAATGATTTCATGAAGCTGGGCAAGCCGAATCTGTTTTTCGGTGTGGCCGCGGGCAACATGGATTCGATGATCAACCGTTATACGGCAGACCGCAAAATCCGCTCCGATGACGCCTATACAGCTGGTGGCAAGGCAGGCAGCCGGCCTGATCGCGCCAGCGCAGTGTACAGCCAGCGGTGCCGGGAAGCGTTCAAGGACGTTCCGATCGTGCTTGGCGGTATCGAGGCTTCGTTACGGCGAATAGCCCACTACGATTACTGGCAAGACAAGGTCCGTCACTCCCTGTTGCTTGATTCCAAGGCTGACATTCTGTTGTACGGCAACGCAGAGCGCGCGATTGTCGAGGTGGCGCAGCGCATTAGCCGCGGGGAGACCGTTCAGTCCATCACCGACATCCGCGGCACCGCATTTGTGCGCAAGGATACGCCTGCAGGCTGGTTTGAACTTGACTCCACTCGCGTCGACCGCCCGGGCAAGGTGGACAAGATCATCAATCCCTACGTCAATACCCAGGACACCAGCGCCTGTGCGGTGGAGCAGTCCAAGGGATCTGGCGACGATGCCGGCGACGCCCAGGTTGTACAGTTGCTGCCAAACCCCCGCATCGAACGTGATCGGACCGTGATCCGCCTGCCTTCCTACGAGAAGGTCAAGAGCGATGCGGTGTTGTACGCCCACGCCAACCGGGTGTTGCACCTGGAAACCAACCCGGGTAACGCTCGCGCCCTCGTTCAGCGAGACGGTGAGAAGGACGTGTGGTTCAACCCGCCGCCGATCCCGCTGGATACCGAGGAGATGGACTACGTCTTCGGCCTGCCGTACGCCCGTGTGCCTCACCCGGCCTACGGCGATGCGAAAATCCCTGCGTATGACATGATCCGGTTCTCGGTGAACATCATGCGAGGCTGCTTCGGTGGCTGCACGTTCTGCTCTATCACCGAGCATGAAGGGCGGATCATTCAGAACCGTTCGCACGACTCCATCATTCGTGAGATTGAGGAGATCCGGGACAAGGTGCCAGGTTTTACCGGCGTTATCTCTGATCTGGGCGGGCCCACCGCCAACATGTACCGGCTCGCCTGTAAAACGCCTGAGATCGAGGCGTCGTGTCGTAAACCGTCTTGTGTGTTCCCGGGCGTGTGCAGCAATTTGCAGACAGACCATTCGTCACTGATCGGTCTCTATCGCAAGGCCCGCGAACTGCCCGGTGTCAAGAAAGTCCTGATAGCCTCCGGTCTGAGATACGACCTGGCTGTCCTGTCTCCCGAGTATGTGAAGGAACTGGTTACTCATCACGTAGGCGGCTATCTGAAAATCGCGCCCGAGCATACCGAGGCTGGCCCGCTGAATCAGATGATGAAACCGGGTATTGGCTCCTATGACCGCTTCAAACAGATGTTCGAGAAGTACACCAGGGAAGCGGGCAAGGAACAGTATCTGATTCCATATTTCATCGCGGCCCACCCCGGTACAACCGATGAAGACATGATGAATCTGGCGCTGTGGCTCAAGCGCAACGGCTTCCGTGCCGACCAGGTGCAGGCGTTCTACCCGTCGCCGATGGCGACCGCGACGGCCATGTATCATTCGGGCAAGAATCCGCTGCGCAAGATCAGTTACAAGAGTGAAGCGGTCACCATCGTCAAGGGTGAGCGGCAGCGCCGGTTGCACAAGGCGTTTCTGCGTTATCACGACCCGAAAAACTGGCCCTTGCTACGCGACACGCTTACCGAAATGGGCCGTACTGATCTGATCGGTAACAGCAAGCAGCATCTGATTCCGACCTATCAGCCCGCGCTGGAAGGCTATCAGAGTGCACGCCGCAAGAACTCGACGCCTGCAGGGAGCAAAAAGGTCGGTCGCATCCTCACGCAACACACTGGTTTGCCGCCACGCGACAGCGGAGGCGGGCGCAGGAGTGGCGGCGGCAAAGGCAAAGCCAAGGGAGCCGGCCGGCCGGCTGGCTGATAACTATGATGGCAATCGCAACTGCCTATTAGCGCAGGCTGTCAGCCCCGTTTAATCTATCCATGTTCTGGTCAAACGGGGGAGAGGTCCATGCCAGCATTGCACGTATTACACAGTTTCCTTGCTTCCTATGCTGCGGCGTCGTCCGGCGTCGCTGACGAAGTCTGATCAGCCGTTTTAGCGCATGTGTCGGGCCGACCTCAGGGTCTGGTGGCGGTGTCGGTTTCGGACGGGCGCTGGGACCAGAGGTCCAGTTGTTCTTTGAGCTCCGCCAGGTTCACGGGTTTGGCCATATGGCCACTCATTCCAACGCGCCTCGCCTTGTCCTGATGTTCCGGCAGGATATGTGCGGTCAGCGCGATGATGGGGACGCCGACGCGATTATTTGTCCGTTCCCACTCCCGAATTTGGCGAGTGGCGGCGTACCCGTCCAGCTCCGGCATTTCGCAGTCCATCAACACCAGATCGTAGTCGCCGGTTCTGATCGCAGCCACGGCGTCGCGGCCATTCGGGACGGTATCGACTGTGACCTTGAGTTTACTGAGCATGCCACGGATGACTTTTGTGGAGACCAGGTTGTCTTCCGCCACGAGTACTCTGATCTGGCTTTTCTGCTGTAACGGGCTGGTTGTCTCTATGGGGTCAGCGTCAGTGTGGCGTGCTCGTAGCCACTCGTCTATCAGGGTGGCCTTGAGCGTATAGCCGGCGACCGGTTTGCTCAGCGTACGGCGAATGCCAGCGTTGCGGGCAGCGATACGGCTAGGCGTCTGGTTGACGCCGGTTAGCATGATCACTATGAGATCGGTGTTCGCGGTTGACTCGTCGTAAACCCGATGAGCCAGCTCCAGCCCGGTCATGCCTGGCATCGAGTGATCGACGAGCATGAAATCGAACGGCATGCCCAGGTTTTCCTGCGTTCGCAGCATAGCGAGCGCTTCCTTCCCGTTGGCGGCAGTCTGGGCCTGCATGCCCCAGGCAGCCGTTTGCTGCTGGATGACCTTACGGCAGGTTGCATTGTCATCAACGATCAGTACCGAGCGGTCTGCCAGACAAAGACCCTCCGGATCCAGTTCATTGGCGTGGGGTATGACCTCGGCGGGAAAGCTAAGCCAGACGGTTGTACCTTGTGCGGTGGAATGGTGAACGCCGAGACGACCTTTCATCATGGTGACCAGTTGCCGGGTGACCGCCAGGCCCAGATAGCTGTTGTCAGTCTGTTCCAGCAACCGGCTAGTGCTGATGTCGTTATCCAGCAGGCTGTCGAGAGCTTGTTGTGGCATGCCGTTACCGGTATCAAGCACGGCAACTCTCAGCACGTTCTGTTCGTGTTCGTCCGGCTCGCGACCAACCACCAGCAGAATCTCTCCATGCGTGGTGTGCCGTAGCGAATTAGCTAACAGGCTCATGATTATCTGGCGAAGGCGAGTCGGGTCACCCTCCATGGTCCGCGGTACGTCCGGGTGCACAAAGCTGACCAGCTCGATACCCTGACTCTCGGCACGGCTGCGCAGGATATCCAGGCAGTCATTGATCAATGCATGCAGGTCGAACTGCACTTTATCAAGCGTCAGCTGCCCGGATTCAAGTCGTGAGATATCCAGGATTTCGTTGATGAGATTGAGCAGGTCGGTGCCCGAGCCGTGAATGGTCTGAGCATAGTCGCGCTGCTTGGCGGAAAGCGCGGTATCCATCAGCAGTTCGGTCATGCCCAGCACCCCGTTCATGGGGGTGCGAATTTCGTGACTGATGCGCGCCAGCAGTTCTGCCTTGGTTCGACGCTCGGCCTGTTCCGTGGCATCGATACTGCGTCGGTTGAGGCGCACGGCGACGACTTTCTGATAGCGCAGGTGCAAGCCCCACGCATAGCACACCAAGCTTGACCATATCAGCAGGTCTGGAAGACTTTCGCTGAACACGTGCCAGGGGGTGAGCGAAGCGACCAGCCAACCAGCCAATAGCAATAAATGCCCCGCCAGCATCGGGCGGCTGATCCTCAAGCCGGAATAACGCAGATAGATGCTGATGCCAAGGGCGCCTATTGGCACACCAGCCTGGATCAGCCCGCTGAGCAATCCAAACCTTACAGGGTGGAACATGGCGGCAAGCACTGCCAGGCCAAAGCCAGCCAGCAATAGCCAGAATAACGGCCGGTAACGTATCCGTGTGATCTTGAACAGCATCATTGCAATCGCTGGATAGGCTGCCAGCGCAAGCAGGTCGCCGGCTCGTTCATGCATGGCCGGCAGACGGCTGATCAGCCAACTGATATTGGTCAGACAACTTAAACCGAGCATGAGGCTGGCCAGCGCCAGCCAGCGGTGAGGGCGGTCACGTCCGAACCAGCCCTGCAAGAAACCGTGTAATACCATGGCCAGAAAAAGGCCCGCAAGTAAGCCCTGGAACGCCTGATGGTGGCCGTGGCCGAGTACCGCGCTACGTGGCGCTGAAAGCTTGAGATCGGTCTTGAGCGAATGTTGATGCTGTAGCCGGGCGTACAACACAGGCTCGGCAATGCCTGCGGTGGGTAATGGCAGGACGAAGCCGGGGTAGGGCATTGGCGCCAAGGTTGTCGATGAGGGAGGGCCAGCCGGATAGCTGAGTTTGACCGATTCGCCGTCCAGAACGAAAATCTGCAATTGGTTGATCGCCGGATTGTCCAGCTCAAGAAACAGCAGGGTATCGCCTGGGATGGGTATCTGCACCCACAGCGCTGCCTGGTCGCCAGGCAGGGTCAGCGAGCCCTCATAACCTGGTACGAAGCGGTTGGCGTATCGGTTGGAAAGTATATCCTCAAGCGCCAGGCGCCCGCTGGTATCGACGAACATTCGATACTGGGCATCTGGCACTTCTCCGACTGCAGCGGGGGATAGTACCAACAAAAGGCTTAATAGACTGCCAAACAGAAGCCAGCTGACTTGCTTCACAACGTTCGTCCTATCCATGACATAACAAGCGGTAGATCGCGGTCGGTCAGTATAGCCCAGCGTAGAGCAGGCTCTCGCAGTTCAGCTGTGCCTTCCGACCAGCTACCGTGGATCCTTCGTAACCGGCCGTGTCGCTATTTTACCGGTCAGCTTCCCGTGCGATGGCCCGATAACCGATGTCCTTGCGGTAAAAGCAGCCATCCCAGTCGACCTGCTTTGCCAGCTCGTAAGCCTTGCGTTGGGCCGCGGCAATATCGTCGCCTAGAGCGGTTGCGCAGAGTACACGTCCACCCTGGGTAACGACTTGATCACCGTTCAGCGCCGTTCCGGCGTGGAAGATCTTCCCCTCGCTGTCTACAGCTGCCGGCAGCCCGCCGATTACCGAACCCTTGGCGTAAGCTCCCGGGTAACCGCCGGCGGCTAATACTACGCCGAGGCTAGGCCGCGGATCCCATTGCGCTTCGATCTGATCCAGCTCGCCGCAGAGCGCGGCTTCGGTCAACCCTACCAGGCTCGATTGCAGGCGCAGCATGATGGGTTGGGTCTCCGGGTCGCCAAAACGGCAGTTGAACTCGATGACCTTGGGATTGCCTGCCTGGTCGATCATCAGGCCGGCGTACAGGAAGCCGGTATAGGTGTTGCCTTCGGCGGCCATGCCCTTGACGGTCGGCCAGATCACTTCATCCATCACGCGCTGATGAATCGTCTGGGTGACGACGGGCGCAGGAGAATAAGCGCCCATGCCTCCCGTATTTGGACCGGTATCGCCATCGCCGACGCGCTTGTGGTCCTGGCTGGTTGCCATGGCCAATACATGTTCACCGTCGACCATGACGATAAAGCTGGCTTCCTCACCGTCGAGAAATTCCTCGATGACGACGCGCGAGCCTGCCTCGCCGAAGGCGTTGCCTGCCAGCATGTCGCGCACGGCCGCTTCGGCCTCTTCGAGCGTCATCGCAACAATCACGCCCTTTCCCGCAGCCAGGCCGTCAGCCTTGATAACAATGGGTGCACCTCGCTGGCGCAGATAGGTCAGTGCCGGCTCGACTTCAGTGAAGTTCTGATAAGCCGCAGTCGGAATCCTGTGCCGTGCCAGAAAATCCTTGGTAAACGCTTTGGAGCCTTCGAGCTGGGCTGCACCAGCGGTAGGCCCAAAACACTTCAGGCCCCGTTCGCGGAACAGATCAACCACCCCGGCAACCAGTGGCGCTTCCGGACCCACAATGGTCAGCGCAACATTCGCCGCCGCAAAGTCGGCCAGGCGATCGAGCTCCAGTACATCGATCGCGACGTTTTCGCATTTTTCCTCGGTGGCAGTCCCGGCGTTACCGGGTGCGACAAAAACCTTTTCAACCCGCTCATCCTGGGCCGCTTTCCACGCCAGCGCGTGCTCACGTCCGCCGCTGCCGATGATCAAAATGTTCATTCTTTATCCCTCAAAACTTGCATTGGGGTTTCTGCCGACCGCGCGGCCGTTATTCATTTTCAATGTCTGAAGTGGCGCATACCGGTAAATACCATGGCGATATCGGCCTCATCCGCCGCGGCAATAACTTCGGCGTCACGCATAGAGCCGCCCGGCTGAATCACGGCGCGGATACCCGCCTTGGCCGCATTGTCGATGCCATCCCGGAACGGGAAGAACGCGTCCGAGGCCATTACCGCGCCTGCAACCTGCAGTCCGGCGTGTTCCGCCTTGATGGCTGCGATGCGGGCGGAGTTGACGCGGCTCATCTGGCCTGCACCGACACCGATGGTCTGACGTTTGCTTGCGTAGACGATAGCGTTGGATTTAACGAACTTGGCGACCTTCCAGGCGAAGACCAGGTCGTGGACCTCCTGCTCGGTCGGGGCGCGCCTGGTGACGACCTTTAGATCTGCTTCGGTAATCATGCCGGTGTCGCGGCTCTGTACCAGGAGCCCGCCATTGACCCGTTTGTAGTCCCAGCCGGCCTGACGCTCGGTAGTCCATTCGCCGCACTCGAGCAGGCGTACGTTGGCCTTGGCGCTGACCGCTTCACGGGCGGCGGCGCTGATACGCGGTGCGATGATCACCTCGACAAACTGGCGGTAGACGATGGCTTTGGCCGTTTCCCCGTCAAGTTCGCGGTTGAAGGCGATGATACCGCCGAAAGCAGACTCGCTATCGGTGGCGTAGGCCAGTTCATAGGCCTGACGGATGCCGCCTTCGTTGTCCGGCACCACAGCGACGCCGCAGGGGTTGGCGTGCTTGACGATAACGCAGGCCGGTTTGGTAAAGCTCTTCACACATTCAAGCGCGGCATCGGTGTCAGCAACGTTGTTGTAGGACAGTTCTTTGCCCTGCAGCTGCACTGCCGTGGCAATGCTGGCATCGGCCGGTTGCGCTTCACGATAGAAGGCGGCTGACTGGTGCGGGTTTTCGCCGTAGCGCATGTCCTGTACCTTCAGGAACTGGCTGTTGAAGGTGCGCGGAAACGCGCTGCGCTCTTCGGTGCTCAACGTCTCACGGGTCTTGTCGATGGTCCCCAGGTAGTTGGCGATCATTCCGTCATAGGCGGCGGTATGCTCGAAGGCCTTGAGCGCCAGGTCGAAGCGCTGGGCGTAGCTCAAGCCGCCGGACTTCAGCGACTCGATGATGTCAGCGTAATCGCTGGCATTCACCACAATGGTTACGTCCTTGTGGTTCTTGGCCGCGGAACGGACCATGGTGGGGCCGCCGATGTCGATGTTCTCGATGGCGTCCGGCAGGCTGCACCCGGGCCTGGCCACTGTGGCGGCGAAGGGATACAGGTTGACTGCCACCAGATCGATGGGCTGGATGCCATGCTGTTGCATGACCTCGCCATCCATATCACGTCGACCCAGGATGCCGCCGTGAATCTTTGGGTGGAGGGTCTTTACACGACCATCCATCATCTCCGGAAAGCCTGTGTAATCAGCGACTTCCACAGCCTCGATACCTTGCTCACGCAACAGCTTGAAGGTCCCGCCGGTGGACAGGATCTCTACATTGAGGGCGCTGAGTTCGCGGGCAAATTCTACGATTCCGGTTTTGTCCGACACGCTGATGAGCGCGCGACGTACCGGTAGGCGGGTAGTTTGGTGGGTCATCTTGGATCCAGAGTCAATGGGTTGGTCATGTTAGGTGTCGGGGTTATAAAGGCTATAAGCTGGAAGCTGGAAGCTGGAAGATCAAGCATTGTGTCGGTTGCTGGACTCTGAGATTTCACTGAAATCAATCTTACTTCCCAGCCTCTAGCTTCTAGCTTCTTTTTTACAACAGCCCGTACTGTTTGAGCTTCTTGCGCAGGGTGCCGCGGTTCAGGCCAAGCACTTCAGAGGCGCGGGTCTGGTTACCTTTCACGTATTCCATCACGCTTTCCAACAAGGGTGCTTCGATTTCGGCGAGCACCATGTTGTAGACGTTTGTCACGTCCTGGCCGTCCAGATGCTTGAAATAGTTCTGCAGAGCTTGCTCGACACTGTCACGCAGGGTCTTGTCTCGCTGCATTGCGTCTTCCGAGACATAATCCATGGAGGGGTCGGTGGTCTCGTTCACTGGAAGGGTTCCGTCGATCGGGGATGTGTTGATCAGGCTCATGCCGCCAGGTCTCCTTCCTGCAAGCGGTTGAAAAACGTTTGTATGCCCCGCCGTTGTTGAACGGCGCAATCAATCCGGTTGAATGTGCGACGGAAATCTTCCGCGCCTGGCATGGTCTGCAAATACCAGCCCACATGTTTGCGGGCAATACGCACCCCGTGCTCGCTGCCGTAAAAGGCGTGCAAGCCGTCGAGGTGTTCCAGCATGATGTCTCGCTGCCAGCTCAGCTCCGGGGTCGGGAGACAAGCGCCATGGCGCAGATAATAGTCAATCTCGCGGAAAATCCAAGGCCGGCCCTGTGCCGCTCGGCCGATCATTACCGCGTCGGCGCCAGTATAGTCCAGAACCTGGCGTGCCTTGGCGGGGGAATCGATATCGCCATTGGCGAACACCGGGATGGATATAGCCTGCTTGATTGCGGCGATGGTGTCGTACTCCGCATCGCCTCGATACAGATCGGAGCGGGTACGGCCATGAACCGCCAGCGCACGGATGCCGCTCTGTTCGGCGATACGTGCTATTTCCACGCCGTTGCGGTGATCGGGATGCCAGCCAGTACGAATCTTCAGGGTAACCGGAATGCTGACGGCACTGACAACCGCTTCAAGGATGTCGGCTACCAGCCGTTCGTCGCGTAGCAACGCCGAGCCGGCCGCCTTGTTACATACCTTCTTGGCCGGACAGCCCATGTTTATATCGATAATCTGGGCGCCCATCTGTTCATTCTGACGCGCGGCATCGGCCATCATCTCCGGGTCGCCCCCGGCGATCTGAACCGAGCGGGGCTCGGCTTCACCTGTGTGATCCAGACGTTGACGGGACTTGCGGCTGTTCCACAGGCGGGTATCGCTGGTTACCATTTCCGAGACCACCAGGCCCGCGCCCAGCCGCCGGCAGAGCTGGCGAAACGGGCGATCGGTGACACCTGCCATGGGAGCAAGGATGACGCGATTGGCTAGTTGGTAAGGTCCGATACTGATCACTGCTCATCCATCCCTGTTTTGTCCAGTGGTTCGAGGCACGCCCTGAAGTCGCCGCTACGTCTCAGGACCGCCGGGCAGGGTTAGAAGCATGAAAGGGCGCTAATCATACCCGCTCTGGATGACCTTATAAAGACTGCGCTGGTTGATATTCGAACAGCTTCCTCTGAGCGCACCGGGCGCGGGTGCGCTACGAGTTATCGATCAAGGGGTTACGAAGCCAAGCGTGTAGCTGACCGCCTGTTCGCCCGGATCAAGCATGTTGAGCGCAACGTGGATAGGCGTCTGGGGCGGCATCAGCCGGGCGCCAGCCAGTTCGCCGGAGAGGTATTCCTCCGGGCGGAAGCGGCGCACGGCCACTTCATGACCGTGCGTGTCGGTGAAGTTCATTCGTAGCACCGGGAAGGGCTGCGCGAAATCCGCCCGGTTGTAGAGAATGACATCGATAGTCAGCGCGTTAGGGAATTCGGGATGCGGACGTACCATCAGATTGCTGCTGCGCAACATGCTCACATCCACCCGTGCCGGCAGTTCACAACCGGCCAGCAGGCATACCGTTTCCATCATGGGGCGAGTGCGTTCGTTGTGGGCGAGTTCATCAAGGTTGTAGAAAATGAACTGACCAATCAGAGCTATCAGCGCCAGTCCGCTGAGGGTTGTCCAGAGTGCGGTGTTCTTGCGCCGACGTGCTGGTCGAGGCCGCTCGGCCAACAGGATGGGCTCGTCATGAATATCAGGAATGTCGAGTTCGCCCAGCTCCGGCTCGGGCTCAGCGGCTGCGGCTTTTCGGTCAATCGGTTCGAGCCGGGCCGGGGGCACCTCGATCGGGGGATCCTCGGGTTCGTCGTCGAGCTCATGCCATGCGAGCTTGGGTGTGATGTATTCGGGGCGATCGCGCATGAAGATGCTGGGCTCATCCTCTTCGTCCGCTATCGGGCGCAGCGGGGCGTCCTGTCTGGTATTTTCCAATGAGGATGCGACCCACTCATCGAGATCATCGTGCTCGGTCTCCGGCGGCGCTGCAGGGTCCTGGGGCGGGCCGTCGACGATGTCATCATGCAACTCAAAATACGGATCGGCTGAAAGCGATTCGCCGTCTTCATCTGCCCCTGGCTCCTGTTTCAGGACTGGCTCATCCCGGAGGCGGCCAAAGCCAAACTCGTCGTCTTCCTCGTCCTGTGACCCCTGAGAGCGGGAAGATTGCTGGCGGGATTCGTTGCCGGTCACCACTGAAACGGGCACGACTTCTTCAAGGGGGATGTCAACGATATGGGGAGGATTGACCTCATCGACCAGGGACTCATCCAGCCCCAGCGCCTCGAGATCCAATTCATCAAGATCCAGGTCATCATGGATGAGAAAGTCATCCGGATTGTTTCGCGGAGGTGTCGGGTCGGCCGGCGCTTCAGTCGGGGCGTCACGCTCCCCCTCGGCTGCTTGCTGCCGCTGCTGTTCAGCAGCCACCGCTAGTGCGTTATACACCTTCAGGCATGCACCACAGCGGACATTCCCTGCCGCCGCGCTCAGCTGTTCTTCAGACAGACGGAAGCGGGTCTGACAATTAGGACATTGTGTGACCAGCGTTGCGCTCATGTATCTGTAATCCTTAGAGTCTGTTGCCGTTTCATCGCGAGCCGCGTTGCTGTGTCAAATGGCGCCAGGCCGGGCGGCGATCCGCAAGGCAGCGCCCGCTCCCGGCGGGCTTGCTGCATTCACCGCATCCATTTGGATCGCGCGGGACGCAGGTAATGGTTGTTCCCTTGCCAAGTCCTGCAACGCCGCATGGCGTCATTTGACGCGCAACCTAGGCGGCCCCACCCGAAGGGACGGGGCCCGTTTGCCGCAGCACTGCGTTACTCGTCGCTCATTTGGAGCAACCACAAAAACGCCTGGAGCGTTTTTGCGCGTAAGCCCCGAAGGGGTGAAACACATGGATGTGTTGAACAAACTTCACTCCTCGCGCCTTGTTCTGCACCAAACGGGGCCTCCGTCGCGGCCGCGATGAAACGGCAACAGACCCTAACTCAGCCGCTTGACGTTCTTCTGCCGGCTGTGAGCTGGCAGACAACAACAGGCCTATTGTGCCTCTATGCTGTCGACGCTGTCACGACCGGCGCATGCCACTCACCCGGATCCATCCGTCACGCTCGGCAACAGGGGCAAGTACAAAAGTGTCCCGATAGGCGGTAATTATATCGTCGGCTTGCTCGGCAAGGATGCCGGACAGTGCGATCAGACCGCCCGGCTTGACCAGGCTGGAAAGTTGCGGAGCCAGGCTGACCAGCGGGCCAGCAAGTATGTTTGCTACGACAATGTCAGCAGGCTCCGTCGGAAGATTTTCCGGCAGATACAGGTCCAGGGACTGGTCCGGCAGGCCGTTACGTTGAGCATTGTCGCGCGATGCTTCCAGTGCCTGGGTATCGATATCCGTGCCGACGGTATGTTCAGCGCCGAGCAGCAGGGCGGCAATGGCCAGGATGCCCGACCCGCAACCGAAGTCGATGACTCGCTTGCCTTTTACCGCAGTGCTATCTAGCCACTCAAGGCATAGCGCAGTGGTCGGGTGTGTACCGGTGCCAAACGCCAGGCCAGGATCAAGCAGCAGATTGACCGCGTCGGGTTCGGGTGCATCGTGCCAGCTGGGTACGATCCATAACCGCTTGCCGAAACGCATAGGCTGAAAATTGTCCATCCAGCTACGTTCCCAGTCCTGATCGGCGATATTCTCGAATTCGTATGCGGGCAAAGGCTGTTGCCAATGCGCCTGCAACGTCTCGATCAGCGTCTGCGGATCGGTTCCCGCTTCGAATAATGCCAGAAGATGCGTGTTTGACCAGAGCGGCGTCGTGCCCAGGTCAGGCTCGAAAATGGGTTGGTCTTCTGCGTCCATGAAGGTGACCGAAACGGCGTCCAGACCAAGCAGGGCGTCTTCCAGTGGTTCAGCCTGTTCAGGTTTGATGGCGAGACGCAGTTGTAACCAGGGCATAGCAGAATCCTTCATAAAAGTGAGGCTGAATGAAAAAACCGGGATGCGGCGCTCCGCATCCCGGCTCAGTCGATAGGCCTATTCTAACGTCTGGCTTATCCGATCAGCTGATACCCAGTTTATGCTCGAGGTAGTGAATGTTCACGCCCCCCTTGCAGAACTCGGAATCGCGCACCAGCTCGCGATGTAGCGGGGTGTTGGTCTTGATGCCATCAACCACCAGCTCATCGAGTGCATTACGCATACGGGCCAGGGCTTCATCCCGGGTCGCACCGTGGGTAATCAGCTTACCGACCAGCGAGTCGTAGTTCGGCGGAACCTTGTAACCGCTGTACAGGTGCGAATCGACCCGCACACCGTTACCACCCGGTGCGTGGAAGAACGTCACCGTGCCCGGGGACGGCATGAAGGTCTTCGGGTCCTCGGCATTGATCCGGCATTCGATCGAGTGGCCCCGGATCACTACGTCGTCCTGGGTGATGCTCAAAGGGTTGCCCGCGGCGACCAGGATCTGTTCCTTGACGATGTCGATCCCGGTAACCATTTCGGAGATGGGATGTTCGACCTGAATCCGGGTGTTCATCTCGATAAAGAAAAACTCGCCATCCTCGTAGAGAAACTCGAATGTGCCGGCGCCGCGATAGCCCAGATCGATACAGGCCTGTACGCAGCGAGCCTGCACTTCAGCGCGGGCCTTTTCATCGATGCCCGGTGCTGGGGCTTCTTCGATGATCTTCTGGTGCCGGCGCTGCAGCGAGCAATCCCTGTCGCCCAGGTGCACCGCGTGGCCCTGGCCGTCGGAAAGTACCTGAACCTCAACGTGGCGCGGGTTGGTCAGAAACTTTTCCATGTAGACCATGGGGTTGCCGAACGCTGCTCCGGCTTCGCTGCGGGTCATGCTGATCGATTTGATCAACTCGGATTCTTCATGCACGACGCGCATGCCGCGTCCGCCGCCGCCGCCGGCGGCCTTGATGATCACCGGATACCCGACCCGACGTCCGGTCGCCAGGCATTCTTCCTCGTCATCCGACAGCGGGCCATCCGAGCCCGGTACAGTGGGCACGCCGGTCTTCTTCATCGCGGCGATCGCCGAGACCTTGTCGCCCATCAGGCGAATCACCTCGGCGCTTGGGCCGATGAAGGTGAAGCCGGAACGCTCGACCTGTTCAGCAAAATCAGCGTTCTCGGCAAGAAAACCGTAGCCCGGGTGAATACCGTCGGCTCCAGTGACTTCTGCGGCGCTGATGATGGCCGGAATACTCAGATATGAGTCGGTGGCGACGGCTGGCCCGATACATACGGACTCGTCAGCCAGCGCCAGATGCATGAGTTCACGGTCAGCCGTGGAGTGCACGGCTACGGTCTTCAACCCCAGTTCCTTGCAGGCGCGGATAACGCGCAATGCAATTTCACCACGGTTGGCTATCAGTACTTTTTGCATCGCAGCCTCCGGGCCGGGCTCAGGCGATGCTGAACAGGGGTTGGTCGAATTCCACCGGCTGGCCGTTGTCCGCCAGGATGGCCTGAATCACGCCGCTCTTGTCGGCCTCGATGTGGTTCATCATCTTCATGGCTTCAACGATACAGAGTACATCGCCGGCCTTGACCGACTGGCCGACTTCGGCAAATGACGGGGAACTCGGGTCCGGAGAGCGATAAAAGGTGCCGACCATGGGTGAGCGTACCAGGTGACCGGCGGGCTCGGCGGGCGTAATGTCAGGCGTCGCAACAGGCGCGGCGGGCGCAGCTGCGGGAGCGGCAGGAGCCGCTGCAGGCGGGGCGGAAAAATAATGCTGCGGGCCAGCCGGCTGCTTGCTGTGACGGCTGATGCGGACGGATTCTTCGCCCTCATGAATTTCCAGCTCGTCGATGCCGGACTCTTCAAGGAGTTCGATGAGTTTTTTTACTTTGCGTATATCCATTGATACGTGCGCTCCAGAGCAGATTAGTCGCGTTCAGATTGTTCGATTCGGTGTACAGCCGCTTGTAATGCCAGTTCGTAGCCTTTGGCACCCAGCCCGCAGATGACGCCTTCGGCAATATCAGACAGGTAGGAATGGCGGCGAAAAGGTTCGCGTTTGTACACATTGGATAAGTGGACTTCGATGAATGGGATGCTCACTGCCAGCAACGCGTCACGTATTGCAACGCTGGTGTGAGTAAAAGCTGCGGGATTGATCAATATGAAGTCAATCGCTTCATCGCGTGCAGCATGGATTCGTTCGATCAGCTCATGCTCTGCGTTGCTTTGCAGGCTCAGCAGATGATGTCCCGCGGCGGTGGCTTGCTCACGAAGGCGCTGATTGATCTGTTCCAGCGTGGTGGCCCCGTAAACGCCCGGTTCACGGGTGCCAAGAAGATTCAGGTTGGGTCCATGCAGAACCAGGATGCTGGCCATGTCGTTTCCACAGTAGCTTTATTGTTTGGCCGGACGATCAAGCTGACCGGACAGTCAGTTGCAGACCGGAATTTTGCAGCAATGCCATCGTGCTGTCCAGAATCCGAAGGTTAACATCAGATGCCCGCATGATGTCAGCGTTAACGGCGAAAATTACCGGGAGGCGGTGCTGACGCGCTCCAGAAACTCTTCCTGGGTCACTTCGCCCTGTATTCGAGCGGCCGGAACCTGCTGCCCCTGGGCATCGAGGAAGACAAACGCGGGAGGCCCGAACAGTGATTGAGCTGAAAGCCAGGCACGCTGATCCGCGGTGTTATCGGTCAGGTCGAATTTTACCCGAGCGAAGCCGTCCAGGGCGCTGCGAACCTGAGGGTCACTGAGAACCTCGCGTTCAAACACTTTGCAACTGATACACCAGTCGGCATAGACCTCGACCACCGCTGGCTGGCCGTTACTGCGCGCGTTGTCGAGCTGGCGTTGCAGAGCGGCCTGGTCAGTCACCCACGTAAAATATTCGCCTGACTCAGGCAGAGCTGTCTGTGAGACAGCAGTGAATGGCTGCAGCGGACGCAGCGGGTCAGAACCTCCGGCCAGCGCGCCAACCAGAGCGGCGCCTGAATAGAGCGCGGCGAGCAGCGCGAGCGTCTGGCCTGTACGACCGATGCCGTTGCGCGGCGTGCGGTCGAACAAGCCAAGTTGAACCGCAATACCAGCCGCCAGGGCGGCCCATAGCGCCAGGCTGACCGAACCCGGAAGGATGCGCTCCAATAGCCACACGGACACGCCGAGCAAGCCAAAGCCGAAGAGCTGCTTGACGTTATTGAGCCATTCGCCAGAACGGGGTAGCAGGGCGCTGCCAAACAGGGCAACGAGCAACAAAGGCAATCCCATGCCGAGCGCGAGTGCGAACAGGCTCGCAGCCCCGCCCAACGCATCCCCTGTCGCGCTGATATAAACCAGCGCGCCAGCCAGCGGCGCAGAAATGCAGGGGGACACCACCAGTGTGGACAGCACGCCCATCACCGCCGCCCCGGGTACTGAGCCGCCCCGTGTGCGGCTACCCAGGCGTTCCAGTGGCTCACGAATGCGTGCCGGAAGACGCAGTTCAAAAAGCCCGAACATGGCCAGGGCGAAGATGACAAAAAATGTTGCAAATATGCCTAGTACCCAGGGCGACTGGAGTCGCGCCTGGATATTCAGTGCCGCGCCAAACACACCAATCAGCGCGCCAACCAGGGCGAAGCTGATCGCCATGCCAAGCACATAACTCAGCGCGAGAACGAAGGCGCGGGTGCGATCCATGTCCTTGCGTCCCAATACCAGGCTGGACAGGATCGGCAGCATGGGCAGCACGCAGGGAGTGAATGTCAGGCCCAGGCCGGCAATGAAGAACAGCAACAAGGCCAGCTCGAAGCTGTCTCCGGTCAGCAGATCCTGCATGCCGCTTGATGCGCTGACAGTGCCGTTGCTTGCGGAGGTAGCGCTGGTGCCGGCGCGGAGCTCATTGGGAAGCTCCAGCAGTACAGTCTCTGGCGGATAACACAGGCCGGCGTCTGCGCAGCCCTGGAAGCCGACCTTCAGCTGACGACCCGCTTCACTCCCGGGGTCCAGCTCAAGCAGCACTTCCAGTCTGTCGTAATACACCTCGACGTCGCCGAAATACTCGTCCGTCTTGTGTTCACCGTCCGGCAGTATCACCTCGACAATACTGCCGTTACCGCCTTGCAGTGCGAACTCCAGGCGGTGACGGTACAGATAATATTCAGGGGCGATATCAAACTGCACCCGCACCTGTGTCTCTGTGGTTTCGATTACGCCTGGGCGAAAGGCTTCGTGCACCGGCAGAAAATCCGCCTGTCCGCCGCTGCCATCCAGCAGCCCGCCGGACCCCTGGTTGGACGGGGAGGCAAACTGGCCCTGCGCGGTGGTAGCGACTAACAGGCATAGCAAAAACAACAGGCGACGCAACAACATGAGAAATCCGGAGTGGAGAGCGAGCCGACATCATAATCCCTGGGGGGCTACTTGCCGAGTGACAATAGGCCTCATGGAGCAGCAGCCCGCACCTTGAGATATTGACCGCTGTTTGAACTACAGGGCGGCCAGCGTTCAAAGCTGGATCCAGATACTGGGTGCCATGTGTAATGGCATGACCGATGATATGCTGAAGGCAATTCACAGACAGGAGCAGGAAATGAAATTCGGGAACAGGGCATCCGGCTATTCGGACGGCGGTTACAGGTCAAAATTCGGAACCGCGCTCGCTTATGGCCGGGGCACGCTTGGCAAGTTGATTGTCGGGCTGCTGGCCGCGCTGTTACTGATTCTGCTGATTGTCGGCTGGTACTGGAGCCGGGAACCTGGGCTGGAGCCCCTGGTGCCACCGCCATCGGCGGAAACCCCGCAGGTCATTGGCAGCACCACCGCGCGCACTGTGAACGGCTTGATGTACACCCTGCTCAACAAGCCTGGGGGCTTTTTGAATAACGACATCATGCCGCCTGGGGTATGGCTGGATAACATGCCGAGCTGGGAGTTCGGGGTGCTGGTTCAGGTACGTGACATGACACGCGCGTTGCGCCGCGATATGGCGCGCTCACAGTCGCAGTCAGCGGAAGATCCGAGCCTGGCGCTCGCCGAGCCGCGCTTCAACTTTGACAACAACAGCTGGGCCCTGCCGGCGAGTGAAAACGAATACCAGCGCGGGATGGACGCCCTGTCTGATTACATTGTCCGGCTTGAACGCGGTGACGCCGAATTTTATGCCCGCGCTGACAGTCTCGCCAGTTGGGTGGGCGACGTCAGCACGCGGCTCGGTTCCTTGTCCCAGCGGTTATCCGCCAGCGTTGGGCGTGCCGAGGTGACTGATGAGGGACGCACCTACAAGCGCACGCGCTGGCTCAGGATCGATAACGTGTTTTACGAAGCGCGCGGCTCGGCCTGGGCGCTGGTGCATTTGCTACAAGCCGTCGAGCGGGATTACGCCGAGGTACTGGCGCGCAAGAACGCGCTGGTCAGCCTGAGACAGATCATCCGTGAACTGGAGGCTGCACAGCGCCCCATGCGCAGCCCGATGGTACTGAATGGCAGTGGCTTCGGCATGACAGCGAACCATTCCCTGGTTATGGCTAACTATCTGTCCCGGGCCAACGCGGCGATGATTGACCTGCGCCGTCTGCTTGAACAGGGGTAAAAGTGGATCGACAAGCGATAAAGGCGTATCTGGCCGCCTCCGAAGCTGAACAGGTTTACAGCGTAGATAGCGATGACCGTCTGCTCGGAGTGGTTCCACGGCACCAGGTGCAACGCGAACGGCTGATTACCCGCTGCACCTATGTTTTTGTGTTCAATACCCGCGGTGAGCTGTGCATGCATCGCCGGACCCTGCACAAACGTCTCTATCCGGGGTATTGGGATGTGGCGGCAGGCGGCGTGGTCGGCGCCGGCGAAAGCTATAGGGATGGCGCGGTTCGGGAACTGGAAGAGGAGCTGGGCGTATCCGGCATTCCGTTGCGCGAGCATTTTCGTTTTCATTACAACGCGCGTGAAAGCCGACTCTGGGGCGGTGTGTTCAGTTGTATGTGGGACGGGCCGGTACATATGCAGCCGGAGGAGGTCATGGCGTTTCGCTGGGTAGATCCGCGTACACCCTGGCGACAACCCGCCGAGTGGTACTCCCCCGATTCGTTGCTGGCGCTGGAACTGTTGTTATCGAGATATATCCGGAACAATCTGCATGAGCAATAAACAGAAAGGACTCCAGGCCCTGAGCGGCCTGGTGTATTCAACAGAAGCCGGGCGCATGTGCCCGGATTGCCGGCAACCCCGAGACGCCTGCGTATGTGGCGCACCCGCCGTGCCAGAGGGCGATGGTGTTGCCCGGGTACGTCGGGAAACCAAGGGCCGCGGCGGCAAAACGGTCACTACCATCAGCGGTCTGCCGCTGCTTCCCGATGACCTCAAGGCACTGGCCAAGCGCATGAAAACCCGCTGCGGTTGCGGTGGCGGCATCAAGGACGGCGTCATCGAGATTCAGGGCGATCAGGCTGAGCTACTTTGCCGGTGGTTGATCGAGCAGGGTTTCAAGGCCAAGCGCGCGGGTGGATAGGCGCTGTTGACCTTTCTCCACGGCCGCGATGGAACCGGTCACCTTGAATAAAGCGGAGCTGCTTGCCTGCTGGCGGCATCAACCTACGCAGCGCAAAGTCTGGGCGCTGGCTGCGCCGATGATCCTGTCCAATATCAGCGTCCCGCTGGTCGGTCTGGTTGATACCGCTGTCATCGGCCGGATGGACGCCGCCTATCACCTGGGCGGTGCCGCCGTCGGCGCTACGCTGATCACCTTCATCCTCTGGGGTGCCGGTTTCCTGCGCATGGGTACTACCGGTTTCGCTGCCCAGGCCTATGGCCGGAGCGATGGCGATGCGCTGCGCCTGGTGCTGCTGCAATCGCTGTGGATGGCCTGCCTGATCGCGCTGGGGGTATGGCTGCTGCAGGACGTACTTTTTTCCGCGGGTGTCTATTTCCTCGATAGCAGTCCGCAGTTACTGGAGCAGGCGCGGCTGTATGTAGGGATCCGGCTCGTGAGTCTTCCCGCCGCTTTGGCCAACTTCGTATTGGTCGGCTGGTTTATCGGTGCGGGCAAAGGCCGCGCGCCGCTACTTCTGCTCCTCACCGTTAATATTACCAACGTGGTCCTGGATATCTGTCTGGTGGTGGGGCTCGAGTGGGGCGTTGCCGGCGCCGCCTGGGCCACCGTCATAGGCGACTATTGTGGGTTGTTGCTCGGGCTGGTATTGCTCACTCCGGTGTTTGACGAACTCCCTGGCCGCATGCGCTGGCGCGCTGCCATGCAGCTGCGAGGCGCCGCGCCGATGCTGCGAACCAGTCGCGACATTCTCATCCGCACTCTGGCTCTGCAGGCAGTGTTCTATCTTCTGATGCTGCAAGGCGCACGGCTGGGGGATGAAGTCGTTGCCGCCAATGCGGTGTTACTGAATTTTCTGTTATTGACGTCACATGGACTCGATGGCCTGGCGCATGCGGTCGAGGCGTTGGGCGGGCAGGCGCTCGGCAAGCGCGACCGTCCTGCGCTGAAGCGCGTGCTCGTGGTGAGTCTCGGCTGGTCACTGCTGGTAGGGTTTGGCTTTGTGCTGGCGTTCAGCCTGTTCGGTGATCTGATCATCGCGATGCTGACGACGATTGACTCAGTACGCGACACCGCCAGCGCCTACTTGCCCTGGATGGCATGGATGCCACTGGTAGCCGTCTGGAGCTATGTGCTGGATGGATTGTTTATCGGTGCCACCCGTGCGAAGGCGATGCGCAATGCCATGCTCATGGCAACAGTATTGATCTATTTGCCAGCCGCCTGGCTGCTGCGGGACGCGGGTAACCATGGTATCTGGCTGGGCTTTCACCTGTTCATGTTTGCGCGCGGCGTGATTCTCGGGCTCTGGTTCTGGCATCTGTGGCGGCAGGGGCGCTGGATGCCGCGCCCCGTCTCCGGATGATGCCGTAGTGCTCACGATATCGCTGGGCGCAGCCACCAGTGCAGATAACGGCCGAGATGACGGTACGCGGGGTGTCGGCTGTAGAGAAGCTCCTGCTCGATGATATCCTGTTCCTGGCTCTGCGACTTGAAAGGCTCGTGCATGTAATCATGGAACACGCGAATGCCGGTCTGGTGGATGCGCTGCAGTCCAGCCATGGCTGCCCAGTCCAGCGCTTCGCGGGGATCGAGCGGCTGTTGTGGCGTCAGGCTGCGTCCGCCTTCTCCGGCCAGCTGGTTGCGCTTGAGTTTGCGAAACTGGCCCTTGATCAGATTCTTGTAGATAAGCGCGTCGCGGTTGTACAGCGCGAGGGAGACAGCTCCTTGCGGGCTCACCAGTTGCCGCAGATAGCCCATCGCCGCAGCCGGGTCTGCCAGCCATTCGAGTACTGCATGGCATATCACCAGATCATAGGTTCGCCCTTGTTGCGGCAAATCCTGCAAAGTGGCCTGCAGATATTCGATCGGGTAGGCGGACGGCATCGCGTCCAGTCGCTCGCGAGCGCCTTCAAGCATTTCTGTTGAGGGTTCGCAGAGTGTCACGCGATGCCCGCGAGCTGCCAGCCATTCGCTGATGTGCCCCAGCCCGGCACCCACGTCCAGAACTCGCAACGACTGATCCGCCTCGCCCAGCTCGCCCGTCCATTCTTCCAGATCGCGGGTCAGCACGGCCAGGCGGATAGCACCCTTGGGGCCGGCGTAAATCTTGCGCGCAAAATGCGCACCCAACTGGTCGAAGTAGCGGTCGGTCATCCTTTAAACCTGTGCGGAGAAGGGGAGTCAGCAGAGCCTAACCTAGCATTTTAATGAGGGCCGCGGAGGGCCTTCAGCGGTAAGGACATTTTTTCGCCGTTTGAAGGGAACTTTTTTTAGGGTGTATGTCATATAGCCATCAGAATCGGGTCCGCGCACTGCTGTGATGGCGCAATGATTCTGTTACCCTATTGTTACCTGGAAGGAACGACTGATGAAAGCGGGAATTGTCAAGAAAATTTCGATCCGAGCAATGAACCGTCTGGAGTGTAGAGGTTTCGCGCCTCGCCGACAGCAGAAGGGCGCTGCAGCACTTGAATACCTCGTGCTGGCTGCCGCCCTCGTGCTGGTGCTGGGTGGCGCGTTCAATACCGGTCTCGAAACGACTATCACTGAGGCCTTCAACAATATTTTCGAGAGTGCCGCCAGTGGCGGAGTCGAGGGTGGATAAGTACGCCCGCCCGCGCTGGTCTTTCGGATGAAGCGACAAAATCAAGAAGGGGTGGTAGCGCTGGAGTTTCTCTTCGTCTTTCCGCTGGTGCTCGCCATGCTCTACGCGGCAGCCGCTTATGGGGTGCTGTTTTTCAGTAAATATGAAATGCAGTCCATCGTGGACAGGGCGGCTGCCACAGCGTTGAGAATCGATCGAAACCGGTACTCCGAATCGAGCCTGGGAGAAAAGCTGGTCGCCACGGCTTCTGCCGTGATGACGAAAGGACGAACAACGCTTTCTGCGCGACTGCAAGAGGGCATCAAGGATGACGGGTCAGGCTGTGCGATTTCCCCTGTCGGTGAACTCCAGCTGATGCGTTGTTCCATGACGCTCAATAATCGAGAGCCGCCTATAGTCCCTCAGCTTGGCTTCGGGTTATTGGGGCAATTTCCGCCGATGCCGGTCAGCCTGACGGTTGAGGCATCAATCGCTTTCTGACCGGGTCGCGAAACTGCTCGGTCGATTGCTCCTGGGTTTGCCTGTGAAGCGCACAATATGAATTCGAGATTAGTCTACGCGGCGCCCGCTACCCTGCTGGCGCTCGTTGCATTGGGATTGGCAATCGCTGGTTTCCTGTCGACCAAGAAAAACCTGGCTGTCGCACCCGACACGCAGGAACGGGTGGAGACCACGGTCGCTTCAGCGCCAGCGTATCGATATCTGCTGGCTACCCGGGGAGTCTTGCAGGGGCAGGCCCTGTCAGCCGATGCCTTTGTCACAGTGCTATCCGATAATCCTTTGCCCGAGGCGATTGGTGCGGAAGAAGCCCCGTTTGGCGCAGCCGTGAAGACGGCCATAATGCCCGGTGAATTGCTGACCGCGTCGAAGCTGGAGCCGAACAGTCTGTTGCAGCGCCTGGTTGCGCCGGGTTATCAGGCTTTGGCTATCCCGCTTGACGACGTCGCAGGTGTCGGTGGCCTGCTGCGCCCCGGTGATCGAGTGGATGTGAATGCATCCTTCCGTCGCTCGGATAAGGCCAACCCGGCGGCGGTGCGGCTGCTGCGTAATGTCATGGTGATTGCCGTCAAGGGCGTAACGCAGGACGGAAGCAGCGCTGGCGACGACGCTCACCAGCGCAACAACACCGTCGTGCTTGAAGTACCCGAAGGCAAGGTTCCCGACGTTTTGCTGGCCTCCGCCGAGGGCCAGCTTAGGCTGGCGGCAATCGCGGCGCCCGAGGGAAAACTGGCTGGGCGTGAAGCCAGTACTCTCGATAAGCCGGGTAGCGCCTTGGCCGAGGCAGTGTATTTCGAGGAGCTGTTTCCTCCGCAGCCCAAAGCGGCACCCGGTCATACCGCGCAGCCATCGGCACCGCAGGTGCGGGTCTTTGAAGGCGCCGCATCGAGCTTAGTTCATGTGCGCTAATCGATTCAGCCTGCGAATGGTTTCCGTGCTACTGGGCCTCCTGGCTCTTCCGTTCCCGCTTTTCGCCTTCACGGGTGACATCGCCGAAGGCGCGCCCATCAGAATGGGCAACGGCGAGCAACAGGTGCTGAGCTTTCCCGAGCGCTTGACCAAGGTAGCTATTTCGGATCCAGACGTGGCGGGCGTTACCGTCTCGGATGACCGGGAAATATTGCTTACAGCCAATGCCGAGGGCAGCGCGGAGCTATCGGTGTGGCTGCAGGGCCGCGCGGATCCTTTGCGGGCATTGGTCGTTGTGGCGGCGACCTTGGGCCAGACTATGCCCTTTGGCATGCAGATACAGACCGATATCCGTATCGTCGAAGTCAATCGGAGTGAACTCAATTCCCTGGGCGTGTACTACGCCAAACTGTTCAACGGCGGTGCGTCCGCCGTCGGGGTCGCGCCCCCGGGCAGCAGCTTTCGTGGTTTCCCCGGGCCGGAAGCAGCCTCGGCTGTCATCAGCGCCGAAGGCTTCAATCTGTTTGGTTTTGGTTCGAACTCGTTGACCATCATCAATGCGCTGGAGTCCGGCGGGTTTGCTCACACCCTGGCTGAGCCCTCGCTGGTGAGTCTCAGCGGTCAGAATGCAACCTTTCTTTCGGGCGGCGAATTCCCCATTCCGGTCAGTAATGACGAGAACGGGGTGCGGGTGGAATACAAGCAGTTTGGCATCAGCCTCAGTCTGACGCCGACGGTGGTTGCCGAGAACCGAATCATCCTCAAAGTAGCGCCTGAAGTAAGCGAGCTGGATTTTTCCTCCGGCGTGGCCTCGGCGGGTGTTGCCGTGCCCGGCCTGCGGGTTCGTCGTACCGAGACCACCGTGGCAATGGGCTCCGGTGAGACCTTCATCATCAGCGGACTCGTCAGTCGCAACACGTTCAACAGTAGCGACCGAATCCCGGGGCTCGGCAGCCTCCCGTTGCTGGGTGCTTTCTTTCGATCGGACCGGGTATCCCGCGAGGACCGCGAGCTGATCATGGTGGTTACGCCTCGCCTGGTAAGTCCGGGCCGGCAAGACAGTGCGGATATGACGATCGGAGAGGAATACCAGCACAGCAGCGTCCGCTGGCTGGACATGGCAGCCGGCTCGGAGCCAGGTTCGCGCCCGATAAAACATGGATTGAGCTGGTGACATGATGGAACGGGAAGATGTTCTGATTTGCATAACCGATGATATCGGCATTCGTGTCTGGTTGGAGCGCACCCTCGATGGAGCCTGGCCGGTAGAGTTTGTCGCGGCCTGGGATCTGTCGCGGGCCAGTCGCCTGGTTGAGGCGACCCGCAGTCGTTTTGTGATGGTGGCGGTAGACGAAAACGAGCCGGAAAAGGCGCTGCGGATCATTTCCGCCCTGAGTGCGTCCGGCGATGGCCTGTCCGTGGTTTCGCTCGCGCGCCGTCTGAATCAGGGTCACCTCTTGCAAAGCATGCGCGCGGGCGCCCGTGACTGCTTCATTGCCAGCAGCGACGGTGAAGAGATTCGCGGACGAATCAGGCAGCTCTTGCATAGCGGTCCAGGCAGCTCGTCAACGAACGCCCCGTCGGCCATGCGCCGTAAAATGACGCTGGTTACCAGCGCCAGTCCGGTGGTCGACGCCCGGTTGTTTGCCCAGAGCCTGGCGTTTGCCTTGAACCAGCGTAATCCGAAGGCGCGGATACTGGCGCTGGATACCGCTGCCACGGCGCGCTCTGTGTTCTATCTCGACAGCCATAACCGGCTGACCCTTGAGCATCTGCTACGCAGCCCCGAAGCATTCGACGAAAGCCTGATCGAGACGGCACTCGAAGAATACGCACCAAACTTGCGTCTGCTGGCCGCTTGTCTGTCCGCTGAAAGCGCGGTAAACGATCGCAACGCAGATCTGCTCATCGCAGTAAACCAGCTGGCGGGTATGTTTGATCACGTCATCATCAATGTCGATCCAGCGATGGCAGATTTCTGGATCGCTGCGGTCGGGCTGTATGCCAGGGATCTGATGATGTTGATTCACCCTATCGTAGAGCAGGCCCACGCCGCTCGAGAACGCCTGGACTCCTGGCGGGAGCGTCTGCCGAAAGAGTGCCGGCAATCCTTTTTGCTGGATTGTCACGAACCCAAAGGCAGCCCGAGCCTGAGCGCACTGCAACATGCGGTCGGCATCGAGTACCTGGGCGCGCTGCCACTGGATTGGCCAAGCCGGCTAATGGCGATCAACGCTGGCCTTCCGATACACGAGTTGCCGGGTAAAGCCACCTATCTGCGGCGCTTGGAGGAGATCCTGAAACGCTACGAGGCTGCTCCGTCAAAAAGCAGGCTGACCGCTCTTCGCGGTCTCGTCCGGACGGCGTGAGGAGTCTGTAAATGGCTACTAGATTGGACTCGGAATACCAGGATCTGAAAAGGCGCGTGCATCAGTTTCTGGTCGAGCGACTGGACGAAGAGGGGATTGACGTGGGGAGGGCTGCCCGGGCTTCCCTCCAGGCCTTCGTTCAAACCAACATTAGCGCTTTTATCTCCCAGAACCGTGTACCGCTTTCCGCCCAGGACATGATTCTCTTGACTAGGGAAAGTTTCGACGAGGTGGTTGGTTTTGGTCCGCTGGAACCCCTGCTTGCTGACGACAGCGTCAACGACATTCTAGTCAATGGCCCCGAAAGCGTTTTTATCGAAGTAGCCGGCGTCCTGCAGAAAGCGCACACGCGTTTCATCGATGACGATCACGTCGTGAGGGTGATCCGGCGGATTCTCGCGCCGCTCGGTCGCCGGTTGGATGAGTCCAGTCCCATGGTCGATGCCCGCTTGCCGGACGGTTCTAGGGTGAACGCGGTGATTCCGCCGGTTGCCCTGGATGGCCCTTCTCTCAGTATCCGCAAATTCGCCCGAAAGCATCTGGGGGCTCAGGATCTCGTCAATAGCGGCTCGATCTCTGCCAGTTGCCTGCAGATATTGACCTCGCTGGTCACAACACGGCGCAACATTCTGGTCAGCGGAGGCACCGGGACCGGTAAGACCACCATCCTCAATATGCTCAGCCAGTTCATTCCCGCTGATGAGCGTGTCGTGACCATTGAGGATGCCGCCGAACTGCAACTGAATCACCCGCATATCGTACGGTTGGAAACCCGACCGGCGAATCTCGAGGGAACAGGGCAGGTGACCGCGCGAGACCTGGTCATCAATACCCTGCGCATGCGCCCGGACCGAATCATCCTGGGTGAGGTGCGCTCCGGTGAAATCCTCGAGTTGTTGCAAGCGATGAATACCGGCCACGAAGGATCGATGAGCACCATCCATTCCAATAGCGCCCGCGATGCTCTGGTGAGGATCGAAACGCTGCTTGCGGTAAACGGTTATGACGCAGGTGAGCGGGCAATTGCACGGCTCATCGGCTCGTCACTGGATGTGATCGTTCAGCTAGTCAGGTTGCCGGGCGGCCGTCGCCTGGTAAGTGAAGTGGTGGCATTGAAAGCAACGGCGGACGATCCGTACCGCATGGAATATTTGTACCAGGTGCACCGTTAGGTGGTCGGCACCACTAGGGTCTGTTGCCGTTTTATCGCGTCCGCGGCGGTGCCCCCTTTGGTGCAGAACAAGGCGCGAGGAGAGCAGTTTGGTCATTCCAGATAAACGACGGGCAACGCAGTGCTGCGCCAAACAGGCCCCGCCCCTTCGGGTCGTGCCTCAGATGTCGACGTTCGGCGTTGCGGGACCTGGCAAGGGAACAACCATTAGCTGCGCCGCGCGCCTTGCGGATTGCCGCGCGGTCTGGCGTCATTTGACGCAACAATGCGGCTCGCGGCGAAACGGCAACACACCCTAAGGAGCGGTCCGTGCAACAAGAGATTCTATTTGCTGGCGCTTTTATCTGTGCATTGGGTGCCGGTTTGCTTATTGCCGTCCAGAGCTGGTGGAGCCATCGTAGCACCCAGCGCCGGCTGTTCAGGCGCATGACCGAAAGATTGAGCGAGCCAAGCGAGTCGGGCACTGTTGGCGAGACCGGCCTCGACCTGGGCGTGCTGAATACCTTCCTGCAGCGTGCCGACATTTCCTTATCGAAGCGCAGACTTGTTATGTTGACGGTTGCTTTGCTGGCGGCACTGACGGTTGTCACCGCCTATCGTGGCGTGGCGGTTCTGATGGTGGTGGCGTTTCTTCTGATCACGGCAGGCGCCTTGTGGTGGCGGACACGGTTCCAGAAGCGGCGGCAGCTGATTCTGGCGGAGCTACCTGGAATCATCGATACAGTACAGCGCAATATCGAGGCGGGAAGGTCGCTGGATCGTGCTTTGGTGATCGCCTTTGAAGACGCGTCGCCGGTTTTCCGTCCGCTGGTCTTTCGCCTGCGCAGCACCGTGGAATCGGGCCGGGAATACACCGGCCTGTTCGAGGAATTCGCAGCGCTGTACAAGGTGCCCTCGCTGATACTCGTCGCCATTGCACTGCGTACCTCAAGCCGATTCGGCTCCTCGATTCGGCCGGTACTGCAGCAGGTGGCCAATTCCCTTCGCTCGCAGCAGGAGTTGCGCCGGGAGTTTCTGGCAACTACCTCCGAAACACGGTTCACTGCCGTAATCTTTGCGCTGCTGCCGCCGGCACTTGCCGGCTATATGGTACTGATGAACAGCGAGTACGCGGATGTGTTGCTCCATACCCAGACCGGCCACCAACTGCTGATCACCGCTGGGGTTTTGCAGACGCTCGGTATGCTGATGATGTGGAGGATGATTCAGGGGGTGGGCCATGGCTGACGTGTATCTCTGCGCTGCCGTGGCGGCCTCTCTGGCTGCTCTCTGGATTGCCATAGCGCTCGCGCCGAAATGGTCGCTCAGGGCGGATATCGACGCACGCCTGCGTAATCGTTCGGCGAAAAATGGAAAGCCTGCCGCGTCCTGGCTGGGGCGCTTCGCTCAATGGTTTACCACTCGCGCTGCCATCCGGAGCGATTTTCGCGAGCTGGAATCAGCTTTGGATATTACCGGACGCAACGAACAGCAGATCCATACGCTCTACCTGACCCTGTGTTGGCTGATGCCAGCGTTGGCTTTTGTGCTTGGGTTCGTGTTCTGGGGAGTGACAGGCGGTGCCGTTCTGGCCATGGCCGGTTTTTTACTGCCCCGGCGGGTTGTCCGGGCCATGGGGGGCCGCGCCGAAATGCAGCAAAACCTGGAATCCATCGAGTTATGTCACATGACACGAATGTTGATGGAAGCCGGGCTATCCATCGAGCGCGCCGTGCGCCTGGCGGCCCTACAGGGTCGTCAGGTTATGCCCCATCTGGCGACCAGGCTTGACCGCTTCAACCGCGTGATAGCGAGTGGCGCCGATCGAACGGCAGCCCTGGATGAACTCGGGCGCAACCGGCGCATTCCGGTGTTGCGTCAGTACGCGAGCCTGATGAAACAAAGCGGAACCCTCGGCGCTGGTGTTTCGCTTAGCCTCGATCAGATCATTAACGAAGCCCTGCATGCTGAACGCAGCCGGCTGAAGGAAGCCACAGGCCGGACCGGCGCCAAAATGACGGTAATCATGATGGCGTTCATGTTGCCGGCGTTGTTCATTTTAATCGGTGGGCCCGCTGTGATATCCGTCGCAGCCAGCCTCGGCCGTTGAAGCAACGAGAGAGGCCATGATCAGAAAGCAATTTCCCAAGGGCCAGCCTGCCGTTTGGGTTTTGGCGCTGGCAGCGGTTACCACTGGCTGCGCGACGACGGCAACGGTCGCCAGGAACCCGATGGAAACCGTTAGCTGTTCGCAAGAGGTTCAGCCGGAGCATCAGATGCAACTGGATCTGGTGGACTCGCTGACGGGCCGATCCCAACCGTATGCGGCAATGGCACGGCTTGAGAGCGAGGGTCTGCATACCGAGCAGCACTGGCTGCGGTACGCTCGACTGCTTGCGGCGACAGATCAGCTGGTTCGTGCCGAAGAGGTGTTCCGCTCGCTTGTGGTCGCCTGTGCTTCGGCCGATGCATATCACGGTCTGGGACGCGTATATATCCAGCGGAGCTGGCTCGAACAGGGCCTGGAACAGCTGGCCGAAGCGCGAAGGCGGGAACCTTCATCCGGCAATATCCGCAATGATTTCGGCTATGCATTGTTACTCGCTGGCCGTGGTGAGGACGCCGTGTTCGAGTTGCGCACCGCCTTCGAGTTGGTCAATGGCGAAGGGGCCGTTCGCCAGAACCTGGCGGCTGCTTATCTGTTGACTGGCAACAAGGCGGGGCTTTCATGGCTCAAAGAAAACTACGACTTTGGCCTGGAAGAGTATGCCTACGCCGAACAACACGCCAAAGGAATCGGGGGGCAGCCATGAAGCACGCCGCCATCTTTCTGTGCGCCCTGTTACCCGTAGCGGCGCTGGCGCAGGAGCGCCCAGCATTCGGCCTCTCGGGATCGTCTGTGCAGACAGGGTCGTTACCGGAGGCGCGGCGCATGCTTGAGGAGCAGGGCCGTTCTGGCGGGGCAGGGCAGAGCGAGTTGTCGGTTCAGCTCTACATAGACACCCAGCAACGTATCGCAGAAACCTTTCGCAGACCCGTGCCAGATGATCTGACCGAGCGAACGCATGGTGAGGACTAGGGCCAGGTCTGGCCATCGCCAGCGGGGTGCGCTGATATTCATCACGCCGCTATTACTGACTGCAATAGCGCTGATGTCCGCGTTGATCATTGACGCAGCCCGGCTGTATGCCCTGAAGGCGGAAATGCAAAGCCAGGTCAACGCAGCAGCTACTGCTGCGTCCGATGCATCCCAGGCGTGCGGAGGCCCGGGGGTAACGATGCAAGACATGTCCCAGCGAGCCCTTTCCGCCGCCAGGGCGCAGGGATTCGATGGCGACCAGGCTGATCTGAACGTGCAGGCCGGGCTGCTGGACGCATCGCCGGACGAGCCTGACCAGCTAGTATTCCAGCGCGCGTCCAGCTTCGACCAGAGTAACGCGACGCTCGTCTCGTACCGCCGGGATGAGCCACTATCCCAGTTGTTTCCTAAATTGCTGGGCAACGTGATGCTGCAGACCAATGCTGCTGTGCGAAAAGAAATGATCGCGACCCTAAGCGCAAGCGGGTCCGCAGCCGGGGTGGGCGAGGGACTGCTGGGAAGCGTTCTCGGAGCGTTGCTGAACGAGCCGGCATACCGTCTCGATCCGCTCGACATCGACAGCCTCGGTAACACCTTGTTTCGTGTCGGCGACATCCTGGGCGAACTTGGGGTCGACTCCCTGGAGGCGGCGCTACCTCTGGGAGCGGACCAATTGGCGACAGCGCTGCGGAGTATCGCTGGCGCAGCATCACCGGCAGGGGAGCTTGCCGATGATCTTCTTGGAGTTGCGGGCATAGATTCCGTGCTGGTCGGCGACTTGATTCGCACCGTCGAGGGAGCTGAGGCGCCAGATGATGCAACGATCCGCTCGTATGATCTTCTGGTAAACCTGGCTCTAAACATCGCGCGGCAACAGCAATTATCAAGCGGCTCTCCGCTGGAGATACGCGGTCTGGAGACGCTTGGCTTGCCGCTGCTTCCAGCCATTGCTCAGGACAGCCTGGTGCTTCGGTTGTTCGTCAACCGTGCCCCTTCCATCGCCGTTGGGCCAGCCCGCAGGGGAACGGATGGCATGTGGCTGACACGCTTCGATGCGCCGGGCATCAGCCTTGAAGTGGAGGCCAGCCTCGGTTTGCTGTCTTCCGTAGATCTTCTGGGTGTGGTGAAGTTCAGCCTGGCCGACTTGAACATTCCGCTTGCCATCGAGCTGGGCGGAGGGTCTGGGGAGCTGGTCTCCGCGAAGTGCGCCAGGGGAACGCAGAACGAAACCACCCTGGGGGTGCGGGTGGTTACCAAGGGCGTTTCGCTGGGCAGTGGCTCGATTGAACCTGCCACCGGAGAGTTGTTGGCCAGCCCTATTCAGGCCGACATCGGCCGGTTGACCCTGCTGGGCGGGCTCTTCGGAAGCCTGCTGACAATTGACCCGGCGGTAGGGTTGAGTCTCACTATTGATGGCCGATTGAACGGCGTTGAAACAACTATCAACTCTGACCCTTATTCCTTGTTCTGCGAGTCTTCAGGCTGCACCAGGCTTCGTCTGGGTCACGCCGGAGGGATCGGTGGGTTGGACTTGAACGTCTACGACGCCCAGCTCGTCCTGCTTGGCGAAATCACCATTGCAGGCTTGTTGGACGCGCTGCTCTCGCTGGTCCTTAATCTGCTCAATGACGCGATTTCGAGCCTGCTCGAGGCCTTGGTCAGTCCACTGGCCAAAGCCCTGGGGGTTGGTGTTGGCGGCATGCAGGTGAGTATCGAGGCCGCCAAACAGGACAGCAGCCAGCTCATCGAAAACGTGGCTGTGTACAGTAGTGCTCAGTGACCATAAGGAGATGTGACAATGCTTTCAGCCGTCAGCGACGGATGGGCCATGACCAGCGGGTTAATGTCCGCCGCCTGGGTACAGGCAACGGCTGCGTTGCTGATGCTGCTCCTGCTGGTTTCAATGGTCAGGCATGGGCTGCTTCGTAGCAGGGCAAGCACCACTCGATCTGAGAGCGATTCGCCCGAACGCCCGCTTGTCGATAAGGAACAGGATCTGCGGGCTATGTTCGACCAGTCCTGCGCTGCCGTGATGCTGCTCGATCGCGCTTCTCGCGCTCCGATATACGCCAACCAGACGGCGCTTGCCGCATTTGGTGCGCATAGCCCCGAACAGCTTGCCGGGCGGATAATGGGTTGTGCTGATGCCTGGCCGGATGAGCCCTTTAGTCTGTCTGATTTCGAACGGCGTCTCGACCAGGTCCGGGCTTCTGGGAACCAGCCATTCGAGTGGTTGGCATTACCCGCCGGGGGCATTCCCACCTGGCTGGAGGTTTCGCTGTCGCTGGTGCAGTACGGCGGTAAGGCAGCCCTGATGTTTACTGGCCTGAATATTACGCCCCTGAAAAATGCTGAACGAGCGGACCGTCTCCGGCAAAAGGCGATGGCCTCTATGGCCCGTGACAGCGTCCTTAGTGTCACGCTTGACCAGCTCGCGGCGATTGTCGAAATCGCCATCCCCGGGGCGCATTGCGCCATCATGGTGCATGATGACGAAACGGATATGCTCCGATTGGGCGGAGGCAAATCGGTGCCTCCCGAGTTCCGCGAGGGCCTCGGCTTAGTCCCGGTCGAATTTGGGGCGGCTGGCTGCGGCACCGCGGCGTATATCCAGGGGAGCGTGGTCAGCCACGATATCCGTGCTGACCAGCGTTGGGAGCGTTTTCGCCGTTGTGCCGAGCTTGCCGGGTTCCGCGCCTGCTGGTCTGAGCCCATGTTCGGCAGTGGCAACGTTTTGCTGGGCACGTTCGACGTATATCACACGGCACCCTGGACGCCAGGCAACGAGGATATTGACAGACTGACCGGCCCTCTCCATCTTGCCGGCCTCACCATCGAGCGGCATCGGGGTAAGATAGCCTTGGACAATATGGTGATGTCCGAGCAGATGGTCCGGCGCATCAGTACGGACCTGCTCACAGTCGATCCTCACGAAACCGATCAGGCGATCAGCAGGACCTGTTCTGAACTTGGAGAACATTTCCAGGCACAACGCGTTGTGCTATGTCAGCTTGATACTGCAGGTGAAAATCTGCACCTTACTCATGAATGGGCTGACAGTACCGAGCAACTGCTTGCGCAACAGGCTGTCGAGCATTTTCCGCTGAGCGAAACTGCGTTGCAGGCGCTGTTCGGAGATCAAAGCAAGCTTGTCGTTAGCGGGAAAGGTGAACGCCCTTCATCTTCAGATGGCGTCTCCGAGCTGCTTCCCCTCGATGGAAACCAGTCCCTGCTGCTCGCGGCCGTGAGCCGGCAGGGCCGCATTGCCGGGTTCCTCGGCGTCGTGAGAAGCTCGACAACCACGGCGTGGACATCCCGGCGAATCCAGACCGTCGAGCTAATGGCCAGCCTGCTGTCCAGTGCGATTACGCGCAAGGATCTAGTCAACAGCCTGACGTTCCAGGCAGTCCGTGACCAGCTTACCGGCCTTTACAACCGGCATAAACTCGAAGAAATCCTGTCCCAGGAAGTGGCGCGTTGCCTGCGCTACAGCAGCGTTTTCTCTGTGATCATTTTCGATCTGGACCATTTCAAATCCGTCAATGATCGTTTCGGCCATAACGGAGGCGACGCCGTTCTGTCTTCCATTGCTCGCATCGTGGAGGCCAACGTCAGGGAAACTGAAATTGCCGGCCGGTGGGGCGGAGAGGAATTTCTGATGGTCCTGCCAGAGACGACGCTTGACAGCGCTTTGCAGTTGGCCGAGCGACTGCGCAGTAACGTCGAGGCGCACCAGTTCCCCATACCCCAACAGGTCACGGTAAGCATTGGTGTCGCGTCGTTTGCGTCGGGAGATACTCCGAAAAAGATCGTGCAGCGCGCGGATGCGGCGCTGTACGCTGCCAAAGAAGCGGGCCGCAACCGAGTGATGTCGTCGCTTTGAACCGCCTCGTGCCGGCCTGCCATCATGGATTTCTTCAGGCATAAAAAAAGCCAGCTTGTGGCCGGCTTTTCAACTTGGCGAAACGCTTATTTTTGGTAAGCGTCTACTGCCTTAACAATTTCTGCGCGGGCTTCTTCAGCGCCGCCCCAGCGATCGATCTTGACCCATTTGCCTTTCTCGAGATCCTTGTAGTTCTCGAAGAAATGCTGGATCTGCTGGATCAGCAAGTCAGGTAGATCGGTGTATTCCTGGATGTCATGGTACAGCACGCTGAGCTTGTCGTGCGGCACGGCAACCACCTTGGCGTCGCCGCCGCCGTCGTCGGTCATGTGCAGGATGCCAACCGGACGGCTGCGAATCACCGAGCCCGGCGCGACGGGATGCGGGGTAACGACCAGTACGTCCAGCGGGTCGCCGTCATCGGCCAGGGTGTTGGGGATGTAACCATAGTTGGCTGGATAAAACATCGGAGTCGCCATGAAGCGGTCAACGAACAGCACGCTGCTGTCCTTGTCGATCTCGTATTTGATCGGCGCATGGTTGGCCGGAATTTCGATGGCAACGTAGATGTCGTTAGGTATGTCTTTGCCTGCGGGGATCTGGTCGTAGCTCATGTTTTACCTGATTCGGGCATGGGGGAGGGGGTGCTGAACAGCCCTGACTGGACGTCTGGCCAGGCGTTGTTCAGTAGCACCTGCAAAATGTTGGCCGGGATTATAGAGGCATTAGGTCCGCAGACCAAGCGCCAGGCTATAAAACCATGGTCTAACTATTCTTTGGTAGCGGTAGAGACCGTTGTGCACGATGGTGACGGGCTCTACCGTTACTGCCATCTCGATCAGATCGAGAAGGTTTCCAGCTTGCGCTCAACCGGTGCGTTTTTCAGTCGCACGTAGCTGGGCATGCCATTGACGAAGGGCGGGAAGTCCTCACCCTGGATCAGCGGCGACAGATATTCGCGGCAGGCGTCGGTGATGTGGAAGCCATCCTCGGTGATGAAATCGCGGGGCATGAATTTCTCGACGTTCGCCACATCCTTCAACGGCGCCTCGATGATATCCCACTGGTAAGGGGTGTCCTGCAGACGTCGAATCGCCGGCATGATGGCGTTCTTGCCTTCCAGGGCAATGCGTACTGCCGCCTCACCCAGTGCATAGGCCTGTTCCACGTCGACCTTGGAGGCAATGTGTCGAGCCGCGCGCTGTAGATAGTCAGCAACAGCCCAATGGTATTTGTAGCCCAGCTCCTGCTGTACCAGTTTGGCGATAGTAGGTGCCACGCCGCCCAGCTGAGCATGGCCGAAGGCGTCGGTCAGACCGGACTCGGAGAGAAACTTGCCGTCACTGTTCTTGATGCCTTCGGAGACGCCAATAACGCAGTAACCATGTGTTTTGACACATTCGTCAACGCGCGCCAGGAACGCTGCCTGGTCGAATTCGATTTCCGGGAACAACAGAATATGTGGCGCTTCACCCTGGCCTTCGCTGGCCAGGCCGCAAGCAGCGGTAATCCAGCCGGCGTGACGGCCCATCACTTCAAGAATGAAGACCTTGGTCGACGTGGCGGACATTGAGTCGACATCGAAACCGGCTTCCCGGATAGACGTTGCAACGTACTTGGCAACCGAGCCGAAGCCCGGGCAGCAGTCGGTGATCGGCAGATCGTTATCCACGGTCTTTGGGACATGAATAGCCTGAATCGGATAACCCATGGTCTCAGCCAGTTGGGAAATCTTGAGGCACGTGTCGGCAGAATCCCCGCCACCGTTATAAAAGAAGTAACCGATGTCGTGCGCCTTGAATACTTCGATCAGTCGCTCATATTCAGCGCGGTTGGCTTCCACGCTCTTGAGCTTGTAACGGCACGAGCCGAAAGCACCGGAAGGGGTGTGGCGCAGCGCTGCGATGTTTTCTGCCGATTCCTGACTGGTATCGATCAGGTCTTCGGTCAGGGCGCCAATGATGCCGTTGCGGCCGGCGTACACCTTGCCAATCTTGTCCGGATGTTGGCGAGCTGTTTCGATTACCCCCGCTGCCGACGCGTTGATGACGGCGGTAACGCCGCCAGATTGGGCATAAAAGGCATTCTTGACTGTCATGCTGACTCCATGTTTTGAAAGCTGATGGCCTGGTGCTGATAGGCTCTCCCTGCAACGCCCGAAGGGCGCCGCGTTCAGCGGAGGTACGGCCTACGGCAAAATGGCGGCGATAATAGCGCAAAGCCGCACGCTTTGCATGGACCTCCGGCGGGCTGTAAGGTTGCATGGGCGTGCGTGATAGTATTCGCAGTGACGCGATTCAAACTCAAAGCAACCTGATCCTGGATAGACGATGCACCTGCATATTCTTGGTATTTGCGGCACTTTCATGGGGTCGCTGGCCCTGCTTGCGCGGGAACTCGGACATCAGGTGAGCGGCAGCGATGCCAATGTCTATCCGCCGATGAGCACCCAGCTGGAGGCGCAGGGCATCCAGCTCATGGAAGGTTATCTGCCTGAGCACCTGGAGCCTGCGCCTGATCTGGTGATCATCGGCAACGCCTTGTCCCGGGGTAATCCGGCCGTCGAGCATGTGCTGGATAAGGGCCTACCCTATGTTTCCGGCCCGGAATGGCTTGCGCGGCATGTGTTGCAGGACCGTTGGGTACTGGCCGTCGCCGGTACGCATGGCAAGACTACGACCTCCAGCCTGCTGGCCTGGTTATTGGAAGATGCCGGCATGGCGCCGGGCTTTCTTATCGGGGGCGTGCCACAGAATTTTGGCTTGTCGGCTCGCCTGGGTGACACACCCTTCTTCGTCGTTGAGGCAGATGAGTACGACAGCGCCTTCTTCGACAAGCGTTCCAAGTTCGTGCACTACCGGCCCCGCACGGCAATCCTGAATAATCTGGAATTCGATCATGCTGATATTTTTCCGGACCTGGCAGCGATCGAGAGGCAGTTTCATCATCTGGTGCGGACGGTCCCGGCCAGCGGACAGATTATTTATCCGCACGGCGAGCAGGCCCTGCAACGCGTTATTCAGATGGGCTGCTGGACGCCAACGCAAACCACAGGGGAGGGCGGTAACTGGCAAGCCAGGCTGCTGGCCGCCGACGGGTCGCAGTTCGAGGTGCGGCTGGATGGCCAGTTGCAAGGCGTCGCCAACTGGTCACAGACCGGCGATCACAGCGTCGCCAATGCCTTGACGGCGATGGCCGCAGCGCGACACGTCGGGGTCACGCCCCAGCAAGCCATCGCATCCCTTGCAGGATTTCGCAGTGCCAAACGGCGCATGGAAAAACTGATAGAAGTGAATGACATCGTTCTGTACGACGATTTCGCCCATCATCCAACCGCCATCGCTACGACCATTGCCGGCCTGCGCGCACAGATCGGCGATGCTCAACTGATCGCCGTTATTGAGCCGCGCTCCAACACCATGCGGCTCGGCAGTCATATGGCGTCGCTGCCCGCCAGCGTGTCGCAGGCCAGTGAGGTTATCTGGTACCAACCTGAAGGGCTCGACTGGTCCCTCGATTCGGTGGTTCAGCAAAGCCCGGTGCCGGCGCAGGTCGAAACCAGTATCGAGCGCATCATCGACAAGGTCGTTACTGGCGCCAGACCGGGTGCGCGGGTGGTGGTCATGAGCAATGGCGGCTTTGCTGGTATCCATCAGAAACTGGCAGCAGCCCTGGTGGCACGGCATGGCTAATTTGCGCGTTACGCTGGCAGTGACCGGCGCCTCTGGTTCGCAATACGCGCTGCGGTTGCTGGAGTGTCTGGTTCGGGCAGACGTGGACGTATCTTTTTTGATCTCCCAGGCTGCGCAGTTGGTGGTCGCCACCGAAACTGAGCTGCAATTGCCACCCAAACCGCAGGCGCTCGAGGCCTTTCTGACCGAGCGGTATGCTGTGCGGGCGGGGCAGGTCCGCGTCTACGGCAAGCAGGACTGGATGGCTCCGGTTGCCTCAGGCTCTGGGGCGCCGGCCTCGATGGTGGTGTGCCCATGTTCCACCGGCACGCTCTCGGCGATTGCCACGGGAGCCAGCAATAACCTGATAGAACGCGCTGCGGATGTGGCGCTCAAGGAGCGTCGTAAGTTGATTCTGGTGCCTCGTGAGTCGCCTTATTCGACGGTGCATCTGGAGAACATGCTCAAGCTGAGCCAGATGGGCGCCGTGATTTTACCGGCCAGCCCTGGCTTCTATCACAAGCCGCAGTCGGTCAGCGACATGGTGGATTTTGTCGTGGCGCGGATTCTCAACCAGTTGGGTATTGATCAAAATTTGCTGCCCGCCTGGGGCGAATGAGGTGGGCATCGAAAGGGTCGCCGGGCCTGAGGCGACCCGGCGCGCTACTTAGACGAAATACAGGCTCAGGCCCTCGGCAATGAAAGCTGGCTTGTCGACGCCTTCGATTTCCAGTGTCGAGCGGGCTTTTACCAGCCACTGACCGGGCTTCTTCTCGGTTACGTCCAGTACTTCGCTGTGCAGCCGTACCCGCGAGCCGACACGGACTGGCTGAATGAATCGCAGGCTGTCGAGTCCATAGTTGACCGCCATCTTCAACCCTTCAGGCCGCAGAGCGATCTCGGCTGAGAGAACGGGCAGCAATGAAAGCGACAGGAAACCGTGCGCAATGGTCCCGCCGAAGGGGGTCTGTTTGGCTTTTTCCTCGTCGATGTGGATGAACTGATGATCGCCGGTACACTCGGCAAACTGGTTCACGCGGTCCTGATCGATCTGCAACCACTCTGAGTGGCCCAGATCTTTACCAATGTAGGATGTCAACTCGGATACGGGTACGGCGGTCATAGCGTTCTCCATGGCGGCGATTGTTGTGGTCTCCCTGCGGAGTCGTTCTGCATGGTTGCAACAGTCTGTTGCCCGGTCAATCGAGCTATCCGGTATATAGGTTTGCTGAATGACCTGACCGCCGTGCTTCGCTATTCTGACCATCAGTAATGCTCACGCTCAACCGAGAGGCTGGAATGTCAGATCAATTCGCCCTGTTTCCCTTGAAGACGGTGTTGTTGCCATCCTGTGTGATGGATCTGCAAATTTTCGAAGCACGCTATCTGGACATGGTCAGCCGCTGCTTCAAGCAGGATCAGGGCTTCGTCGTGGTCGGCCTGGAGTCTGGACCGGAGACCGGGTCGGGCAATCTCAAATTCAATTCACTGGGCTGCGAGGCGCGCATAATCGACTGGCAACAACAGGATAACGGCCTGTTGGGGATCAGAGTGCAAGGGCATCGACGCGCGCGGATTCTGGACGTTGAGGTCGCCAGCGACGGTCTGGTTGTGGGCGGTGTCGATTGGCTGGAGGAGTCACTGGACATGCCGCCGACGAACGAGCATGCCGACATGCTTGCCCTGCGCGACAGCCTTCTGCAGCACCCGATGGCTGCGGGCCTGGGGCTTTCTCCGGTGGCGCACAGCCAGCAGGCCCTGGCCTATCAGCTGGCCTATCTCTTACCGTTCAGTATTGACCAGAAGGCAGCGCTGTTGGCGATCGACTCGCCTGCTGCGCGCCTGGAGCAGATAATCGATTGGCTGCAGGCTTTGCAATCCTGATCAGTGGCCAGCTGTCGATATCCGCTACCCGTCACGAACCGCCAGCGCAGAGGCTGTCTAAAGCACTTTGTCCCTGAGCGAGGCCTGATATGAAAACCCCAAAGCCTGTTACCGATCGCGCCCCCGAACACGAAGGCAAGTCGGGTGCGTCGTCCGTTGCGCTGATTGCTGCTGCGCTGGGTGCATCGGCCGCGGCTGCGCGGTATCGCACATCACGCGCTGAGAAGGAAAATCCGCCAGCCGGGCAGTTTGTCGAAGTCGATGGCGTGCGGTTGCATTATGTCGAACGCGGCTCGGGTGAGCCCTTGGTATTGCTGCATGGCGCCGCCAGCATGACGGCCGATTTTCTGCTCAGTCCGTTGGTGAAGATGGCCGCCGAGCGGTACCGCGTGATCGTTTTTGATCGCCCCGGTTACGGATACAGCGAGCGGCCACGCTCCACTGTATGGGGTCCCGTCACTCAGGCTGCCCTGTTTGAAGAGGCGTTCCGGAAACTGGATATCGACCAGCCGATCGTACTGGGGCATTCCTGGGGTGCGATGGTTGCGCTTGCCCTGGGCCTGGACTTCCCCCGGTCACTCAAGGGGCTGGTGTTGATGAGCGGCTATTTTTATCCGACACCCAGGCCGGAAGTCGCCCTGACCAAAATCACCGGCGTGCCGCTGCTGGGCGATCTGCTCCGCTATACGCTGTCGCCGTGGCTGGTACGCTCGGTCTGGGGGCTGGGCCTGAAGAACATCTTTGCGCCGGGGGCTGTGCCTGAACACTTCAAACGGTTCCCGGTATGGTTGAGTCTGCGGCCGCTGCCGTTGCGTACCGCGGCGGAGGAGTTTGCGCTGCTCAATCCGGCCAGCGACAGTCTGCATGGTCGCTATTCCGGGCTCGAGCCGCCCTGCGTGATCATCTCAGGCGATGGCGATCGCGTGCTGAGTCCGCAGGACCATTCTGCACGGCTGCATGCCCAGATACGGGGCTCGGACTACTGGGTATTTCCGGGGGTAGGGCATATGCCGCATCACGTTGAGCCGCAGCAGGTGTTGGCTGCGATCAACCTGGCGGCCGAGAAGGCCGCCGACCGTCAGTGAGGCCGGGACGCTAGAGCGGGGTCGCCGTCATCAGCACGACAGCGGCCAGGGGAACGAGGGGTAGCAGGTATTTCAGCGGCAGCCGCGGAGCGCCCATCGTCGCGCCCCGGTCGACCAGCCACAGACTGAAAAGCGTTGCGGCGACCGCCAGTAGCAGTGCACTCAGCGCCACCAGCGGCGGGGTTGCCAGACTGATCAAGGCAGACCCGATCAGCAGCAGGCAGAGTGGTATCAGATATATCATCCAGGCGGTCCGATGCCAGAAACTCTGCTCGCGGTTGCAGATCACGGTTATTACCATGCTCAACGCCAGCGCATTCGACAGGATCATCCCCTCATACGTCAGCCCGGGCAGCCACGCGAAAGTGATGCAGATGACAATACTTAACGAAGAGTAAGCGAGTTGCCGCCACTGGCGTAACAGGAGCATTGATAACACTATCAGGACGGCCAGCAGGGCCGCATACACCGGTGAGATCAGTGTCCCGATAAAGAATGCCAGCGGTTCGGCACTGGCAGCGTAGCCCTCAAGCCAGGTGCTGGCCGTGACTTCGGCGATGCCAAACCAGGGGCGTGTGAAGTACAGCAGCGGTACGCTGAAGAGCGTTAGCGCGCCGGCAGCGAAGGGCGACCAGCGCTCCTGTATGCGCAATAGGGTGAGCAGCACAAGACCCAGTGCCGCAAGGGCGGCGAGCAAGCCCAGTGCCTGGGCCCAGAAATATTCAGGGACCGGCCAACGCAGCGCACGTCCGGCGTAGAAGCCAGGCAATACGTAGGCTGGCGCCCAGGCCAGGGCGGAGACGATGTTGACCAGCACGAACCGCCAGACTGGCATATCGAACATGCCAGCCACCATCGGAATCACCGGACGTATCGGCCCGACAAAACGACCGATCAGAATGCTGAGGACACCGTAGTGGCGAAAAAAACGCTCGCCGCGGTCAATCCACTGTGGATGGCGGCGAAACAGCGACAGTCGACGAATGTCCTGATGAAAGACCCGGCCGAGGGCAAAGCTCAGAAGATCGCCAACCACTGCGCCACTGAATGCCCAGGCAAGGGTGGCCCAGACCCGCAGGTCGCCACCTCCAGCCATTGCAGTCGCGGCAAACATCAACACCACGCCGGGTACCAGCAGGCCCGCGATTGCGAGTGATTCAACCAGCGCAATCAGGAAGATGGCGAAACCCAGCCATTGCGAATGCGTGCTGAGCCAGGCCATCAACGCCTCAATCAAGTTTGCAGGCTCCGGCGCTTCCGATGTAGTGGTAGTGTTCGCCCTCCCGGCGGGTGCGGCCCAGCGGATTACGGGTGCACACGCGGGCGTAGTCGGCGTCGACAAAACGGTACAGCAGGTGCTCGTCACGCCCGGCGGGAATGCCCAGGCGCGTGGTCTGAATTATTTCGCCGGGACGATAGCCGTCATCGTCAAAGAAGAACCGTGACGTGTCGAACTGCTGTGCGGTCCACTCCGGCACCTTCAGCCCCAGCGCCTTGCATAGCAACGTCTGGCCGGCGCAGAGCTTTTCCAGCGGGCGTTGGTCGCCGTTTTGTGCAGGGTTGAGTTGGTGCATCAATGCCAGGCTATCCGGGCCGCTGACATCATCGGTAACCGGGTAGGCGGATTTGATCAGGACGGCATTGCCGGGCCCGGCGGCGCTGATGTTCAGCGAGTCGCCACCCCGTGCGTAGTACATGTAAATGGTGCCGCCATCCATGAACAATGCGCGACGGGTGTGGGTGTAGCCGAGTGAAGCATGGCTGCCCTTGTCTTCGAGTTTGTAGGCTTCGGTCTCGATGATGCGCGCCGAAAGCCACAGCCCGTCGACCTGGTGGCGGATGACTTTGCCCAATAGCTCGACAGCGACCTGTCGCGATTCGCGATGGAAAAAACTGTTCGCGAGAGGGCGCGCAGAGGGCCAGGGAAGATGAGTAACTGACATATCCGAGATCATAGCAGGTTCGCCCTGTCCAGCACCCTGGCGGACCGCTATAATGCGGCTTTTGTTCCGGCAGGCATTTCAGGATGGGCATGAATACAGAGCAGGTAACCGAATACATGGCAGGGCTGGGTCGTCAGGCCCGCCAGGCTTCGCGTGTTATCGCCCGCGCCAGCACGGCTGTCAAGAACCAGGCGTTGCTGGCAACGGCCGATGCGCTCATCGAGGCCAGCGCCGAGCTGATCGAGGCCAACGCGCTCGATCTGCAGGCCGGGCGTGAGAACGGCCTGGACGAGGCGATGCTTGACCGACTGGCGTTGACGCCGGAGCGGCTTGAATCGATGGTCGAAGGCCTGCGCCAGGTGGCCGGATTGCCCGATCTGATTGGTTCAATTCGTGACATGAAGTTTCTGCCCTCGGGCATTCAGGTCGGGCGTATGCGTGTGCCGCTGGGTGTGGTTGGCATCATCTATGAGTCGCGTCCCAATGTGACGGTCGAAGCGGCCAGCCTGTGTCTGAAATCCGGCAACGCGTGCATTCTGCGTGGTGGCTCCGAGTCGATCCACTCCAACCAGGCCATCGCGCGCTGCCTGCGTCGAGGCCTGGACAATGCCGGCCTGCCGCAGGAAGTCGTTCAGGTAGTGGAAACCACTGACCGCGCCGCCGTGGGCGCGTTGATCACCATGCCGGAATTCGTGGACGTTATTGTTCCCCGTGGCGGTAAAGGTCTCATCGAGCGGATCAGCCGCGATGCGCGCGTACCGGTGATCAAGCATCTCGACGGCATCTGCCACGTGTATGTGGATGACAGGGCGGATCTGGACAAGGCAGAGGCGATCGCCCTGAATGCCAAGACTCACCGTTATGGTGTGTGCAATGCGATGGAAACCTTGCTGGTGCACAAGGCTGTTGCTGAGGCATTTCTGCCCCGAATCGCCCAGCGCTATGCCGAGAAGAATGTCGAGCTGCGTGGATGTCCCGCCACCTGTGGGATTGTTGCCGGCGCAGCGCCTGCCAGCGAAGAGGACTGGCACACCGAATATCTTGCGCCCATCCTGTCGATCCGGGTGGTCGAGGATATGGACGCGGCCATCGAGCACATCAATACCTACAGCTCTCAGCACACCGACGCGATGGTCTCGGAGGATTACACCCGGGCTCGGCGCTTCCTGGCTGAAGTGGATTCCAGTTCGGTGATGATCAACGCCTCGACGCGTTTCGCCGACGGATTCGAGTACGGTCTCGGTGCCGAGATCGGCATCTCCACCGACAAGATTCACGCCCGCGGACCGGTGGGCCTGGAAGGGCTGACCAGCGAGAAGTACGTGGTATTCGGCGACGGGCACGTGCGCCAATGATCAGAAAAGATCTCCGTCGCTGTCGCGATGGAACGGCACCAGACCCTATATGACCCGCCGCATTGGCCTGTTCGGAGGTACCTTCGATCCGGTTCATAATGGGCATCTGCGCAGCGCGCTTGAGGTGCACGAGTGGTTGGGGCTGGATGAGCTGAGACTTATCCCCAGCGCCCGCCCGCCGCATCGTGACGTGCCCGGTGCCACCGCTGAACAGCGGCTGGATATGGTGAAGCTGGCGGTCCAGCATGCTGACGGGCTGGTAGTCGATGACCGGGAGCTGCGCCGCGAACGTCCCTCCTATACAGTGGAGACCCTTGAATCGCTTCGGGTTGAACTGGGCAATGACGTAGCCTTGTTCATGGTGGTGGGCTGGGATGCGTTCTGTGGCTTGCCGGGCTGGTATCGCTGGACTGAGCTGCTCGATCTGGCGAGTCTGGTGGTTTTGCAGCGACCCGACTATGATCTCGACGCGCCAGAGGTGCTCAAGGACCTGATGGCCGGACGTAGTGTTAACGATCCCTCCGAGGCTACCGCCTGCCATGGACAGATTGTCGGCCTGACCCAGACCCCCCTGGCGATCTCCGCTTCCCATATTCGCGGCTTGATTGCTGCAAACCGCTCTCCACGCTTCCTGTTACCGGGCTCCGTGCTTGGCTATATTGAAACCAATGGGCTATATCGGCCCACTTAATGAGGATTTACCCCCGCATGCAGATTGATGACCTGGTCCAAGTAGTAGAAAGTGCATTGGATGAGCTCAAGGCCAAGGATGTGGTACGCATCGACGTGCGTGAGCTGACCAGTGTGACAGATTTCATGATCATCGCCAGCGGCACCTCCAACCGGCATGTCAGCTCGCTGAGTGACACTGTCGTTGAGAAGGCGAAGGAAGCCGGCTGTCGTCCGCTGGGCGTCGAAGGCAAGGATTCCGGTGAATGGGTGCTGGTCGACCTCGGTGACGTCGTTGTTCACGTCATGCAGCCGGCGACACGCCAGTTTTATGACCTGGAGCGCCTGTGGCAGAGCGCCGAATCCCGCCGCGAACAGCAACAGTCCGCCTCCGATTCAGAGTAAACCGGGTTGCGTATACGCTTGATCAGCGTGGCGTCACGTATGCCGCGCTGGGTGGTCGAGGGATATCAGGAATACGCCAAGCGCATGCCTGCTGATCTGCCGCTGGATCTGATCGAAATTCCCCTGTCTACCAGGGGAAAGAACGCCGATGTCGCCAGGTTGATGCGCCGTGAGGGCGAGCAGATGCTGGCCGCGACTCAACCAGGTGACCGTATCGTTACGCTTGAGGTGACCGGGAAAAACTGGTCCACCGAACAGCTCGCCGAGCAACTCGAACGCTGGCGCCTTGAAGCACGCAACGTCAACCTTATGGTGGGTGGGCCGGAAGGCCTTGCTGAGGACGTTGCGGCCAGAAGCGATCAACGTTGGTCGCTTTCGGCGCTGACGCTTCCGCATCCACTGGTGCGTATACTGCTGGCCGAACAGATTTACCGCGCCTGGACCGTTCTGAACCGCCACCCTTACCATAAGTGATACATGGCCAAACCGATTCACCTCAAGGACCATAGCAAGGATGCGGGCATCGTCCGGCAGCGGCTGTTACTGGCTGCGGCGGTGGTTGTCCTGCTGTTGCTGGCGCTGGTCGCGCGGATGTATTACCTGCAGGTGATCCAGTTCGAGCATCATTCCACGCTGTCCGAGAACAACCGCGTCCATGTGCAGCCGATCCCGCCCTCTCGAGGCAGGATCTACGACCGCAATGGCGTGGTGTTGGCGGAGAATCGGCCGAGTTTCAGTCTGAATATCACCCGGGAACGTACCCCTGACGTGCCAGCGACCTTTGCGTTGCTGAAGTTGCTGCTGGAGCTTGACGACGAGGAAATCGAGCGTGCGCAACGGCGACTGATGCAATCACGTCGACCCTTCGAGTCGATTCCGGTCATGTTCGGACTCGATGACGAGCAGATCGCGCGCGTCGGCGTCAATCGTTTCCGCTTGCCGGGTGTTGAGGTACAGGCGAGCTTCGTGCGGCATTATCCGCTGGGTGAGCATTTTGCCCATGCGGTGGGCTATGTCGGGCGTATCAACGACAAGGAAATGCAGCGGATCGATCAGGTCGCTTACGCCGGCACCCACTATATTGGCAAGACGGGCATCGAGCATTTCTATGAAGATCTGTTGCACGGGAAGGTCGGTTATGAGGAAGTCGAAACCAACGCACGGGGCCGGGTCCTACGCGTGCTCGACCGTACTGACCCGGTGCCTGGACGGGACCTGACCCTGCACCTGGACAGCCGTCTGCAGGCGGTTGCCGAGCAGGCGCTGGGTAAACGCCGGGGTGCGGTCATTGCCATCGAGCCGGAAACCGGCGGTGTGTTGGCCTATGTCAGCCAGCCGGGGTTTGATCCTAATCTGTTCGTAACCGGCATAAGCTACGCCGATTATGGCGCGCTGCGGGATTCGCTTGATCAGCCGCTGTTCAATCGCGTTCTGCGCGGGCTTTATCCGCCAGGCTCGACCATCAAACAGCTGATTGCCATCGCCGGCCTGGATACCGGCACGGTAGGGCGGAACAACCGGGTGTTTGATCCCGGTTTTTTCCAGCTACCGAACCACAGCCACAAGTATCGCAACTGGAACCGCGGCGGGGATGGTTGGGTGGATATGCGGCGCGCGATCGCGCGCTCCAATGACACCTATTTCTACGATTTGGCGCACAAGCTGGGCATCGACCGTATGCATGAGTACCTGACCCGATTCGGGCTGGGAACTCGTGTTTCACTGGATATGTTTGAAGAGGCTGCAGGGTTGATGCCGTCCCGTGAGTGGAAGCGGGCTGCGCGCCGGCAACCCTGGTATCCGGGCGAGACGGTAATAACCGGGATCGGGCAGGGATATATGCTTGCCACCCCCTTGCAACTGGCGCAGTCCACTGCTCTGATTGCAAACAGGGGAGTGTGGCGTAGACCGCGGTTGATGATGCATGCCGAAGGGGTGCTGCCGGATGAGTCCGATACCCCGGACAACATCGAATTGAAGAATCCGGACGACTGGAATTTCATTACCGAAGCACTGGAAGATGTCATGCATGCTCCCCACGGCACGTCGCGTGCGGCCGCTCTCGGTGCGCCTTACCGTATCGCCGGAAAAACCGGCACGGCGCAGGTAGTCGCCATCGCTCAGGGGGAGCGCTACGATTCTGCCAGCCTGGCTGAGCGTCATCGAGACCACGCTCTGTATGTCGGTTTCGCACCGGCCGATGCACCACGCGTTGCCGTGGCGGTCATGGTTGAGAACGGTGAGTCGGGCGGTCGCGTCGCAGCGCCAGTGGCCCGTCAGTTATTCGATGCCTGGTTGTTGCCCGAGGAAGAACAGATTGATGAAGAGGAAGCCGACGAAGTGACCGCCGAGGTGCAACCATGAAATCCTGGGCGAGCACCCGAGCAATCACCGGCGGAGAGAAGGGGCTGCAGCGTCGCGAGCCGCTATGGCAACGGCTGCACATTGATCCCTGGCTCTTGCTGCTGGTGTTGACCCTTGCCGGAGTGGCCAGTTTTGTACTGTATTCCGCTAGTAGCATGAATATGGCCATGCTTTATCGGCAGGGTGCGGCTTACGCGGTAGGCATAGCGGTCATGATAGTCATCGCCCAGTTTCAACCGCGCTTCATGCAGCGTTGGGTTCCTTTCGCCTATGTCGGCGCGGTTCTATTGCTGGTCGCTGTGCTGTTGATCGGCGTGCAGGCAAAGGGTGCCCAGCGTTGGCTGAGTATTCCCGGGTTGATGCGTTTTCAGCCCTCGGAAATCATGAAGCTGATCATGCCAATGAGCGTGGCCTGGTATCTTGCCCGTCGCGAATTGCCACCCAACTTCAAATATGTCTGCTTCAGTCTGCTGATTATCGGGCTGCCTGTATTGTTGATTCTCAAGCAGCCGGATCTTGGAACCTCACTGTTGATTGCCAGCTCCGGCATCTTTGCGATACTGCTTGCGGGGTTGCGCTGGCGCTATATTCTTGGCGCTGCGGTGTTGCTGGTGCCGGCGGCGGTCGGCATGTGGTTTTTTGGCATGCATGAGTATCAGAAACGACGCGTACTGACCTTCCTCAATCCGGAGAGTGATCCGCTCGGTGCCGGCTGGAACATTATTCAGTCGAAGGCCGCGATAGGTTCGGGAGGCGTGCTCGGCAAGGGCTGGCTGCAGGGGACTCAGTCACACCTGGATTTTCTGCCCGAAGGCCATACCGACTTCATCATCGCCGCGCTGGCCGAAGAGTTCGGCATGGTCGGTGTGTGTCTGCTGCTGGTAGTGTATTTGCTGATCGTGTTGCGTGGTCTGTATATCGCACAGCATGCCCATGACAATTTTTCCAAGCTGCTCGCAGGTAGTGTCACGCTGACATTTTTTGTATATGTTTTCGTCAATATCGGGATGGTGAGTGGCCTGTTGCCGGTGGTCGGCGTACCCTTGCCGCTGATAAGTTACGGCGGCACCTCGCTGGTAACACTGTTGGCAGGTTTTGGCATCCTGATGTCGATCCATACGCACCACAAGTGGATGGCACAGGGAAGATGATCAAGCTGTTCCGGGAATCAGGATTCTGCATGTTAAATACTGTGAGCGGATGGTTGCGGCATAAAACTGCAGCCGTCGTGTTGGCCGGGTTCAGCCCATTGTTGCTGGCTGCCGATTATGGCGAAGAGCATCCGGCGGTTGCGCCCTTCGTTGCGGAGATGCAGGCGGAGCATGGCTTTCCTCCGAAATATATCGGAAGTCTGCTGGCCCAGGCGGAACGTAAGCAAAGCATCATTGATGCTATTTCGCGTCCGGCTGAGCGGGTCCGGCCCTGGCACGAGTACCGGAAGATATTCATCACCGACAAGCGGATCGCTGGCGGCGTCGAGTTCTGGGAGCGCAACGCCGAGGCGCTGGCCCGTGCCGAGCAGGAATACGGCGTGGAGCCGGAGGTGATTGTTGCCATTATCGGAGTGGAAACCTTCTACGGCGGCAACAAGGGCAGCCACCGGGTTATCGATGCGTTGACCACGCTGGGCTTCGACTATCCGCCGCGGGCGGACTTCTTTCGCCGCCAGTTGAAATCCTACCTGGTGTTGGCGCGTGAACAGCAAGTCGACCCGCTCAGTCTCACCGGATCCTATGCCGGAGCGATGGGTTTCCCGCAATTCATCCCCAGCAGTTATCAGGCCTTTGCAGTTGATTTCAATGATGATGGCCAGGTTGATATCTGGAACAATCAGGTCGACGCCATTGGCAGCGTCGCGAACTACTTTGCTGAGCACAAGTGGAAGCATGGCGAGACCGTCGCTGTTCCGGCTACGGTGTCAGGTGAGCAGTTTGACAAAGGCCTGACTATTGCGGAAGGGCTTGAGGCGCGGCGCAGCGTGGCTGCGTTGAAGGAACTCGGTTGGGACATCCAGCACGCGCTGGCAGACGAGGCCGAAGTCATGGCTTTTGAGTTCGACGCAGGCGAGTCGATGCAATACTGGATCGGGCTACATAATCTGCACGTCATCACCCGCTACAACCGGAGTGTGATGTATGCCATGGTAGTTCATCAACTAGCTGACCTGATACGCGAGGCCAGAGATCTATGACAACGCCAACCCTGAGCCGCCTTAAGATTGGTGCGGCGTCGCTGCTGCTCGGAGTGCTTGCCGGCTGCTCTTCTGCGCCGCCTACCGGTAGCGGATCGGGTGCGGTAAGCAAGCCGCTGTTGCGACCCCTTCATGATGGTGCGCCGACCCACATCGTTGATGTGTCGACCATTCCCGACGCAGTACCGGTGCCGCATACAGGCCGCTACAAGGCAGCGCCTTATCGGGTTCTGGGGAAAGATTACACCCCGATGCAGGACGGGCGGAGCTACCGCGAAACGGGCCCGGCTTCATGGTATGGAACCAAGTTTCATGGTCAGCACACCGCCAACGGCGAAGATTATGACCTGTATGGAATGACCGCCGCGCACAAGACGTTGCCGCTGCCGACCTATGTCAGGGTCACCAACCTCGAGAACAAGCGTACGGTTATCGTCCGCGTGAATGACCGTGGCCCGTTTTATTCAGACCGTATCATTGATCTGTCCTACGCTGCGGCCAAAAAGCTGGGTTTTGCCGACAAGGGCACCGCGCAGGTGCTGGTCGAAGGGATTGATCCGGTGGCCTGGCAGCAGCAGAACAACCCGGGATACCTGGTCAAGAAAGCCCCGCCGGTGGAGACGCTAGCGTCCCAGCCAGGCGAACAGATGTTTTTGCAGGTCGGCGCTTTCTCGTCGAGTCAGGCGGCAGAACAGCTGCGCACGCGCTTACAGAGTACCGTCAATGCGACCGTGTTCGTGACGCCGGTTCAACAGCCAACCGGAACATTCCATCGGGTCCGTCTTGGTCCGGTAGCCAATCATGACGAGGCGCAGAAGTTGATCGAAGCGCTTCGCCTGGCGGACCTGGGCCAGGCCACCCTGGTTACATCCAACTGATCATTTAGCCCAGTACCTTTACCTACGTGAGTATCATGCTTAAAAAATTCATCCAGACCGTGCTGATTACCGGCACTGCGCTTGCTTCCTGTGTAGTCATGGCGCAAACCCCGACACCCACCCCCGTGCCGGGGCCGGCTGCTGCCTCGATGCCCATCGTGCCGACGGCGCCAACGCTGGCCGCAAGTAGCTACTTGCTGGTAGATGCCGCCAGCGGGGAGGTGCTGATCGAGCACAACGCGGATGAGGCGCTACCTCCGGCCAGCCTGACCAAGATGATGACCAGCTACATCGCCAGCCTTGAGATCCTACGCGGTCAGATCAAGGAGGAGGATATGGTGCTGGTCAGCGAAAAGGCCTGGCGCAAGGGCGGTTCCAAGATGTTCATCGAAGTGGGTGCCCAGGTTCGGGTGATCGATCTGCTGCGCGGCATCATCATCCAGTCCGGTAACGATGCGAGCATTGCCCTGGCTGAGCATATCGCCGGTAGCGAGGAAGCCTTTGCAGACCTGATGAACGCCCATGCCCAGCGCCTCGGCATGACCAATACGCATTTCAAGAACTCCACCGGCTGGCCAGCTGAGGGGCATGTTTCCAGTGCTCGCGACCTGGCTATCCTGGCCAAGGCGATTATTCGCGACGACCCGAAGCACTACAGCATCTACAAGGAAAAGGAGTTCCTGTGGCAGGGCATCAAACAGCCCAATCGTAACCTGATGCTCTGGCGCGACAGTACTGTAGATGGCCTAAAAACCGGGCACACCGAGGAGGCCGGCTATTGTCTGGTGGCTTCGGCCAAGCGTGATGATATGCGTCTGATTTCGGTGGTAATGGGTACGAGCAGCGAAGCAGCGCGCGCGGCCGAAACCCAGAAGCTACTGACCTGGGGCTTCCGTTTCTTCGAGACCCGGACGTTCTACGAAGCCGGCGAGGTACTGTCCCAGGCACGCGTCTGGGCTGGGCAGCAGGATGCTGTTGATGTGGGTCTCAGCGAAGGTCTGGTTCTGACTCTGCCGAAGGGGCAGCTCGAAAAACTTGAAGCCAGTATCGCCATGAACAGCCGCATCAAGGCGCCCATCGCCGCCGGCGACGTACTCGGACAGGTAGAAGTGCGTGATGGTGAAGAAGTGGTGCATGCCGCCCCGCTGGTCGCGCTTACCGACGTCGAGGAGGCCGGAATCTTTGGTCGTCTGTGGGACAGCATTCGCTTGTTCTTTTACGGGCTGTTTGACTGAACCGGAGGAATCCTATGAGTGATCCGACTACCGATGCGCCACGTATCGAGTTCCCGTGTCAGTACCCGATCAAAGTGATCGGTGCTGCCGGGGATGGCTTCGTCGAGCTGGTCAGCGAGATCGTCGAGCGCCACGCGCCTGGTCTCGACCGCAACGCGATTGATGTGCGTGACAGCAAGAACGGTCGCTTTGTATCAATCCGAATGGTCATTACTGCGACTGGGCCGGATCAGCTTGAGGCTCTGAATGCTGAGCTGAAAGCCTCTGGCCGGGTGCAAATGGTTCTCTGATGACGCAGCTGATAATCCGTGAACTGGGGTTGGTGGACTATCAGCCAACCCTGGAGGCGATGCGCGCTTTCACTGCCGAGCGCGATAGCGACACGCCGGACGAGATCTGGCTGTTGCAGCACCCTTCGGTGTTTACCCAGGGCCAGGCCGGCAAGGCCGAGCATGTGCTGGCGGCGGGGAACATTCCTGTGGTCAGCGTCGAGCGTGGCGGGCAGGTCACCTATCACGGACCTGGTCAACTGGTCGCTTACCTGCTGATTGATATCCGGCGACTCGGGATCGGCGTCCGGGAGCTGGTCACCGCTATGGAGCAGGGTCTGGTGGATATGCTGGCCGACTATGCCATTGCTGCTGCGCCGCGTGCTGACGCTCCGGGAGTATACGTAGATGCAGCCAAGATCGCCTCGCTGGGCCTGCGCATCCGTCGTGGTTGCTCCTTTCACGGCCTGGCGCTGAACGTGGATATGGATCTGGAACCCTTTAGCCGCATCAATCCCTGTGGTTATGCGGGGCTGGCCATTACGCAGATGCGTGAGCTTGTTGGTCGTTCGCCCGATATCGCTGAAGTCGGCGCGCGACTCACGGGCCATCTCAAGAGGCAGCTTGGCTACGTCTGAGCGCTGGTTCTGATGGCGGGCGGAATCGGCCTGTGGTTGGCGGCGCAAATCCGCCAACCACAGCGGATGCTCAGCTGAGCGAGCGGATGGGAATCAGGTCTGACTGCGGTGTCTGGCCTGGAACCGAAGCAGGTTCGGCGAGACCCAGGTTATTCTTTTCGAACACCCGGTCGGCGCGATAGCTCGAGCGCACCAGCGGCCCGGAAGGGACCTCCATGAAACCCTTGGCAAGACCGATTTCCCGATAACGGTTGAATTCCTCAGGAGTAACCCAGCGCTTGACCGACAGGTGGTTTTTGGTCGGGCGCAGATACTGCCCCAGAGTGACGATATCCACTCCTATGGCACGCAAATCATCAAAGGTGGCGAGGATTTCCTCATCGGTTTCGCCCAGCCCCAGCATCAGGCTGGTCTTGGTGATCACATCCGGGCGGTGCTGCTTGGCATGTGCCAATACATCAAGCGTCTTGCGATAACCGGCGCGGGGGTCGCGCACTTCATGGGTCAGGCGCTCGACTGTTTCGACATTCTGCGCAAACACTTCAAGGCCTGAATCAACCACCGCTTCGATAGCGCTGTGCACGCCATTGAAATCCGGCGTGAGGGCTTCAACCACCACCTGCGGCGTGCGCAGCTTGATGGCGCGCACGGCAGCGGCGTAGTGGTTGGCTCCGCCGTCGGGCAAATCGTCACGGTCGACCGATGTCAGCACGATGTAGCGCAGGCCCATGAGCTCAACAGACTTGGCGGTATTTTCCGGCTCGTCCTGGTCCAGCCAGCCGTTTGGGTTGCCGGTATCGACGGCGCAAAAGCGGCATGCCCGGGTGCATACGGAGCCCATCAGCATGATGGTGGCGGTGCCATTGGTCCAGCATTCGCCCATGTTGGGGCAATGCGATTCCTGGCAGACCGTGCTTAGCTTGTGAGAGGTGACGTTGGCCTTTACGGCCTCGAACCGATCGCCTGCCGGGATTCGTGCGCGCAGCCATTTGGGCTTCGGCTCGAAAATAACCGGTTCGGCTTCTCCGGCACGTCGCTTCTGACCATCCTTGATGGCGCGTATGCCTTGCGAATTGCGAAACTTCTCGCCACTGGCGACATGCTTGGAGACTTCGTCACTCATGGATGGCCTTCGCTCCTGTTGAATGAAGCCGATTCAATGATTATCGGTGACCGGTCAGGTCCTTGTATTTCGGCCGAGTTTAACACAGGCCTTTGCCGAGCGGGCTGGATCGGCGCAATGCCGGCTGCGTCCGGTCCAGCCGTATCCGGTGCTCAACGTTCCCGTAGACGCTCCAGCAGGGCATATGTGGGATAGCCGTCAGCGGGCACTCCCAGGCTGTTCTGAAAACGGCGAATTGCCTTGCGGGTATTGGCGCCAATAATCCCATCAGCGTCGCCCGGATCGAAACCGACTGCATCCAGGCGCTCCTGAAGTTCGATACGTTCGGTGCGCGAGAGTGGACGGTCGTCCCGCGGCCAACTGGCCTGGATATCGTCTCTGTCCTGCAACCGATCAGACATCAGGCCAATCGCCAGTGCGTAACTGGTCGAATTGTTGTAGCGCAGAATGCTGCGGAAATTGCCGGTGACAAGGAAGGCCGGGCCGCGATAGCCTGCAGGCAACAGCAAGGACGCCTCCTTGTCGCCCAGGCGGGACGGTACGGCCGATTCTGAGCTCGCGCTTACACCGAGCGACACCCACTCGGATACCGGCTTGCGAATGGCCATATCGGCCAGCGCGAAATCGAAATCCCTGGGCAGCTTCACCTCGGTTCCCCAGGGCGTTCCGCGTTGCCAGTTCGAGTTGGACAGATAGTTGGCAGCCGATCCTAATGCATCGGCCGGCGATTGCCAGATATCGCGACGGCCGTCACTGTCAAAGTCCACGGCATAGCTGTTGAAGGTGCTGGGAATGAACTGTGTCTGGCCCATTGCGCCGGCCCATGATCCGAGCAGCTGCGACGGTGGAACGTCCCCCTGTTGCAGGATTCTGAGCGCTTCAATGAGCTGGGTATGTGCAAATGTCGGACGGCGGCCCTCGTGCGCCAGGGTGGCCAGCGAGCGGATCACTGACTTGTCACCGATGTTGTTACCGAAGTTGCTTTCCAGGCCCCAGATGGCCACCAGAACATGACGGCTGACGCCGTAACGCTGCTCGATGGCATCCAGTGTGTCTGCGTACTGCGATAGCGCCCGGCGACCCTGCGCCAGCCGCTGTGGCGACACAGCTCCGTCCAGATACTGCCAGACCGGGCGAGTGAACTCCGGCTGGCTCTGGTCGGCCCGGATGATTGATGGATCCGGCTCGATGCCCTTGAACGCGTTGTCGAATACCGCGGGGCGAATGCCGGCGGCGAGTGCTTCTTCGCGGAATTGCGCGCGCCATTCGGCAAAACTGGGCTGCTGCTGCTCCTGCTGGGCAGCAACTTCAGTGGATGAAGCCGGTGTACTCGAAGCTTCGATCGATGAATTCGCGCAGGCGGCCAGCAATACGAGACTGGCGCCAGCGACGGTCAGTCGGCGCCCGCTGGCGCGGTAGCGCATTAGCTTGTTGAGCATTGATGATTCCGATGTTGGTATTTTCGGGAACTGTAGCATGGCATCCATGGGGCAGGGCAGTGCGCCGATGGTCTCGATGGTGCAGTAAAGATGCGCCCCGGCGCCTGACGAACGGCCGATTGTTGGGCGCAAAAACCGGTCCGCTGGTGCTGTCGCCGTTGCGTTCTCCTGCTATAGTGCTGCGATCCGCTGCCCACTGTCGGCGAACACGTTCGCTTTATTCTCACCTCGAAAAATAAGATAAAGGAAGCAATGGCGTCTTCTAAGGAATCTCGAAGTTGGCAGCTCTGGGCCTTTGCCCTGATAGTGCCGGTCTTCACCGCGGGCTGGCTGAATCACCCGCCGTACGCAATGGCCGATTTTGCGACCTATGAATTTTCGGCTAGCGATGAAAGCCGGCAGTTGGACGACGTCCCCCTGTTCGAGCAGCAATTCGCTTCATCTGATCTGGACGAGTTTGTGCACTCGCCGTCCGTCACCGCGCTGCCGGATGGCGACCTGCTTACCGTCTGGTTTGCCGGTTCGCGCGAAGGCGCAGCAGATGTTGATATCCGTGCGGCCCGATACGACGCCTTGAGCGGTCAATGGGGTGCCGAGACGGCATTGGTCGATCGTGAGACCACCCGCCGCAGTGTAGGCAAGCCTATCCGCAAACTGGGCAATCCTGTCATAGCCTTGGCTCCGGACGAGCGCCTCTGGTTGTTCTATGTGTCTGTCTCGGTCGGTGGCTGGGCGGGTAGCGCAATCAATGTGATGGTTTCCGAGGACCTCGGTGAAAGCTGGTCCAAACCCCGGCAGCTGGTGACGTCGCCCTTCGTCAATATCAGTACGCTGGTGCGTACCTCACCGGTGTTCCATGCCGACGGCTCTATCGGTTTGCCGGTATATCACGAGTTTCTCGGCAAGTTTCCGGAATATCTCTACCTGGATGCGCAAGGGCGAATCAAGGACAAGTTCCGAATTGCCGATGGCGACAACTCCCTACAGCCCACCATAGTGCCGATTGACGGCAAGCGGGCGGTGGCATTGCTGCGTCAGGCTGGCGAGAACCCCCACGTGCTTGCGACCATTACCGAAGATGCCGGGAAAACCTGGCTACCTGAATGGCCGGTTACGCCGTGGAACCCCAACGCGTCGCTGGCGGCGGTGAAATCGCACAGGGGTAGTCTGCTGGTTGCACAAAACAACCTTGTGGATGGCCGGTTCCGACTGACACTGGACGAGGCAGATGTGGACCTGGTGGCCTGGTCGATGGTTGCCGAGGTCGACGCTTCGCCGGATCCAGAGGGGGATGCTATACCCCGCCACCTCTACGAGCCGATGCTGGAGACGAATTTCCTCAGCTCCAGCGGGAGCGCCCGCAGGAAGCTGGTCGATGAATACCTGAAGAAGCTCGATCGCCGGATGTGCAAAAACAACCTGTGTGATTTCCAGTATGAGTATCCCTCCCTGATTCGAGCCGGCGACGGCCGGTATCACCTGGTTTACGTCTGGAACAACAGCTTCATCAAGCATGTTGCCTTCAACTCTGCGTGGGTGGAGGCGCAACTATGATTTTCCTGAGTCTGCAAGCGTACCTCACCTTCTCCCTTACCCTATTTCTGTTATTGCCCCTTGGCGCGCTCAGTCGGAACCGACGCCTTGGTGTGCTTGCCGGTTTGACCGTTCTGGGCATGCTGCCGCTTATACAAGGCATGTCCCTGGCCGGATATTTGCGCGGCGTCACAGATGATCTGGCATGCACCAGCATGGTCTGGCTGATCGCCGGTGCGCTGATGAGACTGGGTTTCATCTCCGCGTGGTCACGTCCCAGACTCATGCAGCTATGGATATGTTTCGCCATTGCCGGGGCATTGCTGTTTCCGGCTGCGATGGGAGTGGGCATGATCGATACCTACGGCTGGGGCTTTACTCCGCGGCCCATGCTTGTTGGCGTCGCGGCAGTGACGCTCTTGATGGTGTTCATCCGCAATGCACCTGGCGCGTTACTGCTGCTCGCTGCGTCCGGTGCCTTCGTACTTGACGTGAAGCCGTCGGATAACTACTGGGACTACCTGCTTGATCCGTTCATCTTCTTGTATTCCGTTGGCGCTCTGGCCTTTACCGGCGTCTCCTGGATAGCGTCGCGCAAAGTCCGTATCGCCAGACCGATAAGCGCAATGGACGGAAGCCTGGGCAAAACGGACCCGGCGGGGCGTAGCAACGCATAGCCTGATCCAGGCTGATGTGATAGGGTGCGCACCAATTATTTGTCGGATGTTGCTGTAGCTGGCGGGTTCTGCCCGCCTGACGAACCTCCACTAATTTCTCGCACAGGCCATTGCAATGCGCTGCTTTCCCGGCGTTACGCCACCATAGTATTCCCCTCCGGCTCGAGGCGACCTCATCGCCTGGCTCTGCCTGTACGTCATTACCCGGCGTAGGGACAGCAGTAGCCGCTTGAAACAGTAGGTCTTATTCGACCTACCGTTCTCCACATCTGTTGTTTTTTGTTCATCGTAGCGGGCTGAAAGCAATGCTCGCTCTGGATGGGATCACCATGTCTCAATCGATGTCTCTGGCTTTTCGTAATAATTTCATGGGCCAGGCTCCCGCCTGGTACAAGCGAACTATCGTCGCCTTTCTGGTACTGAATCCGCTGGTATGGTGGGTCGCCGGACCTTATATAACCGGTTGGCTATTGGTCGTTGAGTTCATTTTTACGCTGGCGATGGCGTTGAAATGCTATCCGCTGCTGCCGGGCGGGCTGCTTGCTCTGGAAGCGCTGGTTATAGGGATGACCACACCGGACGCTCTGTACGCCGAGATGCAGGCGAACTTTCCGGTCATCCTGCTGCTGATGTTCATGGTGGCGGGCATTTATTTCATGAAGGATTTGTTGCTCCTGGTGTTTACCCGGATTCTGTTGGGGGTCCGCTCGAAATCCAGTCTGGCGTTGGTCTTCTCACTGACCGCAGCGGTTATGTCGGCATTTCTGGACGCGTTGACGGTTACCGCGGTGGTGATCAGCGTCGCGGTAGGTTTCTACTCGGTCTATCACCGCGTCGCGTCCGCGCCAGAGAAGGCCCGGGCCGACAACCTCGAGGTTCAGGTGGAGGATGAGCCCCTTGAGCTGCACCGCAATGATCTGGAAACCTTCCGCGCCTTTCTCCGCAGTCTGCTCATGCACGGTGCCATCGGTACGGCACTGGGCGGCGTCTGCACCCTGGTTGGCGAGCCGCAGAATCTGTTGATAGCTGGCGTGGTGGGATGGGATTTCATCGAATTCTTTCTGCGTATGGCGCCAGTCAGCATGCCGGTGCTGGCGGCAGGGTTGTTGACCTGTCTGTTGTTGGAGAAGACCGGCTGGTTCGGCTACGGCGCCAAATTGCCACGTAACGTACGGCGCGTGCTGGAAGAGTTCGCCGCCAGTGAGCGGCTGAAACGCACAAGTGCGCAAAAGGCGCAATTGATCGTCCAGGCAGTCGCGGCAGTGCTGCTGGTGATAGGTCTGGCGTTTCACCTGGCAGAGGTCGGGCTGATTGGTCTGATGGCCATTATCCTGATGGCTACGTTCAACGGGGTCACCGACGAGCACCAGATCGGCAAGGCATTTCAGGAAGCGTTGCCCTTTACCTCCTTGCTCGTGGTGTTTTTTGCCATTGTGGCTGTTATCCATCAGCAGCATCTGTTCAGCCCGATTATTACAGCGGTGCTGGCGATGCCGGCATCGGACCAGCCGGGCATGTTCTTTCTGGCCAACGGTGTGCTGTCGATGATCAGCGATAACGTTTTCGTCGCTACCGTGTATATCAGCGAGATCAAGCAGGCTCTGGACGCAGGCTCGATCAGCCGCGAGCATTTCGAGTTGCTGGCGATCGCCATCAATACCGGAACCAACTTGCCGAGCGTCGCGACGTCGAATGGTCAGGCTGCATTCTTGTTCCTGTTGACCTCCGCGATTGCGCCGTTGGTGCGGCTCTCCTATGGCCGCATGGTCGTAATGGCCTTTCCTTATACGCTGATGCTGGGGGGCATCGGGTATTTTGCGGTGGTGAACTGGCTTTGACGTGCGCAGTGTTACAAAAACGGGACAGTGATTGAGAATGAATATGATCGAAAGGGTGCAACAGGAGTGGTTTTCCAACATTCGCGGCGACCTGCTTAGCGGTCTGGTCGTGGCGCTGGCACTGATTCCCGAGGCCATCGCATTCTCGATCATCGCCGGCGTGGACCCCCGCGTTGGCCTTTACGCATCGTTCTGTATTGCGGTGGTGATAGCCTTTACCGGCGGCCGGCCAGGCATGATTTCCGCGGCTACGGGTGCGATGGCGCTGCTGATGGTGACGTTGGTCAGGGATCATGGGCTGGAGTACTTGCTTGCCGCGACGATGCTCTGTGGTGTGCTGCAGATCGCCGCAGGCTTTCTCAAGCTTGGCTCGCTGATGCGCTTCGTGTCACGTTCGGTGGTCACCGGTTTCGTCAATGCGTTGGCGATCCTGATCTTCATGGCCCAGTTGCCGGAGCTGACCAATGTCACCTGGCATGTGTATGCGATGACGGCGGGCGGCCTGGCGATCATCTATCTGTTTCCCTATGTACCGGCAATCGGCCGGGTCATCCCGTCGCCGTTGGTATGCATCCTGGTTCTCACCGCATTGGCCATGGTTGTGGGTCTGGATATTCGCACGGTGAGCGATATGGGAGAGCTGCCCGATACGTTGCCTGTTTTCCTTTGGCCGGAGGTGCCGCTCACCCTCGAAACCCTGATGATCATCTTCCCGTATTCGGCAGGTCTCGCCGTGGTTGGTTTGCTCGAATCCATGATGACGGCGACTATCGTGGATGATCTGACCGATACGTCCAGTGACAAGAACCGTGAATGCAAGGGGCAGGGCATTGCGAATATCGGTTCTGGGCTACTGGGCGGCATGGCCGGTTGCGCGATGATTGGTCAGTCGGTGATCAACGTTAAATCCGGGGGGCGCACCCGGCTGTCCTGTCTGATCGCGGGCGTGGCATTGCTGCTGCTCGTGGTGTTCCTGAGCGACTGGGTCGGACAGATTCCCATGGCGGCGCTGGTTGCGGTGATGGTCATGGTCTCCATCGGTACCTTCAGCTGGGATTCGATACGCAACCTGAAGAAGCATCCGCTATCAACCAATATCGTCATGGTCTCGACGGTAGCGGTGGTGGTTGCCACGCACAACCTGGCCTATGGCGTACTGGTGGGGGTGCTGCTGGCGGCGCTGTTCTTCGCTAACAAGATTGGCCATTTCCTCTATGTGAGCAGTGAACAGGAGGCCAGTGGTCGCGAACGCACCTACAAGGTTGTTGGCCAGGTGTTCTTCAGTTCGAGCGACAAGTTCGTTGGCTCGTTTGATTTCAAGGAAGCCGTTGATAAGGTGGTCATTGATCTTGCCCGGGCGCATTTCTGGGATATCACGGCTGTTGCGGCACTGGACAAGGTAGTGATCAAGCTGCGCCGGGAAGGCGCCGAGGTGGAAGTGCGTGGGCTCAACGAGGCCAGCGCAACCATCGTTGACCGTTTTGGTGTTCACGACAAGCCGGAAGCTGTAGACCAGCTGATGGATCATTAAGCTGCAGGAGACAAGGCAATGACTAATCTCAATGTGCTCGCCTGTATTGACGGCTCCCGCTCAGCCGGCGCGGTCTGTGACTACGCGGCCTGGGCCAGCCTGCAACTGGCAGCACCGCTGACTCTGATGCATGTGCTGGACCATACCCATGCGCCCCAGGTGACGGATCTGTCGGGTAATATTGGATTGGGCAGCCGCGAACACCTGTTGAATGAGCTTGCAGAACTCGATGCCCGGCGCGGAAAGCTGATGCGTGAGCAGGGCCAGTTTTTACTCGAGGCGGCCGCTGAGCGAGCCCGCGCTGCCGGCGTCGTCGAGCCACAGAGCCGTCAGCGGCACGGCAGCCTTACCGACACACTGCTTGAGCTGGAAGCGGAAATCCGCTTGCTGGTCATCGGTCGGCAGGGCGAAGCGGGCGACTCGCTGGGCAGCCACGTGGGCAGTCATCTTGAGAGTGTTGTCCGCACCATGCACCGGCCTATCCTGGTCACGTCCGGCGACTTTCATCGGCCAACGAGCGTCATGTTGGCTTTCGATAACAGTGCGACGACCCGCAAGGGCGTAGACATGCTGGCCGAAAGCCCGTTGTTCAAGGGAATGCCTATCCATCTGGTGATGGTTGGTCCTGACACCAGAGATCATCAGGAACCGATGAACGCTGCCAGGCAACGCCTTGAGCGCGCGGGTTTTGAAGTGCATAGCGTTATCCGTGCGGGAGACGTCGATCAGGTTCTGCTGGACTATCAGGCGCAGCATGGCATCGACATGCTGGTGATGGGCGCTTATGGGCATTCCCGGATCCGTCAGTTTTTTGTAGGCAGTACCACCACACACCTTCTGCGCAAGGCCACTGGTCCGGTGTTATTGCTGCGCTAGGATAGGCGGCAGTGCGGGCGAGCCTGTCATAGTTTCAATCGCGACCCGGAGACCTCAACGGCGATGCGCGCAAGGCTATCCCATGCCGAGCCAGCGTGTTGCCCCTTGATCTGCTCATCGGCTTGCTGGGCAATGCTGAGCCAGCTTTCCCAAGCGGGGGCAGGGTGCCGCTGTAAGGCGCGGCTTAACAGGGGTTTGCGCTTGTCCCAGACGGGCGGGCGCTGGCTGGCAAAGATCCTTTCCATGGGCAGCCCGCGGGCAAGATCCTGCGCCATGTTGGCCAGGCTACGCAGTTCCCGCGCAATCGCCCACAACACAACAGGGGCTTCAACACCTTCCCCGCGTAGGCCGTGCAACACGCGCAACGCCTGTTGCGGCTCGCCCTTGAGCATTGCATCCGCCAGATTGAATACATCGAAACGGGCGCTGTCAGCTACCGCTTCCTGTACGGTCTGCACATCCAGCACGCCGCCATTACAGAACAGTTTGAGCTTCTCTATTTCCTGGGAGGCCGCCAGCAGGTTGCCTTCGACCCGGGCGGACAACAGGTCCAGGGCCTCTGGACTGGCCTGAATGCCGGCGCTGGCAAGACGGTCGCGCATCCAGCTCGGCAGCTGCTGCGCCTCGATCGGCCAGACCTGCACAAAACGGGAGGCTGGATGTTCAGTAAGTGTTTTGGCCCACTTGCTGCGCTGGGTGCTGCCGTCGAGTTTCGGCAAGCTGACCAGCAGCGTGGTATCCGGGGGAGGGGAGTCCAGCCAGGCGATTAGCGCTTTACCGCCTTCGTCCCCGGGTTTGCCGCCGGGAATGCGTAGCTCGATCAACCGCTGTTGCGCGAACAGCGACATGCTGTGACTGGCGTCATGCAGCTGACCCCAATCGAAGCTGCGGTCGACGTGAAATACCAGCCGCTCCTCTGAACCGGCCTGGCGGCAAGCATGGCGAATCTGATCAGCGGCTTCGCCAGTGAGCAGCGGATCATCGCCGCTCACTACGAAGACCGGTGCCAACTCGTCCTTGAGTTGCCTGCCCAGCTGAGTCGCGTTGAGTTTCATCGACCGCTCAAGGAGTCAGCTGATCCAGCGCCCGCTCACGCGCAGCCAGATCGCGTTCGGTCAGGCTGGATAGCCTGAACAGCACCTGACGTGTCATGTCGCGGCGCATTTCCTCGCGCAGCAGGTCTTCTTCCTCCGAGGTGCCGACGATGTTGTCACGGTCATTCACGTAGACGCGGCGCGCGGTCAGGGTCTCGGGGCCAATCAGCGGGCGACCTTCCGAGTCATTGATCTGGAACGTCAGGTGCTGGCGGATCTCGTATTCAGCGGCGGATATCCGGCTGGTGTAGCTGAGCGCGACGCGTTCATGACGATCACTGATCAGCTGCAGGTGGTAGTCCGCCGCATCGGTAATGCGCACGCCATCGGACTGCAGCGCAGCGAGCAGCTGACGATAGGTCGGGCTGTGTTCATCGGGAGCGCTGAACTGGAGTTCCTCCAGCGTGACGCTATCGACGTCGGTGCCGCGCAAGTGAAAGCCACAGCCGCTAAGCAGCACGCCGGCCGCCAGCATGGCGCAACTCAGCAGGTGACGGGGACGTTTCAGCAGCATGTTGGCTCTCCGTTGCATCTCAATTGGCGACGATATTGACGAGTTTACCCGGCACCACAATTACCTTGCGAATACTCAACCCCTCGGTGAAGCGCAGCACGTTTTCATTCAGGCGCGCGGCTGCTTCGACGGTTTCGCGGCTGGCGTGGGCAGCCACTTCCAGGTGCCCGCGCAGTTTACCGTTAACCTGAATGACCAGCTGCAGGGTGTCCTGAACCAGAGCCGATTCGTCGAGCTTCGGCCAGGGCGCATTGATGACCGGATCACTATGACCCAATGCTTGCCAAAGTCCATGGCTGATGTGCGGAGTGATCGGGGCCAGCAGCAGGGCGACGGTTTCCAGTCCTTCCTGTAGCAGGGCCCGGTCCTGACCGGACGCCTGTGGTGCTTTTTCCAACACGTTCATCAGCGTCATCACCGCAGCGATAGCCGTGTTGAATTTGTGATTCTGCCCGATATCCTGGCTCGCCTGCTTGATGGCGAGGTGAATGGCGCGGCGTACGGCTTTCTGATCGTCGCTGAGGCTGGCGGCGTCCAGCGCTGCTGGACGCTCGCCCTGGGCATGCTGGCTGGCCAGGCGCCAGACGCGGCGTAGAAAGCGATGTGCCCCTTCGACGCCGGTATCGGACCATTCCAGACTCATATCCGGCGGAGATGCAAACATCATGAACAGGCGGCACGTGTCGGCGCCATACTGCTCGATCATCGACTGTGGATCGACCCCGTTGTTCTTCGACTTCGACATCTTCTCGACGCCGCCGATTTCCACTGTCTGGCCATCGCTGGTCAGGCGTGCGGCGATTATCTTGCCCTTGGCGTCGCGCTCAACGGTCACGTCCGCCGGGTTGAACCAGGTTTTGCCGCCGTTCTCTTCCAGACGGTAATAGGTTTCGGCAATGACCATGCCTTGTGTGAGCAGATTCTTGAACGGTTCATCCGAGTCAAGCAGGCCTTCATCACGCATCAACTTGTGGAAGAATCGCGCATACAGAAGATGCAGGATGGCATGCTCGATGCCGCCGATATACTGGTCAACAGGCAACCAGTGGTTCGCTGCCTTGGGATCGACCAGGCCCTCCTGATAGTGCGGCGATGCGTAGCGCGCAAAGTACCAGGAGCTCTCGACGAAGGTATCCATGGTGTCGGTTTCACGACGGGCCTTGTTACCGCAGGTCGGGCATTCGCATTCGTAGAATTCCGCCATGCGCGCCAGCGGCGACCCTGCGCCATCGGGCACGACGTCTTCGGGCAATACGACAGGGAGCTGATCTTCGGGTACCGGAACGTCACCACAGGTATCGCAATGGATGATCGGGATCGGACAACCCCAGTAGCGTTGCCGGCTGATGCCCCAGTCACGCAGGCGGAACTGGGTGCGCGGCGCGCCCAGTTGTTTCTGTTCCAGCACGTCGCCGATAGCGGTCAGCGCGCTATCGAAGTCCATGTCATTGAATTCGTCCGAGTTGATCAGCGTACCTTTTTCGGCATACGCATCCTGCCAGGGCGCAGGCGTTTCATTTCCAGCGGAAGTGCGCACAACGGGCTTGATTGGCAGGCCGTATTCCAGAGCAAAGGCGAAATCACGCTCATCGTGGGCGGGAACGGCCATCACCGCACCTTCGCCGTAGGTCATCAGAACGTAGTTGGCGACCCACACCGGGAGCTTTTCATCGGTCAGCGGATGACGGACGAACAGCCCGGTGGGCAGGCCTTTCTTTTCCTGCGTGGCGATATCGGCTTCGGCGACGCCGCCCCGTTTGCACTCATCGATGAACGCCTGCAGCTTGGGGTTGGTAACGCCCGCCTGGGTGGCGAGTGGATGCTCTGCCGCCACCGCAACATAGGTTGCGCCCATCAATGTGTCGGGACGGGTGGTGAAGACCTTCAGCCGGCCCTCTCCACCGATGCTGTCAACGTCGTAGGGAAACTGCACTTCCATGCCGACAGACTTGCCGATCCAGTTGCGCTGCATGGTCTTGACCTGTTCAGGCCAGCCTGGCAGATCGTCCAGTGAAGTAAGCAGCTCTTCTGCATAATCGGTGATGCGGAAGTAGTACATCGGGATCTCGCGCTTTTCGATCACCGCGCCACTGCGCCAGCCCTTGCCGTCAATCACCTGCTCATTGGCCAGGACAGTCTGGTCAACCGGATCCCAGTTCACTATGCCGTTCTTGCGATAGATCACGCCCCGTTTGAACAAGCGCGTGAACAGCCATTGCTCCCAGCGGTAATACTCCGGTGTGCAGGTGGCGAATTCCCGCGACCAGTCCACCGCCAGCCCGAGACTCTGCAACTGGGTCCGCATGTAATCGATGTTGGAATAGGTCCAGCTCGCCGGGGCCACTTTGTTGTTCATGGCGGCGTTTTCGGCGGGCATGCCGAAGGCATCCCAGCCCATCGGCTGCAGCACGTTCTTGCCCTGCATGCGCTGATAGCGTGCGATCACATCACCGATGGTGTAGTTGCGTACGTGTCCCATGTGCAGCTTGCCGCTGGGGTAGGGAAACATGGACAGACAATAGAATGTCTCCTGGCCGGGCGTTTCGCTGACCTGGAACGCATTGGTCTGATTCCAGTCGGCCTGGGCGGCTGCTTCGATATCGCGGGGAGAATACTGTTCTTGCATGGTGTGGGCTGATCGACTCGTCAATGTCACAAAAAGTAATGGGGCAGGATACACCACCGGCCTGGTCACAGGTAGTCATTGCCATTCGTCGCCGCGTCTATTACCTGCTCCTGCTGCGTCTATGCTCTGTTAGAGGGCGCACATCGCTACCCGTACAGGAAATCAGTCAACAGTTGAGGAGGTATTTGATGAAGACACCGGAACCGGAGCCGCTCTCTTGCTGGAACCGGGATTCCTCCTACGGACGTCTATTGAGAAGGCTGGATCAGGCAATGGATATGGCACGGACCCGGCAATGGCTGGATGGTCAGCCGCCCGGTCTCACCGAACTGGAACTCAGTGGTTTAAGCAAGGAAGACGTAAGGCTGCTTTGGCGGATCCTCGATACGCTCGAAACCGGCCAGCAGCCATTACCCAACTATCACACCCTAGACCGCTCGACGTCTGAGCAGGCACAGCAGCAAACCACCCACCATTAATACTCCCAGGGGCCAGCTCTTCCAGCGCAAGAAGGGAGTCTGCCCCTCCCTGGGTTGGACCTCACCCTTCAACGCGAGCGCAGCGAACTGCGGAATCTGCTCGCGCAACTTACCCTGGTGATCAATCAGTGCCGTGACGCCGTTGTTGGTGCCGCGAATCATCCAGCGACCGCTTTCGATCGAGCGCATGCGCGCCATCTGCAAGTGTTGCAGCGGCCCGATTGACCTGCCAAACCAGCTGTCATTACTGATCGAGATCAGCAACTGGCTTTGTGCGGCAAGGCGAGCGGAAAAATCCGGATACACTGCTTCGTAGCAGATAAAAGGTGCCAGCTCATAGCCCATGGCGCTTAAGGGTGCCTGCTTGGCCGGACCACGGGAAAAGCTCGACATGGGCAGGTCGAAGAAAGCGATCACGCCGCGCAGCCATTGCTCCAGCGGCACGTATTCACCGAAAGGCACCAGTTTGTGCTTGAGATATTGATTGCCCTCGTCGCCAGCAATGCTGATGCCGTTATAGATGCGCATTTCGTCACCCTGACCCTGGTCGACCGGGATGCCGGTGATCAGCGTTGTGCCGCGTTCGGCCAGATTGCGCGCCATGCCCTGTACGAATGGCAGCGCCTGGCTTTGCAGCACGGGAACCGCAGTCTCTGGCCAGACGATCAGATCCACCGGACCCTGCGCATAGCTCATGTCGCGATAGGTGGCGAGGGTATGATCGATGTGTGCAGGATCCCATTTACGCGATTGGGCGATGTCCGCCTGGATCAGCGCAACGGATAACGGTTTACCCGCCGGCGAGGTCCACTCCACCGCATTCAGCAGCCAGCCACCGAGCCATATCGCCAGCAGACTGATGCCACCCAGCATAGCCTGGCGCGGCTTGGTCCAGAGCCTGGTTTCACTGAGCAGGCAGGCGCTCAGTACGCTCAGCAAGCCGACCAGCCATACCCCGCCGACTGGCGCCCAGCCTGCCAGCCATGTGTCGGTATGCGCGTACCCGTGATACAGCCAGGGAAAGCCGGTGAGGAACCAGCCGCGGAACATTTCGGTGGCGATCCATAGCAACGAAAAGCCGAAGCACGCCAGCCATATTCCGGAAGCCGGCCGCAGCCAGCGTGACCAGACCCAGGCCATGAGTGCCGGAATCAATGCCAGCCCGCAGACGAACAGGGCGGTGAGCAGGCCAGCCAACGCTGGCGGTGCGTAGCCATGCACGTGAATGCTGACGTAGACCCAGGAAACCCCGGTGGCGAACAGCCCTACACCCCAGGCCCAGCCCCGCAGCACCGCCTGACCGCCGCTGACCTGCTTCAGTCCCTGATAGAGAAGGGCTACCGAAACAAGGCCCAGCGGCCACAGGTTGAAGGGGTTGAGCGACAGCGTGCTCAGCGCGCCGGCAAGCAGCGCAACTACATGTCCAGGCCAGCCGGGGTTACGTAGCCAGTCGATGCATCGGGAAATCACTTGATCAGATGCCTCAGGCAGGGACGACGGTTACCCGTAGCAGATGGACGCGGCGGCTATCGGCATTCAGCACTCGCACACGGAAGCCGTCCAGTTCGACCACTTCGTTGCGCTTGGGTAAATGACCGAAAGCATTCATGACCAAACCGCCTACGGTGTCGAACTCTTCATCAGGGAATTCCGTCTCGAAGTGTTCATTGAACTCGTCGATCGGCGTCAGCCCCTTGATCAGGAAGTCTCCGCTGGGCAGCGGTTTGATGAAGCTGTCATCGTCAACGTCGTGCTCGTCCTCGATGTCGCCGACAATCTGTTCGAGTACGTCCTCGATTGTCACCAATCCGGAAACGCCGCCGTATTCATCGATCACGATCGCCATGTGGTTGCGGTTGGAGCGGAATTCCTTGAGCAGTACGTTGAGTCGCTTGGATTCCGGCACACAGGTGGCGGGACGCAGGATGTCCTTGATGTTGTAGCGGTCGACGTCGCCTTCCAGCAGTAGGGGCAGCAGGTCCTTGGCGAGCAGGATACCCAGCACATCGTCAATGCTTTCACCGATGACCGGATAACGGGAGTGTGCTGCTTCGATCACCGCAGGCAGAAATTCCCGCGGATTCTGGGTGGCTTTGATGGTGGTCATTTGCGAGCGAGGGATCATGATGTCCCGCACCTGCATATCTGACACCTGCAGAGCGCCTTCAATAATCGACAGGGCCTCAATGTCCAGGACTTCGTTGGTATGTGCTGCGCGCAGTAATTCCAGCAGTTCCTGGCGATTCTGGGGTTCATGGACAAAAGCCTGGGCTATCTTATCCAGCCAGGTCTTGTGTCCGTTGGTCGATCGGTCTTCGCTCATGGGTCCTTACTCGTCGATGGAAAGATAGGGGTCGGAAATGCCCAGTTCGCCCAGTAACTGGCGTTCCAGTGTCTCCATTTCCTCTGCTTCGGTGTCTTCAATATGATCGTAGCCGAGCAGGTGCAGGCAGCCATGGATAACCATGTGCGCCCAATGGGCCTCGGCGGTCTTGCCCTGTTCCGCCGCTTCTTGCAGCACAACGGGGACGCAGATCACCAGATCACCCAGCAGGGGAATGTTCAATTCGGGGGGCAGGTCGGACGGAAAGGACAATACGTTGGTAGCGTAGTCCTTTCCGCGGTACTCGTGATTCAGTTCACGGCTCTCGTCGGCATCAACCAGACGGATAGTGAGTTCATGGCCGGGTTTGCCTCGCAGGGCTAGCCCGGCCCAGCGTCTGAGGCTTTCGTCGTCAGGTTGACCACTGGCCTCGGTTGCGCGCTGGATGTCGACTTCAATCGCGTCACTGTTCATGACTGCGGTCCTTGCGCTCCTGCTTCAACTTCTCCCGCAGTGTCTCCTGCTCGCTGTCGAAGCGGTCATAGGCCTCGACAATGCGTTGCACCAGCGGGTGACGCACTACATCCTTGGATTTGAAATGGGTGAAACCGATACCCTTGACGCCTTTGAGGACCTCAGCCACATGAGACAGGCCGGACTTTGTGCCGCGTGGCAGGTCAACCTGGGTGACGTCGCCGGTAATGACTGCGGTTGAGCCGAATCCGATACGGGTCAGGAACATCTTCATCTGTTCAAGCGTGGTGTTCTGGCTTTCATCCAGAATAATGAAGCTGTTGTTCAGCGTACGACCACGCATGTAGGCCAGTGGCGCGACTTCGATCACCTGACGCTCAATCAGCTTGGCGACCTGCTCGAAACCGAGCATTTCGTAGAGCGCGTCGTAAAGCGGCCGCAAGTAGGGATCGATCTTCTGCGACAGGTCGCCGGGCAGAAAGCCGAGTTTTTCGCCGGCTTCGACGGCTGGACGAACCAGCAGGATGCGGCCGATCTGTTCGCGTTCCAGCGCATCAACCGCGCAGGCGACTGCCAGGTAGGTCTTGCCCGTCCCGGCCGGCCCGATCCCGAAGTTGATATCGTGTTCCTGAATCGAGCGCACATAGCTCTGCTGATTCGGACCACGTGGCTGGATGGTCATGCGTTTGGTACGCAGCACCACAGGCTTGTGCGAATCGGTATGCAGGGCTTCACTGAGATTTTCGAGGCCGGATTCCTGGAGGAACAGATGAACGGTATCGGGCGTCAGCTCTGCGTCCCGCGTTTCACGGTAGAGCTGGCGCAGCACGGCTTCGGCGGAGCGGGTGATTTCCGGATCGCCAATCAGTTCAAACTGGCTGCCCCGGTTGCGCACTTCGATGCCCAATCGTTGTTCGATCAGGCGGAGATGTTCGTCAAACTGGCCGCAAAGACTGGCAAAACGGCGAGAATCAACGGGTTCGATAGCGAAACGATGGATCTCGGAGGAAACGTTCAAGTTGGTCTGTTGTACCCCTTGGATTCAGGAAAACACAGCATAGCGCGCAATGCGGGCACTGCAAAGATCGGTGCCCTGGCAAATGTTTTGCGCGCTTTTACTGAAGAGTTACACGGTCGGTGAGAGTTCCGCGCAGCGAATGGGGAAGTGCTTCGTCAATCAGTACATCAACGAACTGCCCGATCAGCTGCGGATTGTCACTGCGGAAGTTGACGATCCGGTTATGTTCGGTGCGGCCCTGCAGCATCCCCGGATCCTTTTTGGAGTAGTCGGTGACCAGAATACGCTGGGTAGTCCCAGCCATGCGGCGGCTATTTTCGAAGCCCTGCTGGTTGATGCGATCCTGCAGCACTTTCAGACGCTGTTTTTTCACTTCCACAGGGGTGTCGTCGAGCAGATCGGCGGCGGGGGTGCCGGGCCGGGAACTGTAGATAAAGGAGTAGGAGAAATCGAATCCTACCTCCTCGATCAGCTTCATGGTCTGCGCGAAATCCTTTTCCGTTTCACCGGGGAAGCCCACGATAAAGTCGGAGCTGAGCAAGATGTCCGGCACCGCCGCTTTGAGCTTGCGGATCCGCGATTTGTATTCCAGCGCAGTGTGGTTGCGCTTCATTCCGGCCAGCACCCGGTCCGAGCCCGACTGCACAGGCAAATGCAGGTATTTCACCAGCTCAGGGACTTCCGCGTGGGCCTGGATCAGGCTGTCGGAGAATTCCAGCGGGTGCGAGGTCGTATAGCGGATGCGGTCGATCCCGTCGATGGCGGCGATAACGCGGATCAGCTCGGCGAGGTCGGCAACGCGCCCGTCGTGGGTCGCGCCACGATAGCCATTGACGTTCTGCCCGAGCAGGGTGATTTCACGCACGCCGTTCTCGGCGAGGTGTATCGCTTCGGCCAGCACATCATCGAAGGGGCGGCTGACTTCCTCGCCACGGGTATAAGGCACAACGCAGAAGCTGCAGTACTTGCTACACCCTTCCATGACCGAGACAAACGCGGTCGGTCCGTCCACCTGCGGCTCAGGCAAGCGATCAAACTTTTCAATCTCGGGAAAGGACACATCGACCTGCGGCTTGCGCGTGGTCCGTGCGGCGTCGATCATTTCCGGCAGGCGATGCAGCGTCTGCGGGCCGAAAACCACATCGACATAGGGCGCGCGGTCGCGTATCGCCGCGCCTTCCTGGCTGGCAACGCAACCGCCAACACCAATTATCAATCCGGGATTCTTGTCCTTCAGCGGACGCCAGCGGCCGAGTTCGGAAAACACCTTCTCCTGCGCTTTCTCGCGAATAGAGCAGGTGTTGAGCAAAATGACATCGGCGTTGTCCGGACGGTCGGTCAGTTCCATTGCCTGACCATCGCCGAGCAGGTCAACCATTCGCGAGCTGTCATACTCGTTCATCTGGCAACCGTGGGTCTGGATATAGAGTTTCTTGGCCATGGGAGATCTGCTGAGGGTATCGTGGGAAAGGCGCGATTATACACAGATGACCGGGCCTTTGTTACGCCCTGCGCTGTGGTATGATCCGCGCCCTGTTACAAGGTCTGTCGGCACTTTGATGGGCGCGGCATGCCAGATTCACCTTCCTGTTTTCCGGTTATACACCGCATTCACAAGAGCAATCCTGAATCACTCCATGAGCAAAGATAAAGAACCTATTTTTCGTGTGATCTTTCACAATCAGGGGCAGGTGTACGAGCTTTATGCCCGGCATATCTTCCAGAGCGAGCTGTGGGGCTTCCTGGAAATCGAGGAGCTGGTGTTCGGCGAGCGTTCCCAGGTGCTCGTCGACCCGGGTGAAGAGAAACTCAAGAATCAGTTCGATGGTGTCAATCGCAGCTTCATCCCCGCGCACGCGATCGTGCGCATCGATGAGGTCGAAAGCGTCGGTCAGGCAAAGATCAGTGAAGCCAAGGGCCACGTTGGCAACGTGATGAATTTTCCGTCGCCGCCGGGCTCGGGGCAGTAGAACCGGGGTCGGTCAGCCCTTGGGCGGAGCTGACCGGCCTGGGTCATTCCTGCGGCATCACCGGTACGCCGGGTTGCGCTGAATCGTTGCCATTAAAGAAACGGTCATACTCTTCCTTGCGTAGCTGGTTCAGGTAGTTGCGAAACAGGGTGCCGAGGACCTGCGTCGCCATCTCGATTTCTTCCCGGTTCATCTCCGTGGCAATCTTGTCGCTGGCATCCATCGCTTCATCCTGGCCATTGATCGCTGCCATCTTGAGGATGATGTAAGCCTGCGGCAGGTTCCGCTCGACGCCTTCTCCCTGGTAGTGCATCAAACCCAGCCGATACTGGGCAGCAGGGTGGCCCTGTACGGACGCTTCTTCGAACCACTCGAGTGCGGTGTCCAGATCCCGTTCGATCCGCTCGCCCTGATAGTACAGGTCGCCCATCTCGAATTGCGCCTGCATGTCGCCTTCGTCGGCAGCGGCCCGGCAGTTATCCAGTGCCAGCTCCAGGCTTTCATCGTCCACCCGGTTCAGCGCGCAGCGATCCTCGGCGCTTATCAGCAACGGGTTCCCGCTTTGCGCATTGACGAGCAGGGGGCTGAAAGCAAGGCTAAGCACCAAGGCCCGCATTGACGTCATCACTGGGTATTTCATCAATCGCTCGTCATCTGAATGTTCAGGCTCTGTGATTGGGTGCTGAGCAGGCCCAGCGCCAGACCCAGGGCGACAAATCCGGGAATCAGCCAGCTGGCTTGCTGGCTCGTTCTGAATAGCGCTTCCAGAGGCATTTCATAGTCCAGCAATCCCGGCGCCAGTAAAAAGCCGGCAGCGATTACGCCGAGCGCTGCAGCCAGCCGATGGCGACGAACATTCAATAGCGCAGCAAACAACAGGGCAGCCACGCCGACCAGATTAACCAGCCAGTGGTACTGCTGCTCCAGCTGCATGCGCCTGGCCAGTTCAAAAAAAGCCATCAGACCGAGGATGATCTGGGCCCAGGTCATCGGCTTCCAGTGTAGCCCCAACGCCAGGAACAGGCAGGCCATCCCCAAGAGCGGCAGCGACAGATGCTGAGCGGCGAGGCCCAGCATGCGCTGGGCGTGCACCAGGCCATGCTGATTCATGCCCAGTTCGGTCAGCACCAACAACAGGGCAGCGGCGGCAGCCAGCAACAGTCCGACGAGGCCTGCGGTTAATGCCCCGCGAGCCGGTAGATGCAGCGGCTGGCGATGCAACCACAGCCAGGCACTCATCCCGAGCAGGCTGGTCGTCAGCGCAACGTACACGAATAGCGTCATAGGGCGGCGAAAGCTTTCTCGGCGGCATCAAGGGTCAGCTGCAGCTCGGTGTCGCCGTGGGCGATCGAGGTGAAACCGGCTTCGAAGGCGCTTGGTGCCAGATAGACGCCGTTCTCCAGCAGCACGTGGAAGAAGCGTTTGAAGCGTTCCGCATCGCTGGCCATGACATCCTCGAAGGTGACGATGTTATCTGCGCCCGAGAAGTAAAGGCCGAACATGCCCCCCGCCTGGGTGGTGATGAACGGTATACCGGCTGCATCGGCCCGCTCCTGGAGGCCGGTCAGCATACGACTGGTGTAATCGGTCAACTCGTCATGAAAGCCGGAACGCTGAATCAGCTTCAGAGTGGCCAGGCCGGCCGCCATGGCCAGCGGGTTACCGGAAAGCGTGCCTGCCTGATAGACCGGACCCAAAGGTGCAATCACCTCCATGATTTCGCGCTTGCCGCCAAAGCATCCCACTGGCATGCCACCGCCGATGATCTTGCCGAAGGTGGTCAGGTCCGGCGTGACGCCGTAATACGCCTGCGCACCGCCGAGGGCAACGCGGAAGCCGGTCATGACTTCGTCGAAAATCAGCACCACGCCGTGCTGGTCACACAGACTCCGAAGACCCTGCAGAAAGCCTGGCGCTGGCGGCACGCAATTCATGTTGCCGGCCACCGGCTCGACGATGATGCAGGCCACGTCGTTGCCGACTTCCGAGAGCATCTTCTCGACCTGGGCAATGTCGTTGTAGGGCAACGTCAGGGTGTGCTTGGCGAAATCGGCAGGCACCCCGGCGGAGCTGGGCACGCCCTGGGTCAAGGCGCCGGAGCCTGCCTTGACCAGCAGACTGTCAGAGTGACCGTGATAACAGCCCTCGAACTTGATGATGCTGTCGCGACCGGTATAACCGCGGGCCAGACGAATGGCGCTCATGGTGGCTTCAGTGCCGGAACTGACCATGCGCACCAGGTCCATTGAGGGCACGAGCGAGCACACCAGATCGGCCATTTGCGTTTCCATCTCGGTCGGCGCGCCATAGGACAGGCCATGGTCAAGTTGACGGCGTACCGCATCCAGTACATCGGGATGGCTGTGGCCCAGAATCATCGGACCCCAGGAACCCACATAATCGATGTAGCGTTTGTCATCCTCATCGATGATGTAGGCGCCCTCGGCATGCTTGATGAACAGTGGCGTACCGCCCACGCTCTTGAACGCGCGGACCGGGGAATTGACGCCGCCTGGAATGTGTTTCTGAGCGTTGGAAAAAAGTACTTCGGAGCGGGACATGGCTTTTTCTCTTAAAGGGGTGGAAACAATTCGGTGAAACCGCGGGCCCGGCGTTCGACCTCCGCAGGTGAGTCAGCGGCGAACAAACCGTTGACCACGGCGATCATGTCGGCGCCGGCACCGATGAGCTGCGGCGCGTTATGCAGGGTAACGCCGCCGATGGCTACCAGCGGCAGGGCGAAGCGGCGACGTACCTCTTCCAGTAGCACCGGGGTCGCAGCCGGTGCGCCGGGCTTGGTGACTGACTGGAAAAAACGGCCAAAGGCGAGATAGCTCGCGCCGGCCGCTGCGGCTTGCTCGGCAAATGCCTGGCTGGCATGGCAGGTGGCGCCAATAATCACGTTGGGGCCAAGTTGCTGGCGCGCCTCACGCAGGGAGCCGTCATCGCGGCCGAGATGCAGTCCGACGCCGAGCTCGGCGGCCAGGGCCAGGTCATCATTGATAATCAGATGAGCACCGTAATAGGCGCACAGCGCCCTGAGTTGTGTCGCCTCGTCCAGCCGGCGCGCCGAATCGGCAGTCTTGTCACGATATTGCAGCAGACGCGCGCCGCCTGCCAGGGCAGCATCCACCCAGGGCAACAGCCGGTCGCCAGGCAACAAGGCATTGTCAGTAATGGCGTACAGACCGCGCAGGGTCTGGCTCATGAACAGAAGTCCAGGGGCAATCGGCGTGGCACATACTGCCCGTGGCCGGGCTGCTCGGCGTCGCGCAGCGTACGCCAGGTGTAATCAAGTGCGGTCCTGACCGCGCTGACCAGCTCTTCGCCCAGGGCCAGCCGACCGGCCAGCGTGCTGGCCAGCGTACAGCCGGAGCCGTGGTAGCTACCAGGCAGGCGTTGGCAAACAAAGGTGTGCTGTTGTCCGTCACGGCAGTAGAGCCGGTTATGGACCTCGCTTTCGTCGCCGTGGCCTCCGGTGATCAACAGATTCTGGCAGTAGGGCAGCAGTTTGGCGGCACAGGCATCAGCGTCGCCCTCGGGCAGTTCCGCGAGGATGCGTGCTTCGGGCAGATTCGGCGTGGCGATACGGGCGGCTGGCAACAGGCGCTCACGCATGGCGTATCCGACATCGTCCTTGCCCAGCGAACCGCCGCCCCCGGCGCGCAACACCGGGTCGCATACCAGAGGCGCGTGTTCAAGCTGTTGCATCAGCTCCAGCACGGTATCGACCATCTCGACGGAGCCAAGCATGCCGAGCTTTACCGCCGAGATCGGCATGTCGGCGATCACCTTGTTGGCCTGGGCCAGGACCCATTCGCGATCCAGCACGCGAAAGTCGCTGACATCCAGGGTGTCCTGGACGGTCAGAGCGGTGACAGTTGGCGCAGCGTGACAACCCTGTGCAATCAGTGCTTCTATATCTGCCTGCAGACCAGCCCCACCGGACGGATCATGACCGGAAAGGCACAGCACTACAGGGCGGGAAGGAGTAGGTATATTCATGGCTCAAGCTTATCATCAAGCACCCGGTTGCGGCAGCCAGCGGCCGGGCTAAAGTGGTTAAAGCGTTTCGTTCGCTGCGCCAGTTGCTGCTGGTCCCGGTAAACGTTCGCCCCGAGCAAAAAACAATAACAATCCTTGATGGGACATTGTCGAATGAAAGCGATCAACCAGTGGTTCGATGAATACGGTGAAAGCCATGTCGATCCGGTCAACAAGATGCTGCACTGGATCTGCGTGCCGCTCATAACGTTCAGCGTGCTGGGTATCTTCTGGGCAATTCATCCGGCGGTCGCGATGCTTGCTGTGGCGCTCGCTCTGGCGTTCTACGTGGCGCTGTCATGGCGCATCGCGGTAACCATGTTGCTGGTAAGCATGCTGATGCTGCTGGTGCTGAGCCTGATGACCAATGTGTTGGTCCCGTCACTGGCGATTTTTGTGGTGGCCTGGATCGGCCAGTTCATCGGACATCACATCGAAGGGCGCAAGCCGTCGTTTTTCAAGGACATACAGTTCCTCCTGATTGGCCCGATCTGGTTGCTGGGGTTCGTTTTTCGCTCGCTGGGGCTGCGTTACTGACCTGAGGGCTGTCCCCACGAAGATCTGAGCGGCGGCTGCGTGAAGGCTCTGTCTGATGTTGCGCGTCAGTGCGGCGCCAGCGCCTGATCGAAGAGTTTGTGCATGAAACGGCTTATGGTCTGGTTGGGTCCGTATATGGCCGCCAGACTTGCATCCGCCTGAGCGATATGGCGGAGCAGCTGTTTGCGCGCCGCATCCGGGCCGAGGAGCGCCACCAGGGTGGACTTGCCTTCATCCTTCAGCGGGTCTTTTCCGGTGTCGGGCGCGCCATCGCGCAGATCGTCCAGCAGCTGAAACGCCTGGCCCAGCTCCTGAGCGAAGTCTGCCAGGGTCCGCTGCTGTGGCTCGGTAGCGCCGGCTACCAATGCAGCCATGTTCAGGGTTGCAGCGAAGAGCACGCCGGTCTTCAGGTCATTGGTGGTGGCAATGTCCTCCGCGGACCGCTGGGTGGCTCCTTCGCGCAGGTCCTTGTACTGCCCGTGCACCAGCCCCTGCATACCCACTGCATTGGCCAGTTCGGTAACCAGCTGAGCGCGCAGGGCCGCAGAAACATCCGGTAATGAAGAAACCAGACTGAATGCCTTGGTCAGCAGGGCGATTGCAGCCAGCACGGCCACGTCCTCACCATACTCCCGATGGATGGTCGGCCGCCCCCGGCGCAATTGGGCGTCGTCCATGCAGGGCATATCGTCGATGATCAGTGAGCTGGCGTGGACCATCTCCACCGCGCATCCCAGGTCGATTAGCGAGGGTGAGCTGGAACCCAGCCCCTGCGCGGCCAGCACCAGCAACAGGGGGCGTACGCGCTTGCCCGCAGGCAAGACACTGCCGCGCATTGCGTTGGCTACCTGATCCCCGCCATTCGGGTCCGCGGGCAGCCACTCGCCAAGGCGGCGATCAACCGCCTCTCTGATCGAATGCAGGTCTTGCAGGCCACTTTCCTCTGCTGCCACTGATAACGAATCCATAAGCACGCTGCTCCAGTCGGCGGTCCCTCGATCACGGTCACTTGACGGCTGAACTGTAGCTGAAAAAACTGTTCAGAATTGACGTTCGCACTTGTTTGCAAAGTTAGCCCACATCAGGAGGTGGAGAAGTTTCCTTGCAATGCAATGACACCTGCGCCCGAAAAAAAATCCCTCGGTGAAGGAGTGTCCATGGCCCATGGAGAGCTGGTTGACCGCAAGAACGATCATCTGGATATCGTGCTGGATCCCGGCCGCGCCATTTCGCCGATGGATAATTCTTTCAGCGCCTTTCGCCTCGAACACTGCGCACTCCCTGAACTTGACCTGGACGCCATCGACCTTAGCCAAACGTTTCTGGGCCGAACACTGCGCGCTCCCGTGCTGATCAGCTCCATGACCGGCGGGGCCGAGCGCGCACGCGGCATCAACCTGCACCTTGCCGAGGCAGCCGAACAGTTGGGCATCGCGCTGGCAATCGGCTCCCAGCGCGTGGCCGTCCAGACCGGCGTGGACCATGGTCTGACCCGCGAGTTGCGGGCCAGGGCACCGAGCGTACCGCTCCTTTCCAACATCGGCGCGGCGCAATTGGCCGAGCCTCAGGGCATCGGCTGGGCCCAGCGTGCGGTGCAGATGATCGATGCGGATGCGCTCATCGTGCACCTGAATCCGTTGCAGGAGGCCGTACAGGGCGGAGGTGACCGCAACTGGGTGGGCGTGCTGGCCAGCCTGAGGCGCCTGGTCCGCGAGCTAGACGTCCCGGTGGTCGTCAAGGAAGTCGGCGCAGGCATTTCGGCAAGTGTCGCGGCGAGCCTGGCGGATGCCGGCGTCGCCGTCATCGATATCGCCGGCGCGGGCGGGACCAGCTGGGCCGCGGTCGAGAGCGAACGGGCGGCCAACGAAGCCGACCGTCGCGTTGCACATGCCTTCACCAGCTGGGGAATCCCCACACCGTACGCCATTCTTGGAGCGCGCCGGGCGCTGCCGCGGAGCATACTGATCGCTTCGGGCGGCATACGCGACGGCGTCGATGCCGCGAAGGCAATTCGTCTCGGTGCCGATCTGGTAGGGCAGGCGGCCGCAGTCCTGCACGGCGCGACCCAGTCGACCGAGGCGGTGGTCGCCCACTTCCAGATACTCATCCGGCAGCTGCGGATCGCCTGTTTCTGTACTGGCAGTGAGAATCTGGCGGCGCTCAGGCAGGCACCGATCTACCGTGACGGCACCTTGCTGGAGCCCTGGACGTGAGCCACTTCGGGGTCGTGGCGCCGCCTTTCCCGAGTCATTTCAAGGTATTCCAGGCGCTCGCCATCGAGCTGATCGAGCGGGGTCATCGCGTCACTTTTTTCCATCAGGCAGATACTGCGGCCTGGCTCGACGATGGGCGGATCGGTTTTCATACCCTCGGATGCGACACACACCCGCCGGGCAGTCTCGCCGCGACGCTGCGCTGCGCGGCCAACCCAGGCGGGGTGCTGGCACTGCGCCGGCTCATCGGCGATATGGCGCGGACTACCGATATGCTCTGCCGTGAGCTGCCTGCCCAGCTCGATGCGCTGGGTATCGATGCGCTGCTCTGCGATCAAATGGAAGCCGCCGGTGGACTGGTCGCCGAGGGCTGTGGCCGGCCCTTCGTATCGCTTGCCTGCGCCCTCCCGGTCAACCGCGAGGCTGGGGTGCCGCTGCCGGTCATGCCAATGGCCTACGAAGACAGCGAGCGGGCGCGGCAGATCTATCAGGGCAGTACCCGGGTCTACGACTGGCTGATGGGTGCTCACCGGCAGACGGTGGCCCGGCATGCGCAGCGTTTCGGGCTGTCGCCCCGCGAGGGTCTCCACGAGTGCCTCTCGCCCAGTGCGCAGATCAGCCAGACCCTGCCCGGTTTCGACTTCCCTCGTCGGGCGCTCCCGGACCACTTTCACCATGTGGGCCCGCTGCGCTCGGTCGAGGAGGTCAGTCGGCCGCTGATTATCCAGCCAGACCCCGATAGGCCGCTGGTCTTCGCCTCGCTGGGAACCCTCCTGGGTCACCGTTTCGGCTTGTTCAAGCGGATCGCCCGGGCCTGCGCCGGGCTCGATGTGCAATTGCTGCTGGCCCATTGCGGCGGCCTGGATGCAGGACAGGAAGATCAGCTACGGCGTGCCGGCGCGACCTGGGTCACCGATTTCGCGCCGCAGCAGGCAGTACTCGAGCAGGCTAGCGCGGTGATCACCCACGGCGGCCTGAACGCGGTTATGGATGCCATTGCCAGCCGCACCCCCATGCTGGTCACGCCCATTGCCTTCGATCAGGCCGGCGTGGCTGCTCGCGTCGAGCATGCCGGCATCGGTCTGAAGGCGTCGCCTCGTTTCGCCGGGCCCGGCACGCTGCGCAAAGGACTGGAGCGGCTACTGCAGGGCAGCGAGTTTTCAGCCGGGCTGGAGCGGCTTCGCAAGCAGGCACTCGTCGCCGGTGGCACCCGCGCCGCGGCTGATATTGTTGAACAGGCATTGCGCAGCGGCCGTCCGGTGCTCGCGGTGAACGCTGCGTGAGTGCCGCCTGGGATCTGATCCTGGTCGGAGCCGGGCTGGCTAATGGGCTGATTGCCTGGCGGCTCAGGCAGCTGCGCCCTGAATTGAGGGTGCTGTTGCTCGAGGCCGGTGCGGTGCCCGGCGGCAACCACACGTGGTCGTTCCAGGCCTCGGACCTGACGTCCGCGCAGCTGGAGTGGCTCGATCGGCTGATCGGTGCCCGCTGGGACGGCTACGAGGTACGTTTCCCGACCCTGCAACGACAGCTCGAAAGTCCTTATTGCAGCATCTTCTCTGAACGCTTCGCCGAGGTCGTTTCCGTCGATCTGGGCGACTGTTTGCGCACGTCCACCGCGGTCCGGTCGCTGGGCCCAACCTGGGTAGAGCTTGAAAGCGGCGAGCGCATCGAGGCGCAGGCCGTTATCGATGGGCGGGGCGTCGAGCGCAGCCCGCATCTTGCTCTGGGTTACCAGGCGTTCGTAGGCCAGGAGCTGCGCCTGACGAAGCCCCATGGTCTGACGCGGCCGATTCTCATGGATGCCACAGTGAGCCAGGGGCAGGGCTACCGTTTCGTCTACGTGCTGCCCTTTGCTCCGGATCGTCTGCTCATCGAGGATACCCATTACATCGATGCGCCAGTGGTGGACGACGGGCTACTGCGCGAACACATCGCTGCCTACGCCAGCGCTCAGGGCTGGTCCGTCGCGCAGGTGCTGCGCGAGGAGCAGGGCGTTCTGCCGATCACCCTGGCAGGCAACTTTTCACAGTTCTGGCAGGCCGCAGAGGGCCAGCCCCGTAGCGGGCTGCGCGCGGGGCTCTTCCACGCCACCACCGGCTATTCGCTACCGCATGCGGTGCGTCTGGCGGAAATGATCTGCGATGCGTCAGAGCTGGATGCCGGGTCGTTATTTAGCTGTATCCGGAGTCAGGCCGAGCAGGAGTGGCGCCGTCAGGGGTTCTTCCGCCTGCTCAATCGCATGCTGTTCCTGGCCGGCAAGCCGGAACAACGCTGGCAGGTGATGCAACGCTTTTACGGGCTGCCCGCGGATCTCATACAGCGTTTTTACGCAGGCCGGCTCAGTGCGCCGGACAAAATGCGCATCCTGACCGGGAAACCGCCAGTCCCGGTGCTGGCCGCTGCCAGAGCGGCGATCGCCGTTACCCCACAGCAGATAAGGAATAGAGCATGAAGGCTGATAAGCGCGCTGTGGTCATCGGCGCCGGCTTCGGCGGGTTGGCACTGGCTATCCGCCTGCAGGCGGGAGGTTACCAGACCACGGTGTTGGAAAAGCGCGACAAGCCGGGCGGCCGTGCTTACGTATACGAAGATCAGGGTTTCACTTTCGATGCAGGGCCGACAGTGATTACCGACCCCTCGGCCCTCGAAGAGCTTTTCACGCTGGCAGGCAAGCGCATGGAAGACTACGTTGAGCTGCTTCCGGTGGCGCCGTTCTACCGGCTTTGCTGGGAAGATGCACCGCCCTTCGACTATGCCAATGATCAGGCTGAGCTGGATCGCCAGATTGGCGAGCGCAGTCCGGAGGATGTGGAGGGCTATCGCCGTTTTCTGGCGTACTCAAAAGACGTGTTCCGGGAGGGCTACCTCAAGCTGGGCGCAGTACCTTTTCTGTCGTTCAGGGACATGGTGAGCGCCGCACCGCAACTTGCACGGCTGCAGGCCTGGCGCAGTGTCTACAGCATGGTGTCGCACTTCATCAAGGACTCGCATCTGCGCCAGGCGTTCTCGTTCCATTCACTGCTGGTGGGCGGCAACCCCTTCGCCACCTCGTCGATCTATACCCTGATCCACGCTCTGGAACGGGAATGGGGGGTGTGGTTTCCACGGGGCGGCACCGGCGCGCTGATCAACGGCATGGTTCGGCTGCTGGAGGGCCTGGGCGGCAGGGTCGAATTGAATGCCGAGGTGGCTGATATCGAGGTGCGCGATAACCGCGTCCGGGCGGTCAGGGTGCAGGATGGTCGCCGCTTCGAACTGGATGCGCTCGCTTCCAACGCCGACGTCGTGCACACCTACGACCGCCTGCTGCGGCGCCATCCGCGCGGCCCCAGGAACGCCCGGGCGCTCAAGCGAAAGCGCTTCAGTATGTCGCTATTTGTAATCTATTTCGGGCTGAGCAAAGTGCCGGAAAATCTTCAGCACCATACCGTCTGTTTCGGCCCGCGCTATCGCGAGCTGATCGACGAGATTTTCAAGAGCGAAACCCTGGCCGGCGACTTTTCCCTCTACCTGCACGCCCCCTGCGTGACCGACCCCTCGCTGGCGCCGCCTGGTGGCAGTGCTCATTACGTACTGGCGCCTGTGCCTCATCTCGGTAATGCGCCAATCGACTGGGAGGTTGAAGGGCCGCGCTATCGGGACCGCATCCTCGACTATCTCGAACAGCACTACATCAAGGATCTGCGGGCGAATCTGGTCACCTGCCGGCATTTCACCCCTTTTGATTTTCGCGATGAGCTCAACTCGCACCTGGGGTCGGCGTTCTCGCTGGAACCGATCCTCACCCAGAGCGCATGGTTCCGCCCGCACAATCGGGATTCGGAGATTCGCAATCTGTATCTGGTCGGTGCGGGCACGCATCCGGGCGCCGGCGTACCCGGCGTTGTCGGCTCGGCCAAGGCGACGGCCGGGCTGATGCTGGAGGACAACTGATGGACGCCCTGGCCGACCACGCGACCCGCACCATTCGCGCTGGGTCCAAGAGTTTTTCCGCCGCATCGCGTCTGTTCGAGCCGGACACCCGGCGCAGCGCCGTGCTGCTCTACGCTTGGTGTCGCCATTGCGATGATGTGATCGACGGTCAGCTGCTGGGAATGGAGCAGGCCGGCGCGGCGAGCACTGCGCAGGAACGTCTGGCCGAGCTGGAGGATGCTACCCGGCGGGCCTATTGCGGAGAGCAGATGAACGATCCGGCCTTCGCCGCCTTTCAGGCGGTAGCCATCAAGCACGCTATCCCGCAGCGGCACGCACTGGATCACCTGCGCGGCTTCGCCATGGACGTCGAAGAGCGGCGCTACCTGCGCATCGAGGACACACTGGAATACTGCTACCACGTCGCGGGTGTGGTAGGCGTGATGATGGCGATCATTATGGGTGCGCGGGATGAGCCGACACTGGACCGCGCCAGTGATCTGGGTATTGCCTTCCAGTTGACCAACATCGCCCGCGACATCATCGAGGATGCGGCGATCGGACGCTGTTACCTGCCGGCGGACTGGCTTGAGGAGTTCAGGATTTCCCCGCACGAGCTGGGCCAGCGTCGCCATCGTCCAGCCGTGGCGGTGATGGCGAAACGTCTGGTGGAGATGGCCGAGCCATATTACGTTTCAGCCCTACAGGGACTGCCCGCGCTGCCGCCAAGATCCGCCTGGGCCGTTGCCACCGCCCATGGGGTTTACCGCGAGATCGGAGTCAAGGTGGTCGAACGGGGAGAGCAGGCCTGGGACAGTCGAACCTTCACCAGCCGGGCGGATAAGCTGCGACTTGTAGCGCGAGGCGGCTGGCAGGTCTGGGCTGCGCGCCGGCGTGAACCTACGCCGCGCCCGGCTCTTTTTCGCCGTCCCCGGTAGCCTCGTCGTTACGAGCGAGGCGCCCATGGTGCAATTCCCGCAACTGACGCCGCAGCGTGGGAACCGGTGGTGCGATCAGAAAACCGAAGGATACACAGCCCTCCCGACCCTGAACGGCGTGGTGCATCAGATGCGCCTGATAGAGGCGTTTCAGGTAGCCGCTGCGCGGTACATAGCGAAATGGCCAGCGGCGGTGAACCAAACCGTCGTGGGCCAGGAAGTAAAGCATGCCGTAGGCCGTCATCCCGGCGCCAATCCACTCCAGCGGAGGGTGGCCTGCGGTACCCAGAGCAATCAGTACGATGGCCACCCCGGCGAAGACCACCGCGTACAAATCATTCTTCTCGAACCAGCCGCTACGCGGCTCGTGATGCGATTTATGCCAACCCCAGCCCCAGCCGTGCATCACATATTTGTGCGCCCACCAGGCGAAGGCTTCCATTCCCGCAACAGTGGCGAGAAATACCAGTAGATTAGTCAACAGCCCCATAAGCTGAGCTCCCGGGAAGTGTCAGTGGCCATTCTAGATTGAGTCGCCAGGGCTGGGCAGGGTCATTGGTCCGCAGGTTCTGGGTCCGCAGTCGTATTCGTGTCCTTAACGGGATCGAGCGCCTCTAACGCCAGGCGCAGAGCAGCGGCGGAGTCGAAGCGCTGCCGCTCGACGATCCGGCTGTCTTCCAGTTCAAGCCAGAGTACCTCGCTGCGCTCCTCCACATACCGGCTTGCCACCTGATCCTCCCGGTCCAGGAGAATGCGGTACGGTGCAGAGCGCATGGAGGGGACCATCATGCGGTTGGCTATCAGCCGGGGGACATGGGTAATGTCTGCAACGTATACCACCTTGCGCTGCGCCAGCCAGCCCTCTGGCTGGTCCTTGATCGCATCATTTACCAGCCCTGCAGCGCCCTTGCTTGCAGCGATAAGCATGACGCGTTCGTCCGGGTCGAAGGTGTAGGGCTCGTCGAACTGATCGGATAGGGTCCATGGCTCGATATGGTCAGCGGTCTGCGCGGTGGGTTGGTCCGCCTGCACTGTGGGAATCAGCAGCAGGCTCAGGGCGAAAAGCAGCGTTTTCATGAAGGCTCCGACTCGGTTTGCGTGCTTCCAGAATAGTCGCAGCGGGTGAAGGCGTCATACCCAATGAGCACCCCGGTTCCGGCGTGCGCGCTAGATCGGTTAATTTGGCGTCTTTGGCGTCAGTTCTCGCCAGTGTCCGGGTTGCAGGTCATCCAGCGCCCAGTCGCCGATGCGCACGCGCACCAGACGCAGGGTAGGCAGACCAACCGCGGCGGTCATCCGCCGCACCTGGCGGTTGCGGCCTTCGCGAATGGTTATTTCAAGCCAGCTGGTAGGAATGCTTTGGCGAAAGCGCACCGGCGGATCGCGCGGCCATAGTTCGGGCTCGGCTATCACTGCGACCTCTGCCGGGCGGGTTGGCCCGTCATTCAGCACCGGACCTTTACGCAAGTTTTCCAGCTGTTCGTCGGATGGAGTTCCTTCCACCTGTGCCCAATAGGTTTTCGCCAGCTTGTGCTTTGGATCGGTAATCCGCGCCTGCAAGCGACCGTCGTTGGTTAGCAGCAGCAATCCTTCGCTGTCTCGATCCAGCCGCCCGGCGGGATAAACGCCGCTGATGTCGATGAAGTCCTTCAACGTCGCGCGGTCCTGCCCGTCGGTGAACTGCGTCAGTACATTGAACGGTTTGTTGAAGGCGATAAGACGCGGATTGGCTGGCGGCGCGATTGGTTTGCGACGTGGTTTCGCCAGGGGGCGCTTGGCTGCGAAGGGCTTTCTTGGGTTTTGCATGGATGAGTACTGCAGCGTAAAGCCAGCCATGCTAGAGCGGTTGGTGACGCAGGTCCAGTAGCGTTTGGTGCGTCGCCCACCAACTGTCAGGATTACGCAAGACGCAGTGAACCCATCCCTGGGGGCTTGGTGAAAACATCCCTGTTTTCAACACTTGCTTCACCCTGGCAGTCGGCGGGCTTGGCCGCGCATCGGCGTGAGACAGAGATCGGAACCGCTTTCGATCTTCCTATCAGGCGACTCGAATGTTGTTGCGAAGCGGGGCGACAGGGTTGAGCCGACCGTGCGATGACAGGGATGTCATCGACGAGCTTACAGGGACGTACTTGCAGCGTGTCGGCGCGGCCCTGACGACTCGCGGCAGCTGACTCCGTAACGCCACCAAACGAATACCTGTATTGCTTGAGATAGTTGCGGATAGCGTGAGAGGTGGCCCGGAGGAGGGCAGCCCGCCGGCTGTCAGGCTTGCGCAAGACGCCGTGAATTCATCCCTGGAGGCTTGACGAAAACATCCCTGTTTTCAACACTTGCGCCACCCTGACAGCCGGCGGGCTTGGTCGCGCATCGGCGTGAGGCAGAGTTTAGAACCGCTTTCGATCTTCCTATCAGGCGGCTCGAATGTTGATGCGAAGCGGGGCGACAGGGTTGAGCCGACCGTGCGATGACAGGGATGTCATCGACGAGCTTACAGGGACGTACTTGCAGCGTGTCGGCACGGCCCTGTCGTCACGCGGCAGCTCACTCCTTATGCTCCAATGAGCGTTATCGTCCTTTCCCCATGCAGAACGTCAGTTCTGCATGGGCGCCGAACGTGCCACCAGCGCCTCGACATCAAGACCGCGGGGCAGCGTGCCAAAGGCATGCCCGCGCCCTTCGAGACGGCTGGCGATGAAGGCGTCGGATACTGCCTGATTGCCCGCATCCAGCAAGAGCTTCGCCTGAAGCGCAACGGCAATATCTTCGGTCAGCTGACGGGCGCGGTACTGAATGTCGTCCTTGTCGGCGAAAGCCTGCTGCAGACGCTGGATATGTGCCGTAAGCCGGGCGTCGCCCTGGCCATTTCCAAGCTCGGCAAAGAGCGCGTCCAGCACGCCGGGCTCCTTCGACAGTGCGCGCAGCACATCAAGGCATTGCACGTTGCCGGAGCCCTCCCAGATGGAATTGACCGGCGCTTCACGATACAGGCGCGGCAGGATGGTGTCCTCGACATAACCTGCGCCGCCGAGGCATTCCTGTGCTTCGTTGATCATTGCCGGGGCGCGTTTGCAGATCCAGTATTTGCCGATGGCGGTGACCAGGCGCGCAAATTTCGCTTCCTGTTCATCGTGCGCGCTGTCCAGCGCCTTGCCCATGCGCATGGTCAGCGCCAGCGCGGCTTCGCTTTCCAGCGCCAGGTCGGCCAGCACGTTCTGCATCAGTGGCTGCTCGACCAGGGGACGACCGCCCACCTGGCGATGCGTGCAATGGTGAATCGCCTGGATCACGGCCTGGCGCATCAGCGAGCTGGAGCCGATCATGCAGTCGAAACGGGTCAGCGAGACCATCTCGATAATGGTCGGCACGCCGCGCCCGTCTTCGCCCACCATCCAGGCCAGCGCCCCCCGGAACTCCACCTCGCTCGAGGCGTTGGCCCAGTTGCCCAGCTTGTTTTTCAGGCGCTGGATATAAAATTCATTACGCGAGCCGTCCGGTCTGTGACGCGGCAGCAAAAAGCAACTCAGGCCCTTGTCGGTATAGGCGAGGGTAAGGAAAGCATCGCACATCGGCGCTGAACAGAACCACTTGTGGCCGACCAGCTCATAGGCTTCGCCGGGACCACCGAGGCCAACCGGATGGGCGCGAGTGGTATTGGCGCGCACATCGGTGCCGCCCTGTTTCTCGGTCATCGCCATGCCGATGGTGGCGCCCGTCTTCTCGGCAATCGGCAGGTTGCGTGGGTCGTATTCGCGGGACAGTATCTTTGGTAGCCAGGCGTCGGCCAGGTTTGGCTGCAGGCGCAGCGCCGGAACGCAGGCGTAGGTCATGGTCATCGGGCAGCTGGTGCCGGCTTCTGCCTGGTTATGCAGATACATGGTTGCGGCGCGCGCAACCTGCGCGCCGGGGCGCGGGTCAGTCCATGGTGCAGAGGTAATCCCGGCGGCGATGCCCGCTGACATCAATTCATGGTAAGCGGGATGGAACTCGACCAGATCAATGCGATGGCCATAGCGGTCATGGCTTTTGAATTCCGGCTTGTTTTCATTAGCCAGAAAGCCGGCCGCCATCAGGCGACCGCCAGCCAGCTCACCGTAGCCGGTTAACGCTTCGTCAGCCCAGCCGCCGTCATAACGCCTTACCCATTCCTGCAGCGGAAGATCCGAGCGGTAGAGGTTGGTGCCTTCCAGTGGCGGCACCTGATTGGTGACTTCGTGGGTTTCCGCGAGGATATCGAGGCTCATGGGCATACTCCTGGCTGCTGACGCAATGGGACGAGCTAAGCCTTGAGCATGCCACTATTGAGACGCCAGCGAAACTGGTCCGCTGCGCGCTGAATCAGCGGACATCAGCCGTCAACGCGGCCGATAATGATGGCTTTGATAATAAAACCGAGCACACCCAGGCCGAGCGCGAAGAACAGCACCATGGTGCCGTAACGGCCGGCTTTGGATTTCTTGGCCAGGTCCCAGACGATGAACCCCATGAAAGCCACCAGGCCAAATAGCAAAAGGGGCATGGCAAGCGCTTCAAACTGCTGATAATCCAAGTGATTGCTCCTGAAAACGAAAAGTCGCTGCGCATTGTACCGGTCCCGGTTGATGCGCTCAGCTTTGATTGATGCTGGTTTATTGAGGAGTGATATGCGCCAGTGGAAGTTCAGTGGACGCGACGATTTTGTGCAGCATGAAACTGGACCGTACGCTGGAAACGCCTTCGATACGCGTCAGGGTGCCGAGCAGGAACTGTTGATAATGCTCCATATCCGGCACGACCACGCGTAGCTGGTAATCCGCGTCCATGCCGGTGACGAGGTAACAATCAAGCACCTCCGCGCAGCCCTTGATCGCCTTTTCGAACCCCTCGAAACGCTCAGGCGTGTGTCGGTCCATGCCGATCAATACGAAGGCGGTCAATTTCAGTCCCAGGCGAGCCGGGTCCAGCAGGGCCACCTGGCGGGTTATGTAACCGGTGTCTTCGAGGTGTTTTACCCGCCGGGAACAGGGCGAGGGTGACAGGCCTATACGCTCAGCCAGCTCCTGGTTGCTGATACGAGCGTCGCGTTGCAGTTCGGCGAGAATTTTGAGGTCATAACGGTCGAGATTGTGCTCATTCATGGTGATGCCTTCTAAAATTGCAGAGAATGCGAGATATCAGGTTTTAATTGCTGGATGGTAAGCTTATTGTGCAATTTTAGACAAGAAATGGCGCTGCGGTCGGGGTACCATTGTTTCAAGTTTGAAGCCCGGACCGAACAGTCCAACCTCTCCTTCAACCAGCAGGAGAAGCGGCGGCAGATCTTACCGGATACTGCAGCCACTCGGTCACCCAGCTCACAAGGCGTGGGAACAAGGCAGCATTTCACCAGAGTGCGAAACGGACAGAACACGAAAACGGCTGACCTTTGGGTCGGCCGTTTTCGTTTCAGGCCGGGTCGGTATGTACCAGCACGTCGGCCTGGGGGTAGGCTTTCTCGATGACCATGCGTACGTCTTCACCCAGATCGTGCGCCTGGGCAAGTGACATGTCCGCGGGTAGTTCAACGTGTAACTGCATGAACCAATGCTGTCCGGACTCGCGGGTGCGCAGGTCGTGTACGCCGACGACGCCGGGTACAGCCCGAGCCAGCGCCAGAGCATGGGCACGGACCTCATCGGGCAATTCATGATCCATTAATATCTGAGTGGCTGACAGACCGATCCGCACAGCGCCATAGGCGATATAGAGCGCAATCACCACACCAAATAGCGCATCCGCCCGGGCGATACCGTAGTAGGCAAGTATCAGCGCAACGATGATGCTCAGGTTCATCAACAGATCCGAACGATAGTGCAGGGCATCGGCGCTAATGGCCGTGGACTGGGTGTGCTTGATGACGTGGCGTTGAATCAGCAGCAGTCCGATAGTAGCGGCAATGGATATCAGCATGACCACTACGCCGAGCCAGGCTGCTTCAAGCGGTTGGGGGTTAGCCAGCCGTTCGATGCCCTGAATGAATACCAATATGGCCGAGCCGCTGATAAACGCGGACTGAGCCAGCCCGGCCAGCGCTTCGGCCTTGCCGTGACCGAAGCGATGTTCCCGATCCGCGGGCTTGAGCGAGTAGCGCACTGCAAACAGGTTGATGATCGAGGCGCCCGCATCCATGAACGAGTCAATCAGTGAGGCCAGCAGGCTCACCGACCCGGACATCAGCCACACCGAACCCTTGAGCACGATCAGGGTCAGCGCCACGGTCACCGAAGCGTAGGTGGCGAATCTAAGCAGTCGGCTGCGGGCCTCGGGGCCAAGAATGGTCTCGGTGGCCATCAGGCGCGCTGCGGGGGTAATCCGAGCAGGGCCAGTTCCTGATGATCCGGTTTGTCCATCTGTTGGGCGCGTTCCAATGGCAGATCCAGATTCAGTTCCTGCTTGATGATTGCCTTGAGCTTCAGTTGATCCACTTGCCCCTGGGCATCGACGGCCTCGTTGAGGCGCTCTGGAGCGATACTGTAGCGCTGGTCGGGCAGATAAATCGCGCCGGTCGCAAAGTCCACTGCAAAGGCCACGATCCCGGGCACCAGATAAAACAGCAGTCCGATGGCGTTGAGGGCGGCTATGCCAGGATCGATATTGCCCTGAATCTGCCCCCGGCGCTCGGGATAGAAAATGGTTCCGCAGGCAGCAAGCTGGGTAGCCAGCGCGGTGGTGAGCAATACACAGGCCAGTGGTTTCAGACGCATCAGTCAACTCCTCTAATCCGTTATGTCGGCGTTCGTGTGAGACGGCAGGGCCGGTTAGAATGGCGGCCCATTTCAGTTTTCAGTGTAGCGAGTTCTATTTGAACCAGACGAGCGAACTCCCGGTCCAGAGCGTCCTGCCCCAGCTGGAGGAGGCCCTTGCCAGCCATGCCTGCGCCGTGTTGCAGGCGCCTCCGGGTGCAGGCAAAACGACACTGGTCCCGCTGAAGCTGCTGAATAATACATGGTTGGCCGGGCAAAAGATCATCCTTCTCGAGCCACGTCGCCTGGCTGCGCGCGCGGCGGCGGAACGTCTGGCTGACACGCTTGGCGAACCGGTGGGGCAAACGGTTGGGTATCGCATTCGGCTGGAAAGCAAGGTCAGCGCGGCCACCCGCATCGAAGTGGTCACCGAGGGTATATTACAGCGCCTGTTGCAGGCTGATCCTGAGCTACCAGGCGTGGGGCTGGTGATTTTCGACGAGTTTCACGAGCGTAGCCTGGATGCCGACCTGGGCCTGGCGCTGTGTCTGCAAACCCAGCAGTACCTGCGTGACGAGCCGCCGCTGAAACTGCTGGTAATGTCCGCCACGCTGGATGCCGAGGCGGTCAGTCGGTTGCTGGACGATGCACCCTTGATCCGCAGCGAAGGCCGCCAGTATGCGGTGGAGGTGCGTTATGGCAATCCGCTACAACCAGGGCGATTCATCGAACCCGCTGTGGTACAGCAAACCCTGCAGGCGCTGGCTGAAGAGTCAGGCAGCATTCTGGTCTTCCTCCCTGGCGCTGCGGAAATTCGCCGGGTGCAATCGCAGCTGCGTGATGCACTGGCCGATCGCAGCGACATTCTGATTGCTCCGCTTTACGGTGAACTGGACTTTGCTGCCCAGCGCCAAGCCATCAGCCCCGCTGCGCCCGGCCAGCGCAAGGTGGTGCTGGCCACCACCATCGCCGAGACCAGTCTGACCATCGAAGGTATTCGAGTCGTGATTGATTCAGGGCTGTCCCGCGAGCCCGCATTTGATCCGGTTTCCGGCATGACGCGCTTGCAGACGCGACGGGTCTCCCGCGCTTCGGCAGAGCAGCGCGCCGGCCGGGCAGGGCGCCTCGAACCGGGTGTGTGCTATCGCCTCTGGTCAGCTGATCAACATATGCAGCTGGCTGCGCAAAGCCAACCGGAAATGCTTCAGGCCGATTTGGCGCCGCTTGCGTTGCAACTGGCCCAGTGGGGCGTGCAGGACGCAACAGAACTGGCCTGGCTCGACCCGCCGCCCGCTGCGGCATTGCAGCAGGGCCGTGAACTGCTTGCACGGCTGGGTGCGCTGGCAGCGGACGCCGAGGGCTGGAAGCTGACCGAGCACGGCGCTGCCATGGCCGCGTTGCCGATGCATCCGCGTCTGGCTCACATGCTATTGCGTGGCCACTCGATGGGCTTGGGCAAACAGGCGTGTCAACTGGCGGCAATCGTTGGGGAGCGCGATATTCTACGCAAGGTGCAGGATGCCGATATCGCCCGCCGTATGGCGGTGTTTGCTGCGCCTGAGGCGGAGCCAGCGGTCGACCGTGGCGCGCTGCAGCGTGCCCGCCAGCTGACGTCTCAGTGGCAACGTTTGCTGGGAAAGCGGCCAAGCAGCCAACAGGTATCCGATCCGGCTGCCGAGCAATGGATTGGCATGTTGCTGGCCATGGCCTATCCCGATCGCATTGCCCAACGGCGTGGCGAAACGGGCAGCGAATTCCGTTTGGCCAATGGCCGGTCCGCAGCTTTTATCGAGGTGGATGCCCTGCAGCAACAGCCCTGGCTAGCCGTCGCCAGTCTGGGCGGGCAGGCAGCGCAACGTAGCGCACGCATCTTTATGGCCGCTGCGCTGAACCCTGAACGGGTGCGTGAACATCTACCGGAGTTATTGAGCAAACGGGACACCCTGGAATGGGACCCGCGCAGCGAAACCCTGTTGGCGGAACAGCAAACCCGGCTGGGCGAACTGATATTCAGTCGTGAGGCGCTTCCACAGATCGACCCGGCTCAGCGCAATCGAGCGCTCTGTGACGTGGTGCGGCGCCAGGGCTTGGCGTTACTGCCCTGGACCCCAGCGCTACGACAGTGGCAGGCGCGTATCCAGCTGCTTCGTCGGCTGGATGAAGATGCAGGCATTGAAAGTGCCTGGCCCGATCTGTCGGACGTGACTCTGCTGGATACGCTGGAAGACTGGCTGGCGCCCTATCTTGATAACGTGCGCCGCCTCGCTCACTTCGCCAATCTCGACCTGCCGAGCATTCTCTCCACCCTGTTGCCTTGGCCGCTGCCAAAACAGCTGGACGAGCAGGCGCCGACGCACTGGACCGTGCCCACCGGATCGAGAATCCGCATTGACTACGCAGAAGAACCACCGGTGTTGGCGGTGCGTCTACAGGAAATGTTCGGCTGCACCGACACCCCGCGCATCGCTGACGGCCGGGTCGCGCTGAAATTGCACCTGCTGTCCCCGGCGCAGCGTCCGCTGCAGGTGACGCAGGATCTGGCCGGTTTCTGGGCAGGCAGTTACGCCGAGGTCAAAAAAGATATGAAAGGCCGGTATCCCAAGCACTACTGGCCAGACGACCCGGCACAAGCTCAACCGACCAGCCGAGCCAAGCCGCGTAAAAGCTGAACCGGAAGCTTCAAGCCCAGTGGATGGTTGCCTGCATGCGTATGAGCAGACAAAGCACAGCACCATTCCCCCTTTGGAACAGGGGCCAGGGGGATTCGGTCTTGGGCTTGGAGTTTAACGGCAAACTGTGGAGCCAATCCCCTGCCGGCTGTCAGGATTACGCAAGACGCCGTGAACCCGTCCTGGGGGCTTGATGAAAACATCCCTGTTTTCAACACTGGCTCCACCCTGACAGCCGGCATGCTCGGTCGAGCATCGGCGTGATGCGGAGAATGAATCCGTTCTGGGGTGTGCCATCCGGCAACGCAAATCTTCAGGCGAAGCGAGGCGACAGGGTTGAGCCGACCGTCCGATGACAGGGATGTCATCGACGAGCTTACAGGGATGTGCTTGCAGCGTGTCGGCGCGGCCCTGTCGGCTCGCGGCAGCTGACTCCGGCACACATTCAAATGAATAATCGCATTGCTTGAGGTGTTTTTGGATCGCGGGAATGATAGGGCCGGAGCAGGTCGCCCGCCGACTGTCAGGATTGCGCAAGACGCCGTGAACCCATCCGTGGGGGCTTGGTGAAAACGTCCCTGTTTTCAACACTTGCTCCACCCTGACAGCCGGCGGGCTTAATGAACATTGGTGTGAGGTTGAGATTGAAACCGTTTTCGGTCTCCTATCCGGCAACTCCAATGTTCATGCGCAGCGGGACGGCAGGGTTGAGCCGACCGTGCGATGACATGGATGTCATCGACGAGCTTACAGGGACGTACTTGCAGCGTGTCGGCGCAGCCCTGTCGGCTCGCGACAGCTGACCTCGCGATACCAGCCCCCGCGATACCAGCCCAGCGGATAGCGTGCATACTCTGCCGCATATGATCAGCTTGGTCCGCGTCACCCGTCCGCGTACAATCCCAGCCCCTTCCAGCATTGAGGAGCCCGTCATGGACAACACCAGCCAAATCATCGAGCGCAGTAGCGAGTTGTTCGCCAACAAGCGGCTTCTCCTGGTTAATCCAGTAGCCGACGGCCTGACCAGCGAACTACCCGCTGACTGGCACGTCTGGACCTGGGATTACGCCGTTTGGCTGGGGTTGAATGGCCAGCTGGACGAGGTGCATCTGAGTTTTTCGCATCTCTGCCCACAAATAGAAGAGCTCGATGGCGCTATTCTGGTGATGCCCAAAGCGCTGGAACGTGCCGAGTATGCACTGGCGCAGATGGCACCGTTGCTCAAGGCTGGCCTTCCCCTGTATCTGGTTGGTGAGAAAAAGGGCGGCATCACCCGTGCGGAAAAGCTGTTGGCTGTATATGGCGATAATGCCGAGAAACTCGATTCAGCGCGTCACTGCCAGCTTTGGCGCATGCCGGTGAACGGCCAGGCTGCGCCGTTCCGCCTGGAAGACTGGATGCGCGAAATCACCGTCGAGTTGCATGATCAGAACATCGATCTGGTGAGTTTGCCCGGCGTATTCAGCCACGGCCGGCTGGATGAGGGCAGCGAGCTGCTGCTGGAAGAGCCAGCCGAGTTACCCACCGGTAGAGTGCTGGATTTCGGATGCGGGGCAGGGGTGCTATCGGTTGCCCTTGGCCGGCGCAATCCCGACACCCGATTCGAGCTGGTTGATGTCGACGCACTTGCGCTGTACTGCGCGACCGAGACGCTCAAGCGCAATGAAATAGAAGCCGAGGTGTATCCCTCGGACGGTCTGAGCGATGTGCACGGACGCTTTGCCGGTGTGGTCAGCAACCCGCCGTTTCACAGCGGCATCCGGCATGACACCAGCATCGCCGAGCGCTTCTTCGAGCAGGTCACGCGCAACCTGGTGCCCCGCGGTGAGCTGCGTATCGTCGCCAATGGCTTTCTGAAATACCCCGCGCTGGTGGAAGCGCATATAGGCCCGTGCCAGGTGCTGCGCGAGAACAATCGCTTCAAGGTGTACTCGGCGACGGCTCCCGGTTGATCTGCCCCGACCTTATTGCTAAAGTTCCGCCCGTCTTAGGGGAGTAGTCTCTCCGGAAGCATGGCTTCCATGGCAAACGTCAACATAATCGGCCAACAGGTCGTGGCGTTTGCGGCCCGCTGTTCGATCGGGTCTGACGAGACCTTTGACATGCATGCACTAACCGAGGGCGGGGGTGCACGCGTGTCATTGGTTCGCTGATCCGCCCTCTCTGGAACACCCGTGGAAGCCTTTTTCGTATCAACCGGTATTGTTGCGCTGGCGGAGATCGGCGACAAAACCCAGTTGCTGGCGCTGCTGCTGGCGGTACGTTTTCGTAATCATCCCTGGCCCATCGTTCTGGGCATCTTCGTCGCGACGGTAGTCAATCACGCGCTGGCTGGCGCGCTGGGTCAGCTGGTTGCCAGCTTGCTTACCGACACCATTGTGCACAGCATTGTTGCAGTGAGCTTCATCGCGGTGGCGGCCTGGACCTTGGTGCCTGACAAGCTTGAGGAGGAAGATACAGCGCCGATTGGCCGGTACGGGGCGTTCATGGCAACACTGGTTGCGTTCTTTATTGCCGAGATGGGCGACAAGACGCAGGTGGCGACTGTCGTACTGGCGGCGCAGTTTGTCGATTATCTATGGGTTGTGCTTGGCACTACGCTGGGGATGATGCTGGCCAATGTGCCCGTCGTGTTTCTGGGAAACGCGGTAGCCGGACGGCTTCCGCTGGATCTGATTCGCCGGGTAGCGGCTCTGGCGTTCCTGATACTCGGGCTGTATTCCGGCTGGCTTGCCTACACAGGCTTCGCGATGGGTGGGGGAAGCTAAGGGGCGCGCCCGGCAGTGTGCCGGGCGTTTGCATCAGCGTATCTGCATATCGTCGCGGACTGCGGTGACGCCTTTTATCCCGCGTGCCAGTTCAACTGCGCGGTTGGCGGCTGCGCGTGAGCTGACGTAACCGGTCAGCTGAACCTCGCCTTTGTAAGTTTCTACGTTGATCTCGCTGGCGCGGACAGTGTCATCCTTGATCAAGGCAGTTTTGACCTGGGTGCTGACGAGGCTGTCGTCTACAAACTCGCCTGCCGACTTCTGACCCGATGCCACGGTACAGCCGCCCATTACGACCAGGGCGAAGGCAAGAAACAGCGCAGTGACGTACTCCCTTGAAAATTTCATCGAAAGACTCCCGTTGACGATAGTGTCACTGTTGAGACTTGAGCGTGTCGGGTTAGTTTCGGAGTGGTGGCCTGGCGTTTTCGCCTGGCCTAAGATCAAGTCATTGTCTGACAGAGGACCGAAACCATGTGCGAACTGATGGGCATGAGCGCCAACGTGCCGACCGATATCTGTTTCAGCTTTGCCGGGCTGATGCAGCGGGGCGGCGGAACGGGCCCGCACGGCGATGGCTGGGGCGTTGCCTTTTACGAAGGGCTGGGGGTGCGTTGTTTTCACGATCCGCAGCCATGTCACCAATCCGCCATCGCTCAGCTGGTGCAGTCCTATCCGATCAAGTCAGAGAACGTGATCTGCCATATCCGCCAGGCTAACGTCGGCCGTGTCGGTCTGGCCAATACCCATCCGTTCATGCGTGAACTCTGGGGCCGCTACTGGACCTTTGCCCACAATGGGCAGCTGCCGGACTTCACCGCGTCGCCGGGGTCGTTCCAGCCGGTGGGTTCAACCGACAGCGAGTCCCTGTTCTGTGAGCTGCTCAATACCTTGCGGAGTCGTTTCGACTCACCCCCTGAGCTGGACGAACTGGTGTCCTGCATGGCGGGAATCTGCGGTGAGTTTGCGCGCAAAGGGGTATGCAACCTGATGATCAGTAACGGCGAATGGTTGTTTACCCTGTGCACCAGCAAGTTGGCCTGGATAACGCGCCGCGCACCCTTCGGTCCCGCCCAGCTGAGCGACCGCGAGTTGGCGATCGACTTTCAGGAGCACACCACACCTAAGGATATCGTTTCCGTGATCGCTACCGAGCCTCTGACCAGTAACGAAGAATGGCAATTATATCTGCCGGGGGAGTGGCGGCTCTGGTGCGGTGGCGAGACCCTTATGCAGGGTAATGTGCTGCGTTAAGGCGTGCTGCTTTGGCGGCGATACAGACCTGTAAACCACACCCTGGGTTCCATGTCCGATAATGCCTAAACGCCTGAAATGCCTATTCCAGAGGCCTTTTTGTGCTTAATTGAGATCTCGCTCACGCTTCAACCTGTCACATTGCCATCTGCGTTGACAGCATGCTCGCCTGCGGCTTAGCTGGAGAGAGAGCAGGGAAGCCACGTCGTGCTGGTGTTTAGCTCGGACCAGCCCGCATCCATTCCGCTTTAGGATTTTTTCGCTCACTATCGCGGATTCCTTTTAAGTCAAACGTGTTTTGCTGGAGGAATGATGGCTCTCTTCTCTTCTTGTACGGGCATTCACCGCGCCTGTGCCGCAACGCTGTCCATCTCGCTGGTTTCCCTGCTGTCTGTTGGAAACGAGGCAGTGGCGAAACCCACGCTGGACGTCTCTCACATACCTACTCCTTATCCTGTCGTGGAGCGCATGCTGGAAATGTCGAAGCTGCAGCCCGACGACCACCTGCTCGATCTGGGCTCTGGCGATGGGCGAATCGCGATTGCCGCCGTCAAGGACTGGAACGCAGGTTCTGCTATGGGCATTGACCTGGATGAAGACCGTATCGCCGAAGCACGACAGAACGCCGAGCGGGCCGGCGTGGCTGATCGGGTCCGCTTCGAACAGGGCGATCTGTTGGAAGCTGACCTGTCCGAAGCCTCGGTACTGACCCTGTATCAGCTCAACGCCAAAAACATATGGCTGCAACCGGTAATCCTCAAAAGCATGAACCCCGGAACGCGCGTGTTAACGCATAGCTTTGAGCTGGGCGAGTGGGAGCCGGATCAGTCCGATACGGTCGAAGGGGGTACGGTGTACATGTGGACGGTGCCAGCCAGCGTTGCTGGCAAATGGCAGCTGACCACCGCAGAGGGTATCGAAGCGCTGATCCTGATCGAACAGAGCTATCAACGGGTGGTGGGCAGTGCCGAGATCGAGGGCGAGCCGGTGATGCTTTCCGATCCACGCCTGCATGGTAACGAGATCCGTTTTTCCATCGACTCTCGCCAGTACATTGGCAAGGTCGAAGGAGACAATATCGTGCCTGTCGACGAAGCCAACGGGACGGCTGGCTGGAATGCACAGCGTATTTGAAACTGCTTGAAGGCCGTGAGCGCTCAAGCCACTGCGGCAATCGCGCAAACGGCCGGTTTCTCCGGATCGCTTAAGTATCGCTAGGTGTATTCGGCGGTGCTCACCAGGCGAAACTCGATGTCCTCGACCAGATGGTTGCCGGAGTAGCCGGGCAGGGACCGCTCACGGAAGCGCATGCTAAGCCGGTCACCCTTGGCGTAGTCGCTGTTGGCGTAATGATCGGCGACGCATACCAGCCATAGCTCGGGGTCGATTTCGAGGTCCAGATAGGACAGGCACGCAAGGGAGGAGGCCGGTTGCTGTTCGGCCAGTTGCGGCAATATCTCGAACATCTGTCGCAGCGCTTGCTCCACCGGCTCAGGTTCGGCCAGAAATACGCCATCCCGGCAATCCTTGACCGGTACCAGCGGCGGCTCCTGGCGTTGGCGTTCAGGCTGCTCATCCGCTGCGATGCGCGCCAGCGCCTGCTGCGCAATATCGCTCAGCGCGCGTTCCTCGGTGGGGCTGTCGATGGGCGGGTGGGCCTTCAGCTCAAGGCGTTCGGCGGCGCGGAATATCCGCGGGATGCTGCGGTATTGTTCCAGTCCGGGCTGGTAACCGGGGTTGCGCTGATAGTGTTGCAGCAGGGTATCAATCAGCTCGTTGTGTTCACGATAACGCTGATCATCCTGCAGCTTGGACAGGTTCTCGCGCAGCTTGTGCAAGGCGTCGTGCAGTTCATCCGCGCAGGAGCTGACGGCCCGCCCCAGGACTTTCTTGAGCAAGTGCGAAAGCAGACGATCCGAGCGGGCGAGCTCCGATAACACATCGGGCGTCAGGGTGGCGAACAGGTCATTGAGCTGGGAGGCTTCTCTGATCGCTCGCTCATTTTCGCGGATGCGCTGCGACAGATCGCTGACCATGCTGAATTCGTTGCGCACGTAGCCGGCGAAGCGTTGGGTGATCTCGCGCAAGGTGTCTATCAGGTGCGCGACGATCTCCTGAATCTCGGATTCGTACACCTTCTGGTCCCGCATCAGCCCGCGATCAGCGGTGGCGAGATAGCCGGAGATGGCATGCTTGAGCTGGTCAAACAGATCGTCCACGGCGCCGCTCGATAACCGGCGGCGGTAGTTTTGCGTAGCGTGGTGGAACAGCTCGGATACCACCCGGTTGACCTGCACGTAGGGATCGCGCTCATCCAGACGGAAAACCAGCCGGTGCGCCTGCAGATCGGCGATGGCTTTTGCGCCGTCCTGCTCGTCCACGATGATGCCCTGGTTCTCGATGCAGGCGCGGCTCAGCACCTCGCAGTGCTTGTCCAGCATGCGGATGGTGCGCGTGGCTTCGTCGTACCTGGCCATCAGATCAGCTGCTCCTGTTCCTGCGCCGAGGCCTGGTCATGTTCCCGGTCAGCAAGCTGGATGCCTTCCTGCTGACGGATGAATTCCATCTGGTCCTGCAGCATCGACCAGCGCGCGGTGGCCTGGTACACGGAGGGGTGACGTTCAACGAGAAAGCCTTCCTTTTCCAGAAAGCGCAGCAATTGATTGAGGCGCGTGCGGGGATCGACCTTGCCGCGCATCTGGAAACGCTGCGCGATGCTTTCAAGCTCGGCCTGCAGGGCCGAGGAGCTTTCAATCGCGCCAAGCAGTTCGCTTTCCTTGAGGATGTCGCGTGCGCTCAGAGGATGCGCCTCCGGCGACAACTGCCGGGTCAGGCGCAGCCACATCAGCAGTGCTTCCCATTTGGTGGCCAGGGCATGGAACTGATGGTTCAATCGGTTGCGAACCCCTTTGTCCTCGACATCAAGGTACACGCAGTAATAGCCGGTCATATCGCTGGTCAGCGCGACGCCACGGCCGAGCACCGCAAGGTGCTGATTGACCCGGTCGAGGTTGTCCTCCAGCTGGAGGTACAGGTAGCCCGCCTCGTCGCTGACTTCGCAGAGCAGCTCGCCTTGCAGCAGCTTTTCGGTGACGTGGCGGAAGGTGGCGTTGCTCATGCCTGGTCTCCTTCGGTGAGCGCTTCGCTGCCCGCCAGTAACTGCGCCAGCGGATTGTTGGGTGACGCCTGGTTGGCATACACGAAATCGCGCACCCCGTGGTCCTTGCTCAGCAGCAGACGGTGCTTGTAGCGGCGCAGGAACTCGTGGGAAGCGGTGGGCTGAGCGCACAACAGCACGATGTTCTTGCGATCCATCATGCGGAACAGCTTGTCGATATTGCTTGGGTGCAACTCGCCCAGCTCGTCGATCGGCCAGGTAATGGTTACGCTCTCATCGGGACACAGGAAGCGCGACAGCCCGCCGAATATCACCACCACTGCGATGCTGGACAAGCCGGTACTGCTGGAGTTGCGCAGGTCGTTGTCGTTGCGGATCGGCACGATACGGCCGTTCTCGGTGAACTGGATCTCCAGCTCGACCAGCGAACCCAGATCGCTGGTGGTCATGCGCGCACTGCGGAACATCTTGTCCAGTGAACTGAGCCCGATGCGCAGCGTTTCCGAGGGCAGGTCGTGGTGGCGCGTCAGCTCCCATTCGTGCCAGTCGCGGGCGAACTGCTTGAGCTGCGGCCAGAAGTCGAACTGGGTGATGCGCGACAGCAGACGGATGCGAATATCGGAGATAGCCTCGAAGTCGTGCTCGGTATTGATCCGCGTTTCCAGCGTGCGCGAGACCTGGCTGACCCGCAGATCGATGTCCTTGAGTTCTTCGTAGTAGCGCGCCATGGCGCCGCCCGCGCTCTTCACATTCTCAATCAGGGCCTTGCGGATCTCGGGCAGGTCATGCTCGACGATCCGGCGCAGGTCGGCCATGGACTCAATACGGAATGCCTCGGAGCCCTCGGTATGCAGGGAGGTGTGCAGGCGCGCGTTATGCAGATGCTGCCACTTCTGATACACCTGCGAGTCGGGGTGCTGATTGAGTGCAGCAACGCAGCGGGTGAAGGCTTTGATGACGGTGTCTTTGGTCTCGGCAGTCGCCTTGATCAAACGGCGCAACTCGTCAGTGACCAGGGCGGCGGACTCCAGCGACCCGGTGTGTTCTGCTGCACCGGGTTGATGGGCGGCGATTTCCTCGGTCGATACCGGGATGCTGTCACTCAGTTCGCTGGCGCTGCGCGCCAGCTGCTCCCAGTCGCGCAATTGCTCCTCAAGCCGTTTGAGCCCGGCGCCGAGCTGTTTTGCCTGGTCCTTCAGGGCATTGATGCGCGTGTTGTAGCTGGCCTTGCAGTCCTTCGCCTGGCGCTCGCCCTCTGTCAGCGCGTTCTGTGCCTGATACAGCGATTCCTTCAATGCCCCCAGGCCGGCCCAGTGATGCTTCAGCCAATAGCGGTATTCGCGCACCGGCTCGTCCATGGACTGAGTCTGTCCGATGCGGTCACTCAGCGATTTTACCCGCTGCTCGGTTTCGCGGATAGACGCGACGTCCACCCCGGCGCCGCGCAGTCGCTCGTCGCGCGCCTGCTCAATGGCCGCCAGATCCTGCGCAGCGGCGGAACGGCGTTGATCGACCGCCTCCTGCACTGCTGCGAGCGCTGCTTTTGCCGCGTCCAGCTGTTCGTCATGTGAACGCTTGAGCGCATCGCGGCGCTCGGTGAACTGTGCTTTCAGCTGATTGCGGCGCTGTTGCTCCTGGCTGATCCGGTCCTTCGTCTGCAGCGTCAGGTGGCGCACATGTTCGGCTGCGTGAACCGTCCGCGCTTCGATGCTGTCCTTTACTTCCCGTTGTATCAGTTCCGCACTTTGTTCGGCCTGGGCGTAACGCTCGCCCGCTTTGTCATGCGCCTGCCGGGCGCGGACGAAGGCTTCCTTTGCCCGGGCCTGGTCCTGCTGCGCGCCTTGCCATTTTTCTTCGCAACGCCCCAGCTCCAGCTCGACACGTTGCATAGCCTGTTCGGCGCGGCTGAGCTGCTGTTGCAGGGCGGCTTCGCTTTCGGCTGCAGCCGGCAGCGCAATCGCGTCAAGATCCAGGCAGACGCCATACACATCAGACCCGGCCTGGCCGGACAGTGTCGGTGCCAGGTCGGTGCGCGTCAGCAGCGCAGGATTGATCGCCTTGCCCAGATTCTCGTGCCAGGGCAGACCGCTAGCGCGTAGATAGGCCAGCAGTGTGCCGTCTTCGGGATACAGCAGCGAGTGGATTCCGTCCCGGCGAGCTTTGGCCTCCTGCAGCTCTCCTCTGGCCCGTTCATAGTGTTGTTCGGCGCTGCGTTCGCCGGTGCTCACCTGCTCGAGCTGATGGCGCAGGCGCTCAACATCCCGCTCGGTCTGCTCACGGTGTTCCCGCGCCAGCGCGACAGCGTCGGTTGCGCTACGGCGCTGCTCAAGCTCGGTTGTGCCTGGCTCGCGGGCCTGGCGTTCCTGTTCGCGGGCGTCTTCCAGCAGTGCCTCGCATTCGTGGCGCACCTGAGCCAGTTGCTCATCGAATGCTTCCAGCTGCTGCTCGCGGCTTTGTTCAAGCGCCTCGATGGCCTGCTGATGCTGGCTGCGCAACGCGTCCCGTGCCTCCTGCGCCTGATGCTGGCGGGTTTCCAGCGCGTCCAGATCCTGCTCGAGCTGCTGGTTGATTGCCGCTTTAGCCATGCCGGCTTCATGCGCGATGTTTTCGCTTTCTGCCTTGAGTACCTGCAAGCGGTCTCTGGCAGCATCGAGGTCGGAGCGCACCATGGGCAGGTTCGCCAGTTCCGCTTCCCAATGACGGATGTTGCGTTCCGTTTCCCAGTTATCGCGCTCCGCCTCGAGACGTTGTACCTGGCTGTTGTAGGTGTTGACCTCAGCACGCTGACGGCTGATCTGCTCATCCAGCGCCTCGCGTTTGCTGGCCAGCTCAGTTGAAAGCGCTTCGATATCGAGATTGATGCCGGCCATCTGGCGCCCGAGAAGAGCGGTCTGATCCGCGCCCAGCGCCTGTAGATCCGCCAGAGCCAGGCGGCAGCTGTCGAGCGCAAGCCGGTTGTCCTTGACCGATTCGAAATCGGTAAGCGCCTGCTTCACGGTTTTCTCATGCTCGCCGAACGCGGTGAGACTCTTCAGATCGCTCCACAGCCCCTCGTTCTTGATGTGGCTGGGCGGCGCGCCGAGATTGACCACGTCGCTGAGCAGCGAGTCGACGATCATTTCCTTGAGTCGCGCCATCATCTGATCCTTCTTGATGGACACGGTCGTCAGCGCATCGATGTGCTGCATGCGGGTTCGTATCGAGCCGAGCCCGAACTGGCCGGCGAATGTGCGCACATCAATGCGCGAACGGGCACCCTGCACCCGACGGCCTCCACCGGTGGGGTCGTTCTGGATGATCGAGCGGAAGTCGACGATGCGATTGATCTCGGGGCTGACGCGGATATCCAGCGCAGGCACCTGGTGGCGCAGAATGCTTCCGGCGTCTTCGCCGGCGGCAAACAGCGCCTCCATGTCGGGATGAAACACGCTGGCGTCGGCGGCCGCCTTGACGAATCGGTAGGCAAAACCGGCATCACCTTCCTTGCGATACATCACCGCGCAGCAACGCTCGTCATCGGCTCGCGTGTATTCGAACACCAGCATGGACTGACGATTGGGCAGGTAATAATTGACGAAGCTGTCCTTGCCCGCGACCTTGTCGACCAGCCGGTTCGGCTCGTAGCCGTAGAACATCGGGATCAGGCGCAGCGCGGAGGTCTTGCCCGCGCCGTTGGTGCCCTGCAGGTTGGTGTGTCCGTCGCACTCGATACGCACCCGCAGGCCGCGAAAGTACGAATGGTGAAGAATGATACTTTTAAGCCCGCTCATCGGAACCAGCTCCCTGGGTTGTGTGAATATCCGCGTGAGTCCGGGAAAGCGTCGGCTATGGGCTGCTTAGCGGGTTGCGGAGAGGCAAGAATGTCGAGGCGGTATGGTAACCGCTCGGGCATAAATCGGGGGCTGTTTTTATCGGCCGGAACGATGATTGCGGAGGGGCGCGAGTGAGACAGAAGCGGAGACCCTGAAGCGGGCAAGACCAGGCAGAGCTTGCCTGCATACGTGGCCGGGGGATCACGGAAGGTCGAGTTCCATCTCGACCAGCGGCAATTCCGGCGGGCACCATGGCCGGGGTGGAACCCGGCCTTCCATCACGCGGCGCGATTTACTTCAGCGCGATGCTGTAGCTGAGGATGACGCGGGCCTCGTCCACATTTCGCTGGTTGCTTACCTTGCTGCGCAGGCTGGCATGGCGCAGGGACACGGCGACGTTCCTGAATACGCCGCTCTGTACCTTGTAGTCCAGCCGCAGGTCGCGTTCCCATTCCTTGTCAGCACCACGCTCGGCTACGTCGATATCGCTACCACTGAGGTAGGCGGCCGACGCTTTCAGGCCCGGCACACCGACCTGGCTGAAGTCGTAGCTGTACTGGGTAACCCAGGTCTTTTCCCCGGCGCGCAGAAACTTGCCGATTTGCGCGTCGGTGATCAGATAGGCCGTCGCGCCGTCGCCGTTGTTGATGAAGGGGAAGTCGCTGTCGCCACTGAGATGCTGATAGCCCAGGCCAATCGCATGCCCTTCAACGCTATAGGTAAACAGGGCGCTGCGCGCCTGGTTGTTCACGCGACCGGAGGTAGCGCCGCCGTCGAAGAATCCGCGGGCACCATAACCGCCAGCGCGATCGTCATTGGCCCCCACCGAATCGCTGTTGAAGTAGCGCAGGTCAGTCTCCAGCGTGCCGATACCCAGCTCAGCGCTGTGCTTGGCCCCGAGAAAATGCTGGCGATAGTAATCCTCAAGTTCGGCGAGGAAGTAAGTCGCGGTCAGGCTGTCATTGATCTTGTATACGGCTCCGCCAAAACGGAACTGATTGACCCGCTCGGACCCACCGCTGATGCGCAGGTGTTCATAGTCGGTCGACGCGCGGCCACTCGCCCGTGCTATCTCACCCAGATGCAGGGTCAGATCGCTGACCTCGCCCGAGGTCAGGTGAGCGCCGCGGAAGGTCTGTGGCAGCAGGCGCCCGTCGTTGCGTGTGAGCACGGGTAGGCTGGGCTGCAATACGCCCACCCTGAGTTCAGTCTTTGATATGCGCGCCTTGGCGGCCACATCGAGGCGACTGAAATCGCTGGCGGCCTGATCGTCATCCAGCGGGAATATGACACCGGGGTTGCGCGAGAGCCCGGTCTTGCCGCTGCGTCCGCCACCGTCGAGCCGTACTCCCAGCTGGCCCAGTAGGTCGACCCCAAAACCGATCGCCCCGGGGGTATAACCCGAACGTGCATCGAGCAGGAAACCCTGGCCCCATTCTTCGGCCTTGGAATAGCCCGGGTCGCCGCTGCGTTGATCCTGATTGATGTAGAAATTGCGCAGGTTGAGCTCGATCTTGCTACCTGTAACGAAACCGTCCTCGGCCATCGACAGACACGGCAAGCCCAGCAGGCCGGCGGCCACGGCACTGGCTATCAGCGTTTTTCTCATGCAGTTAATGCTCCGTTGAAGGGGCGCGGCGACTCAGGATGCGCCAGGAGCGCGCGCCAAGGGGCGTAACATATACGAAGCCGGGAAATTGAAAAAGTGCCGGTTGGTCGTTGGGAGTTCCGGCGTGTCATCGAGGACCGCGACAGGATGGCGAAATGCGTAGAAACGCGTCAGGTGCTGGCGTTGGTGTGCAGGGAGGAAAACAGGGTTGGATCGTTGAAACAGAGGTCCGGCCACGCAGAATCCTGCGTGGCCGAAGCTTGTCAGCGTGCCGCTTCGTATAGCGGCTGAACGCGCGGAATGGCGTTGCGCAAGGTTTCGATCCGGCCTCCGGAGCTGGGGTGAGTGCTGAGGAACTCCGGCGGCGCGCCCTGCGCGGCGGCGCCCATCTTCTGCCACAGCGTTACCGCTGCTTCTGGCTTGTAACCAGCGCGAGCCGCCAGCTCAAGCCCGATCAGATCCGCTTCGCTCTCATTGGAGCGGCTGTTGGGCAGCGTCAGACCGTATTGCACTGCGGCGTCTGCAGCCTGTCGGCTGACTTCACCCAGGCCGAGCAACGCGCCCACCAGCTGGGTGCCGGTCTGGCTGATATAAGCGCGGGAAATTGCTTCACGGCCGTGTTCCCGCAGGGCATGGGCAATCTCATGGCCCATGATCTGGGCAATTTCATCATCGGAGAGATTCAGTTTTTCAACGATACCGGTAAAGAACAATATCTTGCCGCCGGGCATGCAACTGGCGTTGAGTTGCTCGTTTTCGATCAGGTTGACTTCCCAGTCCCAGTCGGGAGCGTCCTGACGAAAATGCGTGACCTGAGGAATCAGGTTGTCGGCGATGCCCCGCAGACGCTTGAGCATGGCAGTGTCGGTATTCAGCACGCCTTCGGATCTGGCTTCGCTGAGCATCTCGTCATAGGCCTTGGCAGCCATCTGGTCCACTTGCTCAGCGGGCAGGGCGCTGACCATGCGTTGTTCACGATTGACGCCAACGGCTCCAGCCTGGGTGGTTTGGACAGTTTCACAGCCGACCAGCCAGAGGAACGGCAGACACAGAAGCAAACGGATACGCATGGGTGAATTCCTTGAAAATGGGGTACTAGATTAGAGCGATGGTTGAAAGCAGGCAACCGCAAGTCTGTCATCAGATCGACAAGATTACCCCGACCCGGCAGGGCTATTCTGATTTGGTTGGCGGTGCGTGAATGCAAACGGCCCGCGCGGGCGTCAAACGGGCGACTCGGCCGTCACCGGATGTCCGCTGGGCGCGCAGCAATGCGGGCCGACGGTGGCGGGGTTGCTCATGGCGGGATTTACCGGATACATCATGTCGACCCGGGATTCGGCGTTGAGCAGCAGTGGCTGCAAAACAGAAGGAGCCGTTGCCGATGCCAGCCAGATAGCCTGCTCGGCTCGGTTGAGCGTCACCGGCATGCGATAACCCAAGCGCTCAGGCAGGCCCTTGGCGGGCACGGTTATCAACGCGCAGCTGTCCCAGTATGTGTTTTCATCCAGACTGTAGCGTTCCCATATGCCGGCAATCGCCAGACCGCCCTCGCGGCGACGCAGATACCAGGGCTGCTTGCGCTTGCCCTGCACGCGCCAGCCGAAATAACCGTCCACCGGAATCAGGCAGCGGCGCTCGACCAATGGTTGGCGGAACATGGGCTTGTCGTGCATTACCTCGGCATTCACGCTGAAAGGGGTGCGGCTCAGGTCCTTGAGCCACCCGGGCGTGAGATTCCATAACACGCGGGCACACTCGAGCTGGTTATCGGTCTTGCGTAGAATCAACAGGCGTTGGCCGGGAGAGATATTCCAGGCGGGCTTCCAGTCCCCGGGTACATCGGCGAGCGGCGGAGTAAACTGTGCGAGACGTCCGGCCATCAGGCGAGCGGCTCGTGTTCTGGCTGTTGTTCGGGATCATCGAATTGCGGCATGACCGGTTCCGCCTGCTGCCAGGAACTGATCAGTTCACGCGCCAGGTCTGCATCCTCCGCCGGCACCCAGAGCCCCAACAGCCCGTGTGCCGGCAATTCACCGATGGCGCCTTGCAGGTACTTGCCGCTCAGATGACAGTGAATACGTCTCTCCATGAGAATCTGCCGGAGCAGCTCGCCCTCGGTCAGGTCGGCCGGTTGGAAGATGCATAACATGCTTAATCCTGCTCCCTGCGCAGGTCGACGTGATAGTCAGTGTCGCCTTCATCCATCCACAACGTGACATGGATTGGCTGACAACAGACCTGACAATCTTCGACGTAGGACTGGGCGCCGCCGGACAGATCCAGCAGCAGACTGATCGTTTCGCCGCAATGCGGACATTGCAACACTGCTTCGTCTACTGCCTGCATGGATGTCCTCCGGAGATGGTCATGATGTGTGACGGTGAGTGTAGTCCGAACGTCGATCAGGCGAAACCGCGCCTGCGCCAATTGTTCCAGCCCCCTGCGGCAAGCATAATGCGCGGCTCAACCCGAACAGAAGAGGATGACATGGGCGAGTTTGATGCCATAAAGCCCTTTGAGGATAAAGATGTCCCTGAAGTGCTGAAGCGCCTGAGCGGGGACAGGGATTTACGCCGGATGCTGGCGCGACACCGCTTTGCGCGGTTGTCGCGGTGGGCGCCCGGGCTGGTCGAGCCGCTGGTGGGTTATGGTTTGCGCCGGGAAGCGCGGGGCATAAACAGTATCGAGGCGCTGCAACACAAGCTCGAACCCTATCTGGATCGGTTGATCGAGCGCAGCACGCTGGATGTGACCTACAGCGGGCTGGACAATCTGCGCAAGGATCAACCGCACCTGTTTCTGGCGAACCACCGCGACATCGTGATGGATCCGGCCTTCGTCAATTATGCGCTGTACCACGCCGGGCACCCGACGCCGCGGATCGCCATCGGCGACAATCTGCTGCAACGGCCGTTTGTCAGTGATCTGATGCGTCTGAACAAGAGCTTTATCGTGCACCGTTCGGTAACCGGCCGCCGTGAAAAGCTGGCTATTTATCAGTCGCTTTCGGCCTATATCAACCATTCAATCCAGACCGGGCATTCGATCTGGATCGCACAGAGTGAAGGGCGTGCCAAGGACGGTAAGGACGAGACTGATTCGGCGATTATCAAGATGCTTTGCATGAGCCGACGCAGCGAACGTTTCGAGGATGTGATCCGCTCGCTGAATATCGTTCCGGTGTCGATAGCCTATGAATGGGATCCCTGTGACCTGATGAAGGCGCGCGAGCTGGAGCAGCGTGAGCGTACCGGTAGCTATCAGAAGCAGCCGGGCGAAGACGACCGCTCTATCGCCATGGGGCTGACCGGTTACAAGGGGCGGGTACATGTGGCATTCGGCGAGCCGTTGAGTGATGACTATACGGATGCTCGCGCGGTAGCCCGTGAGGCGGATCGCAGCATTCTGCTCTCGTACAGGCTTTATCCGAGCAACTACCTGGCGTTCGAGCACCTACCAGACTTGCCGGAGTTGGCGATTGGTGACTGGCGCAAGCAGTTCGATGCGCAGCAGTTGGCAGCGGAGCAGGCGCGTTTCAATCAACGCCTGGCGCAATGCCCCGAAGAACACCGCAGCTGGTGGCTGGCGCAGTATGCCAATCCGGTCATCAGTCAGTTGCGCCAGCAGGCGTTTCTGGACAACCTTTAACGGGCTGCCCGGGTATGCTTTCGCGGCGTCCTGGCCCCTTAGACCTGAGTGCTGGCAAGCATGAGTAGCGTGGCCAGCAACAGACATACGCTGCCGACCGCGGAGAACATCCGGTTGATGCGCCGGGTTGTGGCAGGGATGATCGTCGCTTCCCCTGAAACAGCCGGGCTGGTCGCCAGGCGCGCCGCGGCGCGGGCACTGCGCAGCTGAGTGGCAAGCCACAGCCAGCCCCCGGCGAGACCATAAAACAACGCCAGTCCGTTCAGCACCAGCGCGGGATTGTTCAGATAATAAAACCAGGCAGCCTGCAATACGGGCATGCGGAAACCTCAATCAGGGATCGGCAACCGACGGGTATTCTTGTTGTTATTACCGGGTTACGGCGAGCAAGATGGATTTACGGAAGCGGGTGAACGCTCCGATGAAAAGTCGCGACGGATTCTAGCGAAATAGCCGCATGGAGACGACCGTTCCGGTTGATTTCTGATCAGTGGCTCCGCTTGGTCAGTCACAACTGGTAAGAGGTTCACGCAACATCTGGGCAACGAAAGCGTCTAATCTGTCACTGACTTGATGAGAGTGGAGTACACCATGAAAAAACATCTCTGGATGACCTGGCTGTTGGGCGCTCTGCTGGTTCTCGGTGGTTGTGCCAAAGGGCTGACCGGCGATACCTATTCCCGTGAGCAGGCCCGCACGCCGCAGACAGTTCGTATGGGCACCGTTGAATCGGTGCGTTTTGTGCAGATTGAAGGCACCAAATCCGTGATTGGCCCGGGTGCAGGCGCAGCAGTCGGCGGCATTGCCGGTAGCGGTATTGGCGGTGGTCGCGGCAGCATGATCACCAGCGTGCTGGGCGCAGTAGCGGGCGGCGTCGCGGGGGCTGCAGCCGAGGAGGGGTTCACCCGCAGGCAAGGTATCGAAATTACCGTCCGCGAGGAGGACGGTCACACCCGGTCCTATGTTCAGGCCGTCTCCGATGACGTCTCCTTTGCGCCGGGTGAACGCGTGCGAATCGTGACCGTGAATGGTGAATCGCGCGTGACGAAGTAGAACTCTGGAGGGCCAGGTTCCATCCTGGCCTGCTTGGTAGCCGATGATGCCGCTATCGAGACGGAGCTCGACATTCCATAGCGCCGGGTTTGTTTCAAACGCTGTGTTTGTCGGCGACGCCTGTGGTCGAGCTGATGCTCGACCTTACCGGAGGAGCACGGTCTATGGAGGGCCAGGTTCCATGCTGGCCGGGTTGGTAGCCGATAATGCCGCTGTCGAGACGGAGCTCGACATTCCATAGCGCCGGGTTTATTTCAAACGCTGTGTTTGTCGGCGAAGCCCGTGGTCGAGCTGGTGCTCGACCTTCCCGGAGGAGTACGGTCTATGGAGGGCCAGGTTCCATCCTGGCCGGCTTGGTAGCCGATGATGCCGCTGTCGAGACGGAGCTCGACATTCCATAGCGCCGGGTTTATTTCAAACGCTGTGTTTGTCGGCGAAGCCCGTGGTCGAGCTGGTGCTCGACCTTCCCGGAGGAGTACGGTCTATGGAGGGCCAGGTTCCATCCTGGCCGGCTATGTAGCCGATGATGCCGCTGTCGAGACGGAGCTCGACATTCCATAGCGCCGGGTTTATTTCAAACACTGTGTTTGTCGGCGACGCCCGTGGTCGAGCTGGTGCTCGACCTTCCCAAAGGAGCACGGTCTATGGAGGGCCAGGTTCCATCCTGGCCGGCTTTGTAACCAGCGACGCTGCTGACCATAGCGTCAGTTTCATTTCAGGCACTGTGCTCGCCCGCAACGGTCGAGCTGGTGTTTGTCCTGCCTGGGAGCGTCGAGCACCAGCTCGATGAGCAGAACGCCCCCTCATCCAGGACCGGCGGGCATAACAGGCGCTTCGATTCGCATTGAACTGTATCAAGTTGCTTCCGCCGCCGAGGCTTCCCTTCTTATTTATAGCGCATTAGCCCCCGCCGCGTTCAACGGAAAATGTGGCCGTTGCCCCGCGACTATCCTGTATGAACAATGGTTGCACGGTGACTGCGCAGCATTGCTGCGCGGAACGTTCATGGAGGTTGCGATGACAAGACCCTGCACGATGAAGGTCGGCTGATATGCAGTTCAGCTTGCTTGCTATCGCTCTGAACGGGCTATGCGCGCCCTTGATCTGGCGTCTGCTGCCACGGCAGGCGCTGTGGCTGCTGGCGCTGGTCCCTGCAAGCTGTTTCGCCTGGTTTGTCAGTGTCATTCCCCTGGTCGCAGGCGGCGAGGCACTGACCTCCAGCCTGGCCTGGGTGCCGCTGCTGGATGTCAGCTTTACCCTCAGGCTTGACGGGCTGGCCTTGCTGTTTGCCTTGCTCATCACCGGTATCGGCACGCTTATCGTGCTGTACTCCGGCAGCTATCTGAACGAGCATTCGCACCTTGGTCGCTTCTATGCCTATTTGCTGATCTTCATGCTCGGCATGCTCGGGTTGGTACTGGCCGACGACATGCTTGTCATGTTCGTGTTCTGGGAGCTGACCAGTATTTCCTCATATCTGCTGATCAGTTTCGAGAATGCCAAACCCGAGGCACGCCGCGCTGCGTTACAGGCGTTGCTGATCACTGCGGGCGGTGGCTTGGCCTTGATGGCAGGACTGGTGCTGTTGGGCATCGCAGCCCAGCAGTGGCAGTTTTCCGGCCTGGATGCGGCGGCTGTGCAAAGCAGTACGCTCTTTCCCTGGATCATGGCGCTGGTGCTGATAGGCTGCTTCACCAAGTCTGCACAGGTGCCTTTCCATATCTGGCTACCGAACGCGATGAACGCACCTACGCCGGTGTCGGCTTATCTACATTCGGCGACCATGGTCAAGGCCGGTATCTATCTGTTGGCGCGGCTGAACCCGACGCTGGGTGGCGGCGTTGCCTGGAGCTCGATCCTTATCGGGGTCGGTGCGATGACCGCGCTGGTGGGGGCTGTTCTGGCCATTCGTCAATATGATCTCAAACGTATGCTCGCCTATACCACGGTGACCGTGCTCGGCCAGCTGACCATGCTCATCGGCACCAATACCAGCTACGGTCTGCAGGCCTTCGTCCTCTATCTGGTGGCGCATTCGCTATACAAGGGCGCGCTGTTCATGGCGATCGGCGCGGTTGACCATGCCACCGGTACGCGGGATCTGCGCCGCCTTGGTGGTCTGTTCACCGTGATGCCATTCACCGGCATCGCGGTTGGCCTGGCGGCCTTTTCCAATGCCGGCTTGCCGCCATTCTTCGGTTTCATTGCCAAGGAGTTCAAGTACACCGGACTGATCGAGCTGGGTGCGATTGGCTGGGCCGTCACTATCGCGATGATTCTGACCAATGCGCTGCTGTTTGCGGCGGCGGGGTTGGTATTCATCCGCCCCTTTTTTGGTCAGCGCCGTGGCCGTTTCCACAAGCCTCATGAGGTATCGCCCTACATGTGGGCGGGCGCGCTGTTGCTGGCAATCGGCGGGCTGGGGCTCGGCATCTGGAATCAATGGCCGGAGGCCTGGCTGGTCAATACGGCGGTGCGAGCGATCTCTGCCGGGCCCGTGGATGTGCACCTGTATCTCTGGGGCGGCATTACGCCGGCAGTCATTGCCAGTGTGCTGACCATCAGTCTGGGCGTGCTGTTTTACCTGCAAGCGGGGCGGGTGCGCTGGCTGGCGAACCAGCTCGACAGGATCTGGCGCGTCAGTGGTGACCTGTTATGGGATCGCTTTCTGCTGAGGCTGTTCCAGCTGGCTGGCGCGGTCGCCGGCAATTTTCAGCATGGCTCGCTACGCGCGCATGTTGCGCTGCTGGCCGCCGTGCTGAGCGTCAGCTTGTTGGGTGTGATGTGGCTGATAAGGGCGCCGCTGATGCCCGTTGAATCACTCACTCCGCTCACCTTGCCAGGCATTGTCGGTGCAGTGCTGGCGCTGGGTGGGGCGGCAGGCGCCGCGCTCAAGTCCGGGCGACTGGCATTGGTGGCTTCCCTGGCGGCCAGTGGTCTGGGACTGGCGCTGTTCTATCTATCGGTCAGCGCACCTGACGTGGCGCTGACCCAGCTGATGGTCGAAACCCTGACCGTAGTCTTCCTCGCGGTGGTGTTGCGGCGGATGCCGGGACTGCCCTCAGTTGCCTCGGGATCCGGACGCAACCGACGCTGGCAGGCGATCGCTGCCTGTACCGTTGGGGTGACGGTCACGCTGATGATCATGACTACCGTCAGCCAGCCATTGCCCGGCAATATCGCCGACTGGCTGACTGATAACAGCCTGCCAGGCGGCTATGGCATGAATGTGGTGAACGTGATTCTAGTGGATTTCCGTGCGCTGGATACGCTTGGCGAAATCCTGGTGGTAGCCCTCGCGGCACTAGCGACTTCGACCTTACTCGGCGCGGGACAGTCGGCCGATGTGAGGCCCAAGGGACTTCCCGAATTCGGCTCGGTGCTGCTGCGGCAGGGCATGCGGCCGTTGGCCGGCCTCATGCTGGCGGTATCGCTGGTGGTGCTCTGGCGCGGGCATAACTATCCAGGCGGCGGCTTTATCGGTGGGCTGGTCGCGGCGACTGGTTTTGCCTTGCTGGTACTGACCTTCGGGCGCGGCATTCAGCGCGGACTGGGCCGTGTGCCGCCAACGATGATCATCGCGCTGGGCATGGCCTGTGTCGGGGGTGCCGGCCTGGGCGCGATCTTTCATGGCGAGCCCTATATGACCAGCCATTGGGTCGCACCTATTAATGTGAAACTGGGCACGCCGCTGCTGTTTGATCTGGGCGTGTTCCTGACCGTTTTTGGTTCGGTCACGCACATGCTGCGCAATCTCGTCGGGAGGGCTGGCTGATGGAGTGGCTGACCGCTGTGACAGCAGGCGTAATGGCAGGTTTGGGCATCTGGATGATGCTTGATCAGCATCTGATACGGGTGGTGTTGGGCATTGCCGTATTCAGCAACGCGATCAACCTGGGCGTACTTGCCGCGGGTCGACACGCCGGTGATGCGCCGGCATTCGTTACCCAGGGCGCAAACGCTGCGTTGGTCAATCCCTTGCCCCAGGCGCTGGTGCTGACGGCGATCGTCATCGGTTTCGCGTTGTTCGTATTCGCTTTGTCGATACTCAAGCGAACCTACGAACTGCACGGTAAAAACGAGACTGATGACGTGACAGTGGTGGTCGAGCAGCCCGCACCGGACGGTCAGGAAAACGGCTTCGAAGAGGGCGGTGAGTCAGCGCCCGGCGAACCCGATCCGCCAGCTGGGGAGCGCGAATGAATCTCCTGCTGGTCTTGCCGATCCTGCTACCACTGACCACCCTGATGCTGTGCCTGCTGGCGCGGCGCCGGCTGGCCTGGGTGACTGCAATCAGTCTCGTGGGCAGCACGCTGTTACTCATGACCGGGCTGTGGCTGGTGTGGTTTGCAGCGCAGGGCAACGTGCTCAGCGGTCAGATGGGTAGCTGGCCTGCGCCTTATGGCATCAGTCTGGTTATCGATCGGCTGTCGGCGGCGATGGTTGCGATTACCGGTGTGATCGGTCTGGGTACGCTGGTTTACATGCATCGCCAGCCGATGGCGACCGAGTTTCTGCGCGACGCGCATCTTTTCGTTCATGGCCTGCTGACCGGTATCTGCGGCGCCTTCATTACCGGCGACGTATTCAATTTGTACGTCTGGTTTGAAGTGTTGCTGATGGGGTCCTTCGCGCTTATCTCGCTGGGCGGCGGACAGCGGCGACTGGCCGGGGCGATGACCTATATCGTACTCAACCTGCTGGCGACGCTGCTGTTTCTGCTGGCAGCGGGGCTTGTGTACGGGGCCAGCGGTACGTTGAATATGGGTGAGCTGGCGCTGATATTCCGCAGCGGTGAAGCCACCGCCAGCGCAACCATGGGCGTGACCTTGATGTTGCTGGCATTCTCGATCAAGGGCGCGCTATTCCCCGTGTTTGGCTGGTTGCCCGCGTCCTATCATGTGGCCTGGGTGCCGGTATCGGCGCTGTTTGCCGGCTTGCTGACAAAGGTCGGCGTGTATGCACTGATCCGTCTGGTGACACTACTCTGGCCAGCGCCCGGACTGGCCCATGACATCCTGTTGTGGGTGGCCTGCGCGACCATGCTGGTCGGGGTTCTGGGCGCGGCGGCGCAAACCGAGATCCGGCGCATCCTGTCATTTCATATCGTCAGTCAGGTCGGTTACATGGTGCTGGGGCTCGCTCTGGCGACGCCGCTGGCGCTGGCGGGTGCGGTGTTCTATCTGATCCATCACATCATCGTCAAAGCCAATCTGTTTTTCATTGGCGGTCTTGCCTCGCGGCTCACCGGCTCTGAACGGCTGGCGCGCATGGGTGGGCTTTACTCAGCGAAACCGCTGCTCGCCATACTCTTTGCCATTCCTGCGCTGTCGCTGGCGGGAATTCCACCTTTATCCGGCTTCTGGGCCAAACTCATCCTGATCCGTGCGAGTCTGGAAGCGGGACACGGATGGGCAGCCTTTATCGCGTTGCTGACCGGAGCCATAACCGTGTTGTCCATGAGCAAGATATGGAATGAAGCTTTTCTCAAACCGCATCCCGACGGTGCTCACTGTGTACAGACTAACAACGGACCGCGCAGTCCCTGGGTGGTCGCCGCCGTGCTCGCTCTGATGACCGTAATTCTGGGCTTTGGCGCCGGGCCGGCCATGCAATATGCCTGGGATGCCTCGTTGCAACTGACCGAGGCGAGCGCATACCTTCGGCTTCCGGTGACGGAGGGGGCGCCCTGATGCTTTTGATACATGCAGTGAGCGCGGCATTGCTCGCCTGGGCAACCCTCGGGCTTACACCCACCCGATGGCTGCTGGCTATGCTGCTGATCTATCTCGGCTGCAGGTTGCTGGGGCTGGCTGTGCCCAGGGTGCGGGTGTATGCCATGAGAGTAGAGGCGGGCGCACGTTTCGTTCCCTGGTATGCCTACAGGATCGTCGCGGCCTCGCTCGATGTGGCGGCAGCAGTGCTTGACTGGCGCAGCACCGTCACGCCTGCGGTGGTTCGCGTCTCGCTGCAGACCGATGACAAGCGCCTGATCACCCTGATTAGCTGCCTGCTGACACTGACCCCCGGGACTCTCGCACTGGATTACCTCGACAAGGTGCTATATGTGCATGTGCTGGATTCACGCAGCGCCGATTCCGTTCAGCATGCGGTTGACGAAATCGAACAGCGGCTGGCTGGCTGGATACACCCTCCGGGAGAATTCTCATGACTGTCGATCTGTTTGCCGCCGGGTGGGTATTGCCGCTTGCCGGCGCGATGCTGATTCTCAGCGCGATGATACTGGTGTTGCGGCTCTTGCTTGGACCCAGCCGGCCCGACCGGGCGGTTGCTGTCGACGCCATGACCATGGTGGGCGTTGCGGGCGTCGCAGTGCTGGCGCTCTATCGGGGCCAGGTCGCGCTGTTGGACGTGGCGATCGTGCTGGCCATTGTGAGCTTCCTCAGCAGCGTAGCCTTTGCCCTGCTGTTTCATGGTGACGACGGCCCGTCCAACCGCGAGATTCAGGACAGCCGGAGTGATGGTCAATGAGTGTGTTTCTTTCGATAGCAGCCTCGGTGTTGATACTGCTCGGTGCGCTGCTGAGCCTGGTTGGTGCGCTGGGCGTGTGGCGATTACCGGATGCCTATGCCCGTATGCACTCGGCGAGCAAGGCCGGCGCGCTCGGCGCGATTCTGGTATTGCTTGGGGTGCTGTGCGCAACATCTGGCATGGCATGGCTGGAATCGCTGCTGGCTATTTGCGTACTCTTGATCACCGCTCCCCTTGCTGCGCATGCCATTGCCCGTGCCGGGCATATGGCTGATATCCGTCCGCAGACGGGCCTGCTCGGCGATGCGCTTGAGGAAGACCGCCAGCGACGGGGCACTCAGGAACGATGACCTCACCGTTTCGCTTCTCGGCATCCGTGCGAGATTTAACGATGTGTTGCCGGGCTTGTCCGAATGCCGAGTCAAACCATGACAGCCAAACGCTGTCTGTGGATAATGATGCGCCTTCCGGCCGCCGAGCCGGGAAGACGAATTCGCCATACGAAGAAGCCTGAAAGGCCATAAACGGAGTGTGTCCCGCATGACCCTGGCGCTTATTGTATTGCTACCTTTTCTGGGCTGTTTTCTGCCCCTGTTGACTGGCGAGCGCGGACGTTCGCTTTGCGCTACGGCAACGATGCTCGCGCCGATCATCGGCCTGGTCCTGTTGTGGCGTCACGTACCCGAGGTATTTGCGGGCGAGACGGTTGTGCAGAGCTGGCCGTGGCTGACCCGTGTCGGGCTGAATCTCAGCTTCCGGCTCGACGGGTTGGGCTTCATGTTCGCCTTGCTGATCATGGGCATCGGCCTGCTGGTGATTCTGTACGCACGCTATTACCTGTCAAAGAACGACCCGATGGGGCGTTTTTTCGCCTATCTGCTGCTGTTCATGGGCTCGATGCTCGGCGTGGTGCTGTCGGAAAACCTGCTGTTGATGATGTTTTTCTGGGAGCTGACCAGCCTGTCGTCTTTCCTGCTCATCGGTTACTGGTCGCATTCCAGTGATGCCCGAAAGGGCGCTCGAATGGCGTTGGCGGTGACCGGAGGTGGCGGACTGGCTCTGCTCGGCGGCGTGTTGTTGCTGGGACAGATAGTCGGCAGCTATGAGCTGAGTGACGTGCTGGTTGCCGGCGATATCATTCGTGCCCATGCGCTGTATCCTGTGGTGTTGGTTCTGGTGCTGCTGGGCGTGTTTACCAAGTCTGCACAGTTTCCGTTCCATTTCTGGTTGCCGCATGCGATGGCGGCGCCGACCCCGGTATCGGCTTATCTGCACTCGGCAACCATGGTCAAGGCGGGTGTGTTCCTGCTGGCTCGGTTATATCCGGCGCTCTCCGATACCGACCTGTGGTTCTTCATGGTCAGCGTTACGGGCATGATTACGTTGCTTGTCGGCGCCTGTACCGCGTTGTTTCAACACGACCTCAAGGGATTGCTGGCCTATTCGACCATCAGTCACCTTGGCTTGATCACGCTGCTGTTTGGCCTCGATACGCGGCTGGCGGCGGTGGCGGCGGTGTTCCATATCATCAACCACGCGACCTTCAAGGCCTCACTGTTCATGGCCGCGGGCATCATCGACCACGAGACCGGTACTCGCGATATGCGGCGGATCAATGGTCTGTGGCGCTATATGCCGCATACCGCGACATTGGCCATGGTCGCGGCGGCGGCGATGGCGGGCGTGCCGCTGCTGAACGGCTTCCTGAGCAAGGAAATGTTCTTCACCGAAACCCTGCAGCAACACCAGTTCGGCAACTTCAGCTGGATTATTCCGCTGGTCGCGACACTGTACGGTGTATTCTCGGTGGCCTATTCGCTGCGCTTCATCCACGACGTGTTCTTCAACGGCAAGCCGGTGAATCTGCCGAAGTACCCGCCGCATGAGCCGCCGCGTTACATGAAGGTGCCCGTGGAGATACTCGTGGCGCTTTGTCTGCTGGTCGGGCTTTTGCCTGCCTTCACTGTTTCCAGTCTGCTGGCTGTGGCGGCCAGCGCAACGCTGGGGGGAGACCTGCCGGAGTACAGCCTGTCCGTATGGCACGGCTTCAACCTCCCGCTGATCATGAGCATCGTGGCGATGGTGGTCGGCATCATTCTCTATTTCACGCGCCGGCAATTGTTCGGCTGGTACGAACGACTGCCGGACCTGGACGCCAAGCTGGTGTTCGAAAATGCGATCCAGAAACTGGTAGGGCGTGCCGGGCAGTTCACGCTGCTGCTGGAGAACGCATCGCTGCAGCGTTACATGACCTGGATGCTCTTCGCTGCGCTGGTGGTCACTGGCTTCTGGCTGGTGCGTCTGCCGGTCTGGCAGGGCGAGGTGGCGATGTCGCCGGTTGATGGCATCACGCTTGTCGGCGCGCTGATTCTGATGGTGGCGGCTGGGGCTACGGCGATAATGCACCGGCGCAGGCTGGTCGCGCTGATCATGCTGAGCGTGGTCGGGTTGATGGTGGCGCTGGGCTTTGCACGCTTCTCCGCGCCGGACCTGGCATTGACCCAGCTCTCGGTTGAAGTCGTGACGATCATCCTGTTCATGCTGGCGTTGTTCTTCCTGCCACGTTATACGCCGCGCACCTCTTCCAGGACGCGTAGTTTCCGCGACCTGATTCTGGCTGGCCTGGCGGGGCTTCTGGTCGGCGGCTTGACCTTCGCCGTGCTGACCCGCCCCTACGACACCATTGCCAGTTTCTTCCTGGAGAACAGCTACAGCGGTGGCGGTGGCACTAATGTGGTCAACGTGATTCTGGTCGACTTCCGGGGGTTCGATACCATGGGCGAGGTCACGGTGCTGGCAATCGCCGCGGTGGCCATCTATGCGCTGGTCGACGGGTTGCGCCTGCGCATTCCCGATACCGACATGTTCGGTCGCGGTTGGGCGCGGGCCACGCGGCCGCTCATGCTGGTCAACCTGACCCGCGTGATTCTGCCACTCGCGCTGCTGGTGTCGGTGTACATCTTCTTCCGCGGCCACAACCTGCCTGGCGGCGGCTTCATCGCTGGCCTGATTACCGCGGTAGCGCTGATCCTGCAATACGTCGGTAGCGGTGAACAGTGGACTACGCAGCGCTGGGGTGTGAATTACCACCATCTGGCGGGTATCGGTGTGCTTATTGCCGGTCTTACTGGTCTGGGCAGCTTTGCCTTTGGCTATCCATTCCTGACCAGCGCCTTCGGTTATTTCCACTTTCCGTTAGTCGGAGAGGTCGAGCTGGCAACAGCAATGCTCTTCGATCTCGGCGTGTACCTCACCGTTGTGGGCGCTACGCTGCTGATCCTCGCCAACATCGGCAAATTGTCCGGAAGCCGTACTATAAGGGAGACGCTTTAATGGAATTGCTGTACGCCCTGACGCTGGGCATTCTCACCATGTCCGGCGTGTATCTTTTATTGCGCGCACGTACTTTTCAGGTTGTCGTTGGCCTTACCCTGCTCAGCTATGCGGTGAACCTGTTCCTGCTGGCTATGGGGCGCTTGCACACCGGTATGCCCGCAGTACTGGGCAAGGCTGATGAGTACGCTGACCCTTTGCCGCAGGCACTGGTGTTGACTGCCATCGTCATCGGCTTTGCCATGACCGCCTTCGCTCTGGTGCTGGCATTGCGGGCGCAAGGCGAGCTCGACAGTGACCACGTAGACGGCAAGGGAGACAATTGATGAATCAATTGCCGATCCTGCCGGTCCTCCTGCCCATGTTCATGGGCGCTTTGTTGTTGCTTATCTCGCGAAGCAGCATGCCGCTGAAACGCGGCCTGTCGCTGATTGCCGTGCTGTTGCAGATTCCGCTGGCTATTGCGCTGGTAGGGCAGGCCAGTGAAGGGATTCAAGTCTATGCCGCCGGCAACTGGGTGCCGCCATTCGGCATCGTGCTGGTAGTCGATCGTCTGGCTGCCTTCCTGCTGTTGGTCACCGCTGTGCTGGCGTCGTGTTCGGTTCTGTATGCGATGCGCGGCGACGATAACCTGGGACGCAATTTCCATGCGCTGTTCCAGTTTCAGCTGATGGGTATCAATGGCGCCTTCCTGACCGGCGATCTATTCAACCTGTTCGTGTTCTTCGAGATCCTGCTGATCGCCTCCTATGCCTTGCTGTTGCACGGTGCAGGCTCTTCCCGCGTGCGCGCCGGCTTGCACTACGTGCTGCTCAACCTGTTCGGATCAGCGCTGTTTCTGTTGGCGGTCGGTACGCTTTATGGTCTGACTGGCACGCTGAACATGGCGGACATGGCCCTGCGCATCGCCCAGTTACCCGAAGCGGACACACCCTTGATTGGTGCAGCAGGCATGCTGTTGCTCATCGTATTCGGCCTGAAAGCGGCGATGTTCCCCCTGTACTTCTGGCTGCCACGCGCCTATTCCGCCGCCTCAGCGCCGGTCGCGGCGCTGTTCGCCATAATGACCAAGGTCGGTATCTATTCGATCATCCGGGTCTATTCGCTGATGTTCGGCGAAGGCGAGGGGCCGCTTGCCTGGTTGGTGAATGACTGGCTCTGGCCGGTCGGGCTGGCCACCATTGTGCTGGCAACAATTGGCGCACTCGCTGCGAGCACCCTGAACGGCCTGGTCGCGTATCTGGTTGTGTTGTCGGTGGGTATCCTGATGGCCGGCATCTCCCTGGCCACAGCTGAAGCACTCACCGCCAGTCTTTTCTATCTGGCGCACTCCACCTGGATCAGCGGCGGCTTGTTCCTGCTTGCCGGCCTGCTGGCGCGCACCCGCGGACCCAGGCATGGTGCGCGACTCGTGCCCGGCCCGCCGTTACCCAAGCTCATGCTGTTCGGCGGCGTGTTTTTCCTGTCTGCTATCTCGATTGTCGGTCTGCCGCCGCTCTCGGGGTTCATCGGCAAGCTGATGCTGTTGCGCTCGGCCGGCACGGGTTTTGAAGCCGCCTGGCTGTATGCGGTGGTGCTCGGCAGCGGCCTGGTGGTTCTGGTCGCGATGAGCCGGGCGGGCAGCACCTTGTTCTGGCGCAAGGATGCGACCGCGGTACCAGGTGAGCCAATGGACGCCCTGCGCATGACCGCCGTGATTCTGCTGCTGCTCTGCAGTCCAATGATGGTGGTTTTCGGTGAACCGATAATGGATTATCTGGACGTCGCGTCGGCGGAGATATTCAACCCCTCCGGGTATATTGAGCAAGTTATGTCTACCCAGGCAGTCAACCCGGGAGGTCAGCCATGATGACGCCGAGAGCTTTGCTGCCGCACCCCTGGCTGAGTCTGTTCCTGCTTATTGTCTGGCAGTTGATCATGAACGATCTGGGTGCCGGCACGCTGATCATGGGCGCGGTGACGGCCTGGTTGATCCCGTTGCTGACCAACCCGTTCTGGCCCAATCCGCCGACGCTGCACAAACCTGTGGTGCTGCTTCGATTCACCATGAGGGTATTGCTGGATATCGTCACCGCAAACGTTGAAGTAGCCAAACTGATCCTCGGGCCCAACCGGACGCTGCGACCGGCTTTCGTAGAATATCCGCTTGAGCTGACCAACGATTTCGCCATCAGTGTGCTGGCCAGCACGGTGTCCTTGACGCCCGGCACGGTCTCTTCGGATATTAGTGATGACCGCAAGACCTTGCTGATCCACGGTCTGGATGTGGCCGATGCCCAGGAGCTGATCGACACTATCAAACAGCGCTACGAAAACCCGCTGAAGGAGGTATTCGAATGCTCCACAACGTGATTCTTGTGTGCCTGGGCATCATGTCGCTGGCGACGATACTGAATATGATCAGGTTGATTATCGGACCTGATATGCCGGACCGGGTGCTGGCCCTGGATACGCTGTATATCAACGCCATCGCGCTCATCATCCTGTTCGGCCTGTATCTGGATTCGGACCTGTTCTTCGAAGCGGCACTATTGATTGCGGTGATGGGCTTCGTCGGAACGGTAGCCATTTCCCGGTATCTGCTGCGTGGCGACATCATTGAATAAGGAGCGCTCATGAACGACACCACCTGGATCGAGTGGCTGGTCGCCGCGCTGATTCTCATCGGCAGTGTATTCGCGTTGATCGGCTCGATTGGCTTGTTGAAGCTGCCGGACTTCTTCATGCGACTGCATGGGCCGACCAAGGCAACCACGCTCGGCGTCGGCGCGTTGGTGATTGGCTCGCTGATCTATTTCAGCACCAAGGGAGACGGCCTGAGCATGCACGAGCTGCTCATTACCATTTTCCTGTTCATCACGGCCCCGACCAGCGCCAATATGATGGCCCAGGCAGCCATGCACTTGCAGCTGAAGCGGGTAGAACGAACAAAAGGCGAGCCCTGGGAGCAATAGCGACGCTGGCAACAAGTTGCGCAGTCGTCTGTGGATAAGTCTGTGCGCAACCTGTTGGCGAGCCGGTTCATGGTGAGGAGGGCAGTGTGCGCAGCTTTTTGCGCACCCTGAGCAGGAAACTGCCCACTCGTTTGTGACTCGCTTCGCGGCTGAATCGAACAGGAATCTAGGATTCCGGGTAAGCTACTGATTTAGCAGGGTATTTTTGTCATGGCACAGCTCTTGATATGTCTATGGTTCCCGGATCAACCAAGATCCACGAACCCAGGCAAGGAGAGCTTTCATGCCAACACCAGCATATCTGACTATCGAAGGCACCAAACAGGGCCTTATCACCGCCGGCACCTTCACCGAAGACTCTGTGGGCAACATTTTTCAGGAGGGCCATGAGGACCAGATTCTCGTTCAGGCTTTTGATCATCAGGTCATCATTCCGCGCGATCCGCAATCCGGTCAGCCCACTGGTCAACGCGTCCATAAACCGCTGATGATCACCAAGGTGTTCGACAAATCCTCGCCGTTGCTTTTCAACTCACTGACCTCCGGTGAGCGTCTGAATACATGTCGTCTGGAGTGGTACCGCACCTCAGCCACCGGCACCCAGGAGCATTACTTCACCATCGAACTGCAGGACGCCATCATCGTTGACGTTCAGTCGCGCATGCCGAACTGCCAGGATCCGAGCCTGTCGCATTTCACGCACCTGGAAGACGTCTATTTCACCTACCGCAAGATCATCTGGACGCATGAAGTGTCCGGCACCTCCGGTTCTGACGACTGGCGCACGCCGATCTCCGCATAAGTTTGCGAGAATCATCCATCGACTGGCCCTGCGCCAGTGGATGGATTTTCGGCAGTCGACACCCCAGTTGGAAGGGCAGTGTTGCACATTGATGAGGACATCGGATGTTCGCCCCGGCCAACAAGCCCCATTTCAAACTGGCCATTCAAGGCCTTTCGCACGACTTCAAGGTCCTTGAGTTCACCGGCTACGAAGCCCTGTGCCGACCCTATCGTTTCGAACTGGATCTG